>NZ_JBOICA010000026.1:0-88460 GCF_050739775.1 Pseudomonas sp.
CGCTTCCACACTGTGGAAGCGGGCTTGCCCCGCGATGGCCATTAAGCAGGAAAATTCATACTGTCATCCAGACTCCTGTATCCTGCACGAGCTTTTTACAAGCCATGCGCGCCTTGCGCAGCCTTTCCACACACTTGCGAGGAACGACGAGATGCATGAAATCCCGAATCTTCCCTTCCCAAGCCTGAACCCAGAAGAGCAGACACCTGCCACTCACAGCGCCGAACCAGCCCAGGCTGACCACGACGGCGACGAAACCTCCAGCGCCGACCAGGAATAACCGCGCAACAGTCAGACTGTGTGAAAACGGCTGATGCAGGGATTACCCCGTCAACGCGTTTTCACACCGTCAAGAATCCCCCCTGACGTACTTCCCGCGCGCCACCCGCAGAAGCTTCAGTAATCGATCTTGCCGCGCCCGGCCTTGATCGCCCCGCGCTTGCTCTTGGTATCCAGGCGCCGGGTTTTCGACCCCAGGGTCGGCCGGGTCGGGCGTCGTGCCTTCTCCACCTTGACTGCCGCCAGGATCAGCTCACGCAAGCGCTCCAGCGCATCCGTGCGGTTCTGCTCCTGAGTACGGTATTGCTGAGCCTTGATGATGATCACCCCGTCGCGGGTAATGCGACTGTCGCGCAAAGCCAGCAAGCGCTCTTTGTAGAACGGCGGCAAGGACGAGGCTTGACTGTCGAAACGCAGGTGCATGGCACTGGAGACCTTGTTGACGTTCTGTCCACCCGCGCCCTGGGCGCGAATAGCCGTCAATTCGATTTCCTGGTCGGGAATCTGCACGGTATTGGAAATGATCAACATGAGTCACGGGCCTGATAAGGCCATGAGGATACCGCAAAAACCAAAAGCCCGGCGCAAGGCCGGGCTCCTTCAACACAGGCTGCGCCTTACTTGACCGCAATACCTGCGTCAGGTACACGACGGGCATGGCGATTGCCCTTGAGCCCGTAGCAGGCAAACATCACCACCAGCCACACCGGAATCGCATACACCGACATCTGGATACCCGGGATCAGCAGCATAATGCCCAGGATCAGCACCACGAAAGCCAGGCAAATGTAGTTGCCGTAGGGGTACCACAGCGCCTTGAACAGCGGCTTCTGGCCAGTCTTGTTCATGTGCTGGCGGAATTTCAGGTGCGAGTAGCTGATCATCGCCCAGTTGATCACCAGAGCAGCCACCACCAGCGACATCAGCAGCTCCAGGGCGTGCTGCGGGATGAAGTAGTTAAGCAGTACCGCCACCAGGGTCACGGCTGCCGAGGCCAGGATCGAACGCACCGGCACGCCGCGCTTGTCGATCTTCGCCAGGCTTGCCGGGGCATCGCCCTGCTCGGCCATACCGTAGAGCATGCGGGCGTTGCAGTAAGTGCCGCTGTTGTACACCGACAGCGCCGCGGTCAGGACCACGAAGTTGAGGATGTGCGCAGCCACATCGCTACCCAGCAGCGAGAACACCTGGACGAATGGGCTGGCGCCATAGGTACCACCGGAAGCATCGAGGCTGGTGACCAGGCTGTCCCATGGGGTCAACGACAGCAGCACCACCAGGGCGCCGATGTAGAAAATCAGAATGCGGTAAATCACCTGATTGATCGCTTTCGGGATCACGGTTTTCGGCTTGTCGGCTTCTGCTGCGGTGAAACCGAGCATTTCCAGACCGCCGAAGGAGAACATGATGATCGCCAGGGCCATGACCAAGCCGCTCACCCCGTTGGGGAAGAAGCCGCCGTGCTCCCACAGGTTGCTCACCGAGGCCTGCGGACCGCCACTACCGCTGACCAGCATGTAGCTGCCTAGGGCAATCATGCCGACGATAGCCAGGACCTTGATGATTGCGAACCAGAACTCGGCCTCGCCGAAAACCTTGACATTGGCCAGATTGATCACGTTGATCAAGATGAAGAAGGCAGCTGCCGAGGCCCAGGTAGGGATCTCCGGCCACCAGTAGTGCACGTACTTGCCAACGGCGGTCAGCTCCGACATACCGACCAGGATATACAGGACCCAGCAGTTCCAACCGGACAGGAAGCCAGCGAAACCGCCCCAGTATTTGTGGGCAAAGTGGCTGAACGAACCGGCCACCGGCTCTTCGACGATCATCTCGCCAAGCTGGCGCATGATCATGAAGGCGATGAAACCACAGATCGCATAGCCGAGAATCATCGACGGGCCCGCCGATTTCATCACACCGGCTGACCCCAGAAACAGTCCCGTACCAATTGCACCGCCCAAGGCAATCAACTGGATATGGCGATTTTTCAGGCCGCGTTTCAGCTCGCCTGAATGCGTGTTTGGTCCACTCATGAACGAAGTCACCTGCTTGTTTTTATCTGTGACGGAATCGGACCCACCGCGCTCGTGGCGCAGCGGAATTAACAAGGTGGTTACCTTGAGGATCTTGGACAACTGCTGCCCATCCAGGGCAAAAGCCGTGGGTAAATCAGCCGGGTGTCAGCAAGAGTGCGCGGTACGCATTGGGGTCACAGGTAAAACGCGGCGCATTGTATACCCCTGCAGGCGCGCAGGGGTCAACACGTTGCGTGATTGTCTGATGACAAAACGCACCGTTCCTGAGGAAAGAATGAAGCCTGGGGAGGTAATCGGCGTACATGGCGCCTCCGTTTGTTCTTATTGAATGCCCGGCTCTCCGGCCTGGCTTTGCACACGGCAATGACGCACATCTCACCGCCCCCAAGGCCTGCGAGCAAGCACTTGACGTACGCGTAAACGCTGCAGGGCTGGGCTATTCGGCAAGTTCTGTTTACAGCGTCGGAGACGCACAGAAATTCCAGCGTATGCCGGGCAGCTTTGTAACGATTTATTTACAAGTCGGTTTAAAAACTTTCCATGGCTTACGGAAGTATCTGTAAGACAAGACTTTTCAGACAAAAAAAAGCCAACCCGAAGGTTGGCTTTTTGACTTACCTTCAGGAGCGGTTACGGGCGAGGTTTGTTGCGGGTGCTGCCTGGACGCTTGGGCGCCGGCTTGCCACGCTTGTTCATCTCACTCGGACGCTCAGCCACGGTGCTGCGGCCACGGCCTGTATCCTTGCGCGGCGCTTCGCCACGGGGCTGACGAGCAGGACGCTCGGCTTCACCACCACGCGGTTGACGGGCCGGACGCTCGGCTGCCGCGCCACCTTCTTGTGCCGGACGCAGGGTACGCACGCGCTCACCACGACCCAGCGGACGGGTGGATTTGCGCTGCAGGCGCTCCAGTTTGTCCTTGGTCTTGTGGTTCAGGGTTGGCATTGCTACCGGCGCCAGGCCCACTTCGGCCGCCAGGATGTCCACTTCCTGCTGACTCATTTCGCGCCAGCGCCCCATCGGCAGGTCGGAGTTGAGGAACACCGGACCAAAACGTACGCGCTTCAAACGGCTGACCACCAGACCCTGGGATTCCCACAGGCGACGCACTTCACGGTTACGGCCTTCCATCACCACGCAGTGGTACCAGTGGTTGAAACCTTCACCGCCAGGCGCTTCCTGGATATCGGTGAAGCGCGCCGGACCGTCTTCGAGCACGACACCGGCCTTGAGGCGGGCAATCATGTCTTCGTCGACTTCACCACGGACCCGTACCGCGTATTCACGGTCCATCTCGTAGGAAGGGTGCATCAGACGGTTGGCCAGCTCACCATCAGTGGTGAACATCAGCAGGCCAGTGGTGTTGATGTCCAGGCGACCGATGTTGATCCAGCGCCCTTCTTTCGGCCGTGGCAGACGGTCGAACACAGTCGGGCGGCCTTCCGGGTCGTCACGGGTGCAGATCTCGCCATCGGGTTTGTTGTACATGATCACCCGGCGCACGGTCTCGGCAGCCTCTTCACGCTTGATCAGGCGACCATCGACGGAAATCGCATCATGCAGGTCGACGCGCTGACCCAAGGTGGCATTCACGCCGTTGACCTTGATCCGGCCCTGGCCGATCCAGGCCTCGACGTCACGGCGCGAGCCCACGCCGATACGCGCGAGAACTTTTTGCAGTTTCTCGCCCGATGGCGGCAATGGCTGGGTTTCTTGCAGGTCTTTTTCACTCATGCTGGGCACCTCCCGGTGTAAGTATTGAAAGCTGATTGGGCGAACAAGCGCCAAAAAGGTCGCAAATCATACGCTGATCACGCGTCGAGCGCACCTGAGACTAGCTGAAATTCTTCGGCCTGGCGGTTAATTCTGCCCGAAGGCCAATGCTTACTGCCTTGGCGTTTCGGGCTCCGGATCAAGGGCTTGGGCGCCTTCAACCGCAGGTTCCTCCTCCAGCAGGTCGTCAAAGTCGGTCTTGAGGCCCTCCTCCATGGCGTCGAGCTCGACCAACAGGCTACGGAAGCTGGTTTCTTCCTTAGGCTCTTGTGGCTCAGCGCTTTCGTCGGCGAGGGCCTGCAGGTGGGCTGGCACCGGCGCATCATCAAGCTCAAGGACAGGCTCTGGTTCCATCTCACGCAAGTCGGCCAGGGCCGGCAGGTCATCGAGGTTCTTCAGGTTGAAGTGGTCGAGAAAGGTTTTGGTGGTGGCGAACATCGCCGGCTTGCCCGGTACTTCACGGTAGCCAACGATACGAATCCACTCACGTTCGAGCAGGGTCTTGACGATGTTGGTGTTGACCGCCACGCCACGCACGTCTTCGATTTCGCCGCGGGTGATGGGTTGGCGGTAGGCAATCAGGGCCATGGTTTCCAGTAGCGCACGGGAGTAACGCTGCGGTCTCTCCTCCCACAAACGGCCCACCCAGGGGGCGTAATCTTCACGGATTTGCAGGCGATAGCCGGAAGCGACCTCCTTGAGTTCGAAAGCGCGGCCATTGCAGGACTTGCGCAACACCTCCAGGGCTTTCTTGAACACGGCAGGCTCGGGGCGTTCGGCTTCTTCGAAGAGCTCGAACAGCCGCTCCAGCGACTGCGGTTTTCCCGAGGCCAGCAAAAAGGCTTCAAGCAAGGGCGCCAATTCGCGCGGATCGTTCAGGTTCATGGCGTTGCTCGTTGTCACTCGGCCCGGGCGCGGACGTGGATCGGCGCAAAGGGCTCATTTTGCACCAGTTCGATCAAGGATTCCTTCACCAGTTCAAGAATTGCCATGAAGGTCACCACCACGCCCAACTTGCCTTCCTCGGCAGTAAACAGCTCGACGAAAGGTACGAAGCCACCGCCTTTGAGGCGCTCCAGCACTTCGCTCATGCGCTCGCGGGTCGACAACGCCTCACGGCTGATCTGGTGACTTTCGAACAGATCACCCCGGCGCAACACTTCGGCCATCGACATCAGCAGCTCTTCCAGGCTGACTTCCGGCAACAGTTTGCGGGCCTTGGCCTGGGGCGCATCCAGGCGCGGCACGATGATCTCGCGCCCGACCCGGCTGAGGCCATCGATGCCTTCGGCCGCGGCCTTGAAGCGCTCGTACTCCTGCAGGCGGCGAATCAGCTCGGCGCGCGGATCGCTCTCTTCTTCCTCGATCTCGGCCGATCGCGGCAAGAGCATGCGCGACTTGATCTCCGCCAGCATCGCTGCCATCACCAGATACTCGGCAGCCAGTTCCAGACGCACGGTCTTCATCAACTCGACATAGCCCATGTACTGGCGAGTGATCTCCGCCACCGGGATATCGAGGATGTCGACGTTCTGCTTGCGGATCAGGTAGAGCAGCAGGTCCAGCGGGCCTTCGAACGCTTCGAGGAACACTTCCAGGGCGTCCGGCGGAATGTACAGGTCCACCGGCATTTCGGTCATGGCCTCGCCATAGACCAGCACCAGAGGCAATTCCTGCTGGGCGCCTGCTTGCGGGTCGATGCTTGGCTCGGTGGTGGACGCCTGGCTCACGCTTCGACCATGAACGGTGCCGGGTCGCCGCAACCGACGCGGATGACTTCAGGCTCATCGCCGGCCAGGCTGATCACAGTAGAGGCCTTGGTATCACCAAAACCGCCGTCGACAATCAGGTCGACCTGATGCTCCAGGGCCTGGCGGATCTCGTAGGGATCGGTCATCGGCTCGTCTTCGCCAGGCATGATCAGGCTGACGCTCATCAGCGGCTCACCCAGCTCTCCCAGCAACGCCAGTGCAATTGGATTGGACGGCACGCGCAAGCCGATGGTGCGGCGCTTCTCGTGCAGCAGCAGGCGCGGCACTTCGCGGGTGGCGTTGAGAATGAAGGTGTAAGGCCCCGGCACATGGGCCTTGAGCAGGCGAAAGGTAGAGGTGTCGATCTTGGCAAACAGGCCCATTTGCGACAAGTCGCAGCAGATCAGCGTGAAGTTGTGGTTCTTGTCCAGTTGTCGCAGGCGCCGGACCCGCTCCACAGCATTTTTGTCACCAATCTGGCAACCCATTGCGTAGGAGGAGTCGGTCGGATAGATCACCACCCCGCCCTTGCGAATGATCTCGACGGCCTGCTTGATCAGGCGCGGTTGCGGGTTTTCCGCATGAATCTGGAAAAACTGACTCACATTCTCTTCCTGTTCAGACGGCCGCAATAGGCTGCTCATGTTTGAATCGACGCCACAAGAGTGGCAGATCCTCTGGCAACGGCCGGTAGACACCGATCTCACCCCAGGTGCCAGGGCCATGGAAGTCACTGCCGGCGCTGGCCAGCAGACCGAACTCACGGGCCAGGATGGACATTGTGCCCACCTGTTCGGCCGGCATCATACCGTTGACCACTTCCAGTGCCTGGCCGCCTGCTTGAATATAGTCGGCAATCAGCCGGCGGCGCTTGCTGCGTGTTAATTCATAGTGCATCGGGTGCGCCAGGCTGACCCAGGCATTGGACTTGCGCAGGGTTTCCACGGTCTCGTCGAGGGTTGGCCAGTGCAGCTTGACGTCGCCCAGCTTGCCGGCGCCCAACCACTTGCGAAAGGCCTCGGCGCGGTCTTTGACGTGGCCTGCACGCACCAGGAACTCAGCAAAGTGTGGGCGTGCCGGGGCATTACCGCTGTCGCCCAACTCTTGCTGGATGGCCCGCGCGCCCTCCAGCGCGCCAGGCATGCCCTTGAGCGTTAACCGCCGGTCGATTTCCTCGGCACGCAACCAGCGCCCCCGGTGTAGTGATTCGACGGCCTCAAGCAACGGCGCGGCGTCCAGGGCAAAGTTGTAGCCCAGCACATGGATGGTCGCGCCGCCCCAGGTGCACGACAGTTCAATCCCGCTGACCCACTGCATGCCCAGGGCCTGGGTGGCGGCACGGGCCTCGAGTTGGCCTTCGAGGGTGTCATGGTCGGTCAGCGAGAGCATCCGCACGCCGTGCTCATGGGCCCGGGCGACCAGTGCCGTCGGCGACAAGGCGCCGTCGGAGGCCGTACTGTGGCAGTGCAGATCAACATTCATAGGTGGCGCTTTCGCTATCATTGATGTTTGTTATTATGCCGTCACATCCTGCTTCTGGCTGCCACTGTGAAACAATTCATCGATTTCATCCCGCTGCTCCTGTTCTTCATCGTCTTCAAGCTCGAACCTCGCACCGTCGAATTTGCCGGTCACAGCGTCGCACTCGGAGGCATCTTCAGCGCCACAGCGATGCTGATTATCAGCTCAATGGTGGTCTATGGCGCACTGTTCATCCACCAGCGCAAGCTGGAAAAAGGTCAATGGCTGACCTTGGTCGCCTGCCTGGTGTTCGGTGGCCTGACCTTGGCCTTCCACAGCGAAACCTTCCTCAAGTGGAAGGCTCCGGTGGTCAACTGGCTGTTTGCCCTGGCGTTTACCGGTAGCCACTTCATCGGTGACCGGGTGCTTATCAAGCGCATCATGGGCCATGCCATCAGCCTGCCAGATGCTGTCTGGACACGTCTGAACCTGGCCTGGGTCGCCTTTTTCCTGTTCTGCGGCGCCGCCAACCTGTTCGTTGCCTTCACCTTCCAGGACATCTGGGTCGACTTCAAGGTGTTCGGCAGCCTGGGCATGACCGTACTGTTCCTGGTCGGCCAAGGTGTCTACCTGTCCCGCCACTTGCACGACAGCGACCCCTCCACCCCTAAGCCTGAGGATTGACATGCTCTACGCCATTATCGCCAGTGACGTTGCCGACTCCCTGGAAAAACGCCTGGCCGCCCGCCCGGCGCATATCGAACGCCTGCAGCAACTCAAGGAACAAGGTCGTGTGGTGCTGGCCGGCCCGCACCCGGCCATTGACAGCAATGACCCTGGCGCAGCCGGCTTCACTGGCAGCCTGATCGTCGCCGAGTTCGACTCCCTGGCCGCAGCGCAAGCCTGGGCCGATGCCGACCCGTACATTGCCGCTGGCGTTTATGCCAACGTCATCGTCAAGCCGTTCAAGCAAGTCCTGCCGTAAACCGCTGCAAGCGGTGCGCCGCTGTGCGCACCGCGCTCCCGTCTATTACTGACGCAACTGCTCATTATTCTCGTCTGCCAGCCGACAACCTGCTGAATCGACAAGAATCAGGAGTTCCAATGCGTCAAGGTCCGTTGTCCCTGCTGCTGTGCCTGTTGTTGCTGACCCCGTTCGCCCAGGCCGAAGAGCCCATTGCCTCCAGCACCCCGCTGTCGCTCAGTGTCGGCAGCCAGATCACCGAGCTGCAACAGCGTCTGCAGGAAAGCGAGCGCCTGCGCGAAGCACTCACCCAGCAGTTGCACAATGCCGACAGCGAACGCGAAAGCGCTCAGCTCAGCCGCCTTCGCCAAGAGAACCAGCGCCTCAAGCTGGCGCTCAAGGAGCTCCAGGCCAGCCCCCCTGAACGCCTGATCACCGACCAGCAACAATGGTTCCTGATTGGTGGCGCGGTTGCCCTCTTGGCAGCACTCTGCGGTATCTTTGCCAGCGGCGGACACAGAAAGCGTCGGCAATGGTTGAATTGAGTGAGTCATGAGCGAGCTGTTACTGATTGATGATGACCAGGAACTCTGCGAGCTGCTCGGCAGCTGGCTGACCCAGGAAGGCTTTACCGTACGCGCCTGCCACAATGGCCAGAGCGCCCGCAAGGCCCTGGCCGAGCAGGCTCCGGCCGCCGTGGTGCTGGACGTGATGCTGCCCGACGGCAGTGGCCTGGAGTTGCTCAAGCAACTGCGCAACGAGCATGCCGAGCTGCCGGTGCTGATGCTGTCGGCCCGCGGCGAACCGCTTGACCGCATTCTTGGCCTTGAACTGGGCGCCGATGATTACCTGGCCAAACCTTGCGACCCGCGCGAACTCACTGCCCGCCTGCGTGCAGTGCTGCGCCGCAGTCACCCCAGCGCCACGCCGAGCCAGATCGAAGTCGGCGATTTGTGTTTCAGTCCGGC
Source organism: Pseudomonas sp. (assembly GCF_050739775.1). Taxonomy (GTDB): domain Bacteria; phylum Pseudomonadota; class Gammaproteobacteria; order Pseudomonadales; family Pseudomonadaceae; genus Aquipseudomonas. The sequence continues at coordinate 9,236 of NZ_JBOICA010000026.1, forward strand.
CCGGGGCGTGGTCAGTATCGACGAGCATGAACTGACCCTGACCCTCTCCGAGAGCCGCATTCTCGAAGCCCTGCTGCGCCAGCCAGGCGAGCCGCTGGACAAGCAGGAACTGGCGCAGATCGCCCTGGGCCGCAAGTTGACCCTCTACGACCGCAGCCTGGACATGCACGTCAGCAACCTGCGCAAGAAGGTCGGCCCGCACCCTGATGGCCGCCCGCGCATCGTGGCCCTGCGCAGCCGCGGCTACTACTACAGCCTGTAATGTCAGTTCGGCGGCCTGGCATCTTTACCCAAGCTTTACCCTTGCCTGACCGCCGTTGACCTTGCTCTCCCTAGACTGGGCACATCCGGTAACTACCGGCCCCAAAAAGGAGAGACACCATGCGCAAGACCCTTATCGCCCTGATGTTCGCTGCCGCCCTGCCGACCGTCGTCATGGCCATGCCAGAAGGCGGCCCGCGCCACGGCGATCACCACCGCGGTGGAGCGCCTTTCGCCCAGCTGGACCTGACCCGCGAACAGCGTCAGCAGATCGGCAAACTGATGGGCGAGCAGATGAAGAGCCGTCAGGAAATCACCAAGCGTTACCTGGAAAAACTCCCGGCTGCAGATCAGAAAGCCCTGAAAGACGAACTGCAGGTCAAAAAGGACAAGACCCAGGCCGAGATCCGCGCTCTGCTCAAGCCTGATCAGCAGAAGAAATTCGATGAGCTGAAGAAAGAGCAGGAGCAACGCCGCGCCGAATGGAGCGAGTTCAAGGCCTGGAAAGCTGAAAAAGCCACCAAGGCCCAGTAAGCTGTCAGCCTCCCGTCCGGCCTGCCCCTGTGCAGGCCGGGCTTTTTGCCGTTGAAGGAGCCTCCCTTGCGTTCATTGTTCTGGCGCATCCTGGCCAGTTTCTGGCTGGCCATTGCCCTGGTCGCCGGCCTGTCGATCCTGCTCGGGCACATGCTCAACCAGGATGCCTGGATTCTCAGTCGCCACCCGGGCCTCAATACCCTGGCCAAGACCTGGACCCAGCGCTATGAACAAAAGGGCCCCGAGAACGCCCAGCACTTTCTGGAGCACCGCAAACGCCGTTACAACATTGACGTTCAGGTGCTCAATGACAGTGGCGACGCAGTGGTGCCAGGCACCTTTCCACGCCGCGCCGCGGCCTTCGAGGCGCGGCGCCACAACGACGACCGGCGCCTGCCCTGGCGTCGCCTGACCGAGGAGTACACCAGCCCCGACAGCGGTGAGACCTACCTGCTGATCTACCGCATTCCCCACCCGGAGCTGGATACCTGGCACCGCGACAGCCTGCTTTGGCCACTGAGCGCATTAGGTATTGCCCTGGTGGTGCTGACCTTGTTCAGCCTGCTGGTGACCCTCTCTATCACCCGCCCGCTCAGCCGCCTGCGCGGTGCAGTGCATGACCTGGGGCAGACCACTTACCAGCAAAACAGCCTGGCGCAACTGGCCAACCGCCGTGACGAATTTGGCGTGCTGGCCAACGATTTCAACCGCATGGGCTCGCGCCTGCAGAGCCTGATCGGCAGCCAGCGCCAGCTGTTACGCGACGTTTCCCATGAACTGCGCTCGCCGCTGGCCCGCTTGCGCATCGCCCTGGCGCTGGCTGAACGAGCCGAACCGGAGCAGCGCCAGGCGTTGTGGCCACGCCTGACCCGCGAATGTGACCGCCTGGAAGCGTTGATCAGCGAGATTCTGGCGTTGGCTCGGGTCGATGCCGAACAGGCGCGCGCTGAGCCGGTTGACCTGGATGGCGTGTTGCAGGCAGTGCACAAGGACGCCCAGCTCAATGCCCCTGAGCAAAAAATACAGCTGCACCACGAAAGCGGACTGAACCTGCAAGGCTGGCCCACGCTGATCGAACGGGCGCTGGACAACCTGCTGCGCAATGCCCTGCGCTTCAACCCGCCGGGGCAGCCAATTGAAATTACCGGGGTGCGGGACAACGACCGCATCGTCCTTAGCGTGCGCGACCACGGGCCGGGCGTGGCCGAAGAACACCTGGCGCAACTGGGCAAGCCGTTCTTCCGCGCCCCTGGACAGAGCGCGGCAGGCCATGGCCTGGGCCTGGCCATTGCGCGCAAGGCGGCGGAGCGCCATGGTGGGAGTCTGAGTCTGGCGAACCATCCGCAGGGTGGCTTTGTTGCCAGCCTGGAGTTGCCGTTGGCCGGGCCTGGAGTTCCATAGGAATCGTAGGAGCGGATGAATCCGCCCCTACAATTAGCACCGGCTAGACCGGCACAGACACTACAAAACCTTACTGCCCCCAGGCTGTGACAAAGTCAGCCGTGGCCAGCACCGGCGCCGTACGCGGTTCATGCTGCGCAGTGCCCAGGTACAGGAAGGCAATGATCTCCTCGTTATCAGCCAGCCCCAACCCTTTGGCCACATGCTTGCTGTAAGCCAGCTCACCAGTACGCCAGACCGCTCCGATGCCCTGGGCATGGGCCGCCAGCAGAATGCCATGGGCAGCACAGCCGGCAGCCAGACGCTGCTCCGACGCTGGTACTTTGAAGTGATCCTGCAGACGCGCAATCACCACCACCAGCAACGGCGCACGCAGCGGCATGGCCCGGGCCTTGTCCAGAGCAGCCGCGTTGGCGTTACCCTCGACCTGCACCGCTGCGGCCAGCAGTGCCCCCAACTTTTCGCGCCCCTCACCCTCAACCGTCAAGAAGCGCCACGGCCGTAGCTGGCCATGGTCCGGTGCCCGCAACGCGGCCTGAAACAGAGCCTCGCGCTGTGCGGCATTGGGCGCGGGTTCCACCAGGCGTGGTACGGAAACACGGTTGAGCAATGCGTCGAGAGCCTCCATCGGCTACCCCTTAAAGAGAAATGTGCAGCTATTCTAGCGTTTACTTAAAAAGGTCCATAGGTAGAATGGCGCCCTTCCGTTTCGAGTCAGAGCAGATCACATGGCGTTGCCGACCTTAAGGATCATTGGTTTCATCATCGGCATCTTCCTGATCACCCTGGCGATCAGCATGGTCGTACCCATGGCCACCCTGCTGATCTTCGATCGCACCGGCGACCTGCCGTCGTTTCTCTGGGCCAGCATGATCACCTTCGTCGCCGGTCTGGCCCTGGTCATCCAGGGGCGCCCGGAACACGTGCACCTGCGCCCACGGGACATGTACCTGCTGACGGTCAGCAGCTGGCTGGTGGTGTGCATCTTCGCTGCCCTGCCATTCCTGCTGACCCAGCACATCAGCTATACCGACGCCTTCTTCGAGAGTATGTCCGGCATCACCGCGACTGGCGCTACGGTGCTCAGCGGCCTGGACAGCATGTCGCCAGGCATCCTCATGTGGCGCTCGCTGCTGCACTGGCTCGGTGGCATCGGCTTTATCGCCATGGCCGTGGCCATTCTGCCGCTGCTGCGCATCGGTGGCATGCGCCTGTTCCAGACCGAGTCCTCGGACCGCTCCGAAAAAGTCATGCCGCGTTCGCACATGGTCGCCAAGTCAATCGTCGCGGTTTACGTTGGCATCACTGCCCTGGGCGGTCTGGCGTTCTGGCTGGCGGGCATGAACGGTTTCGATGCGATCAACCATGCCATGTCGGCGATCTCCACCGGCGGCTTCTCCACCTCCGACCAATCCCTGGCCAAATGGGACCAACCCGCGGTGCATTGGGTCGCGGTGGTGGTGATGATCTTCGGCAGCTTGCCCTTCGCGCTCTACGTGGCCACCCTGCGCGGCAACCGCAAGGCCCTGATCAAGGACCAGCAGGTCCAGGGCCTGCTGGCCATGCTGTTGGTCACCTGGCTGGTGCTGGGCACCTGGTACTGGGCGACCACCCAGCTGCACTGGCTGGATGCCTTGCGTCACGTGGCGCTGAACGTCACCTCGGTGGTGACCACCACCGGTTTTGCCCTGGGTGACTACAGCCTGTGGGGCAATTTCTCGCTGATGTTGTTCTTCTACCTGGGCTTTGTCGGTGGCTGTTCCGGCTCGACCGCCGGCGGTATCAAGATATTCCGCTTCCAGGTGGCCTACATCCTGCTCAAGGCCAACCTCAATCAGCTCATCCACCCCCGCGCGGTGATCAAGCAAAAGTACAACGGTCACCGTCTGGATGAAGAGATTGTCCGCTCGATTCTGACTTTCTCGTTCTTCTTCGCCATCACCATCTGCGTGATCGCCCTGCTGCTGTCGTTGCTTGGCGTAGACTGGATGACCGCGTTGACCGGCGCTGCCAGCACGGTCTCCGGCGTCGGTCCGGGGCTGGGAGAAACCATTGGCCCGGCCGGCAATTTCGCCACCCTGCCGGACGCGGCCAAGTGGATCCTGGCATTCGGCATGCTGCTCGGACGCCTGGAGATCATTACCGTGCTGGTGCTGTGTATGCCGGCGTTCTGGCGTCACTGACCGAGGTTTCGGTGCCCTGCTCGGCCGCTGAAGCCGGCGCGTTTGCAGCCATTCGCGCCCGATACTCGCCCGGGGTGGCATCGAACCAGCGGCGAAAGGCCCGGTAGAAGTTGCTTGGATCGGCAAACCCGAGCAAATAAGCAGTTTCCAACAGGGTCATGCCTGGCTGTGCCAGGTACTGCTCAGCCAGTTCGCGGCGGGTATCGTCAAGCAGGGCCTGGAAACTGGTGCCCTCCTCCTGCAACCGCCGCTGTAGGGTGCGCTGGGATAAATGCAGGGTCTGGGCCACGGTCTCGCGCTTGGGCTCGCCCTGGGGCAACACCCGGCAGAGCACCTGGCGCGCACGGTGCGTCACCCGGCTTTCGGAAAAACGCGCCAGGTACTCACCGGCGAAACGATCATGCAACGTGGCCATGGCCTCATTGGCGGTCGGCAGCGGCGCTTCCATGTCGGCGCGCTCGAAAATCAACGCGTCATGGGCAGCGTCAAACACCAGTGGCGCATGAAAGGCGATGTTGTAGGGCGTCACGTCCAGCGGCTGTGGCCCCTGGATCAACACCCGCCGTGGTTGTATCACCCGCCCGCTCAGCCAGCTGCACAGCGACAACGCACAGGCCAGCGAGGCTTCGGCGCTGTGCCGGGTGGGCGGAAGATGGTCACCGTGAACGGTGAGGGTCAACGCGTAAGCATCCGACTCCAGGCGGAAACTCAGATCGGAGCTTTCGGCAATGATGCGCTGGTAACGCACCAGACGCTCGAACCCTTCGCCCAGGGTGCGGCTCGACATCAAGGCGTAACCGACCACGTGGAATGACGCCGGACGGACCACCCGGGCCATGTTCAGGCCAATGGCCTGGTTGCCGGAAAGATCGACCGCCAGTTGCCACAGACGGGTCATGGCGTCCTGGGTAAAACGTGCGTCGGGGTCGTCCAGGGCGGCGAAATCCAGGCCGAGTTGTTGGAACATGGCACGGCAATCCAGCCCTTCGAGCTCGAGTGCCTTGACGATCCCTGAGGCCCAGCTTGCTGACGTAGTTCTCTCGCTCATGGCTGGCTTCTTATGTTCGAACTGAGCGCTCCTGCGGCGATCTCAAAGGATACTCAATTGGCGCCTATTGTCACTGCCCGATAATTTTACTCACTCTAGACTCAGTTCAGGCTCCACGCCGTGTATCTTTATCAATATCGAGCGCTTCAGGAGCTGCGTCGTGAACAGTCCTCAGCAATTTCGCAGTTTTTCCGAGTTCTATCCGTATTATCTGCAAGAACACAGCAATCAAACCTGCCGGCGCCTGCACTTCGTCGGTACGACCCTGGTCATCGCGCTGCTCGCCTATACCCTGGCCAGCGGCAAGTGGATAGTGCTGTTGCTGGTGCCGTTGGCTGGCTACGGGTTTGCCTGGGTCGGCCATTTCTTTTTCGAGAAGAACCGCCCCGCCACCTTCAAACACCCGCTGTACAGCCTCATTGGCGATTTCGCCATGTACCGCGACATGCTGCGCGGTAAAGTATCCTTCTGATTTCGGCCCGCAAGGCCAGGTCAGCGCGGCTCGATCCATTGCAGATCGGCCAGGCGCTGCGCTTCGCGGGCCTGGGCGTCGGCCAAGCGGTACAACTCGATGCTGCCGTCCCAGTGCTCGATCAGCGCCGTGCAGGACTCGACCCAGTCACCACAGTTCAAGTAGTCGACCTCGCCGACCTTACGGATTTCGGCATGATGAATGTGCCCGCAGACCACACCATGAAAGCCGCGTTTGACGCACTCATGGGCAATCGCCTCTTCGAAATCACTGATGAAACTGACTGCCGTCTTGACCTTGTGCTTGAGGTACGCCGACAACGACCAGTAACCGTAGCCGTAGCGGGCGCGCCAATGGTTGAGCCAGCGGTTGAGGGTCAAGGTGAACTCATAGGCCGAATCACCGAGAAAGGCCAGCCAGCGATGGTAACGGGTGATCACATCGAATTGATCGCCATGAATCACCAGTAGTCGGCGTCCATCAGCGGTCAGGTGCTCGGCTTGGTCGACCAGGCGGATATTGCCCAACACCAGCTTGGAATAGCGCCGCAGGAACTCGTCATGGTTGCCGGTGACATAGATCACCTCGGTGCCGCGCTTGCTCATGGTCAGCAGACGGCGGATAACGTTGGTGTGTGCCTGCGGCCAGTACATGCCAGCGCGTAGTTTCCAGCCGTCGATGATGTCGCCGACCAGGTAGATCCGGTCGGCCTGATAGCCCTTGAGGAACTGTGACAAGTGCTCGGCCTGGCAATCCCGCGTGCCCAGGTGCACGTCGGATATCCACAAGGTGCGCACGCGTTGCTTACGCGAGGGTTTGACTAGCTCGGCATGGCTCATGGGCTGGCTCCGGGGCAGTTTTGCCGAGCGTGGCAGCAGGCAGTGAAGCGAACGTGACGAAACCACGTCGATCTGATGACACGCCAGCGCCTTGCCTGACCCTGTACACTGCTGCCACTGCCTGGAGGACTCCGCAATGAGCAGCGGCTCGATACTCTCCCTGCGTCACTACAGTGACGATCTGATCGCCCACAGCCATGAGCACCCGCAACTGGTGTTCGGCTTGCGCGGGCAGCTGGACTTCGAGCTTGACGGTCGTGGCGCACAGATCGAGCGCCAGGGCCTTATCGTGGTGCCTGGCGGCACCCACCATACCTGCGGCAGCACCAGCGGAAGCCACTGCCTGGTCCTCGATGTGCCTGGCGATGCCTGGCTCGAAAGCAGCCTGGGTGAGCAGGCCCAGGCCAGCCAACGCCTGCTTGAACATCGCGGCTCGCTCAACCTGGACAACCATCAGCAACGACTGGTCGACTGGCTGGCGGCCAGTGCGCTGGCCGACCCGCTGATTGTCCAACAGGGCGCGGTGTTGTTGCTGGCCAGCCTGAACAGCACTCCACGCCCAGCCACCGTACAGAAACAGCTGCCCTTTGCCAGCTTCGACGCGCATATCGAGCACAATGCCGCCTACCCGTTGCAGGTCGCCGATCTGGCCCGCCTGGCCGGACTTTCCAGTGCTCGCCTGCATGCCCGCTTCATCGCCGAAGCGTCGATCACGCCCATGGACTATATCCGCCAGCGCCGACTCCTGCAGGCGCGCAGGTTGCTGGCCGAGACGGACCTGGCCATCGGTGAAATCGCCAGCCGGGTCGGCTATAGCTCGCAAAGCGCCTTCTGCGCCGCCATGCTCAAAGCGTTCGGCCGTACGCCTCGGGCATTGCGCCGCGAGTCTGGCGACAACTGACGCGAGGAACGCGACAGACAGCCGCTGCCAGTGCCTCGTACACTGGCCGGGCTGTCCTGCCTATTACAAGGATCACCATGAACCACCGCACCGCCCTCGGCGCCCTGCATATTGGCGCGCTGTTCTTCGGCCTGACTGGCGTCTTCGGCAAACTGGCCCAGGCGGCGCCGTCGATCATTGTCTTTGGCCGCGCCGCCTTCGCCGTACTGGCGCTCGGCATCTTTGCCCGCCTTGCGCAAAAAGCCTGGCAACCACTGCAAGGCCAGGACTGGCGTCGCCTGCTATTGGGAGGTGTGTTGCTGGCCGGGCACTGGGTGAGTTTCTTCATTGCCGTCAAAGTCGCCGGCGTAGCCATTGCCACCTTGGGCTTTGCCAGCTTTCCGGCCTTCACCGTGATCCTCGAAGGCCTGCTGTTTCGTGAGCGGGTTCGCAGCAACGAAATCCTCCTGGTGCTGCTGGTGAGCATCGGACTGGTACTGGTCACCCCGGACTTCGACCTGGCCAGCCAGGCCACTGGCGGCTTGCTCTGGTCGTTGCTGTCAGGCTTGTTGTTTTCGCTTTTGTCATTGACCAACCGGGCGTCCAGCGCACGCATTCCGGCCGTGCAGGCGGCGTTGTGCCAGAACACGGTGGTCGCACTGTGCCTATTGCCGGCCGCCGCCCCGGCCCTGGCCGAAGTTTCGCCGATGGACTGGCTGTGGATCGGCCTGCTCGGGGTGTTCTGCACCGGCGTCGCGCATAGCTTGTTCGTCGCCAGTCTTGCTGTGATCAAGGCGCGCACCGCCGCGGTGGTGTTCGCCCTGGAGCCGGTCTACGGCATAGCCCTGGCCTGGCTGATCTTCGCCGAAGCGCCGACCCCGCGCATGCTCCTGGGTGGCGTGCTGATCATTCTCGCCATCGTCATCTCCAGTCGCCTGGCCGCCAGCAACCCGGCCACCAAGGCTGCTGCTATCGAAGGCTGATGAGGATCACGGGCGGTCGCTGTGACCCAGGTCGCGCTGCGGATCGATCTGGTCGCGCACCCGTTGCTTGAGGACCTTGGCTTCAGGGAAGCCGCCATCGGCCTTGCGCTCCCAGATCTGCACACCGTCGCAGGTAATCCGGAAGGCACCGCCTGTAGCGGGCTCAAGGGCCACCCGGGCAAGGTCGTCGCTGAACGTGCTGAGCAGTTCCTGGGCCAGCCAGGCAGCACGCAGCAACCACTGGCACTGGGTGCAATAGGTAATGACAATTTCGGCTTTGTGGGCATTCATGGGGTGACAGTCTCCTGACAGGCGGGGACGCTTATACTAGCGGTCTTTAGCCTTAGCTCCGAGAGCCATGATGCACCGCTTGCTGTTGAGTCTGTTGCTGATCGTCGTTTCTTTCCCACTGCTGGCTGGCGAACCACCACGCGCGAAAATCGGCCTGGTGCTGTCCGGCGGTGCGGCCCGCGGCCTTGCCCACATCGGTGTGCTCAAAGCCCTGGAGGAGCAAGGCATCAAGATCGACGCCATTGCTGGCACCAGCATGGGCGCGGTAGTCGGCGGCCTGTATGCCTCCGGCTATAAGGTCGAGGAGCTGGAGAAACTCGCCTTGGGTATCGACTGGCAACAGGCACTGTCCGATGCCCCGCCACGCAAGGACGTGCCATTTCGACGCAAGCAGGATGACCGGGATTTCCTGGTCAAGCAGAAGCTCAGTTTCCGCGACGACGGCAGCCTCGGCCTGCCGTTGGGGGTGATCCAGGGGCAGAACCTGGCCCTGTTGCTGGAAAGCATGCTGGCCCACACCAGTGATACCCGCGACTTCGACAAGCTGCCGATCCCTTTCCGCGCCGTGGCCACCGACATCGCCAATGGCGAAAAAGTAGTGTTTCGCCGCGGTCACCTGCCCCAGGTGATTCGCGCCAGCATGTCGATTCCGGCCGTATTCGCCCCGGTCGAGCTGGATGGCCGATTGTTGGTCGATGGCGGCATGGTCGACAACATCCCCCTGGATGTCGCCCGTGACATGGGTGTGGACCTGGCGATTGTGGTCGACATCGGTACGCCGCTTCGCAGCCGCAAGCAACTGGCGACCGTGGTCGATGTACTCAACCAGTCGATCACCCTGATGACGCGAAGCAACTCCGAGGAACAACTGGCGAACCTGCATCGCAACGACATCCTGATCCAGCCGCCTCTGGCCAGCTTCGGCGTCACCGATTTTGGCCGCGCCGAGGAAATGATCGACGCAGGCTACCGCGCCGCGCGTGCCCTGGACACGCGCCTGGCGGTGCTCAAGCGCCCCGACAGCAGCGATGGCGAATTGAATGTCGCCCGCTCACCGAGCCAGCGCACGCCGGTAATCACCGCGATCAAGATCGAGAACGACTCGAAAGTCAGCGACGAGGTGATCCGTTTCTATGTTCGCCAGCCTATCGGCGAGCCCCTGGAACTGGGTCGCCTGCAGACCGACATGGGTACCCTCTACGGCCTGGACTACTTCGACCGGGTCCAGTACCGGGTGGTGCACAAGGGTAGCGACAACACCCTGGTAATCAACGCCCGCGGCCGCCGCGGCGGTACCGACTACCTGCGCCTGGGCCTGAACCTGTCGGATGACCTGCGCGGCGACAGTGCCTTCAACATTGGCGCCAGCTATCGGGTCAATGGCATCAACCGCCTGGGCGCCGAGTGGTTGACCCGAGCGCAGTTCGGCGATCAACAGGAGCTGTACAGCGAGTTCTATCAACCGCTGGATGCCGGCTCACGCTACTTCATCGCCCCATATCTGGACCTGGGCTCGCAAAACATCGAAGCCACCCTCGACGACGACCCGATTGCCGAATACCGCCTGCAACGCTACGGCTTCGGCCTGAACCTGGGACGGCAGATCGGCAATAGCGGCGAAGTGCGCTTCGGGGTCGGCCAGGCCTGGGGTAACGCCGAAGTACGCATTGGCGACCAGGACCTGCCCCACTTCAGCTTCAACGAAGGTTTCTACGAGCTGAAGTATTCGTTCGACACCCTGGACAATGTCTACTTCCCTCACAGCGGTGAAGACATAAGCCTGACCCTGCGCCAGTTCGAACCGGACCTGGGGTCCGATCAACGTTACCGGCAATGGAACTTCAAACTGGACAAAGCCCTGAGCAGCGGCCCGAATACCTGGGTGCTGGGGACCCAGTATGGCCGGACGCTGGACGACGCCGAGGTGGTCACCTCAAGCTTTGTCCTCGGTGGCGCCCGGCAGCTTTCAGGCTTTCGCCAGGACTCGGTATCCGGGCAGAATATGAGCCTGATGCGTATGGTCTACTACCGCCGCCTGACACCTCGCGCCTACCTGCCACTTGACTTCCCGCTCTATGTAGGGGGGTCGCTGGAGCGGGGCAGGGCCTGGAACAATGACAACGAGTTCGACAGTGGCTACATCAATGCCGCCAGTATCTTCGTCGGATTCGAGACGCCGTTGGGCCCGCTGAATTTCAGCTACGGGGCCAACAGCGAGAATCAGAAGGCGTTGTACCTGAACCTGGGTCAGACCTTCTGAGGCCGCTCAGGACTTTTCCAGGTTGGCCAGGATGCGCGCGTGGACCTTCATGCACACGCGCATGTCTTCCTCGTCGACACCGCTGAAGAGCTCGACGCGCAAGGCGTTGGCAATGGTTTCGATCTGATCGATCAGCGGTTTGGCCGACGGGCACAAATGAATTTTTTTTGCTCGCCGGTCTTCCAATACCGCCTGGCGCCGTACCAGCCCCTGGGACTCGAGGCTATCGAGCAAACGCGCCAGGGTCGGCCCCTCGACGCCAACACTCTGGGCCAGCTCGCGCTGGGTAGGGGCTTCGTCGAAACGGGCCAGATGCAGCAGCACCAGCCAGCGGGCCTGGGACAGGTTGAGCCCGGCCAGGCGGCGGTCCAGTTCGGCGCGCCAACCCCGCGACATCTGGGCCAGCTGCATTCCGAAGCGGTGTTGATCGGTCAACGGCATAGAAAACTCATCATCAGAACTAATTATTAGTCAGCTAACCATGCTCCTGCGCAACAGGCAAGGCTCCTCAAGGTTCTATCTGTCTGACAATCGTTATAAAAGATGACAAAACACCGTTTACATCTCGAATTCAGCGGCTAACGCCGCCCGCACACAGTACAACACCCCTTCCGGCACACGGGCCCCAAACTGCTCGGCAATGGCCGATACTGGCGGCAATTCGCCCTCACCATCCAGAAAGGCATCCTGTATTTCGGCCAGCAGGTCTTCCGGCAAGTCCAGGGCCTGCTCCAGCGACAACTGCTGGCGGCCTATGGCTTCGGCCAGCATGCTGTAGACGTTCTTTTCACTGCAGTTCAACTGCCCGGCGATTTGCGCCGGGGTCATGCCGGCACGGGCCAGGCTGGTCAACTCGTGGCGCAGGTCGGCGACCTGTGGTGGCGTCTCGGCTGCACCGTCGAGGACGTCGAGGAACGCCGCGCCGTAGCGCTCCAACTTACGCGCACCGACACCACTGACCTGGGCCATTTCGCTGAGACTGGTCGGCTGGCTGCGCAGCATCTCCAGCAAAGTCGAGTCGGGGAAGATGACATACGGAGGTACGCCGTGTTCCTCGGCCAGCTTGCGTCGTAGTGCACGCAGGGCTTCCCATTGTTCGCGCTCGTCGCCACGGACCAGCTGACTGGCCGGGCTGCCGCTACCCTTGCTGCTGGTCTGCGGCTTGAGGTCGCGGCGCAACTCCAGGCTCACCTCCCCGCGCAACAACGCTCGGCAGCTATCGGACAAGCGCAAGCCGCCATAACCTTCCAGATCAATATCGGCCAGGCCGCGAGCCACCAACTGGCGGAACAACGAGCGCCATTCGCCTTCGGAACGGGCCTTGCCGACGCCATACACGGCCAGTTTCTCATGACCGAAATTGCGGATCTTCTCGTTGTCACGCCCCAGCAACACATCCACGAGGTGGCCAACACCATAGCGCTGGCCGGTGCGGTACACCGCCGACAAGGCCTGGCGCGCAGGTTCAGTGGCGTCCCAGGTCTGCACACCATCGATGCAGTTGTCGCAATGCCCACAAGGCTGCGGCAGCTCTTCATCGAAGTAGTTGAGCAGGATCTGGCGGCGGCAGCGGGTTTCTTCACAGAGTGCGAGCATGGCGTCGAGTTTGTGTTGCTCGATGCGCTTGTGGCGCTCGTCACCCTCGGAGTTCTGCAGCATTTGCTTGAGCATCACCATGTCCTGCAGTCCGTATGCCATCCAGGCATCAGCCGGCAGGCCATCGCGCCCGGCGCGGCCGGTTTCCTGATAGTAGGCTTCCAGCGACTTGGGCAGGTCCAGGTGGGCAACGAAACGCACGTTGGGTTTATCGATGCCCATGCCGAAGGCGATGGTGGCGACCATGATCAGGCCTTCCTCATTGAGGAAGCGGCGCTGGTTGGAGGCGCGGGTTTCGGCAGGCAGGCCGGCGTGATAAGGCAGCGCCGGAAAGCCCTGGTCGCACAGGTAGGCGGCGACATCGTCGACCTTCTTGCGTGACAGGCAGTAGACAATGCCGGCGTTGCCACGACGCTCGCCGAGGAACGCCAGCAACTGCTTGCGCGGCTGCTCCTTGGGCACGATGCGGTAGAAGATGTTCGGCCGGTCGAAGCTCGACAGGAAACGCTCGGCATTCTGCAAATGCAGGCGGGTGACGATTTCTTCGCGGGTGCGCATGTCCGCGGTGGCGGTCAGGGCAATGCGCGGCACATTCGGGAACAGCTCGGCCAGTTGCCCCAGTTGCAGGTACTCGGGGCGGAAGTCATGACCCCATTGCGATACGCAGTGGGCCTCGTCGATCGCGAACAAGGCAATATCCAGGGTGCGCAGAAAATCCAGCATGCGCGGCTGCACCAGGCGCTCCGGTGCCAGGTAGAGCATCTTCACCTCGCCACGGCGAATGCGCCCGGCAAGGTCACGCTGCTGCTCGGCGCTCAGGGTCGAGTTCAGCGAGGCGGCGGCCACACCCAGTTCGTCGAGGGTTGCCACCTGGTCTTCCATCAGCGCGATCAGGGGCGACACCACCACGGCCAGGCCCGGACGCAACAGCGCCGGCACCTGAAAACACAGGGACTTGCCGCCCCCGGTGGGCATCAGCACCAGCGCATCGCCCCCTTTGGCTACGCATTCGATGATCGCCCCCTGGCGCCCTCGAAAGCTGTCGTAGCCGAAGATGTCCTTGAGGACGCGCTGAGCCTGTTCGAGCATAGAAACTCCATAAATCGCAGAACCATCCTGGCCACAGGCTGGATGAAAACCTTCCCCGCCACACCTGAAAATGCGTAAGCGGCTTTTACCTGGCCTGCCATTACGGTGTGGCCGGGTACAAAAGCCGGGCATTATACCCGAGCGTCGCCTCGCACAGGGGGCTCTGCGATAGGCGTCATCCTTTGCCTCGCAGGCGCCGCAAGATGCTAGAATTCGATCATCGTTTATTCCCAAGGTAGCCCTGTAATGTCCTTCGCCGAGCAATTGACCCGCCTGCAAGCCTTCCTCGACGCCGACGAGCTGCACGAAGAAGCGCTGGACTACGTTGCCGCCCACGGCTACCTGACTGCATTGTCGATTGGTACCGAAGCGGTTCCCGAGCGCGAATGGATCGAAGCCCTGTTCGCCGAAGAGCCTCATTACAAGGACGACGCCCAGCGTGAAGAAATCGAAGCCACGCTGATCCAGCTCAAGGCGCACATCGCCCGCCAACTGGCCAGCGACGAGGAGTTCGAGCTGCCGTGCGACCTGGACCTGGGCGACGAGCCGGACGATTCCGACCTGCGCGGCTGGTGCATCGGTTTCATGGAAGGCGTATTCATGCGCGAAGAAGCCTGGTTCGAGACCGCCGAGGAAGAAGTCAGCGAAATGCTCCTGCCGATCATGGTCGGTTCCGGCCTGTTCGACGAACAGCCTGAATTCGCCGACATCGCCAGCGACGCCAACCTGATGGACGACATGATCGTGCAGATTCCAGAGGCCCTGACCGCGCTGTACCTGCTGCAGCATGCGCCAGACGAAAAGCCTGCACCTGCATTGCTCAAACCACGCCACCACTGAGCCGGCGTCAATGCGCCACCTGCTGCTGGCCATCGGCTGGCTCAGCGTCGCGCTGGGAGTGATCGGCATCTTCCTGCCGGTATTGCCGACCACTCCCTTCCTGCTTCTGGCTGCGGCCTGCTTTGCTCGCAGCTCCCCGCGTTTTCACCATTGGCTGGTCAATCATCCACGGCTTGGGCCGTGGGTTCACGATTACCTCAGTGGTGAAGGCATCCCGCTCAAAGGCAAGGTCTACGCGATCGGCTTGATGTGGCTGAGCATCGGTCTGTCCTGCTACCTGGTGCCGCTGCCTTGGGCGCGCGGATTCATGCTGACCAGCGCGGTGCTGGTCAGCATTTACATCCTGCGGCAAAAGACACTGCGTCGGCCGTCCTGACCCGCAGTTCTCACACCGTATCCACCTTCAACGAATGATCATTAAGCATCCCATTGATAATCGTCGCCGTATCCTGCCCGGCAGCAATCACCCCCCCCGCCCCTGCCGTCACCCCATAGTGCTGAGCCAGGTTGACCCCAGCCAGATCGATGATCTGGGTCGGCGCAGCCCCCGCCACGGCACTCACCTCGATGGTCGAAATCACCTCGGAGCCACTGCCGGAGACCTTGAAGTGCAGGTAATCGTCCAGTGACGCCGATGTCGCATTTTCGCCCTGGAGCAACTGCGACAGATCAAGCCGGTCCGTGCCAGGTGTAAAGTCGGTCACCAGGTCACGCCCCGTATTGCCCTGCTGCCAGAGGAAGATATCGTTGCCGGTACCTCCCGTCAGGGTATTGTTCCCCGGCCCACCGGCCAGGACATCGTTGCCACCCCCTGCGTTCAAGGTATCGTTGCCCAGCCCGCCCTTGAGCAGGTTGGCATTGCCGTCGCCGGTCAAGGCGTCGTTGTAGTCCGAGCCAATCAGATTCTCGATACCGGTCAAGGTATCAGTCCCCGCCCCTCCGGTATTTTGCGCTGCTGCGCTTGCCAGGCTGACCGTTACCCCACCACCGGCACCGGCATAACTGGCAGTATCGATACCGGCACCGCCATTGAGCTGGTCATTGCCGTTGCCGCCGATCAGCAAGTCATTACCATCGCCTGCGTTGAGGATGCCATTGCCGTCACCGCCAATCAGCACATCATTGCCGGCACCGGCATTGAGGGTGTCGTGACCCGCCCCGCCCAGCAAGGTGTCATGGCCCTCAGTACCCGTCAGGATACTGCCGCCCTGGTAGACGATCGCCACATTGCCAGTACCACTGCCAGCATGCCCATCACTGACCGTATAGGTGCCGTTATAGGTTTGGTTCTGAGCATTTGCGTAGTCGACGGTCATGGTCAAGGCATAGCTTTCCGCTGCACTGGCATTCCCCCCCAGAGGATTGGACTGGTTGACGATGTGGATGCTGTACACCCCGTCATGACTGGCAGTGAAGCTGGCGCCATCGGCAATGGTCTGATAAACGCCATTCTCATCCTTCCACTCCATCAGGATGTTGCCAGCGGACCGGTTGTGATCGAGCTTGAGCGACTCGCCTTGTTTCAAGGTGACGGTCAGCACGTCCTCGGCATTGGCGTTACTCGATAGCGCGCCCAGGTAGCCATTGACCAGCAGCACTGCAGTGGTTGTATTCGCGGCGATGCGGAACGCACTACGCGGCAAGTCCTTGAGCTGGTTGGCCTCACTACTGTTGCTTCCCGAGAAACCAACCGTAGAGGTGCCGTTGCCTACCGAGAACCCCGCACCTTTGGCCGCCCAATAGGTGGTGAAGGTAATTGGCGATGCATTGAGCGTATCGTTGTTGGCATCGCTGTCGTTAGCCAGCAGTGCTTCGGCCGGTACAGTAATGGTGCTGGAGAGGATGTTGGTGATGATAGAGTCGGCGCCGACCACTGGCGCGGCGTTGGAGTAGACATTGACCACCAGGTTGGCGCTGCTCAGGTCGCCATCGTTGTCACTGGCGGTAAAGCCGATAGTCTCGGTCACGGTAGTGCCGGTGTCTTTCGCTGGCGTATAGGTGAACTCGCCAGTATCCATGTCAACCAGCAAGGTGCCGCCCTGCTGGGTCTTGATGTTGAAGGTATTGGTTAGCGTATCGAAGCTACCGCGATCAATACCACCAGTTGCGGTGTAGCTGCCCTTGCCGCCATCGGCTTTGGGGTCATAGGTATAGGTCGTGCCATCGATCAGCAGCGCTTTGATAAAGCCGCCGTCAGCCCCAAAATTTCCGCCACTCATCAGGCTGCCGGTAATTGGCGCACCCTGCACCGTACCGGACAGCACCTGGTTCAATGCATTGAGATCAGTAACCACCACGGCGTTGGTATCGGTATGGGTGCTGCCGTCATAAGCGAGCGGGTTGAGATTACCGGCGTTGACGCCGCTGCCCAGACCAATGGCGTAAGACTTGATCCCGTTGCTGTCGAGGAAGGATTTCCAGGCAGCCTCGTCAGCCGCACCGATGCCTTGCGCGGTCGAGGACGGGTTGCCGTCGGAGAAGAAATAGCCGACGTTTTGCGCCCCGCTCAAGCTACCACTGTTGGCGAAAGCCGACTTCGCCTCGGCCACTGCGGCATCGTAGTTGGTACCACCGCCCGCTGTCAGGCCAGCAACGATCTGCTTGGCCTGGGCGACCGATACCCAGAGGGTCGATTGCTCCGACGCAGATGAATTGAAGGTGACAACCTGGACTTTGACGTCGCCCATCTCGTCGTACTTGTCGAGCAAGGAGCTGATGGCATCCTTGGCCAGTTGCAGACGCGTCTTGCCCTGGACGCCCGATTCCTCGCGCATACTGCCGGACACGTCGATGATCAGCAGCAGGTTAGAGTCGACCTGCCCCGGTGTCACCGAGCGCTCGGCGCCCACTACCGCTGTTACATCGTCAACAATGGCTACATCCAGAGTCGCATGGGCAGTACTGCCATCTTTATCGGTCGCGGTGACAGTGATGGGCTCATTGAGGCTGTTGGTGCCATTGGCATTTGGATGGTTTTCATTGTCCAGCAAGGTGTAGGTGTAGGTCACCACACCCGTGCTCGGGTTGTATCCGGTGATGGTCAGCGAGTTGCCCAGCGGGGTTGTCCCCGATTGTGGGAAGTCGCTGATCGAGCCGCCACTGACTACGTTGATGCCCCCCACAGTCAGCGTTTGCAAGCCATCGGGAGCCGTCACGGTGAAGTTACCGGAATGAGCCAATGACGGCGTGTCCGGGCTGCTGCCATCACTGAGGTTTTTCTCGTAGACCGTCAGCTCGCAACCGTTGACGTCAAGTCCATCGATGACGACCGGACTGTTCAAGTTGCTGACATTGATCTTCAACGTCGCCGTGCTGCTGTCGCCGTCGGCATCCTTGAGGGTATAGGTGAAGGTCTCGGTAGCGGTTCCGCCACCGCGCAAGTTGATGAAATCCGGATCGGCGCTGTTCAGCGTATAGGTGTAGGAACCGTTAGCGGCCAAGACCAGTTTGCCGTAGATACCTTGGAAGGTCTGCGCCGTAATCGGTCCGTTGGCGATACGGTCGGCGCCCTGGGTGTCGTTGCTGAGGACGTTGCCGGTCAGGGTCAGTTGGGTTTCCGTGGCGGGGGTTGTGTTGATATCAGCGACGGCTTTGGGTGCGTCATCGACGATATTCACATCGAGCGAAGCACTGGCACTGCTGCCATCGGTGTCGGTGGCGACCACGGTAAAACTCTCGCTCCGGCTGGTGCCATTGCCGCTAGTGTGCGCTTCGTTGTCGAGCAGCGTGTAGGTGTACGTCACTACCCCGGTGCTGGGGTTGTAGCTGGTGATGGTCAGGGTGTTGCCCAGCGAGGTCGTCCCTGATTGCGGGAAGCTGCCATTACCGTTGCTGATCACGGCGACACCCGCGACAGTCAGGGTTTTCAGGCCATCAGGCGCTGTGATGATGAAGCTGCCGGATTGGGTCAAGACCGCCCCATTCGGGCTACTGCCGTCACTGAGGTGCTTCTCATAAACGGTCAACTCACCGCATTCAACATTCAACCCTTTTATGGTCACCGGATCATTCAGGTTGCTGACGTTGATCTTCAACGTCGCCGTGCTGGTATCGCCGTCGGCATCCTTGAGGGTGTAGGTGAAGGTCTCGATACCGGTGCCGCCACCGTGGTTGATGAAGTCCGGATCTGCAGTGTTCAGCGTGTAGGTGTAGGAACCGTCGGCAGCCAGCACCAGTTTTCCGTAGGTGCCCTCGACAGTCTGCGCGGTAATAGGCCCACTCGCGATACGGTCGGCGCCTTGGGTATCGTTGCTCAACACGTTGCCGGTCAGGGTCAGCTGGGTTTCTGTGGCGGGGGTTGTGTTGATATCAGCAACGGCTTTGGGCGCGTCGTCGACGATATTCACCTCGAGCGAACCACTGGCACTGTTGCCATCGGTGTCGGTGGCCACCACGTTAAAACTTTCGCTCCGGGTGCTGCCATTGCCGCTGGTATGCGCTTCGTTGTCGAGCAGTGTGTAGGTGTACGTCACCACCCCGGTGCTGGGGTTGTAGCCGGTGATGGTCAGGGTGTTGCCCAGCGGGGTCGTCCCCGATTGTGGGAAGCTGCCGTTGCCATCGCTGATCACGGTGACACCCGCGACAGTCAGGGTTTTCAGGCCATCGGGAGCAGTGATAATGAAGCTGCCGGACTGGGTCAATGCCGCCCCATTCGGGCTGCCGCCGTCACTGAGGTGCTTCTCGTAGACGGTCAGTTCACCACATTCGACATTCAAACCTCTTATGGTCACCGGATCATTCAGGTTGCTGACATTGATCTTCAACGTCGCGGTGCTGCTGTCGCCGTCGGCATCCTTGAGGGTATAGGTGAAGGTCTCGATGCCGTTGCCGCCACCGTGCAGGTTGATGAAATCCGGATCACTGGTGTTCAGCGTATAGGTGTAGGAGCCATCAGCGGCCAGCACCAGGGTGCCGTAGATGCCATTGAAGGTCTGCGCGGTAATCGGCCCGCTCGGGAGACGGTCGGCACCCTGGGTATCGTTGCCCAGGACGTTGCCGGTCAGGGTCAGCTGGGTTTCCGTGGCGGGGGTTGTGTTGGTATCAGCGACTGCTTTGGGCGCGTCGTTGACGATATTCACCTCGATCGAGCCGCTGGCACTGCTGCCATCGGTGTCGGTGGCGACCACCGTAAAGCTCTCGCTCAGGGGGGTGCCGTTGCCACTGTCATGCGCTCCGCTGTCGAGCAGCGTGTAAGTGTAGGTCACCACCCCGGTGCTGGGGTTGTAGCCGGTGATGGTCAGGGTGTTGCCCTGCAGCGTGGTGGCCGATTGCGGGAAGCCGACTGCGTTGCCACCGGTAACCACGGCGATGCCGCCCACAGTCAGGGTTTGCAGGCCGTCCGCAGCGGTCACGGTGAAGCTGCCGGTCTGGGTCAACGATGGCGTGTCCGGGCTACTGCCATCGCTGAGGTTCTTCTCGTTGACCGTCAACTCACCACCTTCAACACCCAGACCGTTAAGGGTTACTGGGTCGTTGAGATTGCTGACGTTGATCTGCAACGTCGCGGTGCTGCTGTCGCCGTCGGCATCCTTGAGGGTATAGGTGAAGGTCTCGGTGCCGTTGCCGCCACCATGCAGGTTGATGAAATCCGGATCACTGGTGTTCAGCGTATAGGTGTAGGAGCCATCAGCGGCCAGCACCAGGGTGCCGTAGGTGCCATTGAAGGTCTGCGCGGTAATCGGCCCGCTCGGGAGACGGTCGGCGCCCTGGGTATCGTTACCCAGGACGTTGCCGGTCAGGGTCAGCTGATTCTCGGTGGCTGTGACCACATTGCTGTCAGCCACTGCCCGAGGCGTGTCATCGCTAACGGTAATGTCCAGCGAACCACTGGCCACATCACCATCGGTATCGCTGACCAAGACGCTGATGCTCTCACCCAGCCCATTGGCACCGCCACCGGCCGGATGCGCTTCGGCGCCTGTCAAGGTATAGCTGTAGCTGACCACACCGGTCGCAGCATCGTAGCCGGTGATGGTCAATACGTTACCAAGCCCAGTGGTGATGGATTGGCCCACACCGGTCACAGCGCCAGCAGTGACCACATTGATGCCACCGACATTCAGGTTGAACACCCCATCCGCTGCTACCACGGTAAAACTGCCGGTCCGGGTCAAGGCCGCAGGGGCACTGGCAGATCCCTGCGCCAGATTGGCTTCGTTCAGGGACAACTCGCCCACCACCACCTCCAGACCCTCGATGATGACTGGGTTGTCCACCACCGGCAGCGGCGGCGGAGCGTCATCGTTGTTGTTGAGCACGCCGACATCCAGCTCCGGCAACTCCACAAAGCCGTTGAAACCCGCCGTTGGGAATCCAACGACCGGATCAACCCGACCGGCTACTTCATTGAGTAGAACGAAGGAGTGACCACCACCTAGCGCACCCGGTGCACCGCCACTACCGGGACCGGCCGCTGTCGGATCGGCGTCCTGGCTCGGGTCGGCACCGGCAGCGATGGCTTGCTGGAGCTTTTCCACATCGGTGAGTTGAGCCTGGCTCGGCGTCAGCGCTTCTGGTGCCTTGGCATGCGGTGCCTGGCTGGCCAGCAACTGCGGCGAAAGTGCCAGGCTGCTGTCCCGTCCCAGAGTCAATTCGGCGCCATTTTGCAGATGGACGGCTACGGCCCCGGCAGCGCCAGTCTGCAACTGCTCGCCGGCAAACAGCCGGTCCCCCTCGGCCAGCGCCCGACGTGTCCCGTCACTGGCGACGGCGAAGACCTCTGCGACTACTTTGCTGACAATACCGATTAACTTGGCCATGAGCGCTCTCCTCCGCTGCGGAACGGTTTTTCGCAGAAAAGCACCCTGAATCGCGTGGTCGGCCCGCTACCCCCGCCCTGGGCCAACACCCGGAAAGTGCTGAAGACGCGGGTGGATTTCAATGCAATCAACACCTTCGCATCACAGACTCCCGGTGAACGTGGAAAAACAATCTGGCCATTTGACATGTGCCAAAAAATTGTCGCCAATGATTGCCCTTCCTCCATCCCCTCCGCTACATCCGTGCCCTTTGCCGCAAAAAAAATTGAACTTTCTCCGACGCCCGAAATATGCACCCTAGCGCAGAATCGACGGGTCGCCCGATATGAACAATGTCGTGGATTTCTTAGACCTCATAAGTTTTTTTTCGCATAACTCTTATGAAAAATTCTTCTTAGCTCGTCTTATAAATGTTCTTAGCTCTGTTGTTACAAACCTGAAACGGTTTGCACGTAAAAGTTCGTCAATTTTATGACGACAGCAACACCTAAATTAGAAATCAGGGAGAAGTACCCCATGCGCGTTTTGACCCCCATCACCGGCGCAATTCTTTTGGCCATGGCATGTGCCAATGCTCAAGCGATGTCGATTACGGAGGCTGTACAAAGCGCCGTGGACCAACATCCTGAAATCAACGCCAGCCGCAACAGTCGGTTGTCGGCAGACGAAGACGTAAACGTTGCCAAAGGCGGCTGGTACCCGCGCGTCGACCTGGTTGCCGGCTATGGCCGACAGAAGTCGGACAACACCAATACCCGCGGCATCGATCCCGACGGCAGCCGTAATCACCACAAGGAAACGCTGACCTACACCCAGTCAGACCTGCGCTTGCGGCAGATGCTGTTCGACGGTTTCAACACTGCCAACGAGGTCGGTCGCACTGAAGCCGTGGTCAACTCCCGCGCCTACTACACCCAGGCAACCGCCCAGAGCATCGCCCTGCGCGCCATCGAGGTCTACCTGGAAGTGCTCAAGCGCCGTGAACTGGTGACCCTGGCCACGAACAACCTCCAGGCCCACCTGCGTGTCAACGACCAGATCGGTTTGCGCAGCGAACGTGGCGTGGGCAGCACCGCCGACCTTGACCAGTCCACCGCTCGTCGCGCCCTGGCGGAAAACAACCTGTACACCGCCGAAGTCGACCTGGCCGATGCCGAAGCCAACTTCTTCAGCGTCATCGGCCGCGTACCCGACGAGTTGGAAACACCGGTCACCATCAAGGGTGAAATGCCTGCGAGCCTGCTGGACGCACGCCAGGACATGCTGGAGCATAACCCCTACCTGAAGTCGGCCCAGGCTGACGTACAAGCTGCCGAGCAGCAGTACGAAGTGGCCAAGTCGCCGTTCTATCCGCGCCTGGATGCGGTGTTGGCCACGGGTGCCAACAACAACACCGCAGGTCAGGTCGGTCACGACAACAATGACTGGCAAGCCGGTGTCGAGCTCAGCTACAACCTGTTCCGCGGCGGCAGCGACAAGGCCCGCCTGCAGTCGGATGCACACAAGATCAACCAGGCGATGGACATCCGCAACAATGCCTTGCGCACCCTCAACGAGGACCTGGCGCTGTCCTGGAACGCCATGACCAACGCCCGCAAGCAAACCCCGACCGCCCGCGAGTACGCCGACACCAGCACCCGTGTGCGCGCGGCCTACCAGGACCAGTTCGGCCTCGGCCAACGGACCCTGCTCGACCTGCTCGACAGTGAAAACGAGCTGTACAACGCCAACCGTCGTTACACCGAAGTGCGCTATACCGAGGAGTTCTCGATGTATCGGGTCCTGGCCAACATGGGTGAACTGCTGAACAAGCAGCGCATCTCACTGCCGCCTGAGGCCATTGCCAAGAGTGAAGTAAAGAGCGAAGCACGCTTGCCCGACATGCGCTAAGTCTCAACCCGTTGCAGGAGTAGGCCATTGTGACCAGCATGCAACCTGTGAGCTCGACGACGGATCCGCGCCAGAGTTTCGATGACCCGCTACTCGATGGATTACTGATCCTCTGCAAGCTGCATGGTTGCACGCTCAGTCGCGCGGGTCTGAGTGCCGGCCTGCCCTTGGCCCAGCAGCGCTTGAGCCTCGACCTGCTGCCACGGGCTGCTGCTCGTGCCGGTTTGCAGGCTCGGGTGCTGCGCAGGGAATTGAACGCGATTTCGCCACTCAACCTGCCGGTGCTGTTGCTGCTCAAGGAGGGCCGCTGCGCCGTACTGCGGCGTTGGGGCGATGACGGTATGGCGCTGATCCTGCCCAGCGAGGCGGAAGGCGGCGAGCAATGGGTCAGCCACAAGGAACTGGCCGAGGCTTACAGCGGCGAGGCGTTGTTCGCCCGCCCCCGGCATGAGCTCGAAGAGCTGCGCGCGCCATTGATGCCACGGGTCAATGCCTGGTTCCGCGACACCCTGAAGCTGTCACGCTGGCTCTACAGCGATGCGCTGTTGGCCAGCTTGTTGATTAACCTGCTCGGCCTGATGGTGCCGTTGTTCGTCATGCAGACTTACGACCGGGTGGTGCCCAACCAGGCCATCTCGACCTTGTGGGTGCTGGTGGTCGGCCTGTTGATCGGCACCCTGTTCGAGCTGATTCTGCGCGTGGTACGCGCCCACTTGCTGGATCAGGCCGGAAAAAAGACCGACCTGATTCTCTCGGCCACGTTGTTCGAGCGCATCACCGGGATGTCGATGAAGGCCCGCCCGGCAACCGTCGGCGGCTTTGCGCAAAGCATCCATGACTTCCAGGGCCTGCGCGAATTTCTCACCGCGGTGACCCTGACCAGCATCATTGACTTGCCCTTCGTGGTACTGATGCTGCTGGTGATCGGCCTGCTCGGCGGCTGGCTGGTGGTGATTCCGCTAATCGCCTTTCCAGTGACCATTGTCTTTGCCCTGTTCATCCAGGTACGCCTGCGCGACACCGTACAAAAAAGCCTGGCCCTGGGCGCGGTACGCCAGGCCCTGCTGATCGAAACGCTCGGCGGCCTGGAAACCCTCAAAGCCTGTAGTGCCGAGAGTGAGCGTCAGTATCAATGGGAAAGCACCCACGGCGCCCTGACCCGCCTCGACGCCCATGCCCGCAACTTGTCGGCCCTGGCTACCAACGGCACGTTGTTCATCCAGCAATTCTGCGGCATGGCGACCATTGTCGCCGGCGTCTACAGCATCATTGCCGGCAACCTCAGCGTTGGCGCCCTGGTCGCCAGCTACATGCTCGGCAGCCGCGTGCTGGCACCGCTGGGACAGATCGCCGGGCTGATCACCCGCTATCAGCAGGCGCAGCTGACCATGCGCAGCACCGATGCCCTGATGGCGTTGCCACAAGAGCGCCAGGCGGGCCAGCAACCGCTGGAGCGTACCCAACTGCACGGTGCCCTTGAGGTCAGCCATGTCAGTTTTCGCTATACCGGGCAGAACGCCGCAGCACTCAATGATGTGAGCTTCAGCGTCAAGCCCGGCGAACGCATCGGTATCATCGGCCGTAGCGGCTCGGGCAAAAGCACCCTGGCCCGCCTGTTGATGGGCTTTTATGCCCCGGACGAAGGGCAACTCCTGCTCGACAACCTCGACCTGCGCCAACTCGACATCGCCGACCTGCGCAACCAGATCGGCTATGTTGCCCATGACCTGCCGCTGCTGGCCGGCAGCCTGCGCGACAACCTCACCCTCGGTGCGCGCTATGTGAGTGACGCGCGGATGCTTGAGGTGGCCGAGCTGACCGGCGTCAGTGAGCTGGCGCGCCAGCATCCGCAAGGCTTCGAGCGTCCGGTGGGTGAACGCGGCCAGTTGCTCTCCGGAGGGCAGCGCCAAGCCGTACTGCTGGCCCGGGCGATGCTACTGGAGCCGCCGATCATGATCCTCGACGAACCCACCAGCCACATGGATAACGCCAGCGAAGAGCAACTGCGCCAACGCCTGCAGGGCTGGGTCCAGGGCAAGACCCTGCTGCTGGTTACCCACCGCACCTCGATGCTCAGCCTGGTCGACCGCCTGCTGGTGCTGGACAACGGCAAGGTGGTGGCTGACGGGCCGAAGGAAGCGGTCATCGATGCACTGCGCAAAGGCCGGGTCGGTTCGGCCATCTAGGGGGTCCAGTAATGTCCATCAGCCAAGGCCTGCGCAGTTACTTCCAGAGTTTCGGCAAGACCGCCGAACGCGACTACATGCCCGATGTGGCCGGCGCAACGTTGCAGGACTCGCCACGCCTGTCGCGCATCACCGTGTGGCTGGCTGCCGCCTTGTTGCTGGTGGCCGTGACCTGGGCCTGGTTTGCGGTGCTTGACGAAGTCACCATGGGTGAAGGCAAGGCGATTCCGTCGAGCAAGGTACAGGTGATCCAGAACCTGGAAGGTGGCATCGTCACCGAGATTTTTGTCCGCGAAGGGCAAATGGTTAATAAGGGTGATACCTTGCTGCGCCTGGACGACACCCGCTTTCTGTCCAACAAGGGCGAGAGCGAAGCGGATCGCTATGCCCTCACCGCCCAGGTCGAGCGCTTATCGGCCGAGGCCGAGGGTCGTCCCTTCCAGGTTTCCGAAGAAGTACGCAACAAGGCGCCGCAGGTGGCCGAAGACGAGTTGTCGTTGTATCAGTCCCGGCAACGTCGCCTGACCAGCGAGAAGCAGACCCTCAGCGAACAACTGCGGCAAAAGACCCAGGAGTTGGCCGAGTTCCGCTCCAAGGCCGAGCAGTACCGCTCGGCGCTGGCCCTGCTTCAGCAAGAACTGAATATGTCGACGCCGCTGGTGGGTACCGGGGCGATTTCACCCGTGGAGATCTTGCGCCTCAAGCGCAGTACCGTGGAGGCGCGAGGTTCGCTGAACGCCACCACACTGGCCATTCCCCGGGCAGAGGCGGCAGTGGCGGAAATCAAGAGCAAGATCGAAGAATCGGAAGCCGGCTTCCGCTCGGAAGCGGCCAAGGAACTCAACGAGAAACGCACCGACCTGTCGAAGATCACCGCGTCGAGCATCGCCATCGATGACCGGGTCTCGCGCACCACGGTGGTCTCTCCGGTGCATGGCATCATCAAGCTGCTCAAGGTCAACACCATTGGTGGCGTGGTCCAGCCGGGCAGCGACCTGCTGGAGATCGTGCCACTGGAGGACAACCTGCTGATCGAAGCCAAGGTACGCCCCCAGGACGTTGCATTCCTGCACCCGGGGCAGGCGGCAATGGTCAAGTTCAGCGCCTACGACTACACCATCTATGGTGGCCTGAAGGCCAAGCTGGAATTGATCAGCGCCGACACGGTGACCGACGACAAGGGCAATGCCTTCTACCTGATCCAGGTGCGCACCGACAAGAACCACCTCGGGGGCGACAAAAAACCTTTGTTGATCATCCCTGGCATGACCGCCACGGTGGACATCATCACCGGCCATAAAAGCGTACTCGACTACTTGCTCAAGCCGGTGCTCAAGGCGCGGACCGAAGCCATGCGCGAACGTTGACTATCGCAGGCAACTGTCTTTTATCGTGGGAGCGGATTCATCCGCGAAGGACTGCATAGCAGTCCCTTCTCTGGGGCCGCGCCGCGCCCCTTCGCGGATGAATCCGCTCCCACAAGAAGCCTCGTAATCCTGCGGGCTTGCCCCGCGATAATCAACGCAGATGATTACGCTCGTACGTCTCCCGCCCCATCGCCTCGATCTGCCCTTCGATCAAGGCCTCGAACGGCCTTAGCAGCGCATCAAAACACACCGGTGCCTCCAGCACATTCAACGCCTGCACCACCGCCTCCAAGGTCGACAGCGCCCCTTGAGCCGGCGCTTTGCGCAAGCGGTAGCGCGAAGGCAGCACCTGGGCCAGCGTCACCCGCGGCAAGGTTGCCAGTAGCGGGTTCAGATGCAGCAGTTTGCTCGCCTTGCGCCAAGTGCCATCAGGCACCACCAGTAACCACGGGCGCTCTTCATTGCCATCGGCATAGGCAGCCAGGGGCTGTGCATCGTCGCCGGGAAACAGCAAGGCGCTGCGATACCCCGGCGCCTCAAGCAGCTCAGCCAGATCCTCGAACACCTCCCCGACCCTCAGCTCGGCATTGCGCAAGCCCAGGGCTGCCAGCTTTGCAGTATTGAGGGCATGGCGCACCTCACTGGGATGCTGCAACACCAGCACGCGGGTACGGCTATCGAGGGATGGGATCAATGGGCAAAGGCAATGGGTTTGTGGGCGCAGGCAGCGCTCGCACTGGATTCTGGACATCGGGTTCTCCTGGGCGGGCAAAGTGTGCCACAGCAGTCCCGAAAAAAGCCCACTTCCCTGTGGAGTAAGCGCACGACTTCAGCGGTTGAAACGTTCGGCCAGGCTGTACAGGTATTCGGCCATGCGCTCCAGGTCCTGGCTGATCTCGGCGCCCTGCTTGGCCTGCCCGGCACTGTGATCGCAGAGCTGGGCGATGCGGGTGATCTGCTGATTGATATCTTCAGCGACATGACTCTGTTGCTCGGACGCCGTGGCCATCTGCTGACTCATGCCGGTAATGCGGCTGATCGCCTGACTGATCCCCACCAGTGCCGACTGCACCGCTTCGACACGTTGCACGCTTTCCCTGGAGATCTGCTCGCCCTTGCTGGCCGTCGACACCGCCCGCTGGGCTCCATCACGCAGCGAAGCGATGATCTGGTGGATTTCCTCAGTGGAGGTTCGGGTTCGCTGAGCCAGGGAGCGGACTTCGTCGGCCACCACGGCAAAACCACGCCCCTGCTCGCCGGCCCGCGCCGCCTCGATCGCAGCATTGAGGGCAAGCAGATTGGTCTGCTCGGCAATCGAGGTGATCACATCCACCACACTGCCAATTGACTGGGTCTGGTCAGCCAAAGCATTAACCGCCTGACCGATGTCGTTGACTGCCTCGCTCATGCTGCCCATGGCCCGCAGGCTTTGTTGGGCGAGGTTACTGCCCTGCTGGGCCAACTGATCGGCATCAGCCGCGGCTGTGGCCGTGGTCTGCACGTTGTGGGTGACTTCCTGGATGGTCGCTGCCATCTGTGCGATAGCCGTTGCCGACTGATCGGTTTCACTGCGCTGACGGTCGAGCATCTGCGCCTGGGCACCGGACAGGTCCGAGGATTGTGCCGCCCGCGCCTTGACCCCGACACCGGCGTCCACCAGACGGGTAAGGGCCGTCTGCAAGCGCGCTTCCTCGCTGAGAATGGCCAGGTCCAACTGCCCTTGCAGGCCTTTGTTGTCACTGTAGGTCAGGGCCACAATTGGACTGGTGAAGGCTTTTGGATGCTCAGCCAGCGTGTGCTTGATCACCCGATTCTGACGCGATTCGATCAGGTACCAGGCGCTGAGCAGGCTGGCCATGAGTACGCCAAGAGCTGCGTATTGCGGCAACCACAGGTAACCTGCCGCCGACAGCAGGCCAGCACCGAGCAGTGGCCAGCCATGCTCGACCCACTCACCCACGCGCGCCGCCCAAGGCACCGCCGCACGCCCCTGGCGCAGCCGGGCATACAGCGCCGTGGCGCGACGGATCTGCTCGCGGGTTGGCACTGAGCGCACCGATTCGTAACCGCTGATCCGGCCGTTCTCGTAGATAGCCGTCACATAGGCACTGACCCAATAGAAGTCGCCGTTCTTGGACCGGTTCTTGACCACGCCCATCCACGGCTTGCCTTGCTTGATGGTTTCCCACATATGAGCGAACACCGCAGGGGGCATATCCGGATGGCGCACCAGGTTGTGCGGCTGACCGAGCAGTTCTTCGTAAGTGAATCCGCTGATGGCGACGAACGCATCGTTGCAGTAGGTGATATGGCTGTTGAGATCGGTGGTGGAAATCAGTCGTTGTTCGTTGGGAAAGGTTCTTTCATGCTCAGTGACGGGCAAATTCATGCGCATCTGGGCGGTCCCTGCTTGGAAGATGATGGGGGATTTCATCAAAGCAAGTACAGGTTTAGCAGAGCATTTACGGGGCTGTGGCCGATTTCTTAGAAAAATCTACGGCCCTGGTTACGTTTCCCAGGCGAGGTTTTGTTCAGGTCGGCGTGAGTTGCGCCTTGAGCAAGTCACGGAAGGTCTGAATCAAGGGTTCGCGACTGCGTCCGCGGCGAATGATCATGGAAAACGGCGCCTGATAGCCGAAGGTCGCCGGTGATAACACGCGCAAATCGCCCTTGTCGGCCCAAGCCTGGGCATAGTGTTCCGGCAGGTAGCCGATGTAGGCTCCGGACAACACCAGAATCAGTTGCGCCTCCATGCTTTCCACTGTCGCCGCACTGTGCTTGAAGCCGTGGCGGGCCAGTTCCGCCTGGCTCCAGTAGCCTCGCCCAACCATGCGCTGCTGGGTGATGACCTGCTCGGGAATGCGCCGCTCGTGGAACAGCGGATGGCGATTACTGCAGTACAGCCAGTGCTGCTCACGGTACAGCGGCTGATAGACCAGCCCACTCATGCGCGTAGAAAACGCCCCGATGGCCAGGTCCAGGCGGTTATCCTGGACCCCCAGCTGCAACTCGTAGGGACTGGAAACCGACAGATGCAGGTGCACCGCCGGGTGCTCCTGGCTGTAGGCGCCGATCGCTTCGGCCAGCGGCAGGGCCCGGTCGCCTACTGTCGAGTCGATCACTCCCAGGTTCAGGGTACCGCGCAACTCGCCCTTGAGCGCTGCGGCGTACTGCTCGAAGCCGTCCATTTCTGCCAGCAGGCGCAGGGTTTCCTGATGGAACAGTTCGCCCTTGCTGGTCAGGCTGAAGCCCCCTCGCCCACGATGACAAAGCACAATGCCCAGTGCTGCTTCCAGCTGGCTCATGTAGGTGCTGATGGCCGAGGTCGAGAG
This sequence comes from Pseudomonas sp., assembly GCF_050739775.1. GTDB lineage: Bacteria > Pseudomonadota > Gammaproteobacteria > Pseudomonadales > Pseudomonadaceae > Aquipseudomonas. The sequence continues at coordinate 39,446 of NZ_JBOICA010000026.1, forward strand.
ATTGAGTTCACGCTGGGCGTTGGCGAACCCCTGATGGCGCACGACACTGACAAAAATGCGCAGGAGTTTCAGGTCAGGCAGTGCAGTAGCCATGGCTTACGGGGTCCGAAAAGGCGGCAGGTGGGAAAAGTCTAACCAGATTCCCGGCAATAGTTTAGAAAAACCTGAACTAAGTATTTGCCTGTAGCGATTCTTCTTGCTCACTACCTTTTGCAGAATCTGCCGCAATACACCTGCTTGCCGGCATTTCCGGGTTACTTGCCGACCCGCAAGACAGGTTCCAACAACTAGAACAATCGAATCGATGAGGCCCGACCGTGGACAAGATTCTGCACCAACCACTGGGCGGCAACGAAATGCCGCGTTTCGGCGGCATCGCCACCATGCTCCGTCTCCCTCACCTGCAAAGCGCCGAAGGCCTTGATGCCGCCTTCATCGGCATTCCTCTGGACATCGGTACCTCGCTGCGCTCCGGCACCCGTTTCGGCCCACGGCAGATCCGCGCCGAGTCGGTGATGATCCGTCCCTACAACATGGCCACTGGCGCCGCGCCCTTTGATTCGATGTCGGTGGCCGATATCGGCGACGTGGCGATCAACACCTTCAACCTGCTTGAAGCCGTGCGCATCATCGAAGAAGCCTACGACGAAATCCTCGAGCACAATGTCATCCCCATGACCATGGGCGGCGACCACACCATCACCCTGCCGATCCTGCGGGCGATCCACAAGAAGCATGGCAAGGTAGGCCTGGTGCATATCGATGCCCACGCTGACGTCAACGATCACATGTTCGGCGAGAAGATCGCCCACGGCACCACCTTCCGCCGCGCGGTGGAAGAAGGCCTGCTGGACTGCGACCGTGTGGTGCAGATCGGCTTGCGCGCCCAGGGCTATACCGCCGAAGACTTCAACTGGAGCCGCAAGCAGGGCTTCCGTGTGGTCCAGGCCGAAGAATGCTGGCACAAATCCCTGGCGCCACTGATGGCCGAAGTACGCGAGAAGGTCGGCGGCGGTCCGGTCTACTTGAGCTTCGACATCGACGGTATCGACCCGGCCTGGGCCCCAGGCACCGGCACCCCGGAAATCGGTGGCCTGACCACCATCCAGGCCATGGAAATCATCCGTGGTTGCCAGGGCCTGGACCTGATTGGCTGCGACCTGGTGGAAGTCTCGCCACCTTACGACACCACCGGCAACACCTCGCTGCTCGGTGCCAACCTGCTTTACGAAATGCTCTGTGTCTTGCCAGGCGTTGCTCGCCGCTGACCGACAGGCACCAGGAGCTGCAACGAGGCAGGAGCCATGATCGCCGGATCGCACAAGCGGCCCGCGCAGTAGACGAATGACCGGCGCCGGGCTTGCCTGGCGCCAGGATCGATCTCACCATAATAAAGATAATCGGAGACACCCATGGCCTTAGACTTAATCGTTGTCTTGATCTACGCGGCCGCCATGCTCGCGCTTGGCTGGTATGGCATGCGCAAAGCGAAAACCCATGAAGACTACCTGGTGGCCGGACGCAACCTGGGCCCTAGCCTGTACATGGGCACCATGGCCGCCACGGTGCTGGGCGGCGCCTCGACTGTAGGCACAGTGAAACTGGGCTACGTGCACGGTATCTCGGGTTTCTGGCTGTGCGCGGCCCTGGGCCTGGGCATCATCGCCCTGAACCTGTTCCTGGCCAAACCACTGCTGCGCCTGAAGATCTTCACCGTGACCCAGGTGCTGGAGCAACGCTACAACCCCATGGCCCGCCAAGCCAGCGCCGTGATCATGCTCGCTTATGCGCTGATGATCGCCGTGACCTCGACATTGGCGATGGGTACCGTTCTGCAAGTACTGTTCGAAATGCCGTTCTGGGCCGCCCTCCTGCTCGGCGGCGGTGTTGTCGTGGTGTACTCCACTGTCGGCGGCATGTGGTCGCTGACCCTGACCGACATCGTCCAGTTCGTGATCAAGACCGTTGGCCTGATGTTTGTACTGCTGCCGATCTGCCTGTACCGCGTGGGCGGCTGGGATGAACTGGTGGCCAAGCTGCCGGCGTCGAGCTTCAGCCTGACCACCATCGGCTGGGACACCATCATCACCTACTTCCTGATCTACTTCTTCGGCATCCTCATCGGTCAGGATATCTGGCAGCGGGTGTTCACCGCCCGTGACGAAAAGGTCGCCCAGCGTGCCGGCACCACTGCCGGTATCTATTGCGTGATCTATGGCCTGGTGTGTGCCGCGATCGGTATGGCTGCCCATGTGCTGTTGCCGGATCTGGGCAACGCCAACAATGCCTTTGCCGCCATCGTCAAATCCGCCCTGCCTGACGGCATCCGCGGCCTGGTGATTGCAGCAGCACTGGCAGCAATGATGTCCACGGCCAGCGCTGGCCTGCTCGCGGCCTCGACTGTACTGACTGAAGACCTGCTGCCCAAGCTGCGCGGTGGCAAGCAATCGAGCCTGGGTATCAACCGCCTGTTCACCTTGCTCACCGGTATTGCCGTGCTGGGTATCGCGCTGGTGGTCGAAGACGTGATCAGTGCCCTGACCCTGGCCTACAACCTGTTGGTCGGCGGTATGCTGGTGCCACTGATCGGTGCGATCTACTGGAAACGGGCAACCACTGCCGGGGCAATCACCAGCATGACCCTGGGCTTTGTCACTGCCCTGGCATTCATGATCAAGGATGGGATGGATGCCAACACGCCGATCTATTACAGCCTGGCGATCGCGTTGGTCAGCTTTGTGCTGGTAAGCCTGATGTCTCGCCGTCCGGCGGGTGCAGCAAACCTGGCCTGATCCAGGCCAGCGGTGGCCGTCGCATCACCCTGATGCGGCGGCCCGAGCCAGGCGCCTAGCGACGAGGCTGGCGCTTGCGCTGTTCCTCATCGGTAGGGATCGGCACCGGCTGCAACGGCGGTGGAATCAAGCCCAGGGCCGCAGCCAGGTCATGAAGCCAGTTGAACAGATTGTTTTTCATAACTCCCCCTTACGGGTCAGCCTGCACGGCGTTTCAATCCTGCGATGCTTCATACAGATCATAGTCCTATGTCTTACATTGCGCATACTCAAGGACTACAAGTTGGGGCAAGTTTGATCTCGATCAAGCACTGACCGCCACTTCCGCCGTCGCTGTAACTGTTTCCCCTTGTTGCAGATCGATCAGGGCCAGGGTCCCCGGCCCCTGCCGCGCAGCCCCCCAGCCTAACCGAGCAAACTGCGCAAGCGTCGGCGCACCCACTGTTCAGCACTGACCAGGGTCACGCCAAGCAGGACCATGATGGCCCCAAGCACGAAGTTCAGACTCAGTGGCTCACCCAGCAGCAGCACGCCAAAGGTCACTCCGAACAGCGGGGTAATGAAGGAAAACACCGCCAGGTTCGACGCCAGGTAACGGCGCAGCAACCAGAACCAGGTCAGGTAGCTGAAGAACGACACGATCAGCCCCTGGAACAACAGACTGCCAATGGACATGGGGGTGAAGTGCACCTGGGTGGCCTGGCCGCTCAGCGTGGCGATCAACAACAAGCCGGCGAAGCCGACCGCCAATTGGTAGAACAACGTCAGGGTCGCAGGAGCTTCCGATAGCCTTGAGGCGCGCACCACCACCGTGGTCGCCCCCCAGGCCAGGCCTGCCAGTACGCCAAAGGCATCGCCCAGCAGCATGCGCCCGTCCAGGTCTGACAGTGATACACCGCCAGCAAAGGCATAGGCGATACCGCCAAAGGCCAATACGATCCCCAGCCATTGCAGTGGCCGCAAGCGCTCGCTCGGCAGCAGCCAGTGCAGGCCCAGGGCCGTGAACACCGGTGCCGTGTAGAGGAACACCGACATGTGCGCCGCCGAGGTCAGCTTCAGGCCTTCGGCGATGAACAAAAATTCCACCCCGAACAGCGCGCCGGCCAGCAGGCCGCCCCGCCAGGTGTGCGCCACCTGATCCCAACCGCCGCGAAAGCACATCAGCAGGCCGACCAATACCGCCGCCATGCCCGAACGCAGGGCCTGCTGCATCACCGGCGCAATGTCCGGCGCGGCCAACTTGATCATCACCTGCTGGATGCCCCAGATCAGGCACAGCACCAGCATCACTTGCAGGGCAAAGGCATCGGTATTACGGCGGATGGCGCTCATTGCAGGCACCCGCTATCGGCTAACGGCATGGCAGAGTCTCGGCAGCTGTGGATCCAGCACCGATTATCAGCGGCTGTGGGCGTTCATTGCCAGCCTTGTGTTGCCTTCAGGCAATTTGCGCGTGCGACGACACCTGATCGAAGGTGGTTTCGTCCAGCGCATCCTCCTGTTCATCGAGCACCTGACGCGGGTGGTCATTGCCCGGGATGCTGCTGTCGATCAGGCTGAGCAGGCGTGAGCCACGCGCAGTAAGGACGAAGTTTTCGCCGTTGCCGCCAGCGTCCCCCGTCCGGCTTTCGATGTAACCGCGATCGAACAGCAGCTTCTCGTAATCACAAGCGAGGGTCTTGAGGTGATCCAGATCCCCCACTGGCTCGCCTTTGGCGGCCAGATCGGCAGCGTGCTGCTCTGCATAAGGGCGTGGTGTGAAACTGTGACCGGCGCTGTTCTGCACTTCGTGCAGCAGACGTTCGATCAGGTCCCAGTCGTAGGTGATCATGGCATGACCTCACTCAAGGGTGTGTAAGGTTATGACTGACATCTGTCGCTACGGTTCGACTGAACTTTGTGCGCTTCACGCCACTCAACCGGAAGACTCATGCCACCGGAGCGCTGCTCATGAAAACCCTGTTGAATATCGCTGCTGCCGCCAGCCTGCTGCTGGCCCTGCCCAGTTGGGCATGCACGCTTGAGGAAGCCACGGAGAAGCGCGAGGCGCTGGCCAAGGAGGTGACGCGACTGACGGAGCAGAACCCGCAGAAGGCCAAGGAGATCAATGACGAGCTAAAAGGCATGAAGCTGGACAGCGCCAGCAAGGACCTGCCGGACAAATGCCAACTGATCGACAAACGGTTGCAGGAGTTGAGGACGGCGGAGAAGAAGGTTTGAAGCGCTAAATTTTTTGCAATCGTGGGAGCGGATTCATCCGCGAAGGACTGCATCGCAGTCCCATCTTTGGGGCCGCGTTGCGCCCCTTCGTGGATGAATCCACTCCCACAGTCTTACTCAGCAGCCGGCGCCGGCTTGCGACGCTTGAGCGGCGCCAGGCCATCGGCACTGGCCAGCGGGGCGTTAGGTTTTGGCTTGGCCGTCGGTTTGCGCTTGGCCACAACCTTCTTGTCGCCTTTCTTGTCGGTCTTTTTCTTCTTCACCCCAGCAGCCTTGCCCGAAGCCTTGACCTTTTTCGGTCCGCTGTAGGTGCCTTTGACTTCCTTGATCACGCGGCGTTCGAAGCTCTGCTTCAGGTAACGCTCGATGCTCGACATCAGGTTCCAGTCGCCGTGGCAGATCAGCGAAACGGCCAGACCTTCGTTACCGGCGCGGCCGGTACGGCCGATACGGTGCACGTATTCGTCGCCGCTGCGCGGCATGTCGAAGTTGATCACCAGGTCCAGGCCGTCAACGTCCAGGCCACGGGCCGCGACATCGGTCGCCACCAGTACCTTGGCACCGCCCTGCTTCAGACGCTCGATGGCCAGCTTGCGGTCCTTCTGGTCCTTGTCACCGTGCAGGACGAAGGCTTTCACGTCCTTGGCCACCAAATGACCGTAGATACGGTCGGCCATGACGCGGGTGTTGGTGAAGATGATCGCCTTCTGATAGGTCTCATTGGCCAGCAGCCACTGGACGATCTGCTCTTTATGCTGATTGTGGTCGGCAGTGATGATCTGCTGACGGGTACCGTCGTTGAGCTGGCTGACGGTGTTGAGCATCAGGTGCTCTGGGTCTTTGAGCACTTTGCCGATCATGTCACGCAGGCCTGCGCCGCCAGTGGTGGCGGAGAACAGCAGGGTTTGCTCGCGGTTCGGGCACTCGCCACACAAGCGCTCGACGTCTTCGGAAAAGCCCATGTCGAGCATGCGGTCAGCTTCGTCGAGGACGATCACCTGCACATGCTCAAGTTTCAGGTTGCCGGCGTTCAGTTGCTCAAGCATGCGGCCCGGGGTGCCAACCAGGATGTCCGGCACCTTGCGCAGCATGGCGGCCTGTTCCTTGAAGTCTTCACCGCCGGTGATCATGCCGGCCTTGATGAAGGTGAACTGGGCGAAACGCTCGATTTCCTTGAGGGTCTGCTGGGCCAGCTCGCGGGTGGGCAGCAGCACCAGGGCACGGATCTCGACACGCTTCTGCTTGAGGTCGACCAGACGGTTGAGCACAGGCAGCACGAAGGCTGCGGTCTTGCCACTACCGGTTTTCGCCGTTACCCGCAGGTCACGCCCCTGCAACGCCAAGGGAATGGCGGCCGCCTGCACCGGAGTCGGCTCTACGAAGTTCAGTGCAGCAACGGCTTTGAGCAGGCGTTCGTGCAGGGCGAATTGGGAAAACACGGGTGTACCTCGGGCATATGCAGAAATTCAGCCGTATAGAGTAACGTTTTCCGAGGCTCACGCCGAACTTCTTTTGGTACTGTTGCACCTTTCCGGGCTCTAATAACCCCTCACTTTCGATTCGGACACCTCAACTTCCGCATGGCTATTGAACAGTTCTGGCAAAACGCCCTCGACCTCTGGGGCACTCTCGATCAACATCCCGTGCTGCACGCAGGCCTTGGGCTAGGCCTTCTGCTGGTCATCGCCCTGGTCCTGGGGCGAGTGGCACGTTTCCTGATTCTTCACGCCGTCAAACTGCTGGGCCGACAGCCGGCACTGCACTGGCTCAACGACCTGCTGCAAAACAAGGTTTTCCACCGCCTGGCGCAAATGACGCCGTCGCTGGTGGTGCAGTTCGGCCTGAAACTGGTACCTGAGCTCAACGCCCCCAGCCAGCATTTCCTCGGCAACGTGGCGCTGGCCTTTACCATCCTGTTCCTGGTGCTGGCCATCAGTGCCCTGCTCGACGCCCTGCTGGACATCTACGCGCGCACCGAACATGCCCGTACCCGCTCGATCAAGGGCTACGTGCAGCTGGCGAAGATGGTGCTGTTCGTGTTTGGCGCGATCATCATTGTCGCCACGCTGATCGACCGCTCACCGCTGTTGCTGCTGTCGGGCCTGGGCGCCATGTCGGCGGTCATCCTGTTGGTGTACAAGGACACCTTGCTGTCGTTCGTGGCCAGCGTACAGCTGACCAGCAACGACATGCTGCGGGTCGGCGACTGGATCGAGATGCCCCAGGTCGGCGCCGACGGCGATGTGGTGGATATCACGTTGCACACCGTCAAGGTGCAGAACTTCGACAAGACCATTGTCTCCATCCCCACCTGGCGGCTGATGTCCGAGTCGTTCAAGAACTGGCGCGGCATGCAGCAGTCAGGCGGACGGCGGATCAAGCGCAGCCTGTTCATCGACGCCGGTGGCGTACGCTTCCTGCGTGCCGATGAGGAACAGCGCCTGGGTGAGGTGCGCCTGTTGAGCGACTACATCACCCGCAAGCGCAGCGAGCTCAAGGCCTGGAACAAGGCCCAGGGCAATGTCGCCGAACTTTCCGCCAACCGTCGGCGCATGACCAACATTGGCACTTTCCGCGCCTATGCCCTGGCCTACCTGAAGAGCCACCCGGAAATCCAGCCGAACATGACCTGCATGGTCCGCCAGATGCAGACCACCGCCCAGGGCGTACCACTGGAGATCTACTGCTTCACGCGCACCACCGCCTGGGCCGACTACGAGCGGATCCAGGGCGACATCTTCGACTACCTACTGGCGGTGATGCCGGAGTTCGGCCTGAGCCTGTACCAGCAACCCAGCGGCAACGACCTGCGAGCCGGCCTGCTACCGGCGAGCCTGCCCGGCCAGCAACGGGCGTTGAACACCGAGACGGCCGAGCCATAGCGAGGCAAGGATCACCGCCCCACCGATGAACAACCTGCCCAGGGGCTCGTGCTGATTCCAGATCAGCAAGTTGAGCAACAGCCCCACCGGCACGTGCAGGTTGTTCATCACTGCCAGGGTCGCGCCGGAAACCAGGCATGCGCCCTTGTTCCACCAATACAACCCCAACGCCGTCGGGCACAGCCCGAGGAACAACAGCACCAGCCACTGCACATCGGTGCTGGGCAGGTGCTGAGTGTTGCCGAACGCCAGAAACGCCGGCAGCACCACCAGCAAGGCGCCCAGATAGAAGTAGCCAAAGCGCCGGTAGTGCGGCAGGTCACTGGGGTTGCGCGCGATCAGGTGACGGTACAGCACCTGGCCGGCGGCATAGGTGAAGTTGGCCAGTTGCAGCAGCAAGAACCCCATGAAGAAGTCCGGGCTGATCCGATCGAAGCGGATCACCGCCGCGCCCGCCACGGCTACCAGGGCAGCCAGCAGCGCCCAGGAATTGAAACGCCGGTTCAGGGCATCTTCGATCAGGGTCACATGCAGGGGCGTGAGGATGGTGAACAGCAGCACTTCCGGCACAGTCAATACCCTGAAACTCAGGTACAGGCAAACATAAGTGATGCCATATTGCAGGGCGCCGATCAGCAGCATCGAGCGCATGAAACGCGGCTCGACCTGACGCCAGCGGGTCAGCGGCAAGAACACCAGCCCGGCCAGCACTACTCGCGCGAGCACGGCGAAGTAGCTGTCGACGTGACCTGCCAGGTATTCGCCGATCAGGCTGAAAGAAAACGCCTGGATCAATGCGACGATCAATAAATAGCCCATGCTTGCCCCTTGCTGTGGAGGCGGCGACCTTAGCTTTTCACTGATCGCGGGGCAAGCCACAAAAAAGCCCGGCCATGCACAAGGCAATGACCGGGCAGGCACACCCAAAGGAGCAACAGGTGTCAGGCGGGAAAACTCAGTGCAATCAAGCCACCGCAGCCAGCTGGGCTTTGGCCTGGTTCAAGCCCTTCTCATGGAAGTCACCGCCCATGTTCAGGCCCTCGGCATGGATGAAGGTCAGGTCATGGATACCGATGAATGCCATGACCTGACGCAGGTAAGGTTCCTGGTGGTCGCTAGTCGCCCCGGCATGGATACCACCACGGGCAGTGAGAATATAGGCACGCTTGCCCGTCAGCAGGCCTTGGGGGCCAGTTTCGGTGTATTTGAAAGTAACACCAGCGCGCAGCACATGGTCCAGCCAGGCTTTCAGGGTGCTGGGGATGGTGAAGTTGTACATGGGCGCTGCCAGCACCAGCACATCGGCGGCCAGCACTTCGTCGGTCAGTTCGTTTGAGCGCGCCAGGGCCTGCAGCTCGTCGCCGTTGCGCTGCTCTTCGGGCTTCATCCAGCCCCCCAGCAGGTTGGCATCCAGGTGTGGAACCGGGTTGACGGCCAGGTCACGCTGGGTGACCTGGTCAGCAGGATGAACAGCTTGCCACTGGCTGATGAAGTCGCTAGTCAGTTGCCGGGAGATCGAACCCTGCTGGCGGGCGCTGCTTTCGATAACGAGTACACGGGACATGAGTTGCCTCCATCGGCGAACGTGCTAAGTCGATGGAGGCAAGATTAAACAGTGAGCGATCGATTAAAAAGCGTAAAATCCGGGTGTAATCTATCAGTTAATTTGTTTTATTGTGCCGGTGCGCTAGCCTCAACAGCAGCTCGCCTCACTCACAGCGGCTTACAATCCAGGCTGATGCGCAACTTGATGATCTCGCGATTGAACTTGGCGGTGACATCTTTGCTCTGCTTGGCCGGCACCTGTACCCGGCGCACCCTGGGGGCTTCCGGGCCGTTGCGGAACATCACCTTGCACTGGGCGGGCACCTCGCCGTAGTTGTTCAGGGTGATCGAACCGATGTCACGGTCAGTGTCGTAGGTGGTGTAGTCGAGCTTGACGCCGTCGGTGGTCTTTTCCACATCGATGGGATAAGCCAAGGCTGTGAGCGGAAGCAGGGCCAGCAATACAGCACAACATTTCTTCATACGACGCTCTCCATGAAAGAGCGCCAGCTTAGGACATCAGGAGCCGAAGATGAAAGCGCCGCGCGTTACCCTGGATCAGTGGCGGACCCTCCAGGCGGTGGTCGATCACGGTGGCTTTGCCCAGGCGGCCGAAGCGCTGCACCGCTCGCAATCCTCGGTGAGCTACACCGTGGCGCGCATGCAGGATCAATTGGGGGTACCGTTGCTGCGCATCGACGGGCGCAAGGCGGTGCTGACCGAAGCCGGCAACGTGCTGCTGCGCCGCTCCCGGCAACTGGTCAAGCAGGCCAGCCAGCTGGAAGACCTGGCCCACCACATGGAACAGGGCTGGGAGGCCGAAGTGCGCCTGGTGGTCGATGCCGCCTACCCCAATGCCCGCCTGGTCCGTGCCTTGAGTGCCTTCATGCCGCAAAGCCGCGGTTGCCGCGTGCGCCTGCGTGAAGAAGTGTTGTCAGGGGTCGAAGAGGTACTGCATGAAGGCATCGCCGACCTTGCCATCAGCGGCTTCAACATTTCCGGCTACCTGGGCACCGAGCTCAGTTCTGTGGAGTTCGTCGCCGTTGCCCATCCGGATCACAGCCTGCACCGCCTGGGTCGCGAGCTGAACTTCCAGGACCTGGAAAGCCAACTGCAAGTGGTGATCCGCGACTCGGGCCGTGCGCAACCGCGCGATGTCGGCTGGCTTGGCGCCGAACAACGCTGGACGGTGGGCAGCCTGGCCACCGCCTCGACGTTTGTCAGCAGCGGCCTGGGCTTTGCCTGGTTGCCGCGCCACCTGATCGAGCGGGAACTGCGCGAAGGCGTGCTCAAGCCCCTGCCACTGGATCAGGGTGGCAGTCGCCACCCACTGTTCTACCTTTATTCCAACAAGGACAAACCCTTGGGCCCGGCCACGCAGATTCTCATCGAGTTGCTGCGCAACTTCGATACCGCGCCGCTGGACGTGCCCTTCGCCGCCCCCGCCCAAGCCTGACAGGAATCACGCCCATGGCCTATTTCGAACATGAAGGTTGTTCGCTGCACTACGAGGAGTATGGCCAGGGAGACCCGCTGGTACTGTTGCACGGCCTGGGCTCCAGCTGCCAGGACTGGGAGATGCAGGTGCCAGCGCTTGCCCGTCACTACCGGGTGATCCTGATGGACATCCGTGGTCACGGCCGCTCCGACAAACCCCGCGAGCGCTACAGCATCCAGAGCTTCAGCGCCGACCTGCTGGCCCTGCTCGAGCAACTGCAGACCGGCCCCGTGCACCTGGTAGGCCTGTCGATGGGCGGCATGGTCGGTTTTCAGTTCGCCGTCGATCACCCTGAGTGGCTACGCAGCCTGTGCATTGTCAACAGCGCCCCGGAGGTCAAACGCCGCACCCGTCAGGACTGGATCTGGTGGGCCAAGCGCTGGGCCATGGCCCGGGTGCTGAGCCTGGAAACCATCGGCAAAGGCCTGGCGGCACGGTTGTTCCCAAAACCGCAACAGGCCGACCTGCGCCGCAAGATGGCCGAACGTTGGGCAAAAAACGACAAGCGCGCCTACCTGGCCAGCTTCGACGCCATTGTCGGTTGGGGCGTCAGCGAACGCCTGGGGCAGATTCGCTGTCCTACGCTGGTCATCAGCGCCGACCATGATTACACCCCGATACAACTGAAGGAGCGCTATGTCCGCCTGATTCCCCAGGCGCAGCTGGCGGTCATCGAAGATTCCCGGCACGCTACGCCACTGGACCAACCACAGATTTTCAATCAAACGTTGCTGCAGTTTCTGGCGGCGTCCTCCACCTCTCAAGGAACATTGAGCCCATGCTGAAAAAACTCCTGCTCGCCACTTGCTCGGTCGTCTTCGCCACCAGCCTGATGGCTGCCGAGAAGGCACCCCATGTATTGCTCGACACCAGCTTCGGCCAGATCGAAGTGGAACTGGATCCGGTCAAGGCGCCGATCAGCAGCAAGAACTTCCTGGATTATGTGGACAGCGGCTTCTACACCAACACCATCTTCCACCGGGTGATTCCTGGTTTCATGGTTCAGGGCGGTGGCTTCACCGAACAGATGGTGCAGAAAGACACCAAGCCCCCGATCCACAACGAAGCCAGCAACGGCCTGCACAACACCCGTGGCACGCTATCGATGGCGCGCACCTCGAACCCTAATTCGGCCACTAGCCAGTTCTTCATCAACGTGGCTGACAACGCCTTCCTCGACCCGGGTCGTGACGCCGGTTACGCGGTATTCGCCAAAGTGGTCAAGGGCATGGACGTCGTCGATCAGATCGTCAACTCGCCGACCACCGTCAAGAAAGGTATGCGTGACGTGCCGGTCGACCCGGTACTGATCAAGTCGGCCAAGCGCCTCGACTGACCCCGGGCTTCACAGGGACGTGAGCCAAGGCCTGAGGGTCTAACTGAACAGGAGTTACCTTTTTCATGCTGTTTCGCCGTTTCGAAAAGCTGATCGACATCTTTCGTGAAGCACCCAGCGCCTCGCCGCCGAGTACGGTATTGCCGTTCTATCTGTACTACCTGCGCCAGGTCTGGCCGAGCTTTGCCGCGCTGTTGATCGTCGGCCTGATCGGCGCGCTGATCGAAGTAGCACTGTTCAGTTACCTGAGCCGGATCATCGATCTGGCCCAGGGCACCCCCAACGTCAACTTTTTCAGCGAACACGCCGGTGAGCTGATCTGGATGCTGGTAGTGGCACTGCTGCTACGCCCGGTGTTCGTCGGCCTGCACGACCTGCTGGTGCACCAGACCATCAGCCCCGGCATGACCAGCATGATCCGCTGGCAAAACCACACCTATGTGCTCAAGCAGAGCCTGAAGTTTTTCCAGAGCGATTTTGCCGGACGTATTGCCCAGCGCATCATGCAGACCGGCAACTCGCTGCGCGACTCGGCCGTACAGGCAGTGGACGCCCTCTGGCACGTACTGATCTATGCCATCAGCTCGCTGGTGCTGTTTGCCGAGGCCGACTGGCGCCTGATGCTGCCGCTGATCACCTGGATCCTCTGTTACATCGGCGCGCTCTGCTACTTCGTGCCACGGGTCAAAGCCCGTGCAGTGATTTCTTCTGATGCCCGCTCCAAACTCATGGGCCGCATCGTCGATGGCTATACCAACATTGCCACGCTGAAACTCTTTGCCCACACCGACTTCGAGCAGCAGTACGCGCGCGAAGCCATCAGCGAGCAGACCGAAAAGACCCAACTGGCTGCCCGCGTGGTCACCAGCATGGATGTGGTCATCACCAGCCTCAACGGCCTGCTGATCGTCACCACCACGGGCCTGGCCCTGTGGCTGTGGACCCAGTCGCTGATCAGCGTCGGTGCGATTGCCCTGGCCACGGGCCTGGTGATCCGTATCGTCAATATGTCCGGCTGGATCATGTGGGTGGTCAACGGCATTTTCGAGAACATCGGCATGGTTCAGGATGGCCTGCAGACCATTGCCCAGCCGGTCACTGTTACCGACTCAGCGAAAGCCCCGGCGCTCAAGGTCGATCACGGCGCCGTGAAGTTCGAGAATGTCGGCTTCCACTACGGCAAGGGCAGCCGGATTATCGATGGCCTGAACCTGGACATTCGCCCTGGCGAGAAAATAGGCCTGATCGGCCCCTCCGGCGCAGGCAAATCAACCCTGGTCAACCTGCTGTTGCGTTTATATGACCTGGAAAGCGGACGCATCCTGATCGATGGCCAGGACATTGCCCAGGTCACCCAGGCCAGCCTGCGCGCACAGATCGGCATGATCACCCAGGACACCTCGCTGCTGCATCGTTCGATCCGCGAAAACCTGCTGTATGGACGTCCCGACGCCAGTGACGAAACCGTCTGGGAAGCGGTACGCCAGGCCCGTGCCGATGAGTTCATCCCGCAGCTGTCCGATGCCCAGGGCCGCAGCGGCTTCGATGCCCATGTGGGTGAGCGCGGGGTCAAGCTCTCCGGCGGCCAGCGCCAGCGCATCGCCATTGCCCGGGTGCTGCTCAAGAACGCGCCGATCCTGATCATGGACGAAGCCACTTCGGCGTTGGACTCGGAAGTTGAAGCTGCAATCCAGGAAAGCCTCGAGACGCTGATGCAGGGCAAGACGGTGATCGCCATCGCCCACCGGCTCTCGACCATCGCCCGCATGGATCGCCTGGTAGTGCTGGAAAAAGGCCGGATTGCCGAAATGGGCAGCCATGCCGAGCTACTGGCGCAGCAGGGTCTGTATGCGCGCTTGTGGCATCACCAGACCGGCGGGTTTGTCGGCATTGACTGATTTTGGGGCACTGCCTGCTCCCACAGGCCCTCAGCCTTGCCGATAAGGCAAGGCTGTGCGCGCCTCTTCGGCATAGGCCATCACCCCCGCATGCTCCTGCTGCAGGAACTCCTCCACGGCGCGGCGCAACCCCGGATGCAGCAAGTAATGCCAAGACCGGGTGATGACGGGCTCAAAACCGCGAATCAATTTGTGTTCCCCCTGCGCACCGGCATCAAAGCGCTGCAGCCCCTGAGCAATGGCAAAGTCCATGCCCTGGTAGAAACAGGTCTCGAAATGCAGCCGGTCGAACGCATCCAGGCAACCCCAGTAGCGGCCGTACAGGCTGTCGCCGCCGACCAGACTAAAGGCCATGGCGACATCACGCCCGCTCTGGCGAGCCATGACCACGCGGATCGCCATCGGCATGCGTTCGGCCAACAGGCTGAAGAATGAGCGGGTCAGATACGGCGCGCGGCGACGCACGGCATAAGTGTTGGCATAGCAGGCAAAAACGAAATCCCACTGCGCCTCGCTCAATTCATCGCCACGGTACCAATGAAACTCGATCCCCTGCCCCGCCACCTGCTCACGCTCCTTGCGCATTTGCTTGCGCTTGCGTGAACTGAGGCTGTCAAGAAAGTCCTGGAAATCCCTGAAGCCCTGATTGCGCCAATGAAACTGGCAGCCCAGGCGCTCCATCCAGCCTTCACGACCGCGCATCACAGCATCTGCATCTGCATCGGTGAAATTGATATGCACCCCTGACAGCCCCTGGCCCGCCAGATCTTCAGTGAGCTGATCGATCAGTTCGCCAGCGCTCTGTGGGCTCCCCAACAGCCGCGAACCACTGACCGGTGAGAACGGCACGGCACAGAGCAGCTTGGGGTAATAGGCAATGCCCGCCCGCTCGCAGGCATCAGCCCAACCATGATCGAAGACGTACTCGCCGAAGGAGTGGGTTTTCACATAGGCCGGCATGGCAGCCTGCAAGTGTCCCGAAGCATCCGTCAGCAGGCGATGCGCTGGCGCCCAGCCGGTGCGTTTACTGACGCTACCACTGTCTTCCAGGCTGCTCAGGAAAGCGTGATGCAAAAACGGTTGCTCGCCCGGCACCAGGGCATCCCAGGTGGCAGGCGTGAGTTCGGCAAGCTGTGACAGGATAAGGATAGGCATTGGCGCAGTCTGCCTCGTCACGCGGACGAAAAAAAGCCCCGCATTCGCGGGGCTGAAGATCTAACGGATGAGGAGCGGTATTGCTTAGAACACGTACTGCGCACGCATGACGAAACCGTCACCGCTGTCGTCACCGGCAGCGTTCTCGGCGTTGTCGACCTTGGCCTTGACGTATACGCCGCTGAGCTTGATCGACTCGTTGGCGTACCAGTTCAGGCCAACGTTGTGCACCTTGCCTTCTACATCGCTGACATTGGCGAATGCGCCGTTGTCGTCGTCGACGCTCAGGTGGTCGTAGCGGTAGAAGACTTCCCAGGCACCGATCTGCTTGTTCGACGGCTTGATGCTGTCGAATTTGCCGAGTTTGTAGCCACGGGCTTCACCGGTGATGGTGTAGGCCAGTTGACCGTAGTAACCGTCAGCCTTGATGTCGGAGTAAGCAGGGCTGTCAGCCTGCACATCACGCTTGATGTACTCGCCCTGCACCGAGAACGGACCCATGGCCCAGGCAGCTTCCAGGTTCCAGGCCTTGTCAGTGTCGTAAGAACCGACCGGGCTATTGTTGCGGCCACCGAGCAGCAGACGGTTGCCGTTGGTGCCGGCATCCTGGCCACCGTCGGTACTCACGCCACGCATGCCCAGGCGGCTGCGGATACGGCCGTCGAACGCGGTGTCGGAGAGGTCACGCTGGGCGTAGTTGATGCCGAAGTGCAGGACGTTGCCCGCTTCGTGCATTGGCGCGAAGACGCCACGCAAGTTGAACTGCCTGGTGCTGTCGCCATCCTTGTCCTGGTTGGTGGCGTCTTTGGCGAACACACCCGCCGAACCGTACAGCGAGTCACCGGCGTTACCCGATACCTGCAGGCCCATACCGCCGTTGTGCGAGTTGGTCCAGTCGACCAGATCGTAGGCTGCGGTACGCTCTTGAGCGGTTACCCACTTGGAGCTGGTGGCTTTTTCCAGACCGAACTCAGGGTCGAAACGGCCAACCTTGATCGACACCGGTTTGAAGCCGTTGTAGGCCAGCGAGGCTTCGTCGAAGTAACCATCTTCGGAACGGTTGTCACCGCCGGAGTTGTGCGAGAAGTCGTAAGCAAGCTGGTAGGCCCAGTCGGTGTACATCACACCGCCCAGTTCCAGGTAGGCACGGCGGAAGTAACCGGCGTCGGCAGTGTCGCCGTTGTTGGTGTAGAAACCGTCAAAACGGCTGTAGTCCGCCTGGACACGACCGCCCAGTTTGAAGCTGAATTCCTTGTCGGCGGTAGCGACCTCGAGGCCACCCTTGGTCTTGACTACGATATCGGCGCCGTCGGTGGTCACGGTACCCGCGAAAGCCTGGGCGGTAACGGCCATGGCCAAGGCGCTGGCTGCGAAACCTGCGAAGTGCTTACGGATCATCGAAGAAGCTCCCCTACTTTATGGTCTTGATAATGTTGGAAAAACACGCGGCTAAGGCCACTTGTGCTGGGGAGGAATCTTGGCGGGGGGTTATGTCAGATCAGTGGCTTTTATATAAATGTTTTGTTACAGGGGAACTTTTTACTTCGAATGTGAATAAGTAGGAAAGCCCCGTTGCAGGGCTTCCCAGCATGTTTATCAGGGCTTGTCGTGGGCCCGATGGGCTTCTTTCATGCGCTGGACGATTTCGTCGATATCGTCTACCGGCGCCTCTGGTAGCGCTTTGATCGTCGCCTGGGTCAGGCGCATCTGCCTGATGAACCGTCGGCAGTTTTTGCAGAACAACAGGTGCTGGCGGGCCAGCAGCTTTTCACCCAGGGTGAGTTGTCCATCCAGGTAATCGCTTGAACGGGCGACCAGTTCCTTGCAGCTCAGCATTGGCCGGTTTCCTCGAAGTGTTCCAGGGTGGCGAAGACCTTCAGCCTCGCCCGGTGCAACAGCACGCGGACATTGGAGAGTGAGATGCCAAGAAGATTACAGATCTCTTCCAACTCCAGTCCCTGGCGTTCGCGCAGCACCAGCACGCTGCTTTGCAATTCGGACAAACTGAGCAGGGTACGCTCCAGGCACTCACGCAACTCATCCTGGCTGAGCAATGCTTCAGGGGAGTCTTCGTGCCAGGAAGAGGGCGCCAGCAACCAATGGCCATCGCTGGCGAATCGATCATCACCCACGCTGCCATGAGGAGATGGCAGGTCATCAAGCAGCATCTCGCGGCGGTTCTGCTTGTAGCGGGTCTTGGCCGCGTTGGCGGTAATGGTCAGCAGCCAGGTCTTGAGGCTGGAACGCCCCTGAAAGCCCGGAAGACCACGAACCACGGCCAGCCAGGCATCCTGCACGGCTTCATCGGCCTGGCGGCTGCCAAGGATGGCGTAGGCCACGGCGCGCATGGCGCCCTGGTAGGTGCTTACCAGCTCCCTGAACGCCTGTTGATCTGCAAGCAACAGACGTTCAAGCAAGCGTGCTTCGAAATCGACCGACATTGCCACCTCATCCTGACTGTGCTCAATGGACGTCGAAGCGTGCGGTTTGTTACAACCGAACTCAACGCTTGCGCAGAATCACGCTACCGATCGAATAGCCAGCACCGAAAGAGCTGAGCACACCCAAGGAACCTTTGGCCAGGTCGTCCTGATGTTTGTGCAAAGCAATCACCGAACCGGCCGAACTGGTGTTGGCGTAGCTGTCGAGAATCACCGGTGCCTCTTCTTCCAGGGCATCGCGGCCGAGCAGCTTCTTGACGATCAGGTGGTTCATGCTCAGGTTGGCCTGGTGCAGCCAGAAGCGCTTGACGTCGCTGACACTGATGTTGTTTTCGGCCAAGTGCTGAGCAATCAGCTCGGCCACCATCGGGCAGACCTCACGGAACACCTTGCGGCCTTCCTGAACGAACAGTTTGTCCGCAGCGCCGATGCCCTCTTCCGCCGCACGGTTGAGGAAGCCGAAGTTGTTGCGGATATTGTTGGAGAACTGGGTCAGCAGCTTGGTGCTGACAATATCGAACTGATGCGCCGAGGTGGCCAGGTCGGCACGTTCCACCAGCACGGCGGTGGCCGCGTCACCAAAAATGAAGTGGCTGTCACGGTCACGGAAGTTCAGGTGACCGGTGCAGATCTCCGGGCTGATCACCAGCACCGCGCGAGCCTGACCCAGTTGCACGCTGTTGCAGGCAGTCTGGATACCGAAGGTAGCCGAGGAGCAGGCAACGTTCATGTCGAAGCCAAAACCGTTGATGCCCAGGGCCTGTTGCACTTCGATGGCAATCGCCGGGTACGGACGCTGCAGGTTGGAGCAGGCAACGATCACCGCATCGACATCGGCGGCGCTACGGCCTGCGCGTTGCAGGGCCTGCTCGGCAGCCGCCACGGCCATCTGGCAGAGGACCGATGGTTCGTCGTTGGAACGCTCCGGCAAGCGCGGTTTCATGCGTTGCGGATCAAGGATACCGGCCTTGTCCATGACAAAGCGGCTCTTGATGCCTGAGGCCTTCTCGATGAAGGCGGCGCTGGATTCGGCCAGGGCCTGCACTTCGCCACGCTCGATGGCCTCGGCGTTGTCAGCGTTGAACTGCTGCACATAAGCGTTGAAGGACTCCACCAGCTCTTCATTGCAGATGCTGTTGGCCGGGGTGTACAGGCCGGTGCCGCTGATGACGACGTTATGCACGGTCGTTCCTCTGTTCAGGGGCCGATGCCCACCGGGCAACGGCCTGTTCGATTCGGTCAGCTGGCACGAAAGTACCAACTCATACACACAACACGCCCGGCAAACGTCACCGCTGCAGGGCACTTCACTCGGTGGACAGCGCTGCCGGCAAGGTCAGCACGGCAGCGGCGAATATCGGCCAAGTGTGCCACAACTACGGGTGTTTAGGCTTCTACCTGACTCCACTGCTTGCTGAGTCTTTTATCAGAAACCGGCACTTTGGTACCCAACTGCTGGGCGAACAGCGATACCCGATATTCTTCCAGCCACCAGCGGTAGAGCGTCAACTGCTCGTCACGTTTTCCTTCCTGGGCGTGTTTGTCGGCGCGGGCCTTGTATTGCGTCCACAGGTTGCCCAGTTCACCGCTCCAGACCCGGTCCTTCTGCACCTGAGAACCCAGTTTCTCCAGGCGCAATTCGATGGCCTTGAGGTAGCGCGGCAGCTCCTTGAGCCACAGCCCCGGGGTTTCGCGGACAAAGCCCGGGTACACCAGGTTGCTCAATTGCTGCTTGATGTCGTTGAGCGCCACGGCCTGGGCCAGGTCGATCTTGCCCTTGAAGCGCTTTTGCAGGCCATGCCAGAGCTTGAGGATCTCCAGGGTCAGGCGTGCCAGACGCTCAGCGTGTTCGGTCCAGCTGCCGCGCTTGCGCTCGGCCAGTGAAGCCAGGCCTGCGCCGTCGCGGGGCAAATTGCTTTCGCCTTCGAGAATGCAGCTGTCGAGGCTGGCCAGGAGGATGTCCTCCACCAGCGCGTCAACACGCCCCAGCTCTCGGTACAACAGGCCAAGCTCAGTCAGCCCGGGGAGCTTGCCACGCAGGAACTTGGCGGGTTCGGCCAGTTGCTGCAGGAGCAGGCGCTGCAAGGCGCGCCGGTGCTGGAACTCGGCTTCGGCCTGGGTCGAGAAACGCCCTTCCTTGACGGTACCGTTTTCTTCCACCAGTGCCGGGTACACGGTCATCGACAGGCCGGCGATCTTCTGCTGCGCGGTCTCGGCGACCTGGGTAAAGGCCTTGGCCTGTACCGGCTGCTGGTTTTTCTCGGTCTGCGGAACGGCCAGTGCGGCCTGGCTGGCGGCGGCAAAGCGTGCGGTCAACTCGGTCAGGTCGCGGCCTTCACCGAGGAATTTACCCTGACCATCGACCACTTCCAGGTTCATCCTCAGGTGATTGTCCACCTGCCCGGCCGCTTCGACCCAGGCTTCATCGCTGACCCGTGCCCCGGTCATGCGCAACAACTCACGCCCCAGGGCCTGGGGCAGCGAGCCCTCGGCAAAGGTCATGCGTTGCAAGGCCGCCTTGATGAAGTCCGGTACCGGTACGAAGTTCTTGCGCAGGGCCTTGGGCAGGTTGCGCACCAGGGCAATGCATTTGGCTTCGAGCAAGCCCGGCACCAACCACTCCAGACGGTCGCCCGGCAGGCTTGGCAGCAATGGCGCGGGCACCCGCACCGTGACACCGTCGCGCGGATGGTTGGGCTCGAAGTGATAACTCAACGCCAGGCTCAAGTCACCCAGGCGCAAGGTGTCGGGATACTGCGCCGCCGTGACTTCGCTGGCTTCGCGAGCCAGTACGTCTTCCTCGCGCATGATCAGCAGTTGTGGGTCTTTCTGACTGTTGACCCGGTACCAGCTGTCGAAGGTCGCCGTCTGATGGACCTCTGCCGGCAAGCGTTGTTCATAGAAGCCGTAAAGGGTTTCTTCATCGGCAAGAATATCCCGGCGCCGGGCCTTGGCCTCCAGCTCGTCGAGTTGCTCAAGCAGGCTGCGGTTGGCGCTCAAGCACTTGGCCTTGGACTGGATTTCGCCGCCCACCAGCGCTTCGCGAATAAACAGCTCACGTGACATCAACGGGTCGATAGGCCCGAAATGCACCGGGCGGCGGCCGACCACGATCAGGCCATAGAGGGTGACCTGCTCGTAGGCCACGACCTGGCCGCGTTTCTTTTCCCAGTGCGGCTCGAAATGGTTCTTCTTGATCAGGTGGGTGGCCAGTGGCTCGATCCAGTCCGGTTCGATCTTGGCCACCATGCGCGCATAGAGCTTGGTGGTTTCGACCAGCTCGGCGCTCATGATCCACTGCGGACGCTTCTTGCCCAGCCCCGACGATGGATGCACCCAGAAACGCCGCTGACGGGCACCCAGGTAGTCGCCGTCTTCGGTCTTCTGGCCGATCTGGCTGAGCAGTCCGGAAAGAACCGCCTTGTGCAGTTTCGGGTAGTCGGCCGGCTCTTTGTTGATGCTCAACTGCAGCTCACGGCAGATCAGGCTCAACTGCCGATGGGCATCGCGCCATTCACGCAGGCGCAGATAGTTGAGGAAGTTCTTCCGGCACCAGTTGCGCAACGGGCTGGCAGTCAGGGCCTGGCGCTGCTCCTCGAAACCACGCCACAAATTGACCAGCGCGGCAAAGTCCGAGTCGGCATCTTTCCACTGCGCGTGGGCCTGGTCGGCAGCTTGCTGACGCTCCGGCGGACGCTCGCGCGGGTCTTGCACCGACAAGGCACTGGCGACAATCAACAGTTCATTGAGGCTGCCCTGCTTGGCACCTTCAAGCAGCATACGCCCCAGACGCGGGTCGACCGGCAGACGCGCCAGCTGACGCCCAAGCGGCGTTAGCTGGTTCTCGCGGTTGACCGCCGACAGCTCCTGCAACAGGTTGAAGCCGTCGCTGATGGCTTTACCATCCGGCGGCTCGATAAACGGGAAAGCGTCGATCTCACCCAGGCGCAGGTGCAGCATCTGCAGGATCACCGCCGCCAGGTTGGTGCGCAGGATCTCCGGGTCGGTAAACGCCGGTCGTGCATTGAAGTCTTCTTCGCTGTACAGGCGCACGCAGATACCCGGCTCGACCCGCCCGCAACGGCCCTTGCGCTGGTTGGCACTGGCCTGGGACACCGCCTCGATCGGCAGGCGCTGGACCTTGGCGCGGTAGCTATAGCGGCTGATCCGCGCCGTCCCGCTGTCGATCACATAGCGGATACCCGGCACCGTCAGCGAGGTTTCCGCGACGTTAGTCGCCAGCACCACGCGCCGCCCCGGATGGGACTGGAAAATCTTCTGCTGCTCGGCCGGCGACAGCCGCGCATACAATGGCAAGATTTCGGTGTGACGCAGTTGAGCCTTGCGCAGCATTTCTGCGGCGTCGCGGATTTCGCGCTCGCCGGGCAGGAATACCAGCACATCGCCCGGGCTCTTGCCCTGGCTGCGCTCAAAGCTGGCGATCTCATCGAGCGTGGCGAGAATCGCCTGGTCCACGGTCAGGTCGTCTTCGACCTGGTTACCCTCTTCGTCCTGCTCGCTGGTCAGCGGTCGGTACCAGGTTTCCACCGGGTAGGTGCGGCCAGACACTTCGATGATCGGCGCATCGTTGAAGTGCCTGGAGAAGCGCTCAAGATCGATGGTCGCCGAGGTGATGATGACCTTGAGGTCCGGACGCCGTGGCAGCAGGGTCTTCAGATAGCCGAGCAGGAAGTCGATGTTCAGGCTGCGCTCATGGGCTTCGTCGACGATGATGGTGTCGTAGCGCTCGAGAAAACGGTCGTGCTGGGTTTCGGCCAGGAGAATACCGTCGGTCATCAGCTTGACCAGGGTATTGGCGTCGCTCTGATCTTCAAAACGCACCTGATAACCGACCAGCGCGCCCAGTGGCGTGCCGATTTCTTCGGCCACCCGCGCGGCAACGCTACGCGCCGCAATACGCCGCGGCTGGGTGTGGGCAATCAGACCATGCTGACCACGCCCGAGCTCCAGGCAGATCTTCGGCAACTGGGTGGTTTTACCCGAACCCGTTTCACCGGCAATGATCAGTACCTGATGCGCGGCCAGGACTTTTTTGATTTCGTCACGCTTGGCTGCGATCGGCAGGCTGTCATCGTAGCGAATGCTCGGCACGCTGGCCTTGCGCGCGGTGACCTGGGCGCAGGATGCCTGGACCTTCTCGACCCACTGGGCCAGCTTCGCCTCGTCCGGGCGCTTGCGCAGTTCGTGCAGCTGCCGGCGCAGGCGATGGCGCTCGGCAATCATGGCGTGGTCGAGGTTTTTCAGCAGTTGATCGATAGCGAGGTCAGTCATGGGGGCTTTTTAGTCGTGCAGGTGAGCCTGCTTTTTCATGATCGGCATTAGGAAGGGCTGCGATTGTCGCAGATTTGCCCCCGCTCGGCACAGTTGCGGGTAGCGGGATGATTGTTTAGTCACGAACAACCTGAAGGTATACAAAGGCTGATTTAATGAACCTTCACTGGCATGGGAGTATCCAGGCATGACTTCGCCCCTGTGCTTGCCCCGCCCGCTGTTGCGCCCTTCGTTCCCGAAGGTACGGGCTCGCTCTGGGGAAAACCCGCTGGTTCACATCATCCTCGCCTTCTGGGCCTTGTGGCACTGCCGCCATGCCCGCCCACCAGATGTTTTTCTCGCCCTAGACTGATTATATCGGCCAGCCCTGGCCTTCCTGTCCATGACTGTCGCCCCGTGGCGAAGACAGTCCTGTGCGCCTGAGGGCGCGAGCGAGAACACTATGCAATTTGCCCCCATCGAGCAGGCCCGAACATTCCTGGCCGGCAACCCTGATATCGAGATGATCGAGCTGTTCATCCTCGATGCCAACGGCGTACCCCGCGGCAAGCTGTTGCACCGCGAAGAATTGCTGGCGGTATATGAAAGCGGTCGTCCACTGCCCAGCACCATTCTCGGCCTGACCCTCAATGGTGACGATGTGGAAAACTCAGGCTTGGTGTGGGATGTCGGTGACATCGACTGCCGCGCCTATCCGCTGGAAAACAGCCTGGTGCGCTTGCCCTGGCGGCAGATTCCGACCGCAGCGGTGCAG
Organism: Pseudomonas sp.; assembly: GCF_050739775.1. Taxonomy (GTDB): domain Bacteria; phylum Pseudomonadota; class Gammaproteobacteria; order Pseudomonadales; family Pseudomonadaceae; genus Aquipseudomonas. The sequence continues at coordinate 63,259 of NZ_JBOICA010000026.1, forward strand.
GTCAGCATGCACCCCACTGAAGGCCTGCCGGCAACTATCGCCGATCCGCGCCACCTGCTGATCAAGGTCATCGATGCCCTAAAGGCCGAGGGCTACCATCCGGTCATGGCCTGCGAGCTGGAGTTCTATCTGCTCGACCAACAGCGCGACCACCACGGCCGCCCGCAAGCGGCACTGGACAGCGACGGCGGGCGTCCACGCGGCACCCAGGTCTATGGCCTGCGCGAACTGGAACAGATCGAGCCCTTCCTCGCCGACCTCTACAGCGCCTGCAAGGCCCAGGGCATCCCGGCACGCACGGCCATTTCCGAATACGCCCCAGGCCAGGTCGAAATCACCCTGGAGCATGGCGATGCGCTGCTGGCCATGGACCAGGCCGTGCGCTACAAGCGCCTGGTCAAAGGCGTGGCACACAAACACGGCATGCAGGCCTGTTTCATGGCCAAACCCTTCGATCACCTGGCCGGTACCGGCATGCACATGCACGTGAGCCTGGCCGATGCCCAGGGCAACAACCTCTACGCCAGCGACGACAAAGCCGGCACACCGCTGCTGCGCCAGTCGGTGGCCGGCATGCTCAAGCACCTGCTCGATTCGTTGCTGCTGTTCTGCCCGAACGCCAACTCCTACCGCCGCTTCCAGGCCAACAGCTATGCCCCCCTGGCACCGACCTGGGGCGTCGACAACCGCACCGTGAGCCTGCGCATACCCGGCGGCCCGGCCAACAGCCGGCATATCGAACACCGAATCTGTGGCGCCGACGCCAACCCTTACCTGGCCGCCGCAGCGATCCTCGCCAGCCTACACCACGGCATCCGCCAGCAGCTCGACCCGGGTACCCCGGTCGAAGGTAACGGCTATGCCCAGGCCAAGGAGCTGCTGCCCACCGACTGGCTCACCTCGCTCAAGGCTCTGGAAACCTCGGGCTGGGCACGTGAGGCGTTCGGTGAAGCCTTTCTCGGTGTCTACCTGGCGGTCAAACGTGCCGAGTACCGACAGTTCATGGCCGAAGTCGGCGAACAGGATTGGCGCTGGTACCTGACCCAGGCCTGATCCCTTTTATTTTTGCGCCAAGGATTTCTTATGAATGCAGCCGTGAATGCCAGCACCGCCCAACGCAGTGCCTCCTACTACACCGCAAGCCTCAACGACACCACCCAGTACCCGACGCTCAAAGGGACGGTAAAGGTCGACGTGGCAATCATCGGTGGCGGTTTTACCGGCGTGGCCAGTGCCGTCGAGCTGGCCGAACGCGGCCTGAAAGTTGCCATTGTCGAGACCAACCGCATTGGCTGGGGCGCCAGCGGGCGTAACGGCGGCCAGGTCACCGGCAGCCTGTCGGGCGACGAGGCCATGCGCAAGCAGATGCGCGAGAAGCTCGGCGACGACGTCGATGACTTCATCTGGCACCTGCGCTGGCGCGGCCACCAGATCATCGAACAGCGGGTCGAACGCTACGGTATTGCTTGCGACCTCAAGCACGGTCACTTGCATGCCGCGATGAAAACCTCGCACATGCATGAGTTGCAAGCTTTTGCAGCCGAAGCACAACGCCGCGGCATGGGCGGCCAGGTGCAGTTGCTCGACCGCAAAGCCATCAGCGAACACCTGCAGAGCCCGCTGTACCTGGGCGCCCTGAAGAACCTGCGCAACCTGCACCTGCACCCGCTCAACCTGTGCCTGGGCGAAGCCCGCGCGGCCCATAGCCTGGGTGCGCTGATCTTCGAAAACTCCGAGGTGCTGGAGATTATCCATGGCGACCAGCCTGCCATCGTCACGGCCCAGGGCCGGGTTGAAGCCAAGCAGATTCTGTTGGCGGGCGACGTCTACCACAAACTGGAAAAGCCCCAGCTCAAGGGCAAGATCTTCCCGGCCATGGGCGGCATCGTCACCACTGCCCCACTGGGCGAACTGGCAGCGCAGATCAACCCTCAGGACCTGGCGGTGTATGACTGTCGCTTTGTCCTCGACTACTACCGCCTGACCGCTGATGGCCGCCTGTTGTTTGGCGGCGGCGCCAACTATTCAGGTCGTGACTCGCGGGATATCGCTGGCGAACTGCGCCCATGCATCGAACGCACTTTCCCTGCGCTCAAGGGCGTGCCGATCGAGTTCCAGTGGAGTTGTGCCATGGGTATCGTGGTCAATCGCATTCCGCAGCTGGGCAAGCTTTCAGACAACGTCTGGTACTGCCAGGGCTACTCCGGGCACGGCATCGCCACCAGCCACATCATGGGCGAGATCATGGCCGAGGCCCTGACCGGGACGCTGGAGAAATTCGATACGTTTGCAGGTTGCAAGCACATCAAGGTGCCCATGGGCGATGTGCTGGGCAATCCGTTGCTGGCGGCGGGGATGTGGTATTACCAGATGCTTGAGAAATTGCGCTGAAGCCGTAGGAGCGGATTCATCCGCGAAGGGCCGCAACGCGGCCCCAGGGGATGGGACTGCCATGCAGTCCTTCGCGGCTGAATCCGCTCACACAACAATCAAGCGATCTTCTTCAGGCCGAGCTTTTTCAGCTCTTCATCACGCAGCTCTCGACGCAGGATCTTGCCGACGTTGGTGGTCGGCAGTGCATCACGGAACTCGATGAAGCGCGGTACCTTGTAGCCGGTGACATTGGCACGCATGTGCTCCATCACCTGCTCTTTGGTCAGGGTCACGCCAGGCTTGGCGACGATGAAGATCTTGATCACTTCACCGGACTTCTCGTCAGGCACGCCGATGGCCGCACACTGCAGCACACCCGGCAGCGCAGCCAGCACGTCCTCAAGCTCGTTGGGATAGACATTGAATCCGGACACCAGAATCATGTCTTTCTTACGGTCGACAATACGCATGTAGCCGTCAGGCTGGATCAGGGCGATGTCACCGGTCTTCAACCAGCCTTCGCTGTCGAGGATCTCGGTGGTGGCGTCCTGGCGCTGCCAATAGCCCTTCATCACCTGCGGGCCCTTGACGCACAATTCACCGATTTCACCCAGCGGCAGTTCGGCGCCAGCATCATCAATGATCTTGCACAGGGTCGAGGGCACCGGAATACCGATGGTACCGATCTGGTTCTGCTCGGCCGGGTTGACCGCCGCCACCGGGCTGGTTTCGGTCATGCCGTAACCTTCGCAGATGGCGCAACCGGTCACCGTTTTCCAGCGCTCGGCGACACTCATCTGCAGGGCCATGCCGCCCGACAGGGTGATCTTCAGCGCCGAGAAATCCAGCTTGCGGAAGGTTTCGTTGTTGCACAGGGCAACGAACAAGGTGTTCAGCCCGACAAAGCCGCTGAACTTCCACTTCGACAACTCCTTGACCATCGCCGGCAAGTCGCGCGGGTTGCTGATCAGGATGTTGTGGTTACCGATCAGCATCATTGCCATGCAATGAAAGGTGAAGGCATAGATGTGATACAGCGGCAACGGGGTGATCAGGATCTCGCAACCTTCATTGAGGTTGGAGCCCATCAGCGCCCGGCACTGCAGCATATTGGCCACCAGGTTGCGGTGGGTCAGCATGGCACCCTTGGCCACCCCGGTAGTGCCACCGGTGTATTGCAACACGGCAACATCATTGCTCTGCGGATCAGCTTCCTTCACCGGTTGGCCTGCGCCTTTGCTCAATACATCATTGAACTTCAGCGCCTTGGGCAAGTGATAAGCCGGGACCATTTTTTTCACGTACTTGATCACGCTGTTGATCAACAGGCGTTTTACCGGTGGCAGCATATCGGCCACTTCGGTGACAATAACGTGTTTGATCTGGGTCTTGGGCACCACCTTTTCGGCCAGGTGCGCCATGTTGGCCAGGCAAACCAGGGCCTTGGCGCCGGAATCATTGAACTGGTGCTCCAATTCCCGCGCGGTATACAACGGGTTGGTGTTCACCACGATCAGGCCCGCACGCAAGGCGCCGAATACAGCAACCGGATACTGCAGCACGTTGGGCAGTTGCACGGCGATACGATCGCCGGGCTGCAAGTCAGTATGTTGTTGCAGGTAGGCGGCAAAGGCCCCCGACAACGCGTACAGTTGGCCGTAGGTAATGGTTTTGCCCAGGTTGCTAAAGGCTGGTTTGTCAGCAAAGCGTTGGCAGGACTGTTTCAATACTGCCTGGATATTCGGGTACTCATCAGGGTTGATTTGCGCCGCAACCCCGGCTGGGTACTTATCCTTCCAAAAATTTTCGATCATGGAAGCCCACTCCTCCAGCACCAGCGAATTCTTCATCGCAGTCGATGCGATTATTATTGATATAAGATTATGGTTCATTGCAAACCAGATAATCAGAAGCGGGCCGAGAGTAGCAGCTTTGCCAAGGGTCGCCTAGAGCTAAAGCAGCCTAAACAGTCACAAAAATGACTCTTGATTATTTAATGGTCATTTTTAGAGTAAAAAGACTAAAGTAGCGAATTTCAAGCTGCAAGCGGCAAGCTGAGCGCATCGCTCAGGCTTGCACGTCTTGCAGCTTGCGGCTTGTAGCTTGCGCTAGCCGTCAGACGATATCCCTCAGCTCCCGGCGCAGGATCTTGCCCACCGCCGTCATCGGCAACGAGTCGCGCAGGACAATGTGCTTGGGCACTTTGTAGCCGGTGAAGTTGGCCTTGCAGTAGGCCTTGAGCTCTTCAAGAGTCACCCCACCTTCACGCGCCACCACAAACAGCTTCACGGCTTCGCCGGAGCGCTCGTCGGGGATCCCGATCACCGCGCAGTTGGCCACTTGTGGATGGCTCATGACCACCTCTTCGATCTCGTTCGGGTACACGTTGAACCCCGAAACAATGATCATGTCCTTCTTGCGATCGACAATCCGGGTAAAGCCATCAGGATCGATCACCGCAATGTCACCGGTCTTGAACCAGCCCTCGCGGTCCAGCGCCTCGGCCGTGGCCTCAGGATGCTGCCAGTAGCCTTTCATCACCTGCGGCCCCTTGATGCACAACTCGCCACGCTCGCCCATGGGCTGCTCGTTGCCTGCATCGTCGATGACCTTGAATGCCGTACCTGGCACTGGAATACCCACCGTACCCAGACGCGCCAGTTGCCCGTAGGGGTTGGTGCTGGCCACCGGCGAGGTTTCGGTCAAGCCATAGCCTTCGACAATGCGACAACCCGTCAGGCTTTCCCAGCGTTCGGCGGTGGCCTTGACCAAGGCGGTGCCACCGGAGTTGGTGACTTTCAGGGCAGAAAAATCAAGGTGCTTGAACTCAGGGTGATTCATCAGCGCCACGAACAAGGTGTTGAGACCGAGCAGCGCGGAAAACTTCCACTTTTTCAGCTCCTTGATGAACCCCGGGATGTCACGCGGATTGGTGATCAGCACGTTGTGGTTGCCGGTCACCATCATGCACATGCAGTTCGCGGTAAAGGCATAGATATGGTAGAGCGGCAGGGGCGCGATCATCACCTCCTGGCCCTCCTTGATCAGCCGCTGGCCATCATCACCATGCTGGGAGAAGCAAGCCAGTACCTGGAGCATGTTGGCCACCAGGTTGCCGTGGGTCAGCATGGCGCCCTTGGCCAGGCCCGTGGTACCGCCGGTGTACTGCAGCACGGCGATATCGTCGAGGGTCAGCGATACCTGCTTCGGTACCACGCCACGCCCCTGGCTCAGCGCACTTTTGAAGGGCACGGCCTGGGGCAGCTGGTACGCCGGCACCAGCTTCTTGACCTTGGCCACAATGGTGTTGACCAGCCAGCCCTTGGCGACCGGCAGCATGTCGCCCATCTTCGCTTCAATGAGGAATTCGATAGCGGTATCGGGCAGTACCTCCTGCACCAGCTTGCCGAACATGTTCAGGTAGACCAGCGCCCGGGCCCCGGAGTCCTTGAACTGATGGCGCATCTCGCGAGCGGTGTACAACGGGTTGGTGTTGACCACGATCAGCCCGGCGCGCAACGCACCGAACACCGCGATCGGGTACTGCAGCACATTGGGCATCTGCACGGCGATACGGTCGCCTGGCACCAGATCGGTGTGTTGTTGCAGGTAAGCGGCAAAGGCCGCCGAGTAACGTTCCAGTTCGGCGTAAGTCAGGGTCACCCCCAGGTTGCTGAACGCCGGGCGGTCAGCGAACTTCTTGCAGGAACGTTCAAACACTTCGACCACTGACTTGTAAGCATTCATGTCAATGTCCGAAGGAACACCTGCGGGGCGCTTGTCATTCCAGAAATCAGCTTGCATTTACTCTTGTCCTCATACCTGAGCCGCTCCGGCCCCCTTGCCTGCTTGGCGAAGAAGGTGCTATGCCGACGTTAGCAGGTATGCCGCAGGTGGCAAATATGCCAAGCGCTGTCATTTACATTGTGAATCTTGTTTGTCGCTGCCCTTCGATTGCACGCTTGGGTTATACACTGAGCTGACTCATCCACTTGTGCGCACAAGGACTCGCCATGCCCCACGATGCGTTCTGGCTACCGGCCAGCGATCACTGCAGCCTGTATGTCTATCAATGGCTGCCCAGCACGCCGATCAAGGCCGTGGTGCTGCTGGCACATGGCATGGCCGAACATGCCGGTCGCTACCAGCGCCTGGGCCGGGCCCTGAGTGCGGCGGGCTTTGCCCTGCTTGCCCACGACCAGCGCGGTCATGGCCGTACCGCCGAACTCGGCACTTTGGGCCTGTTCGCCCAACACAATGGCTGGAGCGCGGTAGTCAACGACCTGGGCCTGCTCAGCCAGCACATTGGCCAGCAGTTTCCCGGTACTCCGGTGTTCCTCTTCGGCCACAGCATGGGTAGCTACATTGCCCAGGCTTACCTGATGCACCATGGCGCCAGCCTGCAAGGGGCAATTCTCAGCGGCTCGAACTTCCAGGCACCGGTGCTGTACCGCACGGCCTGCGCGATTGCTTGCGTCGAGGCCTGGCGTCAGGGACCTTTGGGCCACAGTGCGCTGATCGAGTGGTTGTCCTTTGGCTCATTCAACAAGGCGTTCAAACCCACCCGCACGGCATTCGACTGGCTCAGCCGCGACAACACCGAAGTCGACCGCTATGTCGCCGACCCGTTGTGCGGCTTTCGCTGCAGCAATCGTTTGTGGATCGACCTGTTGATGGGCCTTGAGCAGATCAGCCAGCCGGCCAACCTCAAGCAGATCGATCCGAACCTGCCAATCCTGGTCATGGGTGGTGAATGTGATCCGGTGAGTGCCGGCAAGCGTCTCAAGGATCTGGCCGGTGCTTTGCGCCTGGCTGGCAACCAGCATGTCCAGTTGCAGCTGTATCCCCAAGCGCGACATGAACTGCTCAATGAAACCAACCGTGACGAGGTCACGGCCGCGATCATCGACTGGTTGGAGCAGGCGTTGGCCCTAGGCCGCCCTGTCCGCAGCGAATGACAGCCGCCCCCGCGTCCCTAGCAGGAACCGAATCGATGACTCAGGTCACCAACACGCCTTACGAAGCCCTTGAAGTCGGCCAGACCGCCAGTTTCAGCAAGACCGTCGAAGAACGTGACATCCAGCTGTTCGCTGCCATGTCCGGTGACCACAACCCGGTGCACCTGGATGCCGAGTTTGCCGCCAAGAGCATGTTCAAGGAGCGTATCGCCCACGGTATGTTCAGCGGTGCACTGATCAGCGCCGCGGTGGCCTGCGAGCTGCCTGGCCCGGGCACCATCTACCTGGGTCAGACCATGAGCTTCCAGAAGCCGGTGAAGTTCGGCGACACCCTGACCGTGCGCCTGGAGATCCTCGAAAAGCTGCCCAAGTTCAAGGTGCGTATCGCCACCCGCGTGTTCAACCAGAATGACGAGCTGGTAGTCGATGGCGAGGCCGAGATCCTGGCCCCACGCAAACAGCAGACCGTCGACCTGGTCAGCCCACCGCCAATCACTATCGGCTGAAGTTCACAGCTCGCGCAGGCGGCGCTCGATAAAGCGCCGCTCGGCACCTTGCAGGGTCAGGCCCAGTGCAGTCTGGTATGCATCACGCGCCTGATCCAGCCGCCCCAGTTGCCGACACAGCTCAGCGCGGGCGGCATGGGCCAGGCGATAATCCTGCAACTGGCCACGCGCCAGAATCGCCTCCACCGCCAGCAATCCTGCCTGCGGCCCATCACGGCGTGCCAGGGCTGCAGCGCGATTAAGCTCGACCACTGGGGACGGCCAGCCGCGCAGCAATACATCGTACAAACCGACGATTTCTTCCCAGTCCGTTTCTTCAGCGCTGGCCGCCTCGGCATGCACTGCGGCAATCGCTGCCTGCAAGCTGTACACCCCGAACTGCTGACTGCGCAGTGCCTGCTGCACCAACTGGCTACCCTCGGCAATCAACTCGCGATTCCACAAGCTACGGTCCTGCTCATCGAGCAGGATCAACTCGCCATTCTCGTCGCTACGCGCCGCCTGTCGCGAGGCCTGCAACAGCATCAAGGCCAGCAAACCCAGCACTTCCGGGTCGGGCAGCAGCTGCTGCAACAGTCGCCCCAGACGGATCGCTTCATCACTGAGGTCGTTGCGCATCAGGCTTTCACCCGAAGAGGCCGAGTAGCCTTCGTTGAACACCAGGTAAATGACGCGCAGCACACTGTCCAGGCGTTCAGGCAACTCGCTCAACGCCGGCACCTGGTAGGGAATCTGCGCATCGCGGATCTTGGCCTTGGCCCGTACGATGCGCTGGGCAATGGTCGCCGGGTTCTGCAGAAAAGCCCGGGCGATTTCCTCGGTGGTCAGGTCACAGACTTCACGCAGGGTCAGCGGCACTTGGGCATCGGCAGCCAACGCCGGGTGACAACAGGTGAAGATCAGGCGCAGGCGATCATCTTCCAGCTCCTCGTCTTCCACCTCATCCTCCTGCAGTGCCTCCAGCGCCATGATCAACTGCGTCTGGGAGCGGTCGAAACGGGCGCGCCGACGCAGCCCGTCAATGGCCTTGAAGCGCCCGGTGGATACCAGCCAGGCCCGTGGATTGGCAGGAATGCCATCGCGCTGCCAACGTTCAACGGCGACGAAAAACGCTTCGTGCATGGCTTCCTCGGCCAGATCGAAATCACCCAGCAAGCGAATCAGGGTAGCCAGGATCCGTCGCGACTCGCGCTTGTAGACCGACTCGACCTCGGCCCGCACCAAAGCCTGCGTCGACATCAGCCCGGCATCTGGGTGGTCACCAGTGCCACCAGCCGATCCAGGCTTTCACCCCAACCGCGATGAAAGCCCATTTCTTCATGAGCCAGGCAATCGGCGGCATTCCAGTGCCATGCGCGCGCGGTGTACTGAGTCTTGCCCTGGACATCCTCGAAGGTCACCACTACGGTCATGAACGCCTTGTTCGACGGTACCCAGCCCGGCCCGAAGGCATCGGTGAAGACAATTCGCTCGGGGGCAACAATCTCCAGGAACACACCCTGGTTGGGGTACTCGGTACCGTCAGGTGCGCGCATCACTGTGCGAAACAAACCACCCACCCACAACTGCATTTCGCACAAGGGCGTGGTCATGCCGTTCGGACCCCACCACTGCGCAAGCAGATCAGGCTCGGTCCAGGCCCGAAACACTTTTTTGCGCGGTGCGTCGATCAGCCGGGTTAGAGACAGCTCATGCTGCACAGGGCTGGGGGGATGAAGGCTCATTTTGTTGTTTTCCTCCGTTTCAAGGTTGCAAATCGCGGATCGGCCTCACTTCGACGCTGCCGACCCTGGCGGCAGGTATGCCCTTGGCAATGTTCAAAGCTTCATTAAGATCACGGGCATCCACCAGATAGAAGCCGGCCAGTTGTTCCTTGGTCTCGGCAAAAGGCCCATCTGTCAGGCTCATGTGACCACCACGAACGCGCACGGTAGTGGCGGTCTGCACCGGCTTGAGCGCCTCGGCGGCAAGCATCCGCCCACTCCCCTGGATCGACTCGGCATAGGCCATGCACTCGGCATCCGCGGGGCTGTCGGGCAGGCTGTGCAACAGACCTTCTTCACAATAGACCAGGCATAGGTATTTCATCGTCCTCTCCACAGCAGATGCACACTATGACTGCAGATCGCACCCTCGGAGAAAGCGCGATTCGGCATAATCCTTGACGTTCTCAGTTCAAGGCTTGAGCGAGAACAGGGCGGCACCGGTCTCCATGTCGAACGGCGCCGACCAGTGTTCATGAATCACCTTCCACTGCCCATCGATGCGCTTGTAGCCGGCGGTGACGCGCATGTAGCAGCTTTTGTCCTCACCGCCCTCTTCGCTGGCCGGACCGCAGCGATTGAGCCAATGGGCAAGCGCCAAATCCGGTGTGGCATGAATCTGCAGCTGTTCCATCTCGAAGATCATGTCGCCGGGACAGTGCTCCATGCAGGCTTGCCAGTGAGCCTGATAGGCGGCCTTGCCTTTGAACTGCAGTTCCTTGACGGCATCGAAGGCAAGGATATCGTCGGCGTAAGGTGCGGTGATGGCGGGGATGTCCCGAGCCCGGACAGCTGGAATCCAGCGTTCGATGAGTTGGCGGACTTCGTTTTCGGCGGCGCTGCTCATGGTCGTGTCCTCTGCGATTCGACAAGTGTCAGGCGCCGAGCAAATCGGCGCGTTCACTGATGGTCGAATGGCTGGCTGAGGAATCGACAGTTGCGCAGTAAAATTTTCCGGTCTGGCGCGCAAGCGCTTATCGCGGCTCCAGTGGCAGCCAGATTTCCATTACGCTGTGGCTGTCAAAAGGATCGAAGTCCTTGCCATAGCGCTCGAACTCCGGCGCCTGCGCAGCTCGCTCACCGGAGGCAGGTAGCCACTGGCTCCAGATGGCCTGGAAAGTGGCCTTGAGGTTATCGAGGCTGCCGTGATGCTCGAACACGGCGTAGCGTTGGGGCTTGAGTTCGACCTGCTGGAAATCGGCTGGCAGCACCTCGACGTTCGCCACTTGAACCCCGGCGATGTAATCGAAACTGCCTTTGCCGTCGGCGTTGCAGCACACGCCGTAGGTATGCCCACCGACCTGTCCGGGCACATTGCCAATGTGGACTTCGAAGCGCTGCCACAGTGCGGGAATCTGACTGATCGTGGACTGCGTGAAGCGTCCGCCGATACCGGCGATGGTGAGGGGGCCAGCCTGCTCGAAGCGTACAGGTTGGACTGAATCGTGAATCGAATTGGACATATCCTTTGCCTTATTGAACTAATAGAAAGGAGCCCCTTACGGGGCTCCTGATCAAGCTATGGAAGGAAACCACTGCCTGCCGAGCGCTTGGCGCGTTTGGCGGCACGCTTTTCTTCAGCGGTTTTCAAGGGTTTTTTCTTGGCCATTTTTTTCGCATCAAGACCTTTCATCTCGAAGATCCTCCGGCCTGACGGCACCTGCACACGGGCACCCCGACTGATTATAGACCCGCTGTGGCCGCCGGCACGGCAAGGATGAACTCTCGGTAGCCAGAGACGATCACATAGACCGCGAAGTAGCAGAAAATCGCCGCTGAGAGCAGGTAGGACCAAATCAGCAGCCGATTCCCCAGCAGCCGTCCGCCATGGCTGGCGATCAAGCACAGCGACAGGCACCAGAGCAGTCCAGCGGCAAAGAAACCGGACAGGAACAGACCGGCTTCAAGCAGGCTGCCGCCGCCGGAACGGGAGATCAGCACCCCGCCCACCGCGGCAAACCAGAGGATCGCGCTGGGTGAGGACATGGCCAGGACGATACCCCGGACAAACTCGCGCCAGGCCGACTCCACCACCACTTCACCGGGTTGCACATGGCCATCCCCGCGCCAGGCCGCCAACAGCATCTTCAGTGCAAACCACACCAGCAACAGCGACCCACCCAGCCACAACACCCAGCGCACGGTCTCGAACTGCAGCAGCACAGTCATCCCGGCCAGGGCCGCCACCGCGTAGACAAGATCACCGACGCAGGTCCCCAGCCCCAGCCAGAAGCCCTGGAAAAAGCCGCGCTGCATGGCCAAGGTAATCATCGCAATGTTGGCAATGCCGATATCCAGGCACAGGGAAAGACTGAGGAGAAATCCGTTGGAAAAAGGCATAGGGCGTTCCGTAGACAGCGTTGAAGGCAGGCGCTATTAAAACGGGAATTGCCGCGGCTGTATTGGAAGAAATTGCCCTTGCCCAAGGACAGGCACGTCATGCCAGAGCAGCACGCTCGAACACTTCATCCGCCCACTGGTTCAGACTCTTGCCTGCCGACTGTGCGGCGATGGTCGCGGCGGCATGAACTTCGGGACGAATGCGCAACATGACTTTGCCGGAGGCAGGCCGCTCGGGCGCCACGCCACGCTCGGCACAATCGGCCAGATAATCGTCCAATGCCAGGTGAAATGCTTCGTGCAACTGGCTGACAGAGCGCGCATGGAAGCTGATGATGTCACGCACGCCCAGCACACGGCCGACGAAAATGTCATCACGGGGGTCATACTCGATTCGGGCGCTGTAACCCTTGTAGTTCATCGTGTTCATAGGTGAACTCCTGCCCGCAGGAGAAATTCGCGGGCTTCTTCGACTTGATAACGCTTGGCCTCTTTACCTGGGTGCGGCCTGTGGCAGCGCCATTGCTGCGCCCCCAGAATCAGTTTGACTCGGGAACCTTCACGCTCCTGCACCTGCCCACCCAGATGCACTACCAGTGCTTCGATGTCGGTGAACACCAGACTGGCACTGGTAGGTGTGCGAAAAATGCTTTCGAGGGTTCTGCGATATCGATTGCTCATTGGAAAATGCTATCAAAATAAGATAGCACTTTTTCCAAGCGATCAATTCAGAATTTTTCAGTCACTCGCCAACACCTGCGCATACCGCTGCCGATCGATATTGGCACCACTGAGTACCACTGCCACTTTGCGCCCGCGTTGCCGTTCATGCTCCTGAATCAGCGCAGCCAGGCCCGCGGCGCCCGCCCCTTCTGCAGTGTTATGCGTGTCTTCGTGAAAGATGCGCATGGCCTGGGCAATTTCCTCGTCGCTGACCCGAACGATCCGCGCCGCATGCTGGTGGATGATGTCGAAGGCTTCTGGCACCGGCATGCGGCAGGCCATGCCGTCGGCAAAGGTATTGGCCGTGGCGGTGGTGACGATGCGGCCTTGCTCAACGCTCAAGGCAAAGGCATCTGCGGCGCTGGACACCACGCCAACAATCTCGGTGCGCAGACCCAGCAGATTACGGGTCTGAATCAGTCCGCAGATGCCCGACCCCATGCCGATGGGCACATAGACGCAATCGAGGTCCTGAACGGCTTCGAACAACTCCAAGGCATAAGTGGCCACACCGCGAACCAGTTGCGGGTGAAAGGACGGCACCATTTCATAGCCGTGCAATTGCGCCTGACGTGCGGCCTCTTCACGGGCCTGGTCGAAATCGGCACCGTATTCGATCAACTCCGCGCCTTGGGCACGCATCGCCGCATTCTTCTCCCGGGAGTTGCCTTGCGGCACCACGATGATGATCGGCAGCCCGGCGTTTCGCGCCGCCAGGGCCATACTCTGCCCGTGGTTGCCGCGAGTGGCGGTGACCAGCCCGCGCACCTGCGGCTGCTGCGCCAGCAACCATTGCACATAGAGCAAGCCGCCGCGCACCTTGAACGCACCGGTCGGCGCGTGGTTCTCATGTTTGACCCAGACTTCACAACCCAGCCGCTCGGCCAGTCGTGGCCAGGCATATTGAGCAGTGGCGGGCACACTGGCATGCAGCAGACGGGCAGCCTCACGCAGGGCAGTCAGGTCGAACATGGAACACCTCGGCAGCAATGGGTTTGACCGGATCCTAGCGCCGGGCCATTGTATGGGTAAAACCTTATATTGCATGGCCAACAATAAATGTGGACCCCTACCCTGCCTGACACCGGGCAACCCCGCTACCTGGCACTGGTCGATGCCATTGCCGAGGCCATCGAGCGCGGCGAACTGAAAGTCGGCGTCCGTCTGCCGCCGCAGCGGCGCCTGGCCTGGGCCCTGGGGCTCAACCCCAGCACCACCCAGCAGGCCTACCGTGAGGCCGCGGCCCGACATCTGGTCAGCGGTGAGGTCGGGCGTGGCACCTATGTGCTGGCCGGCAGCAAAGAAGCCACGCTGTTTCACCTGAAACAAAAAAATTTGCAGCCCAGCCTGATCGATTTATCGACCAACGTGCCGGTAATCGATCCCGACAACCACGACATCGAACGCACCTTGCAGGCGCTGTTGCAGGATGGCCAGGTACGCAGCCTGGAGCATTACCTGAGTGCCGACACGCTGTTACTGGCCCGTGCCCAAGGGGCCGCCTGGCTGGCCAATCGCGGCCTGCGCCTGAGCGCCAGCCAGGTGCTGTTGTGCGGCGGTGCCCAGCAAGGTCTGTTCAGCCTGCTGCTGTCGCTGTGCCAGGCCGGTGAACCGGTGTTGGTCGAGACCCTGACGGCCCCCGGCATCAAGGCCGCCTGCCGCCAGCTGCGCCTGCCCCTGCACGGTATTGCCCAGGACCATCAAGGTATCCTCCCTGACGACCTGGACCGCGTCACGCGGGCAACCGGCGCACGGGTGGTGGTGCTCACGCCCAGCCTGCAGAATCCTACCGGCACCTGCATGAGCCGCGAACGCCAGCAGGCCATAGCCGACGTGGTGCGTCGCCACGGCCTGCTGCTGATCGAAGACGACGTCTATGGCGCACTGACCGACCAGCCACCGTTGTGGCCTTTGCTGGGTCAGCAAGGAATACTGATCAGCAGCCTGTCGAAGACCGTTGCGGCGGGATTACGCCTGGGCTGGATCGTTGCTGACCCACTGCTGTTGGCCAAGATCGATCCCCATGCCCAGGCAACACACTGGCAGGTATCGCCGCTGAACTTGCAGATCGCCTGCCGCTGGATCAGCGACGGCACCGCCAGTCGCCGGCTGGCCTGGCAACGCGCAGAGATCGAACAACGCTGGCGCCTGGCGCGCAGAATCCTGGGCAGTGAGCGGATCTACGGCCAGCACCCCGCGCCGCACATCTGGACAAGCTGTCCAGTGCCGGCACAAACGCTGGTGCAGCGCTGCCGGGCCAACGCGGTGGAGGTGGTACCGGCCGAAGTCTTTGCGGTAAAACAGGGCGACTTGCCAGCCGTTCGTATCAGTCTGTCTGCCGCCAGCAGCCGGGCGGAGCTGAAACAGGCGCTGGAGCGGGTGGCCCAAGCCATGGAGAGACAATGAGTACGTTCTTCAGCCAGGCCGAGCAGCTTCTCGCCGCGCTCGATCCGAAGTGGGCCGCGCATGTTCAGAGCATCGGTCCCTGTCTGCATCAGCCGCGGCCGGAGCGTGACCCGTATCAGGCACTGGTGCGAGCAATTGCCTACCAGCAACTGCATGTGAAGGCTGGCGATGCGATTCTCGGGCGCTTCCTCGCGCTCTATCCCGGCTGTGCTTTTCCAAGCCCTGAGCAGGTGCTGGCAACCCCGGCCGAACAGCTGCGCGCCTGCGGCTTCTCAGGTAGCAAGCTGGCCACCATCCAGGGCATCGCCAAAGCGCGCCAGGACGGCCTGGTGCCAGACCATGAACAGGCGCTGGCGCTGGACGATGAACAGCTGATCGAGCGTCTGGTCAGTTTGCGTGGCGTAGGCCGCTGGACGGTGGAGATGCTGCTGATCTATACCCTGGAGCGCATGGACATCCTGCCAGCCGATGACTTTGCCGTGCGCGAGGGCTACCGTCGCCTGCAAGGGCTGGAAACACAGCCCACTCGCCGACAGATGATCGAGCTCGGACAAGCCTGGCGACCTTACCGGACCATTGCCGCCTGGTACCTGTGGCGGGTGCCGAGCGCACGAGTTTGAACGCAAGACCCGGAGTTTTTTGCGCCGTTGATCGTCCTAATCTGGGCCTATCAACACCCATAAAGAGAGTCCCGGCATGAGCCAAGGCAAACCCCTCAGCGAATCCGACCCGCGCTGGCAAGCGATCCTGGCCCGCGACCCGGCAGCCGACCAGGCGTTTGTCTATGCCGTACGCACCACCGGTGTGTACTGCCGGCCCAGCAGCACCTCGCGCCTGCCGCGCATCGACAACGTCGAGTTCTTCGACACCCCGGCACAGGCCGAGGCGGCGGGCTATCGCCCCAGCAAACGGCGGGGCGCAGACCGGACACTGATGGCCGAGCAGCATCGAGCGCAGGTCACCCGTGCCTGCCAGTTGATCGAGAGCGCCGAGTCGGCGCCCAGCCTCAATCAACTGGCTGAGCAATTGAACATGAGCCCTTTCCACTTTCATCGGGTGTTCAAGGCCATCACCGGGGTAACGCCCAAGGCCTATGCCTCGGCCCATCGGGCAAGCAAGGTGCGCAATCACTTGCAGCGTTCCAGCACGATCACCGATGCCCTGTATGAAGCCGGTTTCAATTCCAACAGTCGCTTTTACGAATCGAGCAATGCGCGCCTGGGCATGACCCCAGGGTCCTATCGGAATGGCGGTGCCAATACCGCTATCCGCTTTGCCATCGGCCAGTGTTCATTGGGTGCCATTCTGGTGGCGCAAAGCGAACGCGGTATCTGCGCAATTCTGCTCGGCGATGACCCACAGGCATTGCTACATGACTTGCAGGATAAATTCCCCAAGGCCAACCTGCTGGGCGGGGATGCCGAATTTGAAACGCTGGTGGCGCACGTGGTGGGATTGATCGAGGTACCGGGGATCGGTCTGGACTTGCCGCTTGACCTGCGCGGCACAGCCTTTCAGGAACGGGTCTGGCAAGCCTTGCGCACGATCCCGGCCGGGACAACGGCCAGCTATGCCGAAATAGCCCAACGGATTGGCTCGCCCAAGGCAGTGCGCGCCGTGGCCCAGGCCTGTGCGGCCAACGCCCTGGCCGTGGCCATCCCCTGTCACCGGGTGGTGCGCAGCGACGGCAACCTCTCGGGTTACCGTTGGGGCGTTGAGCGTAAGCGTCAGCTATTGGAGCGCGAGCGCCAGTAAGGCGGGATTACAGCTGATCAACCGTTGGTGCAACCGTTACCCATGGCACGGTACTCAAGGGTATGGCGCTGACCTTGATGGTCTTCGTAGACCATAGTCGCCGGCACCACTTCACAGACATTAGGAATAGTCGAGAAACTGATCACCTTGGCAATATCCAGGTTGCTCGAGTAATCGTACTGCTCAACTACCGGCTGCGCACTGGTAGTTCTAACTTCATCAGCCAAGGCAAAAGAAGAGACACCTACAAGCGCAAGTACAAGTAAACTTTTCATAACAATAAGCCTGCAATGCAATCAAACTAATCGATTGACTTCATTGGCCAGCAGCGGCGCGGAGAAGTTGTTACATCAGACACCAGGACATAACACGAAGTACCGGTCCCACTGTTACTTTTTTGTGGGGACAAGCATAGTTTACAAGTTGCCCCACCGGGTTGAACCGCTGAACCGAACATTCACTGTTACCCGATCCGTAACAATAGACCGGAATTTTCACCCTCGACACGCCGCAGCTGTCGGTGTAAAAGCCCGGTCCAGAGCCGCTGCCGGACATACGCCGTGACCACCTTACGCTACTGCCTGCTGACCGAACCTGAACGGCCACTGCTGAATAAATTCTACAAAGACCAGGGTTCGTCCATGCGTGCGGCAGCTCAAGGTCAGCTTTGGGTAGCCCGGGCGGAGGAAATCGTCGCAGCGTTGTGCCTCACGCCGGTACCAGGCGGATATTGGCTGACCGGGTTATGGGTGGCTGAACGCTGGAGAGGGCGACAGATTGCCCGGCGTTTGATCGAGGCCGCCTTGCAGAGCACTGAAGGTACGACCTGGCTGTTCTGCCATCCCGACCTCATGCCTTTCTACCAGCAGCAAAGGTTCAGCCCCTGCACTGAGCTGCCTGCCCCGCTGGCCGAACGCCTGGCCCGTTACCAGCGCAGCAAGGCGCTGCTGGCAATGGCCCGCTTTCAGTCGTCGCTGGCAGGATCTAGCCCAGGAAACAACACGTCGGTGTAGCCGAACTTGTTGAAGTCATGAATGCGCGAAGGGTACAACCGCCCTATCAGGTGATCACATTCATGCTGCACCACCCGCGCATGAAAGCCCTCGGCGAGCCGATCGATCCCCTGGCCTTGCGGGTCGATTCCCTCATAGCGAATACAGCGAAAACGCGGCACCACACCGCGCAGGCCCGGCACCGACAGGCAACCTTCCCAGCCGTCTTCCACTTCAGTGCCCACGGGTGTGAGCAGCGGATTGAGGAGGATGGTCTGTGGTACCGGCTCGGCATCCGGATAACGCTCGCTGCGCTCGAAGCCGAAAATCACCAGTTGCAGGTCGACACCAATCTGCGGCGCGGCCAGACCAACGCCGCCGACATGGCGCATGGTCTCGAACATGTCGGCAATCAGTTGCTCCAGCTCGGCACTGCCGATCAGGTGCTGCGGTACCGGTGGGGCGATACGCAGCAAGCGTTCATCGCCCATTTTCAGGATGTCACGAATCATGGGATGTACGACTCAAGGGTTGACCTTCCGGCGTGGCCGGGTGATCGAGCGAGTGATCGCGCCCCAACCCGGAAACATGCTTTTTATCATGTTCGTGGGTAGTGTCACCTGCTTGTTTTTCACCCGGACTCTTGCCTTCGGCAGACATATGCTCAATCACCGCATTCATCTCCGCCCCCAATAACAAAACGGCGGCAGAAATATAGAAATACAGCAGCAAGACGATGATCGCACCAATACTGCCGTACATCGCATTATAGTCGGCGAAGGTCTTGACGTAATAACCGAATCCCAACGAGGCGATGATCCACACCACCACAGCCAGCACCGAGCCTGGGGTGATAAAGCGAAACTCCTGTTTGACATCCGGCATCACGTAATAGATCAACGCCACCGCCATCATCATCAGAATAATGATCGCCGGCCAGCGCAATATCGTCCACACAGTGACAATAAACTCCTGCATACCGATCTGTGAGGCAATCCACTCCATGACCTGGGGCCCCAGCACCATCAAGGCTGCCGTAGCCAGCAACATGCCAGCAATGCCCACGGTGTAGATCACTGACAAGGGAATGCGCTTCCACACCGGACGCCCTTCGACCACATCGTAGGCCGCGTTCATCGCGCTCATCATCAACCGCACGCCCGCAGACGCGGTCCATAGGGCGATGACGATACCCACCGAAAGCAAACCACCCTTGGACTGTTGCAACTGGTCAATCACCGGGTTGACCTGCTCCAGGGCCTGGGGCGGCAACACCAGCTCCGACTGCAGGCGCAGCCAGGAGAAAAAGTCAGGCAGGTGCAAGAAACCGATCAGGGCGATAAGGAACAACAGGAAGGGGAACAGCGAGAACAACATCTGGTAGGCCAACGCCGAAGCATAGGTGGACATTTCGTCATCGAGAAATTCCTTGACGGTGCGCACCAGCACGCGATGCAACGGCAAGCCGCGCAAATCGGGAAAAATCATAGCGTCTCCTTTCGCCGCTTGAGGGTCATGGCCACGGCTCCTCACTAAAGTCTGCACTGAAGTCTAAACGACGATCGACCCAAAGTTGCTATTGATTGCTGCAGATAGCACAACGGCCACCCATGGCGGCCGCTGTGCAACTTCTCCTACAGCAATCAAGGCTTTTTCAATGCATCCTTGACCTTGCCGACCACTTGCTGGGCTTCGCCTTTGCGTTCCTGCAGCTTGCCTTCTGTGCGCAGACGTTCGTTGTCGGTTGCTTTGCCAACACCTTGCTTGATGTTGCCAACCGCTTCGTTGGCCATGCCTTTGACTTTATCTTTGGTACCACTCATGGGAGTTCTCCTGAAGGGGGAAAACGGGCTGTCAGAGTCGACAGTCAGTGGACCGGTGGCCTGTCGGCAGAGTTCCAATTATTTGCCCTGAATCGTAACAGCAGCCGAAAACTCCGTCTGTCAGGGTTTCAACGCATTGCACTGGTTGCGCAAGTCACTGTCTTTGATACTCCCGCAACTGCCCTTGCCTTGCTTGGCATAGCAATAATTGCGTTGGTCGCTGTTGGAAATGGAGCCACAGCTGCTCCCGCCTTCTCTGGCATAGCAGTAGTTGCGCTGATCGGCGTCCCTGATACTCCCGCAACCGGCATACGCATAGCTGCTGAGAAACATCAGCAGGGCAATCAGTATTTGCATGGATCATCTTCCCTGGCACTGTTGATCGTTAACGACGGCGACACCTTAATGCGCCATCAAATTGAGATCAAAGCCAACGGAAAGTTCCAGTCCCAGCGCTCGCCGCTTTATGTTTGGCTGCGTTGCCAGCACAATAGCCGACCTTTCAAGCGTCACCCGTAGGAACCTGCATGAAACTCGACAAACCCACCGCCATCGCCCGTCGTAACCTGGAGCTGGAAAAACCGGTGCTCTCCAGCGACAACACCTTGTTCGCCGTGCTCGACAGCAAGCGCAGCCTGTGGTGGTTCGATGTGCCGGTGAAGCTGGTGCTGCGCAAAGGGGCGGCCGACTGGGTCAACCTGCTGTTGCACACGCCCGAGACCGACGAATTGCAGCACTTGAAGGTGCCGGTGAATTACCTGAAGGCCCATCTGGAAAAAATGGAAGTGCGCCACCCCGGCAAGCGGCGCTCGACCATCAGCCTGGCGCTGAGCGCCGACCGCGACTCGCTGCTTCAGGACCTGCGCCCAGGTGGCGAAAACCTGAGCTTTGCAGGCTTTCGCCAGGTCTGATCAGAGCAGTTCGATACGGTCAGCGTGGATGACGATGCGGCCATCCTTGTACAAGGCACCGATGGCCTTCTTGAAGTTGCCCTTGCTGACCCCGAACAGATCGCTTATCAGCTGCGGGTCGCTCTTGTCGCTGACCGGCAGTACGCCATTGGCTTCCTTGAGCTTGGCCAGGATCTTGTCGTTGAGGCTGTTGGCCAGGTCCTGGCCGATGGGCTGCAGGCTCAGGGCGATCTTGCCGTCGCTGCGCAGCTCCTTGATGTAGCCCTTCTCCTGCTTGCCCGAACGCAGGAACTTGAACACCTCGTTCTTGTGGATCAGGCCCCAGTGCTTGTTGTTGATGATCGCCTTGAAACCCATCGGGGTTTCTTCGACCACCAGCAGTTCAACCTCCTGGCCTGTCGTGTAGTTGGTCGGCACCTTGTCCAGGTAGCGGTCCAGCCGCGCAGTGGCGGTGATACGGCGGGTGCGTTTGTCCAGGTAGGCATGCACCACGCAGTATTCGCCGGCTTTCATCTGGCGTTTTTCTTCGGAGTACGGCATCAACAGGTCCTTGGGCAGGCCCCAGTCGAGGAAGATGCCGATACTGTTGATTTCCTTGACCTTGAGGCTGGCGAACTCACCGACCTGCAGCTTGGTCTTTTCGGTGGTTGCGATCAGCTTGTCTTCACTGTCCAGGTAGACGAAGACATTCAGCCAATCTTCGACCTCGGTGGGCGTGTCCTTGGGAATGTAGCGGTTGGGCAGGAGGATTTCGCCATCCGCGCCGCCGTCCAGGTACAGGCCGAAGTCCGTGTGTTTCACGATTTGCAAACTGTTGTAACGCCCAACTAAAGCCATTTCCGGAAATCCTCTTTGCGAGCTCGGCATTCTACACCCAACCGGCAAAAGGAACCGCAATGAGCCATGCTGTTCTACAAAGACAAGCAAGCCACTGCAAGGATTCGCTCATGTACGCCTGCCTGTACAAGTACCTGCGCCCCGGCCTGCTCCTGCTCGCCCCTGCCCTGCTGATAGTGGCCTGCAGCCGTATCGATCTGGCTTACCGCAACCTTGATGTGCTGGTGCCCTGGTCGCTCAACGACTACCTGAACATGGACCGCCAGCAAAAGACCTGGCTCGATCAGCGCCTCAAACAGCACCTGGCCTGGCATTGCCGCACGCAACTGCCGGGGTACCTGACCTGGATCGATGAAGTCCGACAGATGGTCGCCAACCACCAGGTCAGCGATCAGCAATTGCAGGTCCGCACGCAGGAGGTGAAGCAGGCCATTGCCAAGGTGGCTGAGCAGATCATCCCGTCGGCGGCACAGTTACTCAGGGCCATGGACGATGACCAGGTGCGCGAAATGCGCCAGGCGTTCACTGAAGATATTCGCGAGCGTCAGGCCAAATTCGTCAAAACACCCCTGGTGCGGCAGATCGCCGCGCGCGCCGAGCGTATGGAGAAGCGCCTGACGCCCTGGCTGGGTGAGTTAAGCGCGCAGCAGCAATTGCGGATCATGACCTGGTCACAAGGCCTGGGCGAACAGAACCGCCAGCGGATCGCCAATAGGGCGAACTGGCAGGCGCACTTCAGCCAGGCCATGGCGCAGCGCAAAAGCGATAGCTTCGAGCCGCGCCTTGAGCAATTGTTGAAAAACCGTGACAGCCTGTGGACCCCGGAATACCGCCAGGCCTATCAGCGCGCCGAGCGGGAAGCCCGGCGCCTGCTGGTCGATCTGATGGCCCAGAGCAGCGAACAGCAGCGCCAGCACCTGGAGCAGAAACTGGACCAGGTGCGCAAGGATTTCAGTGAGCTCAAGTGCCTGAAGGGTTAGGCCTTATCGCGCTTTGCGCCGATACGGGAACACGTCAATCACCTTGCCGCCGCGAATCGCCTCCTGCAGGCTCTTCCAGTAATCGGCGTCGTACAGCTCGCCATGCAACTGGCTGAACAGCCGGCGCTGGCCACTGTCTGCAAACAGGAACGGCGGGAACTCTTCGGGAAACACGTCGAGCGGACCGATCGAGTACCAGGGTTCACCGGACATTTCGTCCTCGGGATAACGCGCTGGCGGGATGTAGCGGAAGTTGACCTCGGTGAGAAAACAAATTTCGTCGTAGTCGTAGAACACCACCCGGCCATGGCGGGTGACGCCGAAGTTCTTCAGCAACATATCGCCGGGAAAGATGTTCGCCGCCGCCAGCTGCTTGATAGCCAGGCCATAGTCTTCCAGGGCCTCGCGCACCTGGGCGTCGTTGGCGTTTTCCAGGTAAAGGTTGAGCGGGGTCATGCGCCGCTCGGTCCAGCAGTGGCGCACCAGCACGGTATCGCCTTCTACGTGCACCGTCGAAGGCGCCACCTCCAGCAGTTCGGCCAGGCACTCGGGTTCAAATTTGCTCAAGGGGAAGCGAAAGTCGGAAAACTCCTGGGTATCGGCCATGCGCCCGACCCGGTCAACGCTTTTCACCAGACGGTACTTCTCGATTACCGTGGCCCGGTCGACGCTCTTGGACGGCGAGAAACGGTCCTTGATGATCTTGAACACGGTGTTGAAGCCCGGCAGGGTGAATACGCTCATGACCATGCCCCGCACGCCAGGCGCCATGATGAAGCGGTCGTCGGTGCTGGCCAGGTGGTTGATCAGCGCGCGGTAGAACTCCGACTTGCCATGCTTGTAGAAGCCGATCGAGGTGTACAACTCGGCAATGTGCTTGCCCGGCAGGATGCGTTTGAGAAAGCCGACAAAGTCGGCGGGCACCGGGACATCGACCATGAAATAGGAGCGGGTGAAGGAAAAGATGATCGACACTTCGGCTTCGTCAGTGATCAGCGCATCGATCTCGATGCCGTGGCCTTCGCGGTGCAGCAAGGGGATCACCAATGGCCACTGCTCGTCCTGGGTATACAGGCGCCCGACCAGATAAGCCCCTTTATTGCGATACAGCACCGGCAAAAACAACTCCACTGCCAAGGCCGGGTCCTTGCACACCCAGTCCGGCAGGTTTTCGCGTAGCTGCCCTTCGAGCCGGGCCAGGTCGCCTTCAAGGTCACCGTAAGCCACGTCAAAGCCATAGTCGACGAAGACTTGTGCCAGCACGCTGGCCAGGCTGCCCTGGGGCCGATAGGTACGCGTCTGCGCCGCCCGCTCGTGACTGCGCAACGAGGGGCGGGTGGTGTGGATGAACATGCAACCGTCACTGATCAGGTCATGGCTGAACAGGCTGCAGAAAATCGAGTTGTACCAGGTCTCTGACAGCTCATCGTCCAGGCGTGGGTCGATCAGGCCGATATAAGCGCTTTTGACCAGCGGCCACTGCGCCACCTCCAACAACACCTCAGCGTCGAAAGCCTGATGCAACCAAGTGCTGACCTCGCTGACCTTCTCCTCGTAGAGGTTGATCCGCGCCGCCGAAGCACTCTGGGTCTGTTGCCACTGAGCCTGCTCGAAGCGGGCGCGGGCGCCGATGGTGATCTGGCGAAAATGCTCACGGTAATCGTCGAAGCCATCGAGGATCATCCGGGCGATAGCGGCGGCCGGCCAGTGCTGGGGCATACATCAGACCTCTGCGGGAATGTCGAAGCCTGAGCTTAGCCAGTCGCCGTGGGCAGGGAAAGCCTGGCGACACGGGTGTATTGGCCAAATTCACTGACACGGGAATTTCAGCGCAAGAAAGGGAGAGAACGCACCCTACGTTGTAACGTAAACTCGCGCCCCGCCCCAAAGGACCCGGAGAGCCCCATGAGCCCCATCGCCATCACCCGCCTGTTGATTCTTGCCGCTGTCTGGGGGGCCAGCTTTCTGTTCATGCGCATCATCGCGCCGGTGCTCGGCACCTTGCCCACCGCGTTCTTTCGGGTGTCGATTGCCTGTGTTGGCCTGCTGGTGATTCTTGCCCTGCTGCGAGTACGCTGGGATTTCAACGGCAAGCTCAAGGCTTGCCTGGTACTGGGCATGATCAACTCGGGGATTCCGGCCACCCTTTATTCGGTGGCGGCTCAGGTGTTGCCGGCCGGTTACTCGGCGATCTTCAATGCCACCACGCCGTTGATGGGCGTGCTGATTGGTGCGCTGTTCTTCCGTGAGCCGATGACCCTGGCCAAGCTCAGTGGCATTTTCCTTGGGTTGTTCGGGGTCGGCATTCTCAGTGGTGCAGGGCCGGTCGCGTTTGACCATCAATTGCTGCAAGGCGCCCTGTCGTGCCTGGCGGCGACCACCTGTTACGGCTTTGCCGGCTTTCTTGCGCGCCGCTGGCTCGACCACCAGGGCGGCCTCGACAGCCGACTGTCGGCGCTGGGCAGCATGATGGGGGCGACCTTGTTGCTGTTGCCGCTGTTTGGCTACAGCGTGCTGACCCAGCCACCGGCGAGCTGGGGTGGCTGGGAGGTGTGGCTGTCGCTGCTGGGCCTGGGCCTGGTGTGTACCGCGTTTGCCTACATTCTGTACTTTCGCCTGCTCAGCGAGATCGGCCCGGTCAAAGCCAGCACCGTGACCTTCATGATCCCCGCCTTCGGTGTGCTCTGGGGCGCCTGGCTGCTGGATGAGCCGCTGTCGATGGCGCATCTGTATGGTGGGTTGTTGATTGCTGTGGCGTTGTGGTTGGTGCTCAAGCCCGCCTCGGTTCGCGCCTGATCGCGGGGCAAGCCCGCTCCAACCGGGTCGGTAGGAGCG
>NZ_JBOICA010000027.1:0-78315 GCF_050739775.1 Pseudomonas sp.
GCCCGGAAACTGGGGTATCAGCTTGTGGCAGCCTAAGAGACTTAAGAATCAGTGGCTTATATTTTGTTTGATGAGAGCGAGCTTGCCCCGCGACAGGGTCGCAGCGCCGAAAGCCATTGACCACGATATACAACAACGGCCCCACCGAAACGAACACCGCGGTCAGCACAAAATACGGCAGCACAGCTCCCAGCGTTCGGCCTCGGCTACGTGCATCCCGGTACATCCACACACACGCCAACACCGCCAACAGGTACAGGTCGATGACGACCTGGGCGGTGTCCGGTCTGGACATCAACTCCAGGCCAAACTGAATCAGCGTCTGCTCGGCATGGAGCATGGTGAAGGCGGTATAGCCGACAAACCCGAGCAATGCGACAAAGGCCAGGTAAGGCTTTTTCATCAGGTGTCGTCCTTTGACAATGAGGGCCTTCAGGCTAGCCACCCCGTCCCTGAACCTCAATGACCTGTGAGGTCATAGACATTCGCGCCCAGGCCATGCACAGTCACGCCATGTCCACATTCCTCAATATCCCGCCCCTCACGCTCGGCTTGCAATTGCGTAAACTGCGCCAGCAGGCGGGCCTCAGCCAGCTCGACCTGGCCTTGCATTGCGGTATTTCCCAGCGCCACCTGAGCTGCCTGGAAACCGGTCGGGCACGGCCCAGCCCGACCATGCTCGATACCTTGCTCGCGGCCATGGACACGCCCCTGGCATCACGCAACGCGCTGTTCCTCGCCGCAGGATTCGCCCCCGATATGCCGCCTTGCCGCTGGCCGATCCGGACCTGGAGGTGGTGCACCAGGCGATCATGCATATCCTCAGGGCCAACGATCCGGCCCCGGCAATTGTCCTCGACAGTAACTGGAGCGTGATCGCGGCCAACGCTGGCACCGCCGCCCTGCTGCAACTGGTGGGCTTGCCCGCTGAGGCCATCAGCGCCGAACTCAACCTGCTCACCACCCTGCTCGCTCCTGGCGGCCTGGGTGACCGACTGCTCAATGCCGAACAGATCCGCCGAGTAGCCTGGCAACGCGCTTCGCGCGAAGCACTGGACAACACGAACCTCGCCCGGTTGCTGGCGAGCCTGCCGGTACCGCACGGGCAACACATCGAGGCCGAGCAGACACTACCGCCGGTACTGATGACCCGCCTCGATTCAAACGCCGGCGAATTGTGCTTTCTGTCGACTTTCACCACCTTCGGCATGCCCCAGGACATCACCGTCGCCTCCCTGCGCATCGAGCACCTGATTCCGGCTGATGCCGCCACCTGGGCGGTGATGAAGGCCGCTTGCGCAGCCAGCTAATCGCTCTGTAGCGGCCAGTGCGCCAATGGCCAGTAACGCCCTTTGCGCGATTCGAACAAGGTGAAGTGCCGCGCTCGCAGAATAAAATCCGCCGCCACCAGCGCTTCCGGCACCGGCCCCTGATAGTGGCGGAGCAACGTCAGGTGCGGGCGGTACTCGCGCGGCGCCTCGGCAAAGCCGAGCGGCAACAGCGCCTGTTGCAGAGCGTAGACCAGTTGCCGCAAGGCCACCGGCGTCTGGCTAGGCGTCAACACCAGCGCCCTGGCATGTCGCCAGACTTCCAGGCGGTCGAGTTCCACCGTCAGCGGCACACCGGGCATTTTCACCCCCGCAGCGGCCGCCAGGATGGCTGGTAACTGTGCCGTGCTCACCGATCCAAGAAACATCAGAGTCAGATGGAAATGCGCCGACGGCACCGGTCGGCCATTGCCCATACCGAGTTCACTACGCCATTGGGCGATAGCCCGGCGCTGCGTCGACGTGCAGTCGACGGCAAAGAAAAGCCGTTTGAAGGGCTCGCCCGTTTCGCGAATGCCTTGCTCCACGCCTGCCCCCTTCGCTGTCGTCGTTTCGCCCAGTCTAACGTCCCGTACCGGAAGCCGTCAGCCTCCTGAATAGGGATATATCCGGTTTTTACTGGGACAAGCCCGCCCCCACGCAAACCTTTGCATCTGGGACTAATGTCGCACGCCGATCCAGTAACATTGCGTACAAACCTCGGTCGTGATTGTTTATGCTTGCAAGTTCATGCCATGGCGCATCGCCACATCGAGCAGTATCCGCCCATGAAAGTATTCCTTGTTCTGCTGTTTGTTTTTTCGATTGCCTACGTCCATTTTCGCGGCCGAGTCAGGCACAAAATCACCCGCCAGCTGGGTGACCACTCGAGCTTCCTGGCCCCGGCGAACGTATTCCTCTACCTGTTCTCCAAGCTCCCGGCCAAACCCTACCTGCCGGTCGAAAGCTTCCCCGAACTCAAGCCGCTGCAAGACAACTGGCAGGAAATCCGCGCCGAAGCCCAGCAGTTGCTGCATGTCGGTGAGATCAAAAGTTCGCAAAATCACGACGACGTCGGTTTCAACTCCTTCTTCAAGAGCGGCTGGAAGCGCTTCTATTTGAAGTGGTACGGCGAAAGTCACCCCTCGGCGATGAAACTCTGCCCGCGCACCACCGAACTGCTGCAAGGCATCGGCACCGTCAAAGCGGCCATGTTCGCCACCTTGCCGCCAGGCTCGAAACTGGTACGCCACCGCGACCCGTATGCCGGTTCCTACCGCTACCACCTGGGCCTGGACACGCCGAACGACGACGCCTGCTACATCTGCGTGGACGGCGAAAACTACGCCTGGCGTGATGGCGAAGGGGTGATATTCGACGAAACCTACATCCACTACGCCTCCAACCAGACCGAGCACAACCGCATCATTCTGTTCTGCGACGTCGAGCGCCCGCTCAAATACCGCTGGGCCACCGCCTTCAACCGCTGGTTCAGCCGTAGCGTCATGGCAGCAGCGGCTGCGCCGAACGATGCCAGTGACAAGACCGGCGGCATCAACCGCCTGTTCACCCGTATCTACAAAATCCGCGAACGCGGCAAGGCGCTGAAGAAACGCAACCGCACCCGTTATTACCTGGAGAAATGGGCGGTAGTGGCGGCGTTGGTGTTGGTGTTCATCTATATCTGATGTTTATCGCAGGAATGCCGGTATGCACAAACAGTTGCATGCTGGCACTAACGCTCTCAGACTCGCAGCTCACGTTGCCAGGAACCGCCATGATCCACATCCGCCCCATGACCACCGCTGACTTCGAACACTTCTGGCCAACCTTTCAGGCCATTGTCAGTGCCCGCGAAACCTATGCCTTCGACCCGGCCATGAGCCAGGAACAGGCACGTCAGCTGTGGCTGGAATCACCACTGCACACCCTGGTGGCCGAGGAAGATGGGCAACTGCTCGGTTCCTACTACCTCAAGGCCAATGCTGCCGGTCCTGGCAATCATGTGAGCAATTGCGGCTACATGGTCAGCGAGGCCGCACGTGGACGTGGCGTTGCCCGGCTGATGTGCGAACACTCGCAACGACTGGCCCGCGAGCAGGGGTTTCTGGCCATGCAGTTCAACTCGGTGGTTGCGAGTAACGAAGCGGCGGTGGCCTTGTGGCACAAGCTTGGCTTTGAAGTTGTCGGGCGTTTGCCACGGGCCTATCGGCATGCACGCCTGGGGCTGGTCGACTGTCTGGTGATGTACAAGTGGTTGGAAGTACCACAGCAACCCATGCTGATCGGGCGCAAGAACATTGAGGCGGTGGTGTCACGCAAACGCGGGCGTTGACCCGCGATGCTTTTAGCCCCAACCGCGCAACTCATTGACTGCAAAGACTTTCAATGTTCAGATGCGCGCCAGTTTCAGGTGTCCTGCGCCGTCGTGCGCAGGGTGAAACGGGAAGCCGGTGCGTCACTTAAAGTGATTAGTCCGGCGCTGCCCCCGCAACGGTAAGCGAGCGAAGCCTTCGAAACACCACTGTGCTGCGGCATGGGAAGGTGAAGGCCTTCATGACCCTCGCAAGCCCGGAGACCGGCCTGAAGCTTCGTTTGGCAACCCCGCGGTGGGCGGGCGCAGGCCGGTTTGCATGCGCCTGCGCGCGCAATTCCTCCATGCGTTGTTCCCTCCGGGATTCATTCCTTCCAGTAGATTGTGGAACGACATGTCCCGTTACTCCAAGCTTCATACCCTGGCGCTCAATGCCCTGGCCCCCTGCCTGGCATTTTCCTTGCCGGCCTTCGCCGCTGAAACCGGCACCACGGCCCTGGCCTTGCCCTCGACGGCCATCACCAGCAGCAGCGATAACCAACCGATCAGCCTGGCCACCCCACTGCCGGCCGGTTCGCGCTTGAACCTCAGCGCCATGGACACCCCGGCCAGCACCAGCAGCATCAGTGCCGAGGTCATCGAAAGGCGCAACAACCGCACAGTGCAAGATGCCGTCAGCCGTTCGCCGGGCATCACTTCTGTGGCGACCCCAGGCAATGGCAACACCGCCCTGTCGGCCCGTGGCTTTGAAGGGCACGGTTCGCTGATGACCCTGTTCGATGGCTCGCGGATGTACACCGGTGCCGGCACCCAGACCTTTCCGGTCGACCCCTGGATGGTCGAACGCATCGACATCATCCGTGGCCCGGCCTCAGTACTCTATGGTGAGGGCGCCACCGGCGCGGTGATCAACGTGATCCCGAAGAAACCCTTCGCCGGCGAGGTCCGCAACCAGCTGCGCCTGGGCTACGGCTCCTATGACCATCAGCAACTGGGCCTGGACAGTGGCGGCTCGCTGAGCGAGCGCCTGAGCTACCGGATGACCCTCAACCGTCAGCAAAGCAACGGTTGGGTGGATCGCGGCGACTCGAAGAACCTGGCCATGAGCGCCGCCCTGCGTTTCGACGCCAGCGACGACCTGAGTTTTACCCTGGCCCACGAGCGTGGTGACGCCGAGCCGATGAACTACTTCGGCACACCGCTGATTGATGGTCACTACCGCGACAGCCTGCGCAAGAAGAACTACAACGTGCGCGATGACGTGCAGCGCTACCATGACGAGTGGACCCGCCTGAACAGTGACTGGACCCTCAGTGATTCGATCAGCGCCAGCAACCAGCTCTACTACATCAAGAGCCGTCGGCACTGGCGCAACGCCGAGGACTACACCTGGAGCAGCGGTCAGGGACAACTGCAGCGCGGCAGTTACCTGGAAATCAAACACGACCAGGAACAGCTCGGCGATCGCCAGAGCTTTACCTTCGATCACACGCTGTTCGGCCTGGCCAGCAAGACTGTGGTGGGTGCCGAGTACAACCGCATTCGTTTCAGCATCGACAGCAACTCGCCGTACAACGACATCGGTGGCGACTTCATCGACCCCTGGAATCCGGCACCCGGCGACTTCCATAGCCAGGACCCAACCCGCGCGCAATCCCACAGCATTACCCGCACCTTCGCCCTGTTCGCCGAAAACCGCACCCAGCTGTCCGAGCGCTGGTCGCTGGTGACGGGTATTCGCCGCGACCAGAACCATATCGACCGCGACAACCTGGTCACCAACAGCCGCACTGACCGTAGTCTCAACGGGGGTAACTGGCGTGCAGGCCTGGTCTTTGCCGTGACCGATGAACTGTCGCTGTATGGTCAGTATTCCACCAGCGAAGATGGCGTCAGTGACCTGATCACCCTCAGCCCAAGCCAGCAGAACTTCGACCTGACCGAAGCCAGGCAGACCGAGTTCGGCCTCAAGCAACTGTTCTGGGACGGCCGTGGCGAATGGACCCTGGCGGCTTATCACATCGTCAAGAAGAAGTTGCTGGTCGACGACCCGATCACCCACCAGAAACAGCAGGCCGGGCAGCAGACCGCCGATGGCCTGGAAGCGACCCTGGAACTGGCCCTGGCCAACCAGTGGCATGTTTCGGCCAACGCCTCGGTGGTGCGCGCCAAGTACGACGACTTCGAGCAGACGGTAGGCGGCCAGTCGGTCTCGCGCGCCGGTAACCGCCCAAGCAACGTACCGCGCCGCACCGCCAACCTATGGGTGAGCAAAGGCCTGGGCCACGGCGTGGATGCCGGTATGGGCCTGCGCTATGTCGATGAGCGTTATGCCAACACCGCCAATACCCAGACCGTACCAGGCTTTACCGTGGTCGATGCCAACCTCGGTTGGCAGGTGTTGCCGGATGTGCGCCTGGGCCTGCAGCTGAACAACCTGCTGGACCGCCGCTATGCTGCGAGCGCACAGAGTGGCGAGCAATGGTTGATGGGTGAGCCGCGCTCATACTTTGCGACCGTGGATTACAGTTTCTAAGCTGTGGGAGCGGGTCAAGCCCGCTCCACACAGGTTTACTGGAACCTCAGAGGATCAGTTCCAGGGACGGTCGCCGTTCTCGTCCTTGATACGGGTCGGCAGGCCCATCACGTCCAGCGCCTTGAGGAACGGTTCAGCCGGCAGTTCCTCGACGTTGACCATGCGCTGCACATCCCACTCGCCACGGGCAACCAGCAAGGCTGCTGCCACAGGCGGTACGCCTGCGGTGTAGGAAATGCCCTGGCTGTCGGTCTCGGCGTAAGCCTCTTCATGGTCGGCCACGTTGTAGATGAAGACCTCACGTGGCTGGCCATCCTTGCTGCCCTTGACCAGGTCACCAATGCAGGTCTTGCCGGTGTAGCCTGGCGCCAGCGAGGATGGATCAGGCAGCACGGCCTTGACCACTTTCAGCGGCACAACTTCCAGGCCTTCAGCAGTCTTGACCGGCTGCTCGCTGAGCAGGCCAAGGTTCTTGAGCACGGTGAAGACATTGATGTAGTGCTCACCAAAGCTCATCCAGAAACGCACGTTCGGCACGTCGAGGTTCTTCGACAGCGAGTGCACTTCGTCGTGGCCGGTCAGGTACAGGTTCTGCGAACCTACCACCGGCAGGTCGTCGGTACGCTTGACTTCGAACATGGTGTTGCTGGTCCACTGGCTGTTCTGCCAGCTCCACACCTGCCCGGTGAACTCGCGGAAGTTGATTTCCGGGTCGAAGTTGGTGGCGAAGTACTTGCCGTGTGAACCGGCATTGACGTCGAGAATATCGATTGAATCAATGCGGTCGAAATACTGTTGTTGCGCCAGTGCCGCATAGGCATTGACCACACCTGGGTCGAAGCCTACGCCGAGAATGGCGGTAATGTTCTTCTGCTGGCATTCCTCGAGGTGTTTCCACTCGTAGTTGCCGTACCAGGGCGGGGTTTCGCAGATCTTGCCCGGTTCTTCGTGGATGGCGGTGTCCAGGTAGGCCACGCCGGTATCGATGCAGGCACGCAGCACCGACATATTGAGGAAGGCGGAACCGACGTTGATGACGATCTGCGATTCGGTTTCGCGGATCAGCGCCTTGGTCGCTTCGACATCCAGGGCGTTGAGCGCGAACGCCTTGATTTCAGCGGGCTGTTTGAGGCTGCCCTTGGCCTTGACGCTGTCGATGATGGCCTGGCATTTGGAGATGTTGCGCGACGCGATAGCAATACGACCGAGTTCGTCGTTGTGCTGCGCGCACTTGTGGGCCACCACCTTGGCGACACCTCCTGCACCAATGATAAGAACGTTCTTCTTCAATTTATCTATCTCTCCTTTACTGCCAGCTCAAGACAGGCTGGACAAGTAGTCTTCGAAACCAAACTCGCGAACCACCTCGACACTACCGTCAAGTTGTTTCACTACGATGGACGGCATTTTCAGGCCGTTGAACCAGTTTTTCTTGACCATGGTGTAACCCGCTGCGTCAACAAACGACAGCCGATCGCCAATGGCCAGCGGACGATCAAATTGATACTCGCCGAAGATGTCGCCGGCCAGGCAGGACTTGCCGCACACCATGTAGGTGTGTTCGCCTGCGCTTGGCGCCAGCTTGGCGTTGAGGCGGTAGATCAGCAGGTCGAGCATGTGCGCTTCGATGGAGCTGTCGACCACGGCCAGGTGCTTGCCGTTGTACAGGGTGTCGAGTACGGTCACTTCCAGCGAGGCGCTCTGGGTGATCGCCGCTTCGCCCGGTTCCAGGTAGACCTGTACGCCGTATTTCTCGGAGAAGGCCTTCAGGCGCGCGCAGAAAGCGTCCAGCGCGTAGTCCTCACCGGTGAAGTGGATACCGCCACCCAGGCTCACCCACTTGACCTGGTGCAGCAGGTGGCCGAAGCGCTCCTCGATGGTGCACAGCATCTGGTCGAACAGGCCGAAGTCGTCGTTCTCGCAGTTATTGTGGAACATGAAGCCGGAGATCTGCTCGATGACCTCCTCGACTTTCACCGGATCCCACTCGCCCAGGCGGCTGAACGGACGCGCCGGGTCGGCCAGGAGGTAGTCGGAGCTGCTCACTTGCGGATTGACGCGCAGGCCGCGCACAGTGCCTTCGGTCTGTTCGGCGAAGCGTTGCAGCTGGCCGATGGAGTTGAAGATGATCTTGTCGCAGTTCTCGATCATCTCGCCGATCTCGTCGTCGGCCCAGGCCACACTGTAGGCGTGAGCCTCGCCAGCGAACTTCTGACGCCCCAGCTTGAGTTCGTAGAGCGACGACGAGGTGGTGCCGTCCATGTACTGCTGCATCAGGTCGAACACCGACCAGGTGGCAAAGCACTTGAGTGCCAGCAGGGCCTTGGCCCCGGAGTTTTCACGCACGTAGGCGATCTTCTCCATGTTGCGCAGCAGCTTGGTTTTGTCGATGAGGTAGTACGGCGTTTTGATCATTTCGAGGCCCCCGGCCAGGCCGGCCAAAAAAAGGACACGCATTGTGCCTTCCCTCGGTACTTATCGAAAGGGAGAAAAGCGCTTTTCCTTCAGTCAGTGGTCAGTTTGCCTCCAGGGCGCCTGCGATGTCAGCTGAATGCGTTGATAAACCAGGTAATCAACGGCAAGGCGACAATGTCGATCAGCACCGCCCCACACAGCGGCACGATGATAAAGGCCTTGTACGAAAACACTTTATAGTGGTCACAGATAGCACCCATGTTGGCCACCGCATTGGGCGTGGCGCCCAGGCCATGGCCCATGTAGCCGGCGCAGAGCACGGCAGCATCGTAGTTGCCGCCGAACAGGCGGAACAGCATGAAGACGCACAGCAGCACCATGATCACTACTTGCACCACCAGGATAACCAGTAGTGGCAGGCCCAGTTGTTCCAGCTCCCAGAACTTGAGACTCATCATCGCCATGGTCAGGAACATCCCCAGACTGATGTCGCCCAGGGTACTGACGGCGTTGTCCGGTATCTCGATAACCCGCGCGCGGTCGTTGAGGTTGCGCAGGATGATGGCGACGAACATCGCGCCGACGTACACCGGCAGGACGATGCCCAGGTGCTCTTTCAAGGCGTTGCCAATCCAGAAACCCAGTACCATGATCACCAGCATGCAAGTAAGCAGCCGCAGCAGCACGGCGGCATCCAGGGGTACGCTCGGGGCTTCGTTGGCTTTTTCCAGGGCTTGCAGGGTGTCGACCTGGTCGGCCTTGACCACCAGTTTTTTACGGTCGATCAGGTAGCGCGCCACCGGGCTGCCAAGCAAACCGCCAGCGACCATGCCGAAGGTCGCCGAGGCCAGTGCCGCCGTGGTAGCACCGCTGGTGCCGAGGCTCTCGGCAATCGGTCCGAAGGCCGCCGCGGCACCAAAGCCGCCTTCCAGCGACACCGCACCGGCCATGATCCCCAGCAACGGGTCGATGCCCAGCGCTTTGGCCATGCCGACACCCACCAGGTTCTGCAACAAGGCCAGGCCCCAGCAGGCGCCGAGGTAGACGAACAGGATCTTGCCGCCCTGACGCAGCAAGCCGAGGCTGCCGCCCAGACCGACCGTGGTGAAGAACGCCACCATCAACGGAGTTTGCATCGCGGTGTCGAGCTTGATGTCCAGCCATTGCTGGTTACGCAGCAGCCACACCGCCAGGGCAAAGCCAAAGCCGCCGATCACTGGGGCCGGTACACAGAGTTGGCGCAGCCAGTAGCTGTGCTTTTTCAGTTGTGCCCCAATCGCCAGCAGCACAAGGGCCAGGGCGACGGTGGTCAGTGCATCGAGTTGCAGGGTCAGCATGGGTTAGCACTCTTGTTTTTATACTTGGATTAATGGGGTGAAGGGCTCAGTCGACCAGGCTGGCCAGCAGCCGTGCGCCTATGCGCGCGGTGCGCTGGTCCTGGTCGAGGCCCGGGTTGAGCTCGGCGATGTCGGCCATGCGCAGCTTGCCGCTGGCCTTGGCCTGGCGGACCAGGTGCTCGACCACCATCAGGTCGACGCCATGGGCCGACGGCGCACTCACGCCGGGGGCCTGGCTGGCGGGCAGCACGTCGAGGCAGACGGTCATGTACAAGTGATCGATGCCGCTCAAAAACTCATCGACAAAGCCCTCGATGGCCGGGACATTCCACGGTTGCATCTGCCGGTCCAGGCGATAGCGCACGTTCAGGCGCTGGGCCTGGTCGAACAGCGCTTGGGTGTTGTTCAGCTCGCTCACGCCCAGGCAGCAGTAGTCGAAGGCCAGGCCGGCCTGCTGGCAGTATTCGGCGATCTGCCGGAACGGCGTGCCGGAGCTGCTTTGCGCGGCGTGGCGCAGGTCGAAATGGGCATCGAAGTTGAGGATGCCGATACGCGGGCGCGCCTCGCGCTGACGCAGGTGTTCGGCCAGGCCAAGGAAGCTGGCGTAGGCGATTTCGTGGCCGCCTCCCAAACCCAGGGGCAGATGGCCCTGGTCGAGCAGTTGGCTGACACGCTCGGCGTAGGCCTGCTGCGCGCCTTCCAGGTCAGTGCCGACGCAGGCGATGTCGCCGCTGTCGTAAAGTGCACGCTGGCCACGCCAGGCCAGGTTGGCCAGGGCCTTGCGCAAGGCCGGTGGCCCCTGGCGGGCGCCGCTGCGGCCCTGGTTGCGGGTGACGCCTTCATCGCACGCCAGGCCCACCAGCGCGGTGCCAGGCGCTTGCTCGTTGTCGTAGGGCTGCACCCATTGGTGCCAGCGCAGTGCCGACGCTCCTTCGTCAGCGTCGATTCGGCCTTGCCACAGGGGCATGGCGATAGTTGCAGTCATGCGGGTACTCCAGGTGGATTCAGTCCAGCCGCGCGCCTACGCGCAGGGCGACCTCTCGGGTCCAGCGGGTCAGGCGTTCGCTGTTCTGCTGCGCGCGAAAGGCCGGAGCCATCAGGCTGATTGCGCCATGCAGGCGGTTGCGGCTGTCGAGCACCGGGGCGCTGACGCCCCAGATGCCGTCGTCGATTTCACCCAGGCTGACGGCATAGCCCTGGGCGCGAATGGGGATGAAGCTCTGGTGATAGTCCTCGACGCCTTCAGCGTCGACGCCATGCTCGTGCAGGATGGCTTCGCTGCGTTCTGGCGCCATATGCGCCAGCAGCACCCGCGCCGAAGCACCGACCAGCAGCGGCTGGGCCAGGCCCTTCTGGTAGCAGCAACGCAGCGGCTGCGGGCTGTCGATCAGCTCGATGCAAATGGCCTGGCCATTGCTGGGCACCATCAGCGCAACGCTTTCGCGGCTCAACTCGGCCAGGCGTTTGAGCTCAGGCAAGGCCTGTGACACCAGCAGCGCTTCGCGGTCGAATTTGTTTGCCAGCTGCAGGCAGGCAGGCCCAGGCAGGTAGCGACCATGGCCATTGTCTTCAGCCAGGCCCCAACGCAGCAGGGTCTTCAGGTGCCGGTAGGTGCTGCTCAGGGGCTGTTCCAGTTGCAGGCTCAGTTCCTTGGCCGACACGGCTTCATTGGCCTGGCCAAGGGCGACGAGGATCTGCAGCAAGCGATCGGTGGGCGTGGTGTAGTTCATGTGTGCTCCTTGCGAACATGGAGCACAGGGTTTTCTCGAAGGGTGAAACAGGATTCCCACTAAGTGGGAAATATCGCAGTGAAAAGCGATGAGAGGTGTGTAAACGGCAGGCAGGATCAGGCCGACAATGACTTGCCGCAGCGCCCATAGACCACCACTTCTCCAGCGGTGGCAATCACCAGGCTCAAGCCGGTATAGGAAAAGCCGAACGCCCTCACCTCCAGTTCCACCCCCAGCTTGTGGAACAGGGCTGGTCGGTTGTAGCGCGCACCGTGCAGCCACGAACCCGGTTCAACCAGCAGCAGATGCTGTGCGGGCCACGCCAGGGTGATGTCCTCGACCATCCAGCCATCGGCGGTGGCCACCGGCAGGCCGCCGCCATTGATGCCGGCCATGCGGATCACCCGCTCGTGCAACGGGCCGATGCCGCGGGTTTGCAGATGACGGTCGCTGCCCAGGTTGTCGGTGCGGTCGCGGGCGACTTTTGCCCCGGTCTGGCAGTCGATCACACTGCGCCCGGAACTTGAGGCGACCAGCAGCAGCTCACTGTCATGGTCAAAGCCGATTTCCAGCAGACCGGCGATGGTCGATTGCGTCTTGAGTTGCCACGGTTCAGGGGCCGGAGCGACCTGAAGCTGTTCGATCACCCGGCGCAGCGGGTCAAGATGGGATGAGGGCATGTCACGACTCAGCTGTGTGGGTCTGGCATTAGAGTCCGGAGTTTTTACATTAAGCCTTACCGAAATGATTCATGGATCCTACAACGACCAAGCGCTAGCCAGTTACCCCAAGATGGTCTGGCGCCGGAAGTTGCATCAGCGGTGTATTCGCATCCCGCAGGATGTCAGGCATGATCAACGCCGCGCGCCTTATGAATCAATGCCCTGCGGAGCCGAAATTGCCCAGCCCTCGCCACTTCAGCCAAAAATCCAGTACAACAAACATGCTGAACCTCAAGCACCCGCAGGCGCCCTCCTCACCCGCCTACCGCGTCGGCTTCCTGCTGCTGGAGAACTTCTCCATGGCCAGCTTCACCGTGGCCATGGATGTGCTGGTTACCGCCAATCTGCTGCAGCACAACCTGTTCGTCATCACACCGCTGTCATTGGGCGCAGAACGGGTGATCAGCGACCTGGGTCTGGAAATCTATGCCGCAGGCCTTGAGCGGGCCAGCCTGAATGATCTGGATATGCTGGTGGTCTGCGGAGGGCTGCGCACGCCGCTCAAGTACCCGCAACTGGACCGCCTGCTGGCCGAGGCAGCAAGCCATGGCCTGGCGCTGGGCGGGCTGTGGAACGGTGCCTATTTTCTCGGCCGTGCCGGGGTGCTGGCGGACTACAGCTGTACCATTCACCCCGAGCAACGGGCGAGTCTGGCCGAGCGCAGTGCGCAAAGTACGATCACGCCGGCAAGTTTTGTCCTCGACCGCGACCGCTTGACCGCGGCCAGCCCC
The DNA here is from genome assembly GCF_050739775.1 of Pseudomonas sp. Lineage (GTDB taxonomy): Bacteria > Pseudomonadota > Gammaproteobacteria > Pseudomonadales > Pseudomonadaceae > Aquipseudomonas. The sequence continues at coordinate 13,093 of NZ_JBOICA010000027.1, forward strand.
AATGGCGCGCTGGAGATGATGCTGGCGCTGCTCAAATTGCAACAAGGCGAAGCGCTGGCGGCCGGGGTCGAGGAGATCCTGGCGTTCTCCGGCGCACGCTTTCGCCGGGTCGACAGCAGCTCGAAAAAGTCCATGAGCGCGCCGCTGCGCACCATTGTCGAGTTGATGGAGAACAACCTGGAAGAAACCCTGAGCCTGGATCAACTCGCCAGTTACAGCGGTCGCTCGCGACGCCAGATCGACCGTTTGTTCCAGGCGCAACTGGGTACCTCCCCGAGTCGCTATTACATGGAGCTGCGCATTACCAAAAGCCGACGCCTGCTGCAGTATTCCGACCTGCCGTTGATGGATGTGGCGATTGCCTGTGGCTTTGTCTCGGTCTCGCATTTCAGCAAATGCTACAGCGCCTACTTCGGCTACCCGCCTTCACGTGAACAACGGCTGGGCGAGTAACCACGGCGACTGCTGTTCAGGCTCAAGCCGCCTTCCACCACCAGCACCAGCACCGCCAGCCAGATGGCGATGTAAGTGGGCCATTGCGCCGGGGCGATGGTTTCCCCCAGCAGGATCGCAGCCAGCACCAGCAGGATCGGTTCGACGTAGATCAGCAGGCCGAACAACGTCAGGTTCAAGCGTGGCCCCGACAGCGCTTGCAAGGCCAAGGCAGACGCACTGATCGCCCCTAGCCCGGCGACCAGCCACGGCAAGCTTGAACCACTGCCCGCGACGCCCAGCACTATCCCGCCCTTAAGTACGAAAAACAGGCTGACCGGCAGGCTCAGGCTCATGTCGAACCACAAGCCGCCCATGTTGTTGCTGTCGCTGACCCGGCGCAGCCAGAAGTACAGCGGATACCCCAGCCCCACCACCAGCACCGGCCAGGTGATGGCCTTGGCAATGGCGATCTGATTGATGATGCCCAGCGCCGCCAGCGCACAGGCCAGCAATTGCAGGCGACTGATGTTGTCGTTGAAGGCCAGACGGCCGAGGATCACCATGGTCAGCGGCATGAGGAAATAGCCCAGCGACACATCAAGGCCATAACCGTTGATCGGAGCCCACATGAACAGCCACAACTGCACGCCGAGCAAGGCCGCCGACAACAGGCGCAAAGCCCAGAACAGGCGCTCGCGAAACAGCCGCTGAAACAGCCGGCGCACCTCGTGCCAGTGACCAGTGGCGAGCACCATCAGGGTCAGGCAAGGTACGGTCAGGAGAATCCGCCAGCCGTAAATTTCTTCGCCGCCCAGGGGTTCGAGCAGATGAGTATAGGCGTACATCAGCGCAAACAGTACCGACGCCAGTACGTTGAGCAGCACGCCCAGGGAGGCGTTGAGGGTAGCGGGCCGGTGCATTGCAGTGTCCTTCACGGAGTGTTCGGTCGGTGATAATTTATTGCGTAGCGCCTGATAAGTGCCCTCGTTTTTCACCCTCAAGATGAGAAAATTTTGCACATGAAGCCTGCGCTGGATGATTTCGACCTTGCCCTGCTCAACAACTTGCAACAGGACAACAGCCTGCCTCTGCGAGAATTGGCCGAGCAGGTGCACCTGTCCACAGCATCGGTGCAACGGCGCATCCAGCGGTTGAAGAGCGCCGGTTTTATCCAGGCTAACGCGGCGGTGGTCGATCCGGAAAAAGTCGGCCAGGTGATCACCTTGATGGTCGAGGTGCATGCCGACCGCACCCAGTCGGCAGACCTTGAGCTGATGAAACAGGCCTTCTCCGGGCCCGAGATCCAGCAGTGCTACTACGTCACCGGTGATGCCGATTTCATGCTGGTGCTGACGGTGGCGAGCATGAGCGCGTTCCAGGCCCTCGCCCAACGATTGTTCCATGACAACCCGAACGTGAAGTGGTTTCGGACTATTGTGGTGCTGGAGCGGGTGAAGTCGACCCTGCATGTGCCGATTAACAAGACTGCCCGCTGAATTGAACGCTGCCCGGCGATAAGGTCACTGATCAAATAAAACAAAAAGATATAAAAATAACAAAACAATCTAACAAAACGGAATAAACAAATTGAAACGCTCACTCGGGCTCCTTATATTTTCGGACACCACCTGTCCTTGAGCCCCTGGAGTCCGCCCATGCCGCAACAGCCCCATTCCCCCCTGCGCCGCCTGTTGACCGGCGGCCTGCTTGCCGCCTTCGCCGCGCTGCTGCTACCTGGCCAGAGCGCGGTGGCCGAGCCCGCCAAGACCCTGCGCATCGGCTATCAGAAATTCAACAGCATCAACATCCTCAAAGGCAGCGGCGCCCTGGAAAAAGCCCTGGCGCCACAAGACGTGACTGTCAGCTGGTACGAGTTCGCTGCCGGCCCGCAACTGCTCGAAGCGCTGAGCACCGGCGCCATCGACCTGGGCCATGCCGCCGATGCGCCTTCAGTATTCGCCCAGGCCGCCGGCAAGCCGGTAGTCTACCTGGCCGCCGAACAGCCCTACCCGCGCGGTATCGGCCTGGTGGTGCGCGAACAGGACAAAATCGCCAACGTCCAGGCCCTCAAGGGCCAGCGCGTGGCCACTGGTCGCGGCTGGAACGCCCAGTACCTGCTAGCCGTGGCCCTGCAGGATGCTGGCCTGAGCTACAAGGACATCACCCCGGCCTACGTCAACAACGCCGCCGACGCGGTGGCGGCGCTGCAATCGGGCAGCGTACAGGCCGTGACCCTGTGGGACCCGTTCCTGGCCGCCGCGGAACAACAACCGGGGCTGAAAAACCTGCGTGACGGCAGCGGCCTGTCCAACAACCGCACCTTCTACCTGTCGTCTGCCGCCTTTGCCGATAACAACCGCGCGTTGCTCAAGACCTTCTTCAGTGAACTGGCCAAGGTCAGCGACTGGGCCAACCACAAGCCCGATGAGGTTGCCGCCCTGCTCGCCCCGCAACTGGGCATCGGCGCCGATGTGTTGCAGGTGGCCAGTGAACGGCGCAACTACAATGCCGTGCCGATCGACGGCAAAATCACCGCCGAACAACAGAAACTGGCCGACACCTTCCAGGGCCTGGGCCTGATTCCCAAGGCGTTGCGGGTGGCCGATGCGGTGTACCCGGTCTCCGTTCTGCCCTAAGCCGATTGGCCAGTAATGCCGATACGCAGATCAGCCCTGTCGGCATTCAGCAATCAAATACCGGGTATTTCAACATTTAATTTGTGGATAGGACGATCTTGTCTATATCGTGTCAATGCATCCCCACGCAGCGCCGGCCGGCGCTGCCAGGCACGGGGACACAACAACAAGTCGAGACTGTCCATGTCGAAATCTTCTTACTACGCCCCTCACGGTGGGCACCCGGCTCAGACCGAGCTGCTGACAGACCGTGCCATGTTCACCGAAGCCTATGCCGTGATCCCCAAGGGCGTGATGCGTGACATCGTCACCAGCCACCTGCCGTTCTGGGACAAAATGCGCATGTGGGTCATCGCCCGTCCGCTGACCGGTTTCTCGGAAACTTTCTCGCAGTACATCGTGGAACTGGCGCCAGAAGGCGGCAGCGAGCGTCCTGAGCTGGACAAGAATGCCGAAGCGGTACTGTTCGTCGTCGAAGGCGAAGTTGACATCACCCTGCAAGGCAAGCCCTACACCCTGAAGGAAGGCGGCTACGCCTTCATTCCACCGGCGGCCGACTGGAGCCTGCGCAACAACAGCGGCAAGAACGTCACCTTCCACTGGATCCGCAAGCACTACCAGGTGGTTGAAGGCCTGGCCCTGCCGGAAGCTTTCGTCACCAACGAGAAGGACATCGCGCCGATCCCGATGCCAGGCACCGACGGCGCCTGGGTCACCACCCGCTTCGTCGACATGGCCGACATGCGCCACGACATGCACGTCAACATCGTGACCTTCCAGCCAGGCGGCGTCATTCCGTTCGCTGAAACCCACGTCATGGAACACGGCCTGTACGTCCTCGAAGGTAAAGCGGTGTACCGCCTGAACCAGGACTGGGTCGAGGTCGAGGCCGGTGACTTCATGTGGCTGCGCGCCTTCTGCCCGCAAGCCTGCTACTCCGGCGGACCAGGCCCGTTCCGCTACCTGCTGTACAAGGATGTGAACCGCCATATGAACCTGGTGCTCAACCCGCAGCGTTAAGCCCAGGCTTGCTGCATAGAAAAGCCCGCCGTCACTGGCGGGCTTTCTCGTTGTGCTGGCGCTGGCCTATGCTGCTCAGACCTGCCACCCGACCGCCTTGGAGCCTGCCCCATGAACCCCAGATCCTTCTGCGGCGCACTCCTGGCCTTACTGATGTGCAGCCTTGCCCACGCCGACGCCTGGCAACTGGCCAGGAACGAAGACGGCATTCAGGTGTATCTGGATAAAGTGGCGGGCTCAAAATACCAGCGCTTTCGTGGGGTGACCCTGATCAAGGCCAGCGTGCGCACCCTGAGTGACCTGCAAGAGAACCTGCGGGTGGCGTGCAAATGGCTATACGGGTGCGCGAGCATGCGCCTGCTGGACGTCGAAGGCGACAACACCTGGGTCTACCTGACCACCGACCTGCCCTGGCCGGCCAGCCCCCGCGACATGGTGATCCGGGTGCACACCGAGCGCACCGAGGACGGCGGCCTGATCCGCCGCCTCAGCGCCGTTGCCGGCAAGGTCAAACGCCAACCGGGATTGATCCGCGTCAGGCAGCTCAAGGGCCTGTGGACCCTGGTTCCCAAAGGCGAGCAACTCACCGAAGTGACCTACCAGTTGCAGGCCGAACCGGCTGGAGACATTCCCTCGTGGCTGGCCAACCAGTTCGTCATCGATGCGCCGATGGTGTCGCTGCGTACCTTGCGGGCGGTGGCTGAACGCCAAGGGGTGCGGGCGACGCCAGAGACACCCGCTGAATAACTACACCTCATGGGCCTCAAGCAAACTCGCCAACACCCCCGCCAACTCCTTGACCATCGGATCGGCGGTCGGCCGATGGACGATGACGATCTCATAGCTGTCGATCACCGGCAGGCCGTTCTGCTCACCCAGCACGGCATGCTCGCAGGTCGCTGCACGCGGCGGCAGCAGACTGATGCCCATGCCATCGGCCACCGCGGCCTGGATGCCACTGAGGCTTGAGCTGGTGAAGCTTATCCGCCAGCGCCGGCCCATGCTTTCGATGGCGTTGATCATGTCGTCGCGGTACAGGCCCCGTGGTGGAAAGGTCACCAGTGGGATCGGGTCGAGGTCGATCGAGGGCGTGCCGGCGCTGTCGATCCACTGCAACTCTTCCGGCCAGCAGGCCACCCCTTCGCGGCTATTGCGCCGCTGCTTGAGCAGTACCAGGTCGAGTTCACCGTTGTCGTAGCTCTGGCTCAGGTCACGGCACAGGCCGCTGGTGACCTCCAGCTTGACCTGCTGGTACTTGCGGTTGAAGGCCGACAAGGCGTTGGTGGTGCGCCCGCCGACAAAATCTTCCGGCACCCCCAGGCGCACGGTCACACCCACGGTGGCCCCGGCCAGGGCCTCTAGCATCTGGTCATTCAGGGCCAGCATGTGCCGGGCGTAGCCGAGCAGGGTCTGGCCTGCATCCGTGGGCAGTACATCGCGATTGCCACGCACCAGCAGGCGGTGGCCGACCATGTCTTCCAGGCGCCGCACCTTCTGGCTCACGGTCGACTGGGTGGAGTGCAGGCGCGCGGCAGCGGTAGTGAAGCTGCCGCAGTCGGCCACCACGACAATGGCCCGAAGCAGGTCCAGGTCGAACAGAGACCTATTCGGTTTTACACTGATGTCCATGTAAATATTTAACTTCTAAATAGGAAGCTTGATTTCTATCATGCCCCCATTCACAGGACAACACACGGAGACAAGCGAATGCGCCTGGAACACTTCAATGTCTTTTTCGCATTCCTATTGGCCATGATGACCTCGATCACTGCCAGCGCCGAAGGCGGCGTGCTGGAAAGCCAACTGCGCGAAGCCGCCGGCAACGGCAACGCCGAGCGCGTACGTAGCCTGCTCGACCAGGGCGCCAACCGCGAAGCCCGCGACAAGCTGGGCCGCACGCCCCTGCTGCTGGCCACCCATCGCAACCAGGTCGACGCCGCGCGGGTGCTGATCGAGGCCGGTGCCGACGTCAACGCCAAGGACAACATCGACGACAGCCCTTACCTGTATGCCGGCGCGCGTGGCTTCAACCAGATCCTGCGCCTGACCCTGACCCACGGCGCCGATCTCAAGAGCACCAACCGCTATGGCGGGACGGCACTGATCCCGGCTGCCGAGCGGGGGCATGTCGACAATGTGCGCACCTTGATTGCGGCCGGTGTCGATGTGGATCACCTCAATCGCCTGCACTGGACCGCCTTGATGGAAGCCATCGTGCTCAGCGACGGCGGGCCGCAACACGTGGAGATCGTCGACTTGCTGGTGAAGGCCGGGGCCGATGTGAACATTGCCGACAAGGACGGCGTGACGCCGTTGGCCCATGCGCGCCAGCGCGGTTACACGGCGATGGAGAAAATCCTCGTGGCCGCTGGCGCCCGGGCCGAATAAGCCTGGTCCAGGCGCATCGGAATTTTACTCGATGGCTTCGAACGGCAAGCCCACGTAGTTCTCGGCGATGTTGACCAGGCCGGCGTGAGAAGTGAAAAAATACTCACGATCGGCCTGCTGCATCTTGTCATCCCAGGCGTCCTGGTGCTCACCGAAATCGTGCAGCAGGTGGGTCATGAACCAGCTGAAACGTTCGCCTTTCCAGACCCGCCGCAAGGCCAGCTGCGAGTAAGTGTCGAGCAGGTCAGTGCGACCTTCGCGGTAAACCTTGACCAGGATCCGATACAAATAGCAAACATCCGAGGCCGCCAGGTTCAGGCCTTTGGCGCCGGTGGGCGGGACGATGTGCGCGGCGTCGCCGACCAGGAACAGCTTGCCGTACTGCATCGGCTCGACCACATAGCTGCGCAGCGGGGCGATACTCTTTTCCAGCGCAGGCCCCGTAACCAGACGTTCGCCGATGTCCGCGGGCAGACGCGCCTTGAGCTCGGCCCAGAAGCGCTCGTCGGACCAATCATCGAGGTGATCGCTCAGCGGCACCTGCAGGTAGTAGCGACTGCGGGTCAACGAGCGCTGGCTGCACAAAACGAAGCCGCGGTCGTGATGGGCATAGATCAGTTCTGGATTGACCGGCGGCGTGTCGGACAACAGGCCAAGCCAGCCAAAGGGATAGACGCGTTCATAGTGGGTCAGCAGCGCTTCGGGGATGCTCTTGCGCGCCACTCCGTGGAAGCCATCGCAACCGGCGATGTAATCGCAATCGATGCGATGGGTCTGGCCATCTTTCTCGTAGGTGACGAAAGGCTGCTCGCCTTTCATCTCGTGCGGCTGGACATTGCCGGCAGCATAGATGATGGGGGCTCCGCTGACCGCGCGTGCGTGCATCAGGTCGCGGGTGACTTCGGTCTGGCCATAGACCATCACCGTCTTGCCGCCGGTCAACGCCTTGAGGTCGAGGCGAATACGCTTGCCGCCCACCAACAGTTCGACGCCATCGTGCACCAGACCCTCGGCATCCATGCGCTCGGACACGCCGGCTTCGCGCAGCAGATCGACGGTGCCTTGTTCGAGCACCCCGGCCCGGATGCGACCGAGCACATACTCTGGGGTCTGACGTTCGACAATCACGGTGTCGATACCGGCCTTGTGCAGCAGTTGGCCCAGCAGAAGGCCCGAGGGGCCGGCGCCAATAATGGCTACCTGAGTTTTCATTATTCTTGTCTCGCTTAAGGGCTATTTTTGTTATGAGCCCCTGCATTTTTACTGACAAATACCGGATAAAAAGGTGATATTCCCCCGACAAATTGCACTTTTACAAATACAGTTCGATTATCGAACAGGCCCATAATGACAAGATCCAGCCTCCCCAGAATCCCCGTGTTCAAGCTGTATGGCGAAAGCCAGGCCTGGCCGACACCCGACCTGTTGCACTGCGAATCCATCCCCAAACGCAGCAGCCTGCACCACTGGGAAATCAAGGCGCATCGGCATGCCGACCTGTTCCAGCTGTTGTACGTGTGTCGTGGCCGGGCAGAGATCGAGCTCGAAGGCCGGCGCAGCTCGGTGCGCGAAGCGGCGATTCAGGTGATACCGCCGATGACCGTACACGGCTTTCAGTTTTCCGCAGACATCGATGGCTACGTGTTGACCCTCGGCGCGCCACTGGTGGCGCAACTGGAAGCGCAACTGGGCGCGCCACTCACCGTGTTGGCCTCGGCGGGCTGTTATCGGCTGGGCGCTGACCGACGCGCCTTGCACACGCTGATCCGTGTGTTGCATCAGGAATACGAAGGCAGCGCCCCGGCACGCGAACTGCTGCTGCATTCACTGGTCACTTCGCTGATGGTCTGGATCAGCCGCCGTAGCCAGCAAAACACGCTGTCGAGCAACCGCGACGAGCGCAACCAGCAGCTGCTCGCACGCTTTATCAAACTGGTCGAACAGCATTACCGCGAACACCTGTCGGTCGAGCTGTTCGCTCATCGCCTGGGCGTCTCCAGCGTGCACCTGAATAGCCTCTGCCGCGAACTCGCCGGGCAGACCGCGCTGCAGATCATCCACCAACGCTTGCTGCTCGAAGCCCGGCGCAACCTGATCTACACCAACATGAGCATCAGCCAGCTGTCCGATAGTTTAGGATTCAGTGACCCAACCTACTTTTCGCGTTTCTTCCGCCGCCTGTGCGGACAAACGCCCAACGCTTTTCGTCAGGCAGGTGTGGCGGGCAGCTATTGATTCGCCGCGAAGGAGCGGGCTTGTCCCGCGATGAGGCCATCACCCCCGTTTCACCGCCTGCAAGGTGTAACTCAACGGCAACCGCCAACGGTCCTTGTCCAGCGACCACTCACCTGCCCCGCTCTTGCTCATCTGCCCCGGCAAGGCCTCCCAGGGAATGCTGTCGTGCTCCACCAGTGCGGTGATCTGCAAGCCATGCCCCAGCAAGGCGCTGATGACCTCGCCCAAGCCATGGTTCCATTCATGGGTAATCGTCTGAGTGAGCGCGGTGACCGTTTCGACATAGGTCTGGTCACTGTCCCAGACCGTCGGGACTTCGCGTTCGAAATAAGGGTACTCGATCACCAGCCGATCCTGATGATCTTCGTTCACCGCCAGTAGCATCGGGTGGCCCTCGCGCAGGAACAAGCGACCTCCAGGCTTGAGCAACGCCGCTACCGTACGCGCCCAAAGTTCGATGCTCGGTAACCAGATCAAAGCGCCGATGCCGGTGTAGACCAGGTCGAAACTCCCGGGTGTCAGCACCTTGTCAGCGGCATAGACATCCGACTCAACATAGTTGATTACCTCGCCACAGCGTTCGGCCAGGGACCGGGCCTGGGCCAGCGACTGTGAGGAAAAATCCAGCCCGCTCATCTGCGCCCCCAGCCGTGCCAGCGACAGGGTGTCAGTACCGATATGGCACTGCAGATGCACTGCGCGCAAGCCACGAATGTCACCCAGGCGCGGCAGGTCGAAACGTACAACTTCGGACAGGTGCTGCGGATCGGCAATGAACCGCTCCACCTCATAGTCGGTGGACGCCGCATGCAGTGACGCCCGTTCATCCCAGCTGCGGCGGTTGAGTTCCAGCGAGTCGCTCATCATCAGCCTTCCTTTGGCAAACACTAGAGCGCTCGACTATAGCCCGCTCAAAGCGCCAGACTCAAACTGACCATCAGATTGCGCGGCTCACCCGGCAGGTTCCACACCGCGTTGTAGCCGCGCTCGTAGTACTTGCGATCGAACAGGTTGTTCAGGTTCAGACCGACCGTGGCGTGTTCGCTGACCTTGTAATGGGCCAACAGGTCGAGCGTGCTGTAGCCCGGCAGGCGAAAATTGCTGCCGGCCTGGCCGGAGCGATCACCGACATAGTTGGCCGCCGCTCCGATATCCGATCCCTGCAGCAAGCCCTGCTGAAACTCATACACCGCCATCAGGCTGCCGCTGTGTCGGGGTATACCCAACAGGTCGCTGCCCTCGGGCAGGCTGGCGTCGCCCTTGGTCACTTCGGCATCGATGTAGGCGTAGGCACCGATCAGGCGCACGGCGTCGCTCAGCTGCCCACTGAACTGCAAGTCGACACCCTGGCTACGCGCCTTGCCGGCCGCAACGCTGTCGCCGAAGGCATCGGTGGTGATGACGTTTTCCTTGTCGATCCGGAACAGCGCCAGGGTCGCCCCCAGACGACTGTCGAACAGGTCGAACTTGAGCCCGGTTTCATAGCCCAGGCCTTTCTCCGGCTTGTACACCTGGCCCTGGGTGCCGATGCTATTGGGCTTGAACGAGGTCGAGGCGTTGGCGAACACGCCGACCTCAGGGGTGAGCTGATACAGCAACCCCACGCGCGGCGTGGCCACGTCTTTTTCCTGGGTGTTGCTGACCTGGCTGGTGCGGTTCTGGGCGCTCTGCTCGATGTGCTCCAGGCGCACCCCGATCAGGCCACGCAGGCGTTCGCTAAAGGTGATCTGGTCTTGTAGATTGAGTGCATAGCTCTGCGTGCGCTCGAAGAAGTCATTGGGTTTGACCAGCGCGGGCTTCGGCTTGCCATACACCGGGTTGTAGATGTCCAGGCCATATTCCAGTGAAGTGGCGCTCTGCGGATACTTCTGGCTGTTGCGGTAGTTCTCGTACTCCAGGCCGATCAGGCTCTGGTGCTGCCAGCCGGCGAAATCAAACTGGCCATGCAGTTCAGCCTGGGTGATGCTGTCGTTCCACTCGAAATCACGCTCGCGGTAGAAACGGCTGAGGGTGGTGCCGACCAGGCGCTGGGGCTCGGAGCTGTTGCCCTTGAGCCGGCCCTGGGTGTAGTGGTTGGCCAGGCGCAGCTTCCAGCTGTCGTTCAGGTCATGCTCCAGGGCCAGGTCCAGGGTCTGGTTGTCGTTGCGGATGCGCCCATCGTTGGGCTCACCAAAGAAGGCCGAACGGCTGATCGAGCCCAGTTCGCTGTTCACCGCCGGCACCCCACGGTCAAACACCGACTCGGTGCGCGAGAACTCGCTGTCGATCGACACCAGCGTGTCTGGGCTCAGTTGCCAGCTCAGCGACGGACTGACGATACGCCGCTCGCTGCCAACGTAATCGCGAAAACTGCCGTTGTCCTCCACGGCCATATTGACCCGCGACAGCACGCGCCCGTCTTCGCTCAGTGGCGTGTTCACATCCAGGCTGCTGCGGTAACGGTCCCAACTGCCGGCGCTGGCCTTGAAATGGCTGAAGGCCTCGGCCTGGGGACGCTTGGTGACGATGTTCACCAGGCCACCCGGATCACCACGTCCGTACAGGCTGGCCGCCGGCCCCTTGAGCACTTCGATGCGTTCGATGCTCGAGGTGTCCGGGGCGCTGTAGCTGCCGCGGTTGACGGCAAAGCCGTTCTTGTACAGCTCGCCGGTGGTGAAGCCGCGCACGCTGTAATTGAGGAAGGTCAGGCCACCGAAGTTATTCTGCCGGCTCACCCCGCCGGCGAAATCCAGGGCACGGTCGATGCGGGTACTGTTGAGGTCCTCGAGCACCTGGCTCGGCACCACGGCGATGCTCTGGGGGGTGTCACGGATGTCGGTGTCGGTCTTGGTCGCCGTGCTTGAGCGGTTGGCGCGATAGCCCTGCACGGGACCTGTGGCGGATTCTTCGAAGTGACGTTCGCTGACGGTCAGGGTATCGAGCAACACCGGCTCCGCAGCCGCAGCCGGCAGCGCGAACAATGAGGCAGACAGGCCGAGGGATAACCTTCCTAGGGGATAGTTCATGCGGGCTCCCTAATTAATATGTAATAACATAACAATTAATGGCGCCATTTGAAATTGAAGAATACGGCTGATCGCGGAGCTTGCCCCGTGATCAATCGCAAAAACGCTCACACCTCAGGCATGCACCCAACGCCGATGCAACCCACGAGCCAGGGCATCAAGCATAAAACCCAGCACCCCGATCAACAGCACCATGGCCATCAACTCCGAGTATGCCAACCGGTCCCGGGTATCGAGGATGAAGTACCCCAACCCGGCGCTGACGCCGAGCATCTCGCACGGCACCAGCACGATCCACAGAATGCCAATGGCCAAGCGCACACCGGTCAGCACATGGCCGATCACGCCGGGAATGATCACCTTGCACAGGGTCTCCCAACGGCTAGCGCTGAGGCTGCGGCTCAGTTGCAGCCAGCGTGGGTCGAGCTGACGCACACCGGCAGCAGTGTTGAGCAGGATCGGCCACAACGCGGCAAAGGCCAGGAGGAAGTAGATCGGCTGGTCGCCCACGCCCATCAGCATCACCACCACCGGCATCCACGACAGCGGCGAGATCATGCGCAGGAACTGGAACGCCGGCGTGGTCGCCGATTCAAGGTGGCGATAGCTGCCCACCAGCAACCCCAGCGGCACGCCGATCAACAACGCCAGCAGCAAGCCGATCAGGATGCGCTTGAGGCTGACCCACACATGCTCATAGACCTCGCCCTGCTCCAGCAGCTCGATCAGACTGGCCAAGGTCGCCTGCGGCGAGAAACGCGCCGACAGACCATCAGCCTCGCCGAACAGGTGCACGCCCAGCCACCACAGCAACAACAACCCGAGCAAGCCGGCAGCCCCCAGGGTGCCATGCAGTACATGCTTACCCATCAGACCGCGAACTCCTCGCTACGCTCAAAGCTGTCCGGCAAGCCGAAGGCCTTGAGCCCACCGACTGCCTCGATGCTGTTACGCACAAAACGCTCGTCAACCAGATCACGGGCCGTCTGTTGCGGGTCGAGGCCGGCGAGGAAGCCCTTGTCGCCTTCTATCAGGGTGTTCTGCAAGCGACGCACCAATTCCTCGGTGTAGCTGGGGAACGGATACGGCTGGAAGTCGATGCGCTTCTCGTCCCACTGCCCATGCTGGATCGCGCCGCTGGCGATGTAGACCGCACGGTCATCGGCAGAGGGTGCCAACACCTGGCTCAGCACCTGTGGGGTATGCGGGGTGTAGCGGTTAGGGCCGGCCTTGGACAGCAAGGCGGCGGCTTCGGCGCGGTGATCACGGGTCCACAGCTGGGCCTTGACGATGGCATTGACCACCTTCTGCGACCAGTCCGGGCGGTTGTTAAGGTCGTGCTCGTGCATGAACACCACGCAGCAGGCGTGGTTGCGCCAGATGTCACCGGTAAAGCGCTGCACGCGGCCGACCTTGAGGTCTTCGGCCAGGGCATTGAACGGCTCGGCGACGATGTAGCCGGCAATGCGTTTGCTGGCCAGGGCCGGCGGCATGTCCGACGGTGGCAGCACTACCAGATTGACCTCATTGGCGGCCAACTGCGCGGTGGTCGGCTTCGACACCGGCGTCAGGCCATGGTCGCGGAACAGCTGCTGCACCACCACGTTGTGAATCGAATACCAGAACGGAATCGCCACGCTCTGCCCGCCCAGCTGCTTGACCTCGGTGATGCCCGGGGCCACGGTCAGGCCCGAACCACCGACATGGTTCCAGGCCACTACCTTGGCCGGCACCTTGCTGCCATAACGCGCCCAGACGGTCATCGGCGAGAGCAGATGAATAACGTTGACCTGGCCGGAGATGAACGCCTCGATCACTTGCGCCCAACTGCGCAGCAGTACCGGCCGTTCGGCCTTGATGCCTTCGGCTTCGAACAGGCCATTGTTATGGGCTACCAGCAACGGTGTGGCGTCGGTGATCGGCAAGTAGCCGATGCGCACCGGTGCATCCGGATTGCTGGCAGCACGCGCCTGCAAACTGCTCAGCAGCGGCAGGGCGCCACCCGCTGTCAGCAAGGCACTGAGCTTGATGAAGTCACGACGAGTGTGAGTGAAGTCGTCCAGGCACATGGGCAGTCTCCGACGGCAGCGGCAAAGGTTCAGGAGTAGGTTCAGGAGTGCGGCTGGCCCGCCGAAGGGTTTTGAGGATGTTGATACGCAGCGTGCCCAGTTCCTCGACCCGCTGCTCGCGGGGTTGCGCCAGGTCAATGTGCCATTGGCCGAGGGTGCGCGCCGGGTGGTTGCCCAGTAGCAACACGCGATCGGACAACAGCAGGGCTTCGTCGATATCGTGGGTGATCAGGATCGCCGCCGTGTTGTGCTGGGCGATCAGTTGCAACAACAGTTGCTGCATGTCGGCGCGGGTTACTTCGTCCAGAGCGCCGAAAGGTTCATCGAGCAACAGCACCTGTGGCTGACGTGCCAGGCAGCGGGCCAGCGCGGTACGCTGGGCCATGCCACCGGAGAGCTGCGCCGGGTACTGCTCGCGGGCGTGTTGCAGGCCGACCGCCTCGATGGCGTGGTCGATCCGCGCGCGGCGCTCGCTGGCCGCAATCCTGGGCTGACGGGCGAAATCCAGGCCGAAGGCGACGTTCTTTTCCAGGCTCAGCCAGGGCAACAGGCTGGGGTCCTGGAACGCCACCGCCAGGCGCGGATGCGGCCCCTGCAGCGATTCACCGAGCAAGCTGACGCTACCACTGCGTGCCTGCTGCAAGCCGGCCAGGACCCGCAACAGGCTCGACTTGCCGATACCGCTGGGGCCGAGAATGGTGATCACCTCCCCCGGTGCCAGTTGCAGGTCGAAGTCTTCCAGCACACTCTGCCAACCTTGTTCACGCGGGTAACCGAGGCTGATCCCGCGGGCTTCGAGCAACACCTGGGTCATGCTGCCGACGCCTGCCGCTGCAGCTCGGCGCGCAACTGCACCAGGCTTGGGGTAACGATCGGCACGAATGCCGACTCGCGCCAGCGCCGGGCGAAGCCTGCGCCATAAGCACTCAGGTAGGCCTTGCCGCCGCTGGCCTGCAGTTCCAGTTGCACGGCATCGGCAGCCGTCTCGGCCAAGGTGATGCGCAACTTGAACAAGGCCGCCGGCTGGGTCAGGAAGCGGCCATCGAGCAGGCCATTTTTCAACTCGGCGACGGTGTTTTCCAGGCGCTCGCCTAACACACTCAAGGCCTCGCCGAGGAACGAACGCACGCCTTGCAGGTGGCTTTCCACTTCACTCAACGAGCGCCGCGCCAGGCCGATGGCCATACCGCATTGCAGACCGAGGAACGAAGGGCGAACCGCGGGCAGGAACTGCTTGGCGTTCTCGTGCAGCAGCCAGTCACGACTGATTGCTACCTGCTCGAAATTCAAGGCTGCGGTGTTGCTCGATTGCAACCCCATCAGTTGCAGATCGTCCGAGCGGCTGAGCCCGGCAACGTTGTCAGGGATCGCCAGTACAAACGGTGAAGCGCCCTCCTCTTCAATCGCTGCTGCTACGACAAAACCGCCCTTGCGCAGGTTGGTGACCCAGTGCAGGCGCCCGTCGAGGGCCCAGCCCTGCGCATCCGCGAGACCTTTGACTTGCAGTGCTTCGATGCCAGACAGGTACTTCATGGCGTTGGACAGCCCGGTAGCACCGGCCAGCTCACCACTGAGCAGGTTCGGCAAAAGGCGCTCGCGCAGGGCGGCATTCGGACTGTGCAGCAGGTATTCGATAAAGGCGCGCTGGCCCCAGAATACGAAGGCTGCGGCCAGGGAATGGCTAGCGACATTGGCAACGGTTTCCACCGCGTCGGCGACCGTGCCGCCGCTGCCACCCTGGGTTTGGTCGATACCGACGCGCAGCACCTGCGCCACCGCCAACTGCCCCAACACTGCCTGCGGGTCACAGTGCCCCAGATCGAGGGCTTCGGCCTCGGCATCCAGCCACGTGGCCAATGCGGGATCGAGCATGTCGTTTACTCCTTTAAAAAAAGCGCCAGCCGGCACCGGCGCCAAGGGATCGTTATGCCGAAGGCTGCCAGCGGTACTTGCTCAGCTCGTCATTGAGCGGCGTCTGGGCGAACACATTAGCAAAGTTGCACAGGGTGGCGAGACTCACCCCGAGAATCACTTCCAGGGCATGACCTTCGCCATAGCCGGCTTCACGGAAGGCGTTGTAGCCAGCATCGCTGACATTGCCGCGGGTGGCGATGATTTCACGGGTGAAGGCGGCCAGGGCTTCAAGCTTTTCCTGCGGCAGTTCGCCGCGGGCACGCAGGGCATCGACCACCTCTTGCGCCAGCTTGGCTTTGTTCAGGGCCACCGCGGTGTGGCCGGCCACGCAGAAGTCGCAGCCGTGGTTGGTGGCAGCCACCAGTTGCACCACTTCGCGCTCGGCCAGGTTCAGTTCGGCCTTGCCGTTGAGGGCCGAAACGGTGACGTAGGTTTCCAGCGCAGCCGGAGCGTTGGCCAGAACGCCGAGCAGGTTGGGAACGAAGCCCGAGTTCTTCTGGGCGTTTTCCAGGAAAGGGCGAGCGGCTTCAGGGGCGCTTTGCAGCGTGTGGAGTGTAACGCGCGACATGGAGTGGACTCCTGCATACTAGGGTGTCGCACAAGTCTGTTGGTTATAAGAATTACCTTCCATATTCTATAGTCGTTATTACTTGCTCCTGAGTCTTTCCCTTAGATGATTTCCTCCAGCCCCCTTGTCGATTGGTTATTAGAAAGCCTTGAGCTAGACGCCAGCCTGTTCCATGTCGGGCGTTACTGCGGTGGCTGGCACGCCAGCACCCAGGGCCTGGCGCGGGCCAGTTTTCACCTGGTGGTCCAGGGTCATTGCTGGCTGCATATTGCCGGCCAACCCCAGGCCATTGCCCTGGAAGCAGGTGATGCGGTGTTCCTGCTGCGCGATCTTGAATACCGGCTGTCTGGCACCGCCGACTGCGAACTGGCCCGCCAGCAGCCGCGCATGACCATGTTGCCGCTCGACAGCGAGGCCAGTGACGGCGTCGGCTTGGTGTGCGGGTTCTTTCACTTCCAGCCTGGGCTGTCGTCGCTGATCATCGAAGGCCTGCCCGACTGGCTGATCCTGCGCGCCGGCGACCCAGCCCTGAGCGCTGCCACCGCGCTGTTCGAGCTGATCCTTGCCGAGTGCCAGCGTCAACCTGCGCCCTCCTCGGCCTTGCTTGAGCGCTTGAGCCATCTGCTGTTTCTCTATGTGCTGCGCCAGCAGGTAAAGGCAGACCTGCCCATGGGCGGACTGGTAGCCCTGGCCCGCCACCCGCAATTCGCCGCCCTGGTCGAGCAGTTGATTGAACACCCCGAGCAGTCCTGGCCGCTGGAAAGCATGGCCGCCTGCACCGGGCTGTCGCGCTCGGCCTTCTTCAAGCGCTTCAGCGAACTGGCCGGACAATCTCCAGGGCAAGTGCTGCTGGCCCTGCGCATGCGCCATGCCTGCCAGTTGCTCAAAGCCCATAACACGGTCGAACAGGTATGCGCTGCCGTGGGTTACCAGTCCATCGCCGCCTTCACCCGTGCCTTCAGCAAGGCCATGGGTGTGCAGCCGGGGGCTTACCGGCGCCAGCATGAGGGGCGCTGAGGCAAACTGCGTGCGGTAATCGAACACAAGCGAACTCCAGCCCTCAAGTCCATCCAGGCAGACTCCGATAGCACACCACCCACCGCCGATTGCTCGGCACAGTGTGGTGCTGATAACAATTAAAAGGAGTACTGCCTGCATGTTCGCCGACCTGAAAATCCGCACCGGGATGTTCTGGGTGCTATTGCTGTTCAGCCTGACCCTGCTGTTCTCCACCGTCAGCGCCTGGCGCGCGGCGGTGGGCAGCGACCAGCAGATCACCGAACTGGACCGCACCGCGCACCAGTCGGACCGGCTGAACAACGCCCTGCTGATGGCGATCCGCGCCAGCGCCAACGTTTCCTCCGGCTTTATCGAACAGAGCGGTGGCCACCAAGACAGCGCCAACAAACGCATGGCGCTGTCCGCACAGCTGATCGACAACAGCCGCGGTCTGATCGATGAACTGGTCGCCAACGCCCAGGACCCGGCACTCAAGGCCCTCGCCGTGGACCTGCAAAGCACCTTCGGCGCCTACGCCAATGCCGTCGCCGGGCAACGCGAGGCGACCCGGCAGAACGACCTGCAACGCTACTTCATCGTCAACACCGACGCCGGCAACGCCATGGCCCGAATGCAGGCCCTGCGCCAACAACTGGTGGCGGCCTTGAGCGAGCGCAGCCAACAGATCATGCTCGAATCCGACCGGCGCCTGAGCAATGCCCAGCTACTGAACGTGGTGCTGGGCTTGGTCACTTTGCTGCTGGCCGCGCTGTGCTGGAGCTTTATCGCGCGACGGGTACTGCGCCCACTGGCTGATGCCGGCCTGCACTTCCAGCGCATCGCCGGTGGCGACCTCAGCGTGCCGGTGGCGGTGCACAGCCGCAACGAAATCGGCCAACTGTTCAGTGAACTGCAGCGCATGCAGCACAGCCAGCGCGACACCCT
Organism: Pseudomonas sp.; assembly: GCF_050739775.1. Classification (GTDB taxonomy): domain Bacteria; phylum Pseudomonadota; class Gammaproteobacteria; order Pseudomonadales; family Pseudomonadaceae; genus Aquipseudomonas. Next base: position 31,307 of record NZ_JBOICA010000027.1, read on the forward strand.
GGGGCAGATCACCGGCTGTGCGACGCAACTGGCCGCGGCTGCCGAAGCCCTCGATGCGGTGACCGAACAGAGCGCAAGCAGCCTGCGCCAGCAGGACCAGGAACTGGAACAGGCCGCCACCGCCGTCACCGAAATGACCACGGCAGTGGAAGAAGTCGCGCGCAATGCAGTGACCACCTCGCAAGCAGCCACTGCCTCCAACCAACTGGCCGAGCAAAGCCGCCAACAGGTCGGCGAAAACCTCGACGGCACTCGCGCCATGGCCAGTGAAGTGCAGACCAGCAGTGAGCGTTTGCAGCAGCTGGCCGGGCAGATTCGCGACATTGGCCAGGTGCTGGATGTGATCCGCTCGGTGTCTGAGCAGACCAACCTGCTAGCACTCAATGCCGCCATCGAAGCGGCACGTGCCGGGGAAGCCGGTCGTGGCTTTGCCGTGGTCGCGGATGAAGTACGCACCCTCGCCTACCGCACCCAGCAATCGACCCAGGAGATCGAACAGATGATCGCCGGGGTGCAGCATGGCACCGAAGCGGCGGTGACCTCGATGCAGGCCAGCACCCAGCGTGCCCAGTCGACCTTGGGCATCACCCAGGCGTCGGGTCAGGTGCTTGAGGGGATCTACAGCGCTATCGGTCAGATCAATGAACGCAACCTGGTGATCGCCAGTGCTGCTGAAGAACAGGCGCAAGTGGCCCGTGAAGTGGACCGCAATCTGCTGAACATTCGTGAACTGTCGGCTCGCTCGGCGACGGGAGCGCAGCAGACGCGGGAGGCGAGCCAGACGCTGTCGGGGTTGGCTGCAGAGCTGACGGCGTTGGTGGCGCGATTCAGGGTTTGATCCGCTGTTTTTGTAGGAGCGGATTCATCCGCGAAGGGTCGCAGCGCGGCCCCAGAAGCCGGGCCTGCTGCGCAGTCCTTCGCGGATGAATCCGCTCCTACAGGGCAGCGTATGCCCTACACATCCACCAGAATATTGAACCCACCAAAGATCAGCCGCTGCCCATCAAAGGGCATCGGGTTCTTGTCAGGCTGCAGCCGCGGGTCTTCCATCATCTTCTTCATCCCGGCATCGCGCACCTCGCGTGAAGGCCAGAGGACCCAGGAAAACACCACGGTTTCATCCGGCTTGCATTTCACCGCCATCGGAAACGAGGTCACCTTGCCGTCGGGCACATCATCGCCCCAGCACTCGATAACGCGCTGGGCACCACACTCCTTGAACACCACCGCCGCTTCCTCGGCATGCTGCTTGAACGTCTCGCGGTTGGCCGTAGGCACGGCGAGCACAAAACCATCGACATAAGACATGACGTTTACTCCTGCATTGGGATTGAACCGATCAGGTCGATCTGTGCAGTAGTCGATTCGCTGCCGGGCGATTCGACAGGCCAGGACGTTGACCGACGGGCGGTCAGACCTAACAGCTTTTTCGTTTCTGCGTCGCTTTTGCGTTTATGTGCGACAGTTCGCACTTCAGGGGCTCCTCTAGTGTTTCCTTGTGGTGTTAGTTTGGAGAAATGTCTGCTTCTTGAGGCAGGCACCTCCTACTAACTATCTGCAAAGGAATGCCCCCAGCAATGGATTTCTCATTCAAACACCTGGCCGCCACCACGCTGATGCTGGCCAGCCTTACGTCGTTCACCACGCAAGCGCACGCCAACATCACCCCACAACAGAGCGCAGCCATCCTCAAGACCTTCAACGACGCTTCGGTGAAGAATTTCAGGCAGTTCCTGGCAAGTCTGGCCAAGAGCGACCTGGCTAAAGCCGACAACCTCGGCGCGACCATCACAGCCTTCCTCGGCAACAAGTCCCTGTCGGCTGAACAGCAGAACGAGATCCATCGCCTGCTCGGCCTTTATGCGCGGGTCAAATACGGCAGTGCCGCCACCGAAACCCTGCGCGAGCTGGTTGCAATCCCGACGATGCGCGTCGACGGCGTTGCCCAGCACGAGAACCCCGAATTCATCAAGATCGCTGACAAGATCAAAGCCCTGGCCCAGGCCTTCAACCTGAACTTTCGCAACATCGATAACCGTGTCTATGAAATCTCCTTCGACGGCAGCGGCAACGAAGTCGTGGGCATCCACGCGCATGCCGATGTAGTCCCCGTGACTCCGGAAAACTGGGTACTGCAAGACGGCACCAAACTCGATCCGTTCAAAGTCACCCTGATCGGCGACCGCATGTATGGCCGCGGCACCGAGGATGACAAGAACGGCATCGTCGTAACGCTCTACGCGATGAAGATCATCAAGGAAGAGCAACTGCCGCTGGCGCGCAACTTCAAGCTGCTGGTGGACACCACCGAAGAAACCACCGGCGATGCCATTCCCTACTACTTCGAACACAACCCGACCCCCAACTACAACCTGGCGCTGGATGGCGGCTATCCGGTGGTGATTGCCGAGAAGGGCTACGGTACCGTCATGGCCAGCTTCCCTCGCCGCAGTGCAGAGGGCAAAGGCGCCGAAATCACTTCGATGACCGGCGGCCTGGCGACCAACCAGATTCCGTCGACCTCGGTCGCCACGCTTGTCACCGACAAGCCCGACGAACTGGCCGCCAGCTTGCAGAAAGCCGGCGCTGATTATGCCAAGCAAAATGGTGGCAACTTTGGCGTGACCGCCAAGGTCGTCGGCAAGGACGTTCAACTGACCGTCACCGGCGTTTCCGCCCACTCCTCCGAGCCCGAATCCGGCGTCAACCCGGTGGCCCGGATGCTCGGCTTCATCCACAGCCTCGACGGCAAGGTTGCGCTCAAGCACAACCAGATTACCGACGCGGCCCGCTATGCCGCCGACAACTGGGGCCTGGACTATCTGGGTGGCAAACTGGGGGTCGGTTTCTCCGATGCTTTCATGGGACCACTGACCACTTCACTGACCTATGTCGGCACGGATGAAAAAGCCTTCAAACTGGCCGTCAACCTGCGCGTGCCGGTCGGCAAATCGCCTGACGTGCTCAAGCGCGAAATCAGTGAAAAACTGGGTGCCTGGAGCAAGAAAACCGACGTAAGCGTGGCTTTCGACACCGCCATTGCTGAGCCGATGTACCGCAACCCCGAGGGTGAGTGGGTCAAGGCGCTGCTGGCGGTGGCCAGTGAAAATCTGGGCATGGAACAAAAGTTCGGCACCTCAGCGGGCGCCACTTCGGTGCATGAATTGCCCAATGGTGTGCAGTTCGGTCTGGCCATGCCTGACGTCAAATACACCGGCCACAACGACAACGAGTTCAAGACCGTTGAACAGTTCATGCTCGACCTGCAGATCGTCACCGAGATGATGGGGCGTATCGGGCAGTTGCCGAAGCTTTGAGCTTGCTGCGGGCCCGCTGTTCTGGCGGGTCTTCAGCACGGTAGGAGCTGGCTTGGCCTGCGATGCAAGGCAAGGCCTTGCCAAAACCGGCCACACTAATCTCCTTTCAAGCCACCCTCCGCTGTCCCCCAGAAATTGAGCTTACAGAGCTGGGGGGGTTCACCAAGAGCCATAGGGAATCCCGTATTTCTCGAGGTAGGCTTGGGACTCTGGTTCCAATGGCAACGCATATTGGCCGTTGCTCCGGCCTCCATCCGGACCTTTCTTCACGACGGTGCCCTGCACTCGTGCGACATCGATAGCTGACAAGCACGGTCCCATGAGCCAGACCCTGGCAATCCCACCTGGTGCCAAGCCGACGGTCAGCACATCGCGATAACCAGTGATCCACATCGCGTCTGCTTGGCAGAATGCCTTCTCGCCCTTGACCATCGCCTGCCGAGTGGCCTCCGGGATAACGATATAGGCCTCGTAGGTCTGCGGCTCGGCCAGGGATTGCCAGCGCACATAGATCAGGCGTGGCAGGTCAGCGCCCAGTACCTGTTTGCCTTTTCCTGCCCCTGGCCGCTGCGGCCAACCCCGTGGATTGCCTTTAAGGTTTTTCGGGGTGTTGATCGCGGCTATACCGCTCATGGCGCGGCGAAAGGCACGGTCCTGTACGTCCACCGCATCAGCGGTTTCGATCCACACCTCCATGTAGTTGGGCGCAAACAAGCCTAGTCGCCACGAGTCGTAAGGCAGCCGGTGGGGACCGTTGGCACAACCGGCCAACCAGACCATCATCGCCACCAAGAGCAGTGTCCTGGGCTTACTCATTGGGGTGCTCCATGCGCCGCATCCCCGCGGCCGGGCGGTTGATGAACACGACATCCAGCGCGCTGTTGTTCCAGCCTTTGGCGGCATTCCAGTTGGCCGAGAGGTGGATGTAGCGACGGCGTAACAGGGAGGTTTCTTCGGTGGTCAGGGAGGTGTAGGGCTCACCCAGGGCAAAGGCCTGCAATTTGGTGGCAATTGGTTGCAGTTCGCTGGGCAGAGATAATTCAGGTAGGCGATCGTTAATTTCGTCAAACGCCACCCCGGCGCGTACCCCCCCATTCACGCATGATACGCAGGTACACCAGCGACAACTCGTTGCGCACCTGACGCTGGCTGACAATCGCGGCATACACGCGCTTTTCGGCCTGGGTGTCTCGCTTACGGTGTTGGGTCTGCACCGACCAGGTGACGATATCGAGCCCCTCGGGCGGTACATAGGCCAGCCAGTGGCGTGACTCGTGACTGAAGCGTTGCTGGGTGCGCGAGTAGGCCGCAGAGTGTTCATTGGGGAGGCCGTTAACTTCTAAGCTGCTGTCGGGCTTACTCAAGAGCAGCTTCTCGCGGGACAACGGCAAGTAGCCACCGCCGATGTCCGAATGGCAGCCGGGAAGGACGATGTCCTGCTCGGCCTGGGTCAGGGAGAAGTTGTGGCGGTACTCATCGTCGGCCACCAGATGAATCACTTTGCGCGCCATGCCCGGCGCGAGCCGCAGGTTGAGCCCCGGGTTGTCGGCATTGTGCGGGCTGAAGTCGCGGTCACGCAGCGAGACGATGCCCGCTACCGTATCGAACAGGCCAATGAAATTGAGGACGACATCGTTGCGATGGCGCCAGGCAAAATCCCTCGCCAGTAACGGCGAGCCTGCAGGCAGCGAGCGGGCCAGCAGGCTGCCTGACCCTTTGAGCAGATCATTGGCACAGTGCCGTGCCGCTGCCGCCCCCCGGCTGAAGCCGAACAGATCCACCTCGATCCGACGAATTTTGAGGCCGGGGTTACTGTCTTGTAGCAATCGTATTTGCTTCAGAACCAGCGCAGGCATCTGTTCGACCCGCGCTACCACGCCAGTGCCCCCCTGACCGGTGCCCTGGCTGTAGAGGGAATCCACTAGACCGCTGCTAGTACCGATACCTTCGATATACACCGGTAAATAGGCCTCTTCGGTCCCAGGCGGCAGCTGTTCCTCAGCCTGATCCGGATAAAGACTATAGAGGCGTGCAATATTGCTAACGTCATTGCCATAGCTGTTGTCCGGTGAGCTGCCATCGCCGTCAAAGCCAAAAGCGGCGCAGTGTTGGCGAATGTCCTCAGCGGTTTCCTCCGTCAGGCCGACATTGGCGGCATAGCAATCAGCGGTGGCCGCGCTGTTGGCCTGGTTGTTGCCGGTACCGTCGAAGAACAGTCCCAGGCGCAGGACAATGCCAACGTCCTCCAGCGCCTCTTCTTCCTCCTCTTCTTCCAACAGACTGTTGGTGACTGGCGCAGGGGCGGCGCCCGTCGGGCTTGCTGCGAGCGGCATCGCCGTCACACTCGCTGAGGGGGTATGGGCAGTCCTGGCAGTACCCCGCTCGGACTGGTAGGTCGCGCTATCCAGGGAGGGAATCAGCCTGGCTCGGCAGGGGCAACTGCTGATGCTGTCCAGACTACCTGCTACAAGCCGGCCGTGACTTTCAATGTAAGAAATGCCGCCGATGATTCGGTAAACACCCTGACTCTTGCCACACGTAACCCGATCGCCCTCGCGCACATGGTTGCGGCCAAACATGATGACGCGTTGGTCTGCTTCCAGCACTGTGCCACCGCAGGTGGTTCTATCGCCCAAGCGAATGAAATGTCCTGTAGCCACTGAATTCCCTCTCCAAAGTATGCGGAGGGCGCAGATTATAGGTTGGGTGGTATAGCCGGGTATGTCAGACGTTTCCGAAAAGTGTTTCCAACGCGTTAAATGCGACGGGCCCCAGGTGGCTGCCCAACTCCAACGCTTGAATCCCACCCCCAACCCCGTTACCCTCCTCCGCGTCGCTGTAAATCCAGCGACCGGGTTTGGTAGCCCAGGTGATAATCAAGGCGCACAAGCGTCCTATCCGAACAGTTGGCGCTTTTTTTGTGTCCGCTGTTTCGTGTTATGGCGGCTGTGCGTAGGGCGCATTCGTGCGCGCCGGTTTCCTTGATTCCCGGTCTACCAACCTGCGTACAGCCGTCACCATTCGTTTGGTAGCGATACGTGGCGGCTCCACCAATCAAGGAGCTCCACAATGACAAAAATAGTCCCCGATCCCCCACCCACCACCCAAACCAGCACTACCTTCGGCTCCTGCAACGGCAGCCACGATCCGCTCTTCGCCGTCCGTGCCGGTGTCTCGTCCGAAGACGCCCTGATCCACACCTCCATCCTGCTCAAAAGCGCTTACCAGACCAACGCCCACGCCTGTGACAGGGTCGATGCCGAAGTGCGCGGCTTGCTCTGGGCCACTGAGCAATCGCTGGAGATGAGCCTGGCGCTGGTGGAAGCGCTACTGGATGAAGTCGAAGCACGCTCGGCAACGGCGGCAGTGCTGCGCCGCACGCTGCAGGCGGATCAAGCCTCGGTGAAGTAGCAACCACAGGTTGATTCAGGGCCGCCGATGCGGCCCATCGCACAGGCTACTGCGACAGGAAGCTGACCAGTTCACGAGCATGGGTACTGAGGGACTCCCAACCCTTGATGCACAGCCGCAGTTCAAGCGTCGCCCAGCCCTCTTCAAGCAGAACCACACGCACCGGTAGTTCTTGCTCCATGCGCAGCGCGGTGGTCTCCGGCAGCATGGCGATCCCAGCGCGTTGAGCGACCAGTTGGGCGATGGCTTCGAAGCTGGGCGCACGTACGCGGATCTGCAAGGGCATCGCCAGTTTCATCGCCCGTTCTTCGACAAAGCGTTGCATGGCCCGCTCGGCCGGCATGCCGATGAAGGGATAACCCAAGGCATCGCGCAGGCGTGTCTGTTCACGTTCTGCCAAAGGGTGCCCGGTCGGCACCAGCATCACCAGCCGCTCGCTGCGAAACGGCAACGACAGCACACCATCGCTGATGACGCTGCCGTCATACACACCGATCTCGCATTCGCCAGTGAGCACGGCACGCATGACGTCCGCGCTGCGGTACTCGGTCAGTTGCAGATCGACTTCCGGGTAGTCGGCCAGGAACGAGCCAAGCACTGCGGGCAACAGGCTGCTGGTGGTCACGGTGGTGGCGGCCAGGCGCAGTGTGATGCGGCGTTCGCCGGCCAGTTCCTTTAGCGTGTCCTGAAGCTTTTGCGCCTCGCCGAGTACGCTGCCAGCCACTTCCAGCACCAGGCGACCGGTCGGGGTGAGTTGCATGCCGCCGGCCGTGCGGGTGAATACGGTGACGCCGCAGCGCTCCTCGAACAGACGCAGGCGGGTGCTGGCAGCCGAGACAGCAACAGGGATGCTGGCGGCCGCCTTGCTCAGGCTGCCGGAAGCGGCAATGGCGCTCAGCAGGCGCAAATCGGAGAGATCAAAGTGCACTGGATTTTCTCTTTTGGCGAAGGCTTCGTTCTGGAAAATGCGATTCTGTGTGGATTGCCTTCACTTTAGAATAACGCCTGTACCTTCTCCTTTGTCGGGCTGCTGATGAATAAATTACGTGGGTTCTGCCAGCGTTGCGTCGAAAACGGCAGTCTGTTTGCGGTGCTGTCGGCACTCGGTTTCAGCCTCAAAGCGATTTTCGTCAAGCTGTCTTATGCGGCCAGTCAGGTGGATGCAATCACCCTGCTGGCGATGCGCATGGGTTTGTCGTTGCCGCTGTTTGCCTGGCTGGTGTGGGCCAGCCGCGGCCCGGCCAATGCGCCGCTGAGCCTGGGTGACGGCGTGCGGGTGCTGCTGCTGGGGTTGTTCGGCTATTACCTGGCGAGCCTGTTCGACTTCTACGGGCTGCAGTACATCAGCGCCGGGCTTGAGCGGCTGATTCTGTTCACTTACCCGACCCTGGTCCTGGTGTTCCAGGCCATTGCCCTGCGCGAGCGCCCTACCCTGCGCACCCTGGCGGCGATGGGCTTGTGCTACTTGGGCCTGGGCATCGCCTTCGTGCATGACGTCAGCGCCACCGGGATGGGCGGGCAAGTGATGCTGGGGGCGGCATTGGTGTTCGCCAGTGCAGTGACCTATGCACTGTATTACTCGGGCACCGGCATGATGCTCAAGCGCATGAGTTCCATGCGTCTGGCCGGGCTTGCGGGCGGTGCTTCGTCGTTGATGGTGCTGACGCACTATCTTGTGGCGGCCGATACCCCCCTGCTCTGGCAACTGCCCACTTCGGTGTGGGTGTATGCGGCCTTGATGGCGGTGGTTTCCACGGTATTGCCAATCTATTGGGTGGCGCTGGCCATTCAACGCATGGGCGCAACCCATACCGCAGCGGTCGGCAATCTGGGGCCGGTACTGACCGTGCTGGCGTCGTGGGCGATATTGAGCGAGGAAGTGTCGCTGTATCAGATGATCGGGCTGGCCTTGGTGTTGTTCGGGGTTTCGCGGCTGAAGCCGGTGCGGGCGAAAGGCGCGCTGCAGGTGTCTGAACAGGCCGCCAGCGCGGCGCAAAAAACATAGGGTTGCTGATCGACCAAGGAAGTCCGGCTGACTGTGCGTCTACACTGTTTGTCCCAGTCCCGGTTTCGGAGACCCACGATGACCAGCAAAAATACGATTTGCCTGTGGTTTGACGGCACAGCGCAGGACGCTGCGACGTTCTACGCCAAGACCTTCCCGGACAGCGCGGTGGTGGCCGTCCATCACGCACCTGGCGATTACCCTTCGGGCAAGAAAGGCGATGTGCTGACGGTGGAATTCACGGTGATGGGCATTCCCTGCCTGGGGCTCAACGGCGGTCCGATGTTTCAGCACAGCGAGGCGTTTTCGTTCCAGGTTGCTACGGATGACCAAGTCGAAACGGATCGTTTGTGGAATGCTATTGTCGGCAATGGCGGACAGGAAAGTGCCTGCGGCTGGTGCAAGGACAAATGGGGGCTTTCGTGGCAGATCACGCCTCGCGTGCTGACGGCGGCGATAAGCAATCCGGATCGAGCGGCGGCCAAGCGCGCGTTCGAAGCGATGATGGAAATGCGCAAGATCGATGTTGCGGCAATTGAAGCAGCGTTGAAGGGATAACCTGCATTGCGTCAGCCAGGTAGCATGTCCAGTTCGTTTCCTTACCTGTCAGGAGAAGTCTCACATGGACGTACAGTGCACATCGATCGAAGAGGTCCGCCAGCGTATCGACCGTATCGACCACGACCTGGCCGCCCTGCTCGCCCGACGCGGCAAATTGGTCACCCAGGCCGCGTCGTTCAAGAAAACCACGGCCGATGTCCGCGCTCCGGCACGGGTCGAACAGGTAATCACCAAGGTGCGCGGCGTCGCCAACGAAACGGGTGCTTCGCCTGAGGTAGTTGAGCGGGTTTATCGGGCCATGATCGACGCATTCATCGATGAAGAACTGAAGACTCACGCGACCCTGCACAATGCGCCAGGGAGCCGCACATGACATTGACTGTCGAGAGGTTGGTCAACATCGCCATGGCCAACCCGATCAACGCCGAAATCATTTCCCGCCTGCCTTCGTTGGCTTTGAACCAATGCATGCTCACTGCCGGCTGCCTGTTCCAGGCCGTGTGGAATCATCAGGCGAACCAGCCGAGCGCATGGGGCATCAAGGATTACGACGTTTTCTATTTCGACAATGACCTGTCCTGGGAGGCCGAGAACGAGGTCATTCAGGACGCTCAACGGCTGTTTCAGGACCTTGAGGTGAATGTCGAGGTGAAGAATCAGGCCCGCGTTCACCTCTGGTACGGCGAGCGATTTGGCAGGCCTTATCCGCAGCTTCTGTCCGCCAAAGACGGTGTTGATCGTTACCTGATTGCCGGTACCTGTATCGCGCTGGATGCCAAAACCGGTGAAGTCTATGCACCTTACGGCCTGAGCGACATTGAGCATGGGTTGCTGCGGATCAATCCGAAAAACGCGCAAGCTGATCTGTTCGAACAGAAGGCGAAAAGCTACCAGGCGCGCTGGCCGTGGCTCAGGATTCTGGACCCTGTACCGCTTGATCCAGAAAATCGCTGATCATGGGCACCAGCCACTCGGTACGTGATGTCACCTGCATATGATCGGTACCGGGCAGCACAACCAGCTGTGCATGCGGCAACAGTCGGAACATTTCCACTGCATGTTCGGGCTGGATAACGTCGGCGTCGCCAACCACCACCAGCGTCCGCGCCGCGATGGTGCCAATCGCATCGCTGGGGATGTCTTTGAAGTCGCGCACGCGTTGGGCTGCCTTGTCATGCATCAGGCGCAGGTTTTCAGGATGCGGCGCGACCTTGAGATACTCGTCCTGCAGCTCCTGAGGCATGTTTTCCAAAGTGGCGTTGGCCATCGCTTGCCACAACCACGGGTAGGCGCCGGCACGGTTGACCAATGCTGACGCCAACACAAGTTTGCGCACGCGTTGCGGGTGCCGGATCGCCACCTGCAAGGCAATGGTGCCGCCATTGCTGAAACCGAACAGGTCCGCCTGGTCGATGTGCAGGTAAGCCAGCAATGCGGCGGTATCGTCGGCGGATTGCTCGAATGTGAACGGGCGGTCGACGATATCTGCGGTGTGGCCGTAACCTTGTTGTTCGAAGGCAATGACCTGGCGCTCGGCGCCGTGGACCTCAAAATAGAGTTGCAAGCCGTTGATGGGGGCGTAGCCAGTTTGGATGGGATGTTGGGCCTGATTCATGACACAGCGCTCAGTGAGTTGAGAAGTCGAACACGAACAAGCCGATCCCACCGGCCAAAAATCCGTTCAGCCCAATTCTGGCAGGCTATAGCGCTCGACAAAGTACTGGCGAAAAAACTCCACCGCCACCCGCACCTTGGCCGAGCTGGCCAATGGCGAGGTGTACACCGCCCAGATATCCGCCGGTTGATGATAGTCCCCCAGCACCTGGACCAGATGCCCGTCCGCCAGGCTGTCATGTACATCCCACCACGAACGCAGCAAGATCCCGCGGCCATCCAGGCACCACTGGTGCGCCACCTCGCCATGGTTGCTCGACAGACTGCCGGTGACCCGCACGCTCTCCTCGCCATTGGGCCCTTCCAGCTGCCAGATGCCGAAAGGATGGTCGCGCTCTTTGATCACCAGGCAATCGTGGCTGCCCAGCTCGGCCAACACTTTAGGCATGCCGCGCCAGGCCAGGTAGGCCGGCGAGGCGCACAGCACCCGGCGATTCCTGGCCAGGGGCTTGGCAATCAGGTTAGGCGCAATCGTGTTGCCAACGCGGATATCCAGGTCAACACCCTCTTCGATCAGGTCGACCAGGCGATCGTGAACATCCAGACGAATGTCCAGGCGCGGATAGCGCTCGGCCAACTCCGACAAGGCCGGCGCTACGAAGCGCCGCCCCAGGCCCAGGCTGCTGGCAATGCGCAGCTGTCCTGTCGGCTCACGGTGCTGGGCGCTGATGTCGTCGCCCATGCGTTGCACCGCGTCGAAGATCTGCTGCGCCCACTGGTAAACCCGCTCGCCCTCCTCGCTCACTGTCACCCGTCGGGTGGTGCGATGCAGCAGGCGCACTTCCAGGGTTTGTTCGAGCACGCGGATGCGTTTGCTGATAAAGGCTGCCGACATGCCCAGTTCGTCGGCCACGGCGGCAAAGCTGGCGCGTTTGGCCACCTGAAGGAAAATATTGAGGTCGTCGAGGCTTGGAAGATTATTCACGTTTCGTGTTCTAAGAATCTATGAATGGCGAGATTATCTCTGAATGAAGCCCTTATAGCATGGTCCGCACCTGTTCCCTAGACAACGAGTGCGCCCCCATGAGCAAGACTTTCAGAATCGCCGCTATCCCTGGTGACGGCATCGGCATCGAAGTTCTCCCCGAAGGTATCCGCGTGGTCGAGGCCGCTGCGCGCAAGCATGGCCTGGACATCAGCTTCGAATTCTTCGAGTGGGCCAGCTGCGATTATTACCTGGCCCACGGCAAGATGATGCCGGATGACTGGTTCGAGCAATTGAAGGGCTTCGACGCCCTGTACTTCGGTGCGGTCGGCTGGCCAGACAAGGTCCCGGACCACATCTCGCTGTGGGGCTCGCTGCTCAAGTTCCGCCGCGACTTCGACCAGTACGTCAACATTCGCCCTGTCCGCCTGTTCCCTGGCGTGCCCTGCCCGCTGGCCGGCCGCGAGCCGGGCGACATCGACTTCGTGGTGATCCGCGAGAACACCGAAGGCGAATATTCGTCCCTGGGCGGGCGCATGTTCGAAGGCACCGAAAACGAGTTCGTCCTGCAGGAATCGGTGTTCACCCGCCGCGGTGTCGACCGCATCCTCAAGTACGCCTTCGACGTGGCCCAGACCCGCGAGCGCAAACACGTTACCTCGGCGACCAAGTCCAACGGCATGGCCGTGAGCATGCCCTACTGGGACGAGCGCACCGCCGCCATGGCTGCCAATTATCCGGAAATCAGTTGGGACAAGCAGCACATTGATATCCTCTGCGCCCGCTTCGTGCTGCAGCCGGATCGCTTCGACGTGGTAGTGGCTTCGAACCTGTTCGGCGACATCCTCTCCGACCTCGGCCCGGCCTGCGCCGGCACCATTGGCATTGCGCCATCGGCCAACCTCAACCCTGAGCGCAAGTTCCCGTCGCTGTTCGAACCGGTGCACGGCTCGGCCCCGGACATCTTCGGCAAGAACATCGCCAACCCGATCGCGATGATCTGGTCCGGCGCGCTGATGCTTGAGTTCCTCGGCAACGACGGCGCCGACCCGCGCTACCGCGCCGCCCACGACGACATTCTCAAGGCCATCGAGCAGGTCATCGCCGCCGGTGAAACCACCCGCGACATGGGTGGGCAGAAGTCCACCCAGCAGGTTGGCAAGGCGATCACTGCACTGATCGAAGGTTGATAGGACGGGGCCGATTGTCTGAATTGTCAGACAAGACGGCCCTTTTCCTCTTGCGAGTGGCGCAGATTGCATGCAGAATCTGTTAACCAAAAGATTTACGTTAACCTTTAGTTAACAACCAAGGAAGGAGCGCTACCGCAACACCCCGGAATGCCTACCGGGTATAGATAAGTACGCCAACGTCCAGGAGACGATGATGTCGCACAAAAATAAAAAGATTGATGTGTTCCTGATATCCGTGAGTTTGATTGCCGTGCTGCTCACCGTGATAGGCCTTGCAGCCTTCCCCGCCGAAGCTGAAAGCGCTGCCAACCAGTTGTTCGAACTGTCCACCCGCACCTTCGGCACAAGTGTCCAGGTACTGGTGTTCGCCAGCTCCCTGGCCGTGCTGTACCTGGCCTTCAGCAAATACGGCAATATCCGTTTGGGCAGTGGTAAACCCGAGTACGCCACGGCGACCTGGGTGTTCATGTTCATCTGCGCCGGCATGGGGTCTTCGACCCTCTACTGGGGCGTCATGGAGTGGGCCTACTACTACCAGACCCCAGGCCTGAACATCGCCGCAGCCACCCCCAAAGCCCTTGAGTACAGCATCAGCTACTCGTTCTTCCACTGGGGCGTCAGCGCCTGGTCGATCTATGCCCTGGCCTCGCTGGCCATGGCCTATCACTTCCATGTGCGCAAGAAGAGCGGCCTGAACCTGGCTTCGATCGTCGAAGCAGTGACCGGCTTCAAGGCCACCGGGCCGGTTGGCCGTAGCGTCGACCTGATCTTCCTGCTGACCATGATGGGCGCTCTGACCGTTTCGCTGGCCCTCACCGCCTCGACCCTGACCCGCGGCCTGCATGACCTCACCGGTACCCCGGACACCTTCACCGTGCAGTTGATGGTGATCGGCGCCGTGGCGGTGATGTTCTCGCTCAGCTCCTATATCGGTATCGATGGCGGCTTGCAGCGCCTGAGCAAGATGGTTTGCATCGGCGCCCTGGTGTTTGCCGGCGTGGTGCTGCTGGTCGGCCCGACCCAGTTCACCATCAACAACACCGCCAACTCCATTGGCCTGATGATCCAGAACTATGTGCACATGAGCCTGTTCACCGACCCGGCTGGCGACGGTGCCTTCACCCGTAACTGGACGGTGTTCTACTGGCTCTGGTGGGTGTCCTACGCACCGGGCGTAGCGATGTTCGTCACCCGCGTTTCGCGTGGCCGGCAGATCAAGGAAGTGGTCATGGCCCTGCTGCTCGGTGGCAGCTTCGGGTGCTGGTTCTTCTTTGGCGCCCTGGAAAGTTACAGCATGCACCAGTTCATCACCGGTGCCGTGGACGTGCCGAAAATGCTCAGCGAACAAGGCGGCGAATCGGCGGTGACCCACCTGTTGCTCGCCCTGCCGTGGGGCCAGGTGTTCCTTGGCGTCTACCTGTTCATCATGGCGATCTTCTGTGCCTCGCACATGGACGCTGCAGCCTATGCGGTTGCCGCTACCAGCACCCGCAACCTGCGTGAAGGCGACGACCCGACGCCGACCCATCGCCTGTTCTGGTGTGTGGTGCTGACCCTGGTACCGCTGGCCATGCTGTTCGCCAAAGCGTCGCTGTCGACCATGAAAACTGCTGTGGTGCTAACTGCAATCCCGTTCATGGTGATCCTGCTGGTGAAGATCTACGGCTTCTTCAAATGGATGTTCGAAGACTACGCTCAGGTACCGGCCCACCTTATCGAAGAAGAAGCGGCACGCATGGCTGGGGAAGAACCCAAGTCCGTGAACGAAGCCTCGACCCCGGTTACGGCTCAATAGAACGAAACCCTCGTTAGTCCTGAGCGTCCTGCAAGGGCAGGCGCCAGGACCTTTTTTTGCCCGACCTGTTAACTAATAGATACGCGTTAACTGATAACTAAAAAACCGAGCTTGTGAGACCCGATCATGAATGACTTCAAACGCCTGCCCGCCGATTTCTGCGCCAACGCCGAAGAGGCTTTCACCATCCCTGCCAGCTTCTACACCCAGGCTGCGGTGTTCGAGCACGAGAAGGAAAACATCTTCGCACGCAGCTGGATCTGCGTCGGCCACCGCAGTGAAGTGGCAGAAAACAACGCCTACATCACCCGCGAAGTGATCGGCGAAAGCATCATCGTCGTGCGCGGTCGCGACAGCGTCCTGCGCGCCTTCTACAACGTCTGCCCGCACCGCGGCCACCAATTGCTCAGCGGCAGCGGCAAGGCCAAGAACGTCATCACCTGCCCGTACCACGCCTGGACCTTCAAGCTCGACGGCGAGCTGGCCCACGCGCGCAACTGCGACAACGTGGTGAACTTCGACAAAGAGAACTCGACCCTGGTGCAGCTGCGTGTCGAAGAGTACGCAGGCTTCATCTTCATCAATATGGACATGGAGGCCGGCTCGGTCGAAGACCAGTTGCCTGGCCTGCAAAAGCGTATGCGTGAAGCCTGTGCCGTGATCGACGACCTGCACCTGGCGGCACGCTTTGTCAGCGATACCCCGGCCAACTGGAAGTCGATCGTCGACAACTACCTCGAGTGCTACCACTGCGCCCCTGCCCACCCAGGCTTCGCCGACTCGGTGGACGTCGGCCAGTACAGCCACAACCTGCACGGCAACTGGACCCTGCAGTACGGCCTGGCCAAGCCTTCCGAGCAATCGTTCAAGTTCGACGAGAGTGTCAAAGATCCATCCTTCGCCGGTTTCTGGGCCTGGCCGTGCACCATGTTCAACGTGCCGCCAGGCGCGAACTTCATGACCGTGATCTACGAGTTCCCGGTCGACGCCGAAACCACTCTGCAGCACTACGACATCTACTTCCTCAACAAGGACATCACTGAAGAGCAGCAGAAGCTGATCGACTGGTACCGCGAAGTTTTCCGCCCGGAAGACCTGCGTCTGGTGGAAAGCGTGCAGAAGGGCCTCAAGTCCCGCGGCTACCGTGGCCAGGGCCGGATCATGGCCGACCGTGAGCGCAGCGGCATGAGCGAGCACGGCATCGCCCACTTCCACAACCTGATCGCCGTTGCCCACCTCAACGACTGATAACCACCGCCGCAGGCTGCACAGCCTGCGGCGGCTTCCGGAGTGCCTTGCGTGAAACTCAATGACAACAAGCTGTTCCGCCAGCAAGCCTACATCGCTGGGCGCTGGTGCGACGCCGATGACGGGCGCAGCCTGCAGGTGACCGACCCGGCCAATGGCGAGCTGCTGGGCAGCGTGCCGCTGATGGGCGGCGCCGAAGCGGTACGCGCCATCGAAGCCGCCGAAGCGGCCCTGAGCGACTGGCGCGCGCGTACCGCCAAAGAGCGTGCGCAGATCCTGCGCCGCTGGTTCGAACTGCTGCTCGAACACGAGCAGGACCTGGCCCGCCTGATGACCTTCGAACAAGGCAAGCCGCTGCATGAAGCCCTGGGTGAGATCCGCTATGCCGCCTCCTTCGTCGAGTGGTTCGCCGAAGAAGGCAAACGCGTCTACGGCGACGTGATCCCCAGCCCCGCCAACGACAAGCGCCTGCTGGTGATCAAGCAGGGCATCGGCGTGTGCACCGCAATTACCCCGTGGAATTTCCCGGCGGCGATGATCACCCGCAAGGTCGCCCCGGCCCTGGCGGCCGGCTGCACCATGGTGGTCAAACCGGCCAACGAAACGCCGTTCTGCGCCCTGGCGCTGGTCGAGCTTGCCGAGCGCGCGGGTGTTCCCGCTGGCGTGTTCAGCGTGGTCACCGGTGATGCCCCGGCCATTGGCGCGCAGTTCACCGGCCACCCGTCGGTGCGCAAGCTGAGCTTCACCGGTTCCACCCCGGTGGGCCGCCTGCTGATGGGTCAGTGCGCTGAAACCATCAAGAAAGTCAGCCTGGAACTGGGCGGCAACGCACCGTTCATCGTCTTCGCCGACGCCGACATCGACGCGGCAGTTGAAGGTGCGCTGATCGCCAAGTACCGCAACGCCGGACAGACCTGCGTGTGCGTCAACCGCTTCTACATCCATGACAGCGTCTACACGCAGTTCAGCGAACGCTTCGTCGAGCGCGTACGCCAGCTGGGTGTTGGACATGGCAGCACCGAGGGCACGCAGATCGGTCCGCTGATCAGCGACAAGGCCGTGGCCAAGGTCCGCAGCCTGATCGACGACGCCGTCGGCAAAGGCGCCGAACTGGTACTGGGCGGCCAGGCCCATGCCCTGGGCGGCAACTTCTTCGAGCCTACCGTGCTGGCCAATGTCGGCCCGGGCATGGAGTTGCTGGAAGAAGAAATCTTCGGCCCGGTAGCGGCGCTGGTGCGTTTCAGCAGCGACGAAGAAGTCATCGCCCTGGCCAACGCCACCCAGTACGGCCTGGCGGCCTACTTCTACAGCCGCGATATCGCCCGCGTGTTCAAGGTCGCCGAGCAGCTGGAATACGGCATGGTCGGGGTCAACACCGGGTTGATCTCCAACGAGGTCGCGCCGTTCGGTGGCATCAAACAATCGGGCCTGGGCCGTGAAGGCTCCAAGTACGGCATCGAAGATTATCTGGAAATCAAATACCTGTGCCTCGCCGTCTGAGCGGGAGCCAGGTTCCGGGACGCGGCAGGGCCTGCCGCGCGCCCCTGCAGTCGAGGTGAATCATGGCCAACAAATACGAAATGTTCAGCGTGCAGGTAACCGAAGTAGAACAGGCCACGCCGCTGATCAAGCGCTTCACCCTGGCCCGCGAAGGCGGCGCGCCAATGCCCGCCTTCACCGGTGGCAGCCATGTCATCGTGCAGATGCAGGGCGCCGACGGCAGCCAGTTCAGCAACGCCTACTCGCTGATGAGCGACCCGCGTGACACCCGCAGCTACCAGATCGGCGTGCGCCTGGAAGAGCAGTCCAAAGGTGGCTCGGCGTTCATGCACCAGCAGGTTGAAGTCGGCACCCGGCTGACCATCTCCTCGCCCAACAACCTGTTCGCCCTCGACCCCAGCGCCGGCCGCCATGTGCTGATCGCTGGCGGTATCGGCATCACCCCGTTCCTGGCGCAACTGCATGAACTCGAAGGCGGTGCTACCGACTACGAACTGCACTATGCCTTCCGCGCCCCGGAGCACGGTGCGTTCCAGGATCAGTTGGCTAGCGGGCCACATGCCGGCAACACCCATTTCTATATCGACAGCCTCGAGCGCAAGCTTGACCTGGCCGCGTTGTGCGCGGGCCTGGCTGACGATGCCCACCTGTATGTGTGCGGGCCCAAGCCGTTGATTGATGCCGTGATCGCCACTGCCGCCAAGGCCGGTATCGCCGGGCAGCGCGTACATTGGGAGCAGTTCGCCGCCGCACCGGTGACCGGTGCTGCCTTTACTGTGGTGCTGGCCCAGTCGGGCATCGAATTGCAGGTAGAAGAAGGCATGACCATTCTTCAGGCCATCGAAAAATCCAAGGCTGCCAAGGTCGAGTGCCTGTGCCGTGAAGGTGTGTGTGGCACATGCGAAACGGTGATCCTTGAAGGCGAAGCCGAACACTTTGACCAGTACCTGAGCGATGACGAAAAGGCGTCGCAGCAGAGCATGATGCTGTGTGTGTCGCGGGCGCGCTCGGCGCGGTTGGTGCTGGATCTATAAGGCTTAGCGCCGGCTCCCTCACAGCAACTCAATCCCTGTAGGAGCCGGCATTGCCGGCGATGGGCCGCGAAGCGGCCCCAAGCCTCACCGTCAACCCAAAGTTGACAGCTTAGGTATACTGGCAGGCTCTGGCTCCCGATCAGGACACCCTGCCCATGTTGGAAAACAGTTTCGCCTTCCGCCTCAAGGAACTGCTCGAGCATCACAAGCTGACCCTGCAAACAGTGGGCACGGCCCTGGGGATCTCGCGCACCGCGGTACACAAATGGACCCGCGGCGGCGAAATCGACTACGACAACCTGCGCAAGCTGGCGGACTTCCTCAAGGTCAACTGGATCTGGTTGCGCTACGGCGAAGAAGCCCTGCAGAACATCCAGCAGCCACAGGTGGTCGAGCTGCCGATGACCGACCTGCGCCGGCGCTACACCGCCGAGATCATGGAAAGCGAAACGCGCATGAAGCTGGCCCAGGAGGGCGCGCGTATCGTCACCTGGGAGTGGAACCTGATCAGCGACGAGGTCACTTACTCGCCCAACGTCGAGCAGGTTTATGGCTGGCCGGTGCATCGCAACGAAGACTTCTGGGCCCACCTGCCGGCTGAAGACATCGCGCAGATGCAGGCCATGTATGCCCAGGCGGTAGCCGACGGCAGCGGTTGCGAATGCGATTTCCGTATCACCCGTCCCGATGGCGAAGTGCGCTGGATCTCCTCCCGCGCCACGGTGGTACGCGACAGCGCCGGACGCTCGGTGAAAATGGTCGGCATCAGCATGGACAACACCGAGCGCCAGGTCGCCGAACAAGCACTGCGCAACAGCGAAGAACGTTTTCGCGCGATCTTCGAACTGGCCTGGGGCGCCCTCGCCTACATCGACCCCGACGGCAGCTGGAAGCGTGTCAATAACAGCCTGTGCGAACTGCTCGGCTACCGCGCCGAAGAACTCTACGCCATGACCTTCCAGCAAATCACCCACCCCGACGACCTGGCGGCCAACCTGCAACTGCTGCAGCGCATGCTGGCCGGCGAAACCGAGCGCTATGAGGTGGAGAAGCGAGTACGCCACAAAAGCGGCGAGTACATCTGGGTCCGCGCCCGCACCTCGCTGCAACGCCGCGACGACGGTGAGCCGGAACACCTGATCAGCGTGTTCGAAGACATCAGCGCCGAGCGCCACGAACACGAACGGCTGCAGGCACATATTGCCGGTCTTGAAGCCAGGCTGGCGCAACGCGCCTGAGTCACTCCACGTCGATTGGGAGCGTAAGGGATGCTGCCAGGTTCCTCATATTCTTCAGGCCGGTCGTTACAGGTGGCCAGGCTACGCGGCAAGGTCGGGTTGTATTTTGTCGCCGCATTGTCCGTGCTGGCCGGCATGACCGATGCCATCGGTTTTATGGCCACCGGCGATTTTGTCTCGTTCATGAGCGGCAACACCACGCGCCTGGCCGTGTCGCTGGGTGCGGGCGAGGTCGGTTTGGTACTGCGTATTGGTGCGGTGTTGCTGGCCTTCGTGCTGGGCAACGCCCTCGGCGTGGTGATCGCCCGCCTCACTGGCCGCCGACCCTGGCCGCTGCTGTCGATCATTGCTGCCCTGCTGGCCCTGGCTGGCCTGCTGCCGCTGACTTGGCAATTGCCTGCATTGGTCGCAGCCGTCACCGCCATGGGCATGATCAACGCCGTGGTCGAGGAAGTGAACGGTATGCCGATCGGCCTGACCTACGTCACCGGCGCGCTGTCGCGCTTTGGTCGCGGACTGGGTCGGGCGTTGCTGGGCGAGCGCCGCCACGGCTGGCGGGTGCAACTGATTCCCTGGACCGGGATGTTCGTCGGCGCCATTGCCGGGGTGTTGCTGGAGCAGGCCTTCGACCTGGCCGCGCTGCTGTTCAGCGCCCTGCTCGCTGCCGCGCTTGGCTTGATTTCGTTGAAAATCCCCCGGCGCTGGCAGCTCAGGTACATGCCCCGATAGCGCTTACAGGCAAGTGGCCAATGCCGCCATACGACGCAGGGCAACACTGTCGTCCTTCTTGGCGTAGTAGCTGACAGCAGTGCTGGCGCCTTGGGACCGGATATCAGCGAAGGACTCCGCTTCACGGGTGTAGACCGTGAAGCCACCCTGCTTGCCCGGCTCCAGGTAGCCACTGGCATCGACGCCGAACACCGCTTCGTCCTGCCAGCCGAACTGGATGCACTGGGCAACGCGGTCGGCAGGCTTGCTCGAGGTGAAGTTCTTGTTCGGTGCCTGAGTCCGTGCCGCTTCCATGGCCGAAGAGGCACAACCGGCCAACAGTGCTGCAGCGACCATAGCCATTACTACCCGCATGACACACCCTCATCGGAAAAAAGCCGACTGTATCATTGCCGGGCCGCCAACACCCGCGCCTCACACCGTGGCGATGATAAAGGTGCGTTTGAACGGAAACAGGGTGTGCCCGTCTTCCTCTTGCGGATAGTGGTTGTGCAGCAGCTTCAGGTACTTGCCGAGAAAGGCTTCACGCTCGACATTGTCCAGCGCGCTGAGAACCGGCCGCAGCGCCGAGACCTTGACCCAATCGAAAACCGGCGAGTTGCCTTCGATCACCTGCAGGTGCTCGGTTTCCCAGATATCCAGCTCGCGGGTGAGCGGTGCCAGCAAGCGGTAATAGCTGTCCAGCGACAGTACATTGCGCGAGGCCATGAACTTGCGCAGGGCCAGGGTGCCCAGAGGCTGGCCGCTAGGCCCGGGCTCGCTCAAGGCGCGAAGCATCAACTGATACCAAGGTGCATCCCGCCAGTTGGGCATGTGCACCGCCAGACAACCACCCGCTTGCAGTTGCGCCAGCAAGCGTGGCAGCAGGCTTTCATGGTCTTCGATAAAGTGCAGAACCGCTGCGGCAAACAGCAGGTTGGCCGGTTTTTCCGCCTGCCACTGGCTGACATCAGCGTTCAACCAGTTGGCCTCGATCGGCAAGGCTAAAGCCTCTTGCAGCATCTCGACGGAGCTGTCGACACCGAACAGTTCGGCCCGCGGCCAGCGATCGGCCAACAGCCGCGTGGCGATGCCGGTGCCACAGCCCAGGTCATAAATACACTCGGGCGCCTGCAAGGGCAGGCGCTCCAGCAGTTCAAGCACCGGCCGTTCACGCAGCCGGGCAAATTGCAGATAGCTTTTCGGGTCCCAGACAGTATTACCACCGGGCACGCTGGTGCAGGGTTTAGCGATCATCTCAGCCTTCCTTTGCGTACGATCAATCCTGGTGTCCAATGGCATTCAATACCCTGAGCACCAGGGCAAACCCGCGACGAGTTTGCGGCTCTCGTAGTAGCAACAGCAGACCATACAAGCCAGGGGGCGTGGTTTCCTTGCGGGTCTGAGCCTTGGCCAGGCGAATGGCATTGCCAAGGTTCCAGGACAAGGCCGTGGCTTGCTCGAACTGCACCGACAGCTTCTCGACCATGGCCGCATCGAGCAGGTCAACCAGATCGCAGAGCAGCGATGCCAGGTCGACCAGGTTGTCCAGGCGACCGCCATCGAGCAAAGGTTGCAGTTTGTTCAAGAAGGCCTCAAGGCCCGGGTTTTCGCCCTGCAGGGCGAGCGTATCGGTCACTTCCATGTCAGTCAGCTCCTCCCGGGGTCGGGTCACAGCATGCCTCGAGCAACGGCCCAGTACAGGCCACGGTTGAATCCATTCCTGAGCAGGCCACCGAGCTTGGTCGGCGGCGTCGGCAGCACATCGTGGCAGTAGTCGTAGGTCAATGGCATGCCGGCGTTCAGGCCCATCTGTGCAGCAGCCTGGACCTTGCCGTCATACACCGCCACGGTTGTACCCAGACGAATCTCGCCAGCAATGTTGTCGGCAATCACCGGTGCCTGGTTGTGGCAGGCGCCACCGGCCTTGCTGACAGGTAGATCGACGGTGTCACCGATCACATACACCCCCTCCAGGCCATAGACCTGCAGGGTTTCATGGTTGGTCGGCAACCAACCTTCCTGGTTTGCCGCCTGGGACGCGCCACTTTCCAGCACCACGTCCACCGCGCGAATCGGCGGCGTGGCCATGAGAATGTCGTAGGGTTGCGCATCGCCTTCTTCGGAGTAGGCAATGCGCTGGTCAGGATCGACCTTGCCGAGGGTGAAGCCGCGCTGAAACTGGATGTTCTTCTGGGCAAAGATGCTCGGCAGGATCTCGCCGGTGGGACGCTGCAAAAACAGGCAATTGCGCAGCAACTGTGCGGTAGTCGGATAGGTGTAGACGATCTCGACCTTGTCACGCACACCGCGGCGGCGCAGATAGTCATCGAGCATCAGGGTGGTTTCCACCGGCGCGATACCACACTGATGGGGCACGTTTGGGGTTTGCGGAAAGGACACGGTGATGAAGATCCGCCCCTTCTCGATACTGGCCAGACGCCGGGCCAGCTGACGCGCCGGCTCGTACTGGTAGAAGTGATCACCGCCCTGCTGCAGCCCTTCGATGCGCTCGGGGGCCGGTACGCAACCGGTGGCGATCACCAGAAAGTCGTAACCGAAGCGCTTGCCGGAACGGGTGTGCAGGGTCTGCCCGGCGAAGTCGAAGCGGGTGACTTCCTGCACCTGAAAGTCGATTTCCGGGCGCAACAACGAACGTTCGGGGCGCTTCAATTCTTCCTGGAAGAACTGGTTGAAGGCCACGTACATGAACGCCGGTTTGTAGTAATGATCAGGAGAACTGGACAACAGCGTGATGCGCACCTGATCGCGCAGAATCTCTGGATAGAGTTTGCCGACCAGTTGGTTGGCAAGCATAGTGCCGCCGACCCCGCCGCCGACGATGAGAATATGTTTTGCCATGAGTACGCTTCCTTGCGAGTAAACCCTGCCTCTTCGCGGGTTATAGTCAAAGAAGCCGCAGTGCTACGCCAATAACCCTTGGCTATATAAGTTAATTCCTTTGCATTGAATTTCGCCGAAGATGCCTCCTGATGTCCCCTGATAGCGTCATGTGCGCAAGATTCAGTACCCTGGTATCCACGACGTCGACCGCGTTGCGCTCGATCGCGGGACAAACCCGCCCACAGGGTGCAAATCAATGATCCGCTCTGAACTTTCTGCCAAACTTCCCGCCTTCAAGGATCAGGAAGATTGCATGAACCACGAATTGCTCTGGGTGCTTGGCCTGCTGTTTACCAGCGTGGTCCTGTTCATCGCCAACCGACCGCGCATGGATGTGGTCGCCCTACTGGTGATCGTGGCGTTACCGCTGACCGGTATTCTCAGCGTCCAGGAAGCCCTGGCCGGATTCAGTGACCCCAACGTGGTGCTGATTGCCGCGCTGTTCGTGGTCGGTGAAGGGCTGGTGCGCACCGGCATTGCCTACCGTATCGGCGAGTGGATGGCCGACCGCGCTGGCAACAGCGAGGTGCGCTTGCTGGTGCTGTTGATGGTCTGCGTGGCCGGACTGGGTTCGGTGATGAGCTCCACCGGGGTGGTGGCCATTTTCATTCCGGTGGTGCTGAGCATTGCCGCGCGCATGAAAGTATCGCCCAGCCGCTTGATGATGCCGCTGAGTTTTGCCGGCTTGATCAGCGGCATGCTCAGCCTGGTGGCGACACCGCCCAACGTGGTGGTGCACAGTGAACTGGTGCGCCACGGCGAAGCCGGTTTCAGCTTTTTCAGCTTTACCCCATTCGGTCTGGTAATCCTCGCGCTCGGTGTCGGCTACATGCTGCTGACCCGTCACTGGCTCAGCGGTGAAGTGCGCAAGGACGGCAGCCCGCAGACCCGCCGCACCCTGCTCGACCTGATCATCGACTACAAGCTGGCCGGTCGCGAACGCCGCCTGCGGGTGCGTCCGGACTCGCCCTTGATCGGTCACAGCCTCAGCGAACTGAAGTTGCGTACCGTGCATGGCGCCAACGTGGTCGGCATCGAGCGTCAGCACAAGTTCACCACCCGGGTCATCAGCCCCGACTCCAGCACCACGGTGCATGAAGGCGATGTGCTGTTGCTCGATCTGTTCGCCCCGCGTGACGATCTGCGCAGCCTGTGCCAGAGCATGAAACTCGAACCGCTGCACTTCAAGGCCGCCTATTTCATCGATCAGTCCCATGCCGTGGGCATGGCCGAAGTGGCGGTGGTACCCGGCTCGCAACTGATCGGCAAAAGCGTGCTGGAGCTGAACTTCCGCAGCCGCTGGGACCTTAACGTCGTCGGTCTGCGACGCGGCCAGAGCGCGATTGAAGAACAATTGGTGGAAGAAAAGCTCAAGCTCGGCGACACCCTGTTGGTGATCGGCCCGTGGAAGTCGGTGCGCCAGTTGCAGGCCCAGTCCAAGGACTTTCTGGTGTTGAGCCTGCCAGCGGAAGTCGACAATGTCGCCCCTGCCCTGAACCAGGCGCCCTATGCCCTGATCAGCCTGGCGGTGATGGCCGGCCTGATGATCAGCGGCGTGATGCCCAATGTCATCGCCGCGCTGATCGCCTGCCTGCTGATGGGCGCCGGGCGCTGCATCGACATGAACAGCGCCTACCGCGCGATCCACTGGCAGAGCCTGGTGCTGATCGTCGGCATGCTGCCGTTTGCCCTGGCCTTGCAGAAAACCGGCGGGATCGCGATTGCGGTGAATGTGTTGGTGCAGTTGCTCGGGGACGCCGGGCCTTATCTGATTCTCGCCTGCCTGTTCGCCATCACTGCGATCATCGGCTTGTTCATTTCCAACACCGCTACAGCGGTACTGATGGCCCCGGTGGCGATCAGTACCGCTGAACAGTTGGGCGTCTCGCCCTACCCCTTCGCCATGATCGTCGCCCTGGCGGCTTCGGCTGCATTCATGACGCCGGTTTCGTCACCGGTCAATACCCTGGTGCTCGGCCCCGGACAGTATCGCTTTGCCGACTTCGTCAAAATCGGTGTGCCCTTCACCTTGCTGGTGATGGTCGTCAGCGTATTCATGGTACCGTGGATTTTTGCCCTGTAAGCGCGGCGGCGTTTTGCTGCCTGAGGGCTACGGCGGCGTTGCGCCAATCCTGCGCCCAACCATCGAGCACCATCTTGAGGTTTTCGGCGCTCATCACCTGATCGTCGTTCTCCAGCGGCAGGCCGGTGCCCTTGCGCACGACTTCGGCAACCACAGCACGACTGCCGCCATCGAGGAAGGCCGCTTCGGTGGCGATCACACTGTCCAGGTCGCGGATACCGACGGCACTGCTGACGCCGGCGACCACCAGGGTCACTGGCAGGTACTCATAGAAGTGCAGTGACTGGGTATGAGCGTCGACCGAGGTGATTGCCGGGCGGATGATCAGGGTGTTTGGCCCTGGTTGCTCGACCAGCGTCAGCACCTTGCCAAGCTCACGCTTGAGTGCCGCATCGTAGTAGGTGGTCACCGCCTTCAAGGTCGGCTCGGGGATACGCGTGCTGGGCTTGGGCTGCGGGTAGAACCGGCTTGGCGCTATATACACCTGGCTGTATCGTTCCATGCGCAGTTTCGGGCTGAGCCAACGCAGCACGGACTCACCCGATGCGGTCTTGTGCTCGCTCAATTGATCGTAGTTGCGCAGGAAGCCGGAATACTCCTTGGGTGATACCTTGTTCTGGCTGCAGCCGACCATCAGCAGCGACAGGCACAGTACTGGCGCGAGTACCTGTTTACGCATGGCGAGTGCTCCCGGCCTGCTGACCGATGGCCCTGGGCACAGTGCCGGAACGATCGACATGCAATTGACCGTTAGCCATGATCCAGTGCACCAGCTCGGCCAGTGGTACCTTGTAGCTATATTCCATCCATTGACTGGTGCTGGGGCTGTAACGCTCAAAGTAATGGCTCAGAATCATCTGCGTACCTTCACTGCAAAGCCCCAGGCGTGAGTCCTGGTAGCTGAGCAATGCGTTGCGCCACAGATCCTGGGTACGCAGGTCGAGGGTCAGGGATTGGCTGCAGTCGAGGCCGTCGATTGGAGGGTGTGCCGGCATGGAATATTCCCTTGGTTTGGACTGCACACAGGATCGCCCAGGGCCTTTGCTGGCTGATGTCCGCTTTGTGTCGCGGCTGCAGCTTTATTGCATGATTGAAATATATGACCGGCGTAGCAGAATGGTTTTAGATACGCACTTTTCACGCCCCACTGGACCCCAACGTGAGCAGACTGCTGATCGTCGATGACGACGTGGAAATTTGTGCCCTGCTGAAGAAGTTCTTTGTCATGCATGGCTACGAGGTCGACCTGGCCGCCAACGGCACGGCGATGTGGGCGGCTATCGAAAAACAACGCCCGGACACCATCATTCTCGACCTGATGCTGCCCGGCGAAAGCGGTCTGAACCTGTGCCAGAAGCTGCGCAGCAGCACCGGTATCCCGATCATCATGCTCACCGCCATGGACGAGCTGAGCGACCGCATTGTCGGCCTGGAGCTGGGCGCCGATGACTATCTCGGCAAGCCCTTCGACGCGCGTGAACTCCTGGCCCGGTTGCGTGCCGTGCAGCGCCGTGCGGGCGAGCAGCTGCGAAGCCTCGGCGAAGAAACCCGGCCGCTGATCCGCTTCGACGACTGGCAGCTGGATGTAACCCGCCGCGAACTGCGCACCCCGCAAGGGGTGATGGTGCCGTTGTCGGCCGGTGAGTTCGATTTGCTCCTGGTGTTTCTTGAGCACCCGCAGCGCATCCTCACCCGCGAGCAGTTGATCGATCTGGCCCGTGGCCAGGGCCATGAGGCCTATGACCGCAGCATCGATGTGCAGGTCAGCCGCCTGCGCCGCAAGATCGAACCGGACAGCAAGCGTCCGGCGTTGATTCGTACCGTGCGCAACGGCGGCTATCTGTTCGACGCCAAGGTCAGCCGCACATGATCCGCCTGGGCCTGCATCACGACGGCATCAGCCGGCGCATCGCGCTGACCATCATTGCCGCCATGCTGATCTCGGTGGCGCTGAACATCCTGTTCGTGCAACTGGCCGGTGTCTGGGCGCGACCGCCCTTGAGTCATACCGGGTTGCTCGAACAGATCGCCGTGACCACCCGGATACTGGAGGCCGCACCCGTTGAGCAACGTGAGCAACTGGCAAACAGCGCGAGCAATCCGCTGCTGCAGGTGCATTGGAGCCCCCAACGGCAAGCACTCGCCCTGCCCGGCCCCGGCGAGCCGATAGACCCTGACGCGATACCGGAATTGCAACAACTGCTGGCCAAGCGCCCGCGCCTGCTTGAAGGTTTCCAGCCTTCCAACTGGCCCGATGGCAGCCCGGACGCGCACTACAAGCTGGTCATCCAGCTGGCCGACGGCAGCTGGCTGGCGTTCACTCCGCCCTACCGCAGCTGGGGCCTGAGTTCCGCTATGCGTTTCACCATCATTGGCATCCTGGCACTGATCGCTGCCGTGCTGGTGGCTTGGATCGGCACTCGTCAGCTGGCCGGCCCACTGCAGCGTTTCGCCCGCGCAGCGCGGCGCTTTGGCAGCGACCTGCGCGCCCCGCCGATCCGCCTGGAAGGCCCCCATGAGCTGCGCCAGGCAATCACTGCCTTCAACACCATGCAGGCGCAGATTCAGCACTTCATTGCTGAGCGAACGCAAATGCTGGCAGCCATTTCCCATGACCTGCGCGCGCCGCTGACGCGTATGCGCCTGCGTGGCGAGTTCATCGAAGATGCCGAGCAACAGCGCAAGCTGTTCCGTGATGTGGATGAAATGCAAAGCATGATAAATGCTGCGCTTGGCTTCTTTCGTGACGAAACCCACTTGGAAACCGCCACGCCTTTCGACCTGGCCGAGCTACTGCAAACTCTGGTAGATGATTACCGCGACCAGCAAATAGCCGTGGACTTCGAAGGACCGGCGAACCTGGTGTATCTAGGCCGGCCACTGGGTTTGAAACGCGCGGTAACAAACCTGATAGACAATGCCGTCAAGTATGCCCAAGCACCGGCCATTCGCCTGAGTAGCAACGCCCACAGCCTGCTCATCGAAGTGCGTGATCACGGCCCCGGGATCCCGGATGCGGCGTTGGAGGAGGTGTTTGTGCCGTTCTTCCGCCTGGAGAACTCGCGCAATCGCGACACCGGTGGCGTCGGCCTGGGCTTGCCGTCGGCGCGTACGGCGATTCGTGAACAAGGCGGCGAGTTGACCTTACGCAACCTGCCTGGCGGCGGTTTGCTGGCGTGCATCGAGTTGCCACGTGTCAATGACTGAGCGCAACTGCCGTTAACGTCCACTTAACGGCAGCCCCCTACATTAGGGTTTCTTCCCTTCAGAACGTCGTTTTGGCTCACCCCGTGTGAGCCTTTTTTTGCCTGTGAATTTCACTGCCGCCATCGACCATTCGGAAACAAAAAACCGAACTGATGGTCTGAACCTGTACCCTCCCAACCGCTGTGCGGATCAAGGAACCACAGTGCTGAAACATCTGACCCGATTCGCCGTGATCACCACGCTACTGGCCACCGCCGGCTGCTACTACCATGATTACGACCGCGACGATCATCGCTGGGATCGCGATCATCGCTACTCCCGCGATTGGGACGACGACCGCGATGACCGCGACCACCGCAAGTACAACAAACGCTATCGCGACGATGACCATTATCGTTATTACGACAACGACCGCCGTCGCGACCGGGATGATGACGACGATGACGATTGATCGTTATCAGATTTCCCAGATCACGTTGACTGCCGCATAGCGCCCTGGCTGGGTCAAACGGCCCAGGCCCGCGGCCTCTTCATCGCGGCCCTGGACGTCGCCCCAGTTCCAGTACTTCTTGTCAGTGACGTTGAACAAGCCGCCATTGATCGACACTTGCTCGGTCACCTGCCACCAGGCGTTGAGGTCGAGTACGCCGTAGCCTGGGGTTTCGAACTGACGGTCGATCAGCAAGTCTGCATCGCCAGTGTGGTCGACGCGGTCCTTGGCTTGCACCAGGGCCCAGGTCAACTGCCCGCCATAGATACCACTCGGGGCATCGTAACCCAGGCCAATGACTGCCTTGAGCGGATCGACACTATTGAGCGCCTGCCCTGTCTCTTCATCCTTGCCACGGGCATAGGCAATCGAACCCAGGGCACGGGTACCTGCGGGCATGAAGGCATCGAGCTTGATATCACCTTTGGCTTCGGCGCCGCGGATGGTGACCTTGCCCAGGTTGCGTGACTGGAAGGTCAACAAACCGGTGCCATTGGGATCAGGCACGGTGTCGGTGGCAATGAAATCCTTGTACTTGTTGTAGAACAACGCGACACCGAAGCTGCCCAGGTCATAGCGACCACGCAAGCCGAATTCGTAGCTGTCGCTGGTCTCTGGTTTGAGGTCCGGGTTGCCAATCTGCTGGTAACCGAACTGCGGGTTACTGAACTCACCGTACATGTTCACCGGGCTCGGCGCACGGAAGCCGGCAGCGTATTGCCCGTAGACGCTCTCATGCTCGGTCAGCTGATAGGTGACGGCGAATTTTGGCGAGATGTGATCGTCGGTGATGCGTGACGGATCGGTTTCAGCCGGCAGCCCGTTGAGGAATTCGTCGGTCACATGCGGGGTCTGACGGTAATAGTCGTAACGCAAGCCCGGCAGCAGGGTCCAGCGGCCGATCTCGATGCTGTCCTGAACGAACAGGCCCAGTGACTCGCTGGTCGGGTCCGGGAAATCGCTGACCGGGAAGTTCTCGCTGGCCGGCACGGTAGCGCCGGTGTCCAGGCGAATCTCCTTGCCCTTGCGCAGGTTGCTGGCCTCGATGCGTTTGAGCTCGGCACCGTAGATCATGTGATGACGGGTGTCGCCGACAGCGAACTGCTTGTCCGCCTGGGTGTTCAGGCTCCACAGGCGCTCATCATATTGCGAGTCTCGTGTACGCACGCGATTGACCCTCGAAACGGTCTGGCGCTGTTGCAGGGTTTTCTGCTTGTTACTGCTTTCCTGGTAGTTGAGCTGCCACTTCAACCGGTCGGCCAGCAGGCTGTCCAGGCTCAGGGTGTGCTCAAGGCTGTAGCGGTCACGGTCAATGCTGTCCTTCGATTGCGAACCGAGGATGGCCGGGTTGGTGAGGGTCGCCCGTGAAGTGATGTCGCTCAGCAGGTTGCTGTTGGCCTCGTCCTGATAGCGCTCGTAAGTGAACTGCAGGCGGTCG
This sequence comes from Pseudomonas sp., assembly GCF_050739775.1. Taxonomy (GTDB): domain Bacteria; phylum Pseudomonadota; class Gammaproteobacteria; order Pseudomonadales; family Pseudomonadaceae; genus Aquipseudomonas. The sequence continues at coordinate 62,038 of NZ_JBOICA010000027.1, forward strand.
CCGTCGGCATAGTCCCAGCCCAGTTTCGCCAGCAGGCTCTCGGTGGTGTAGTCGAGCGGGTTGGCTTCTTCACGCGAGCTGCCGCCCCCACCGCTGCCGCCCCAGGTGTCGGTGGACTGACCGTCACGACGGCCCAGGTGCAGCAAGCCGTCAACCGTGCCAGTGCGCCCGGCGAAAGTAGCGCTACGCTGCCAGCTGTCATCGCTGCCGTCATAGCCGGTCTTGAAACGGGCATAGGTATCGTCGCCCTCTTCGAGGTAGTCGCCGGCATCCTTGGTCAGGAAGCTGACCGCACCACCAATGGCGTCGCTGCCGTATAGCGAAGACGCCGGGCCGCGGATGATTTCCACCTGCTTGATGGTGTCGAGGTCAACGTAGTTGCTGCGCACGTCCTGGAACGGGCTGAAGAAGTTGCTTTGCGCAACCCGTACGCCATCGACCTGGGTCAGCACGCGGTTGCCGTCGATACCACGGATGTTGGCACCCGACAGCCCGAAGCGATTGCCGGTGCCGCTGACCGAAACGCCCGGCTCGTAGCGCACCAGGTCCTTGAGGTTCTTGTCGTTGTGCTGATCGATTTCACCTTCGTTGTGTACCGAGACCGTGCTGGGCACCTGCAGCAAGGTTTGCTCGGTGCGCGTAGCAGTCACGCTGACGGTATCGAACTGGGTAACGGGCTCGGCAGCCAGGGCCAGCGATGGCGAAATCAGCAGCAAGGCAAGCCAGGGACGCTGGGGAAATGGCGGGCGGATCGACATCTAACTTGACTCCTGATGGTCAGGCCGCGGTACTTGCAGGCCGGCCTTCGGACGCTCCTGCCTTAACCGTCGGGGCTGACGGGGATAGGTTTGATTTTGTTATGCGCTCGGCAATTGGCCCCTTTCTGTGAAGAGTTGGTCACTGAAAAACGCTCCATTGGCAGCGGCGGCGACGATAACCAGCTTGACTTACAAATGCAAATTATTACCATGCGCATTATCACTAGATGAAAGCTAGGCCTGCATGAAGCACACTTGGGGCTACTTGGTGTTGTCGGTTGCGCTGCATGTGAGCGCAGGCTGGCTGCTGCACACGCTACGGGCAGAGCCCGAGCCAATGACGTGGCAAGCACCGATGGCTATTCAACTGGTCGGCCTTGCTGCAGCCGCTGAGCCCTTGCCACCACGGCCGGCTCTCGCGCAACCGGCGCAGCGTCAAGCCGTCGCTCCCCCGGCGGCAAGAACGCCAATAGCAGCGCAGCATGCGCCCACAGCAGCCAAACCGCTGCCAGCCAAAGCACAGCCTGCGAGGGTCGAGTCAGCACCGCCGCCACGCGCCGAGCCGCTCCCTAGCCAGGCTGCCGTTGCGTCTGTAGCCGCGCAGCCAAGCGCAAGCCAGCCGGCACCGGAAACCAACGCCTTCACCCGCGCGCCAGTCCCAGCTGCGCCACCAGCATCTCCGGTGCTCAGCCTGCGTCCCAGCTTCGTTAGCCCTCCCCCGCCACCGCGCTACCCGTCGCTGGCCCGCCGCCGCAACCAGCAAGGGATCGTCCGCGTCGAGGTGTGCCTGGATGAGCGCGGCAACCAGCTCAAGCTCATCCTGGTACGCTCTTCGGGCGTGCAAAGCCTCGATCAGGCGGCACTCGAAGCCGTGACCCAGTGGCGCTTTCGTCCCGAAATTGTCAACGGCCGGGCCGTACCCAGCCGCGTGGAAATACCAATAGAATTCGCCCTTACGGCGAGCCGATGACCCTGAAGGAGTTCACCATGACCGCCCCAACTCGCGCCCTGACTGCCGGACCTGAGCTGTACCAACAGTGGCAACAACTGCGCACTGAACAATCGGGTCTGCGTGCACGCGATGCCGCCAGCAAACTCGGCGTCAGCGAGGCTGAACTGACCGCCAGCCGCCTGGGTGTCGACACCGTGCGCCTGCGTCCGGAATGGAAGACGTTGTTGCCTGCGCTCGGGGAGCTGGGCTACATCATGGCGCTGACCCGCAACGAGCACTGCGTCCATGAGCGCAAAGGGGTTTATCACGAAGTGACCATCATCGGCAGCGGCCAGATGGGCATGGTGTTGTCGCCAGACATCGACCTGCGCCTGTTCCTCAGCGGCTGGGCCAGTGTCTTCGCCGTCAACGAAAACACCGCGCGCGGACCACAGCGCAGCATCCAGGTATTCGACCGCCAAGGCACCGCCGTGCACAAGGTGTTCCTCACCGCTAGCAGCGAAGAGTCCGCCTGGGCACCGTTGCTGGAGCGTTTCAGTGCAGAGCAACAGAGCGCCGAGCTCGACCTGCAGCCTTTGCCTGCCGCCAAGGCCCCGCGCGCGGACGCCGAAGTGGACGCCGAAACGCTGCGCAGCGAGTGGTCGCAACTTCAAGACACCCACGACTTTTTCGCCCTGCTCAAGCGCAATGACGTGGCGCGCACTCAGGCCTTGCGCCTGGCCGGTCATCAATGGGCCGAGCCGCTGGCCACGGTCGAGCTGACCAACCTCATCGAACAAGCCAGTCAGCGCGAAGTCCCGATCATGGTGTTCGTGGGCAACAAACACTGCATCCAGATTCACTCGGGCCCGGTCAGCAACCTACGCTGGATGGACACTTGGTTCAACGTCCTCGACCCTGCGTTCAACCTGCACCTGAAGACCACTGGCGTGACCGAACTGTGGCGTGTGCGCAAGCCGAGCGTCGATGGCATCGTCACCAGCTACGAGGGCTTCGATGCCGACGGTGAACTGGTCATCCAGCTGTTTGGTGTGCGCAAGCCAGGTGTGCCAGAGCGTGACGACTGGCGTACTCTGGCAGAATCCGCCCCCCTGATGACCGCCTGAGGAAACACCCTGATGCGTAAAAAAATCCTCCTGGCCTGCGCTGGCGTGCTGTTCAGCCAGCTGGCCAGCGCCAGCGACGCCTTGCCCCAGCGCTGGGTAAGCGCTGGCGGTGCCTTCAGCGAATGGGTCGTTGCCTTGGGCGGCGAAGGCAAGCTGGTCGGTGTCGACAGCACCAGCCAGTATCCGCGTTCGTTGCACCGCCTGCCTGGCATCGGCTACCAGCGTCAGCTGGCGGCCGAGGGCATTCTGGCCCTGCGCCCGGACATCCTGGTGGGCAGCGATGAAATGGGACCACCACCGGTGCTGGCGCAACTCAAGGCCGCAGGCGTGCGTATCGAACTACTGTCGGCCAAGGCCGATGTGCCTGCCTTGCAGCACAACCTGACGACGTTGGGTCAACTGCTGGGCAAGCAGGCTCAGGCGCAGTCTCTGCTGAGCGACTATCAGCAACGCCTGCAGCAGCAAGCCGCAGCAGTCAAACAGGCCCAGCAGCAATACCCGGCACCTCGGGTACTGATGCTGCTCAGCCATTCCGGGGGCAACCTGCAGGTGGCCGGCAAGGACACCCTGGCGGCGTGGATGATCGAGCAAGCCGGCGGACAGAGCCTGGGCGGGCACATCGGCTACAAACCGGTGTCCAGCGAAGCCATGCTGGCCCTCGATCCCCAGGTGATCCTCCTCGCCGGAAGCCGTCTGCAAGGCGATGCGGCACGTGCCGCGCTGCTCGAGCAGAACCCGGTCCTGGCGCAAACCCGAGCCGGTCGTGACGGCCGGGTGCTGGTAATTGATCCGACCCTGTTGATCGGCGGTCTCGGGCCTCGGCTGCCACAAGCGCTGGCGACACTGACAGCGGCCTTCTACCCGGATGCCAAAGTACTGAGCGCCGAGGCTGGCCAATGACGGCAATTGTCCGACCGCGGCCGATGCTGCTCGCCCTGGGACTGGTGCTGGTGTTGGTGGTTTGGCTGTCCCTGGCCCTTGGGCCGGTCAGCTTGCCCTTGGGCGAAACACTGAAGGCCGGATTACGTCTGATCGGCCTGCCGCTGGAGGGCGATGCCACGCACCAGGCGGATCTGATCCTCGGCCAGATCCGCATGCCGCGCACCTTGCTCGGTATTGCTGTCGGTGCAGTCCTGGCGTTGTCCGGGGTAGCCATGCAGGGGTTGTTCCGCAACCCCTTGGCCGATCCGGGCCTGGTTGGTGTATCGGGCGGCGCAGCGCTGGGGGCGGCCATCGCCATCGTCGGCGGTAGCCTGGTTGGCGGACTGCCAGCGGCCATCGAGCCGTATGTACTGTCGGTGTGCGCCTTCGCCGGGGGCCTGATCGTTACGGCCATCGTCTATCGATTCGGTCGCAGCAATGGCCAAACCAACGTCGCCACCATGTTGCTGGCAGGTGTGGCGATGACCGCCATGGCCGGCGCCGGGGTCGGTCTGTTCACCTACCTCGCCGATGACGCAACCCTGCGGACCCTGACCTTCTGGAACCTGGGCAGTCTCAACGGCGCCAGTTACCAACGCTTGTGGCCGTTGTTGATTGTGGCCGTGGGGGTAGCCTTGTGGTTGCCGCGCCGCGCCGCCGCACTCAACGCACTGCTGCTGGGTGAATCGGAGGCTCGTCACCTGGGCTTCGATGTCGAGCGGATCAAGCTGGAACTGGTGTTGTGTACGGCCCTGGGGGTCGGTGCCGCTGTCGCGGCGGCGGGGTTGATCGGTTTCATCGGCCTGGTGGTACCGCACCTGATGCGTCTGCTGGTCGGCCCGGATCATCGGGTATTGCTGCCCGCTTCATTGCTGGCTGGCGCAGGCCTGTTGCTGTTGGCCGACCTGATCGCACGCCTGCTGTTGGCACCCGCCGAATTGCCGATCGGCATCGTCACGGCGTTGATTGGTGCGCCGTTCTTCCTCTTTTTGCTGGTACGGGGGCGCACCTGATGCTTGCAGCAGACAACCTGCTGGTACGTCGCGGCCAGCGCACCGTACTGGCCAATATCGACATTCAGTTGCCCCCTGGGCAAGTGCTCGGCGTTCTCGGACCTAACGGCGCTGGCAAGAGCACCCTGCTGGCAGCTTTGTGCGGCGAGTTACCGATTACCGAGGGCAATGTCAGTCTTGATCAGCGCAAGCTTGCCGACTGGCCAGGTCAGGAGCGCGCCAAGCGCCTGGCAGTACTGCCGCAGAGCTCAAGCTTGAACTTCGCTTTTTCGGTCAATGAAGTGGTCGGCATGGGGCGCCTGCCACATGCCAGTGGCCGCATACGTGATGGCGAAATCGTTACCGAAGCACTCGCCGCCGCTGACGCCCTGCATCTGGCCGAACGCAGCTATCTGGCCCTGTCCGGCGGTGAGCGGCAACGCGTGCACCTGGCCCGAGTACTGGCCCAGCTCTGGCCCGGCGCCGAGGGGCAGACGCTACTGCTCGACGAACCGACATCAATGCTCGACCCGCTGCACCAACACACTATTTTGCAAGCGGTGCACGACTTCGCCGAACGCGGCGCGGCGGTGATGGTGATCCTTCACGACCTCAATCTGGCCGCGCGCTATTGCGATCATCTGCTGTTGTTGCAAGACGGCCTGCCCCACGCCTATGGCCCACCGGCAGAGGTATTGACCGCCGATGCGCTGGCGGCGGTATACGGTCTGCAAGTGCTCATTCACCAGCACCCGGAACGCGGCCACCCGTTGATCATCGCGCGCTGAAACCGCCCCCTCATCCTGCTGTGGTCGAGGGGTAATTATTTAGCAAGGAATCCCGATGCGCCTTCTGTTGCTCTGCCTGGTCAGCCTGTTGGCAGCCTGCCAAACCCGAGACGTGTTGCCACCACCGGCCCCCATCGCGCCACAAGGACGCGATCACGCTGAGCGTGGGGTGATCCGCGAACTGGCCACTGACCGCACCCTGAGCCCACAAGAACTGATTGAACATCTGGCCACCGCGCCACGGGTACTGGTCGGTGAACAACACGACAACCCTGATCACCACGCCCTGCAACTGTGGCTGCTGCGCGAATTGGCCAGCCAACGTGCACAAGGCAGCCTGTTGATGGAAATGCTTAACCCCGACCAGCAGGGCAAGGTCGATGCAGCGCAGGCTGCGGCCCGTGCCGGGCAACCGCCGAGCGACCCGTTCCAGGCGCTCGCCTGGCAGGCCAACTGGGACTGGAGTGTATATGGGGCGCTGGTCACCTACGCCCTGCGCCAACCTTATCCGTTGCTGTCGGCCAACCTGAACCGGGCGCAGATCATGCAGATCTACAAACAGCGTCCAGCGCTTGAAGGCGCAGCGTCCACCCGCCCACAGGTGCAAGCCACGCTGCTTGATGATATTCGCGAGTCCCATTGCGGCTTGTTACCCGAAGCACAGATGCCGGCAATGCTCGCCGTGCAACAACAGCGCGACCGGCGCATGGCCGAGCGCCTGCTGGCCGCACCAACGCCTGCGGTGTTGCTGGCCGGGGCCTTCCATGTGCGCAAGGATCTGGGGGTGCCGCTGCACTTGAACGATCTGGGTGCGGGCGAAGGTAATCAGGTATTGATCCTGGCCGAGGTGGGCAAGACCGTGACCGCCGAAAGTGCCGACTATGTGTGGTACACAGCGGCGCAACCGGAACAAGATCACTGCGCAAAACTACGTCGCTGACGTGAGCGCCAATACCCCTTTTGCGAGGGGTATTGGTGTAGTCGTAGACGATCAGCCCAGCAAGGCCCGCGGCCAGCCAAGAATCTGCTTGGGCCGCGGCGGCGCATAGGTACGTACCTTGGAGGTGCTCAACTTCAAGCGTACCAGCGACTCAGCCAACGCCACCGCCGCCGTCACGCCATCAACCACCGGCACGCCGGTACGCGCCTGAATGCGCTCATCAAGCCCGACCATGCCGCCACAGCCGAGGCAGATCACCTCGGCCTTGTCGATACGCACCGCCTCCTCCGCCTGCCCCACCACGGCTTCGATCGCCCGCTCGGGATCTTCTTCCAGCTCCAGCACCGCCAGACCACTGGCCCGTACCGAGGCACAGCGACTGTCCAACCCGGCCAGCTTGAGGCGATCCTCGATCAGCGGTACGGTGCGATCCAGGGTGGTGACCACCGAGTAGCGGTGCCCGAGCAACATGGCAACGCTGGCGGCCGCTTCGGTGATGTCCACCACCGGCACATTGAGCAGTTCCTGCAAGCCTTCACGGCCATGTTCACCGTAGCCGGCCTGGATCACTGCATCATAGGGCTGGTCGTAGCTGAGCACCCGCTCCATGACCGCAATGGCTGCCAGGTAACTCTCGAAGTTACCCTCCACCGACTCGGCACCAAAGCGCGGGGTCAGGCCGACGATTTCGGTACCCGGCGACGCCACGCTGCGCGCCTGACGGGCAATGGCCTCGGTGATCGACACGGTGGTGTTGACGTTGACTACCAGTATTCTCATCGATCGGTTCCTTGTGCGTGACGCTCAGTGCTGGGCGCTGTCGACGGCAAAGTGCTCGCCGGAACAGTCCACGTAATGTTTTTTGCGATCGGAAATCAGGTAGTACATGCCACCGGCAATGGCCGCGCCGAACAACCAGGAGAACGGCGTCAGATCGCTGAATGCCGGTACCAGGGCCAGCAGGACAGCGGCAATGGCCGAAGGCACCAGGGCGGCGATGGCCTTGTAGTTGATCCCGCGGGTGTAGTGATAGGTGCCGGTGGCCGCTTCGCTGTAGAGGTCAGGGACGTGCACCTGGGCTTTGCGGATCAGCCAGTAGTCGACCATGATGATCCCGTACAGCGGGCCCAGCAGCGCGCCCAGGCCGGAGAGGAAGTAGACGATCACCAGCGGGCTGTTGTAGAGGTTCCAGGGCAGGATCAGCACCGCCAGGGTGGCACTGATCAGGCCGGCGCGGCGGAAGTTCAAGCGGCTGGGGGCCAGGCTTGAGAGCACGAAGGCCGGGGCGACAAAGTTGGCCATGATGTTCACCGCCACGGTGACGATCAGGAACGCCAGGCAACCGAGCACCAGGAAGGTCTTGTCGGGAATGGCGGCGATGATCTGGGTCGGGCTGTCGATGATCGTGCCATCGATGCTGAACTGCGCCCCGGACAACACGAAGCTGATCACCGCGAACACCAGGATGTTCACCGGCAGGCCCCAGAAGTTACCGAGGCGGATGGTCTTGCGGCACGGTGAAGACCGCGCGAAGTCGCAGAAGTTGAGAATCAGCGTGCCATAAATGGCCAGCCACAGGGCACCGCCCGCGAAGATCTGCGTCCACATCTTCACCCCGGTCAACGGCTCACCCACCGACCAGGCCAGGTTGCCATCCACCCGCAGGTACATCCACACCGCCAGCACCAGCACGGTCGAGAGGATCACCGGGCCGGCAAAGGATTCGTACTTGCGCACCATCTCCATGCCGAAGGTCAGGATCACCAACTGCACGAACCAGATGGCGACGAAACTGGCCCAGCCCAGGCTTGAAAGCCCGAGGATGGCGTTATGGTCGAAGCTCGCCAGCTGTGGCCAGATCGCCACCAGCAACACCCTGAGCACCACCGAGGCCAGGTAGGTCTGGATGCCGAACCAGGCGATGGCGATCACCGCACGAATGATCGCTGGCAGCTGCGCACCGTAGATACCGAAACTCATGCGACTGATCACCGGGAACGGCACCCCGGTTTTCTGCCCCATATAACCGGACAGGTTCATGAAGAAGTACACCAGCGCCGCCCCTACCGCCAGCGCTGCGAGTATCTGCCAGCCGGACAGGCCGAGGGCGAACAGGCCCATGGCAAAGGAGTAGTTGGCGATGTTGTGCACATCGTTGGTCCACAAGGCGAAGATGCTGTAACCGCCCCAGCGCCGGCCTGCGGCTTTGGTCGGGGCGAGGTCGGCATTGTGCAGTTTCGGGCTCAAGCTGCCGTGCCCCGACAGCTGCGCAGCAACGGCAGGGTCGGGTGACAGGTACGCGGTATCCAGAGGTTTGGAAGTATCCAATTGCATGTTCCCCGGGCTCCTGCTGCAGCGCCTGTGGTGCCGCAGCAAATTATTGTTGGACTTGAAGAGTTGGGACCGCTGTCGGCGCCTGGACGCCGCCGCATACAAATATTGTATGCAATTTTTGTCTTACGATTTTCGAGGAACAATATGTGTGCCAAATGGGTGGCAAGTAGATGGCGACGATGTTTGCGAAATTGTTATAACCATTTGATTTTTATTAAGTTAAATTTTTACTCAGACACACAGGAGAACCGCTTAACCTGACCAGATGGTCAGCGCGCTGGGTGACAAAGATGAGAACTCAGGTAACGGAAGGCGGTGACATGTGTCCACCAAGCCGCTACCTGTGTACACACAACTAATATAAATATGTGTACATATTGAAAACATCACGGGGCAAGCCCGCTCCCTCCAGTCTGGGGATACAACCAAGCATTTTCACTCTGAAACTTTTGGTTACCGCGCATTTCCGGCATGCTGACGCAATCAGAGAATCACGGAGCTGGCAATGACGGAAAAACTCCCCGCATCGACCGTAGAGCGCGTCTACCTGGGGGTCCACGAGGCAATCAGAAAACGCACCCTGCGTCCCGGCATGAAACTGGGCGAGTCCTCGCTTGCGGAACTGTTCAAGGTCAGCCGTACGTCAGTACGCGCCGCGCTCAAGCAGCTGGAAGGCGACGGCCTGGTATCCACCGAGCTGAACAAAGGCGCCTGGGTCTCGCTGCCCAGCGATGAAGACATCCGTTCAGTGTTCGAAACCCGCCGCCTGATCGAGATCGGCATCGTCACCGAGCTCTGCCGCCGCGCTGACAAAAGCCTGCTGCACCCCCTGCGCCTGCATGTGGCCGAAGAAGAAGCCGCGGCCGATGCCGGTGACCACGCCCGCTACGTCAACCTGCTGGGTGAGTTTCACCTGCGGCTCGCCGAAGTGCTGGACAACCCGGTGCTGCTCGACTGGTTCCGCAAGCTGATCGAACGCGGCTCGCTGTACGCCTCGACCCTCGATGACGAACGCCATGAGGCCTGCCGCGGCAACGAACACCTGCGCCTGATCGAGTTCCTCGAGGCCGGCGATCAGTCGGCCGCCATCGAATTGGTATGCACCCACCTGAGCGGCATCGAGGAGGCCATCCTCAAGGCCACTCACAACCTCAAGGCCGACTACCACCCGCTCAAGCACCTGATCGGCGGCTGAATCATGGGCATTCACCAATCCACTGCTATCGAACCCGATATTTAATTGGCCGATACTCTGCCACTTTTATAGGGTACGCAGCCTCCCCCAAGAGGTCGTGAAATGATTGATCGTGTGTTCGTCAATGCCGTCGCTGCCGACGGCAGCCCGCTGTCCCTGGCCGTCGCCGATGGCCGTATCGCTCGCCTGGGTGCCGATGTGGGTGCCATCGAAGGCGTGGAGCGCATCGACCTGGGCGGGCAATTGCTGCTGCCGGGTTTCGTCGACGGCCATATTCACCTGGACAAGAGTTTTGTCGGCGACCGCTGGCATCCGCACCAGGCGGTTGGCAGCCTGCGTGAGCGCCTGGCCGTGGAAAAGCGTGAACTGGCCCTGGCGCCCTCGATCGTCGAACGTGCCGATGCGCTGATCAGTCAGGCCGTGTCGTTCGGCACGGTGGCCATGCGCAGCCATGTCGATGTCGACGCCACGACCGGCTTGACCAATCTGCACGCGGTAATGCAAGCGCGAGAGAAATGGCGCGGCGTCGTCGACATTGAGCTGGTGGCCTTCCCCCAAGCCGGGGTGATGTCCTGTCCAGGCACTGCCGATGTGCTGGAAGCCGCCATCCGCGACGGTGCCGAGGTGATCGGCGGCATCGACCCGACCACCCTCGATGGCGATGCCGAGGGTCAGCTGGATGTGGTGTTCGGGATCGCCGAACGTCACGGAGTAAAAGTCGACATCCACCTGCACGAGCCGGGCTTGCAAGGCATCGAGCAACTGCAACGGATCGCTGCCCGTACCTGCGCCGCAGGACTGCAGGGGCGCGTGAGTGTCAGTCATGCCTATGCCCTGGGCCAGGTGCCTGAGGACGTGCTCGAACGGATTGCGGTAACCCTTGCCCACGCCAGGGTGTCGATCCTGACCAATGCCCCCGGCGATCATGCCTTCCCGCCAATCCTGCGCCTGCGTGCCGCCGGGGTGAATGTGTTCGCGGGTAACGACAATATTCGTGATGCCTGGTGGCCCTACGGCAACGCCGACATGCTCCAGCGCGCCATGTTGATTGGTTACCGCTCAGGCTTCTACAGCGATGAGGACTTGAATGTTGCCTTGGCCATGGCCACCTCGGCGGGTGCGGCCGTGATGGAGAAACACGACTATGGACTGAAGGTGGGCAATGAAGCGACCTTCATTGTGATCAAGGCGCCCAATGCTGCTGCCGCAGTGGCTGCGGCGCCCGCCGAGCGGCGTATGGTCCGCCGAGGCGAGCTGCAGGCTGCACCGGTCAGCCTGCAATTTGAAATCCACCACGCCTAACGAAGCAGCGAAACATCCCGCCGTCCTCAGGGCTGGCGGGGTTATTTTGCGCTCAACTGGCCGGTTTCCAACCGCCCTGCTCCGCTGCCTGGCGAAACTTGGCCCGGTTGGCCGGTGTGTCTGCAGGTTCTGAGTCGCCGAAAATGGCCTTGAGCCAATGACCGTCAGTGGGGTTAGGGAAGATGATGTACTGGCTCCCGAACTTGCCGCGGCTGTCGTCTACCAATTGTCCGCGCTTGCTCACGTTGTCGACATAGAAACTGCGCTCGAAGTCGTTGAGGTTGTCGCCCAGCATCAGCAGCACGCTGTACTGCTCGGCGATCTTGTGCTGCGCAGGTTCCTTGTTCGAGCTCTCGCGCAAGATGGTCACATGGGCCTCGTCAGCGTACGGCACCTTGTGCTTGCGCAAGTTGCTCAGGGCGTACTCGTAGGTCTTGTCGCCCTGATCACGACTGGAGACATAAAAGATTTCTACGCCCCGCGACTTGGCATAGTCAAGAAACTCGAGGGCGCCCGGGGTCAGCGTCGGACCGTTGTCAGCCACCCAACGATCCCAGTCCGCATCATCAAAGAACTCCTTGCCCTGAGCGATCAGAAAACCCCAGTAGGTATTACTGCTGAGGATGGTGTCGTCGATATCACTGATGATCGCCGGTTTCTTGTCCCCCGGTTTCTGATTGGCCAACGCCTGGTCCAGGCGCGCCTTGGCGACATTGAAACCTTGATAGTAAAGGGCACGGAATTCAGCCGCAGTCTGGCGCCAGGCCACCGCATCCACCAAGAGATTGGAGGATACAGCGGCAGGTTCGGCACTTGAGGACTGTGCATTGACCAGCGGCGCAGCCAACAACAGTAGCGCCAGGGAGATCGCATTCTTGAAATGGGGCATTGGGTGGCTTTCCTTGTATTCTGCCGCTCTTGAGTGGCGGCAGTTGCGGTACTCATACCTCAGGCCACAAGCCCCCACAATCGACGCGACGCGCAGGCGCAACAATGTGGCGCACCCACGCATCTTGTCTGACCTCAGGTACCGGATTTGAGCCGACTGAAGGCGCGGGTCAGCTCACGGTTGAAGGCCTTGCTGTTGTCATTCTTGCTGTACAACCGCGTCCGTACGGCGGCAGGCGGGTAGGTTCCAACATCATTGCGAATCGCCGGGTCCACCAGTGCGTCGGCTGCAGTGATGGCGTTGGCGTACTGGATGTTGTTGGTGATCGGTGCGATCACCTCCGGGCGCATCAAGTAGTCCATCAGCGCCAAGGCTGCCTCAGGGTGCGGCGCATCCTTGGGAATCACCAGCGCATCAAGCCAGATCAACGTACCTTCTCGAGGAATGCTGAAAGCAAGGTCAACCGCTTTCCCGGCCTGCTGCGCCTGATTGCGGGCGATGGCAACGTTGCCGTTCCACGACATTGCCAGGCAAGTTTCACCATTAGCCAGGTCGTTGATGTTGCGGTCGTTGTCGAAGTAGCGAATGTACGGACGCACCTTTTGCAACAAGGACTCAGCCTGGCGCAGGTCTTCGACGCGCTGGTGGTTGATGTCCAGGCCCAGGTAGCGCATGGCCGCAGCGAACACCTCGTTGGGGTCGTTGAGCAGGCTCACCCCGCAACTGGCAAACTTCGACACCACCTCAGGATCGAACAGCATCGCCCAGCTATCGGTCGGGGCCGAGGGCAACCGGGCGTCGACGGCCTGTTGCTGGTAACCGACACCCGTGGTGCCCCAGGCATAGGTGCCGGCATAACGGTTGTCCGGATCGAACACCGCCATGTGCTGGCGAAACTCTGTGCCGATCCCGGCCAGGTGCGGCAACCTAGCCTTGTCCAGCGGCTGCAGCGCACCGCTACTGATCGCCCGCGACAGGTGCTGGCCGGCGGTAAGCACCAGATCGTAGCCACTGCGGCCAGTCAACAGTTTGGTCTCCACGGTTTCCAGTGAGTCGAAATGGTCGGCGATCACGCGGATGCCGCTGCTCTTCTCGAAGTTGGCCAGGGTATCCGGGGCCAGGTACTCGCCCCAGATATACAGGTTCACTGTCGGTTGCTCGTTGGCGGCCAGCGCCTGCGTCATACCGCACGCCAGCGCCAGGGCCAGGCCACAGGCGCGCAGACTCATGAGGTTTTTCCTCCGGCATATTGAGGCATGGTGATGCAGGCGACGTTGCCACCACCCAGCAGGATCTCCCGGGAGTTCTCGATACCGATGATGCGATGGCCGGGGAACAGTTCAGCCAAGGTGGCCTGGGCGACGGTGTCGTTGCGGTCGCCGAACAGCGGCAGGACGATGGCCGAGTTGCCTGCGTAGTAGTTGATGTACGACGCGCAGATTTTCGTCCCGGCCTGACGCAGGTGGGTGCCGTCGATCTGGTCCAGACCTGCTGCTTCTTCGGCGGCCCACTCCAGCACATCCGGCTGCGGTAGCTTGTGCACCTTGAGTTCGCGACCGCGGCTGTCGCGGGTACTGCGCAGGATGTCGTAAGCCTCTTGATAGATCTCCCACTGCGGGTCGTCGCGGTTGTCGGTCCATTGCAACACCACCTCACCGGGACGGACAAAGCAGGCCAGGTCGTCGACATGACCATCGGTTTCGTCGAACTTGCAGCCGCGCGGCAACCAGATCACCTGCTCGGCACCGAGGTAATCCTCAAGGCGACGGGTGACTTCATCCTTGCCCAGATGAGCATTACGGTTGCGATTGAGCAGGCACTGTTCAGTGGTCAGCAGGCTGCCCTGGCCGTCACTCTGGATACCGCCCAGCTCGGCAATCAGCGGCGCACGGTAGCGGTCGAAGTTCTCGATTTCGAGGATCTTCTGCGCAATCTGGTCGTCCTTGTCCCAGGGGTAGTACAGGCCACCGTCGAGCCCACCGTAAGCGTTGAATTCGAAGTCGACACCGCGGACTTCGCCGCTGACATCGTTGACCACAAAGCAGGCGCCACTGTCGCGGAACCAGGTGTCGTTGCAAGTCATTTCCACCACCCGTACATGGGCCGGCAGCAGGCGCCGGGCGTTGGCGTACTGGGCAGCCGAGGCGCAGACGGTAACCGGCTCGCTCGAGGCAATGGCACTGACGATCTCGACCCAGACTTTCTGCGCAGGCTTGGCGCCGTTGCGCCAGACATCCGGGCGCTCCGGCCAGCCCAGCCAGCAACCGGCCTTGTTCTCGAATTCGCCGGGCAAGCGGAAACCATCAGCCTTGGGAGTGGTGGTGAGCGAACGAGCCATGGACAACCTCTGCGTTGGGTGGGGATAGCTGCACGCTACGCCGCCCGGCCTCAGGCTTCCAACGATGAAAACTCAGCGATTGATGAATTCAATTCAGGGTTCGCTGATCTGAGTGGTGAACCATTCTATGAAGTCGGCCACCGCGCCACGCTCCAGGCGCAAGCGTTCGCACACCAGTGCATATTGGCCCATGGCCGCGACACTGGCGGCGAACGGCCGAACCAGGCGGCCACTGACCAGGTCCGCCTGACAGGTCAGGTTATCGCCCATGGCCACGCCCTGCCCCAGCGCCGCCGCCTCCAGCGCCAGGGCCGCATGAGGAAAGTACAGCTGGCGGCCGGGTTGCGCGTCTTCGGCATGGGTGGCGAGCCAGGCGGTCCAGGTCTTGCCGTCTTGATCGTCATGCAGCAGGCAGTGACGCACCAGGTCGCGAGGGCGCTTGAGCCCGCCGAGGTTGAACAGTCCGGGGCTGCATACCGGGAAGAACTGCAGCAACGGCAAGGGCCGGACGAAATGGGTGCTGGCATCCAGCGGGCTGGTGCCGTAGGTGATGGCGATATCGATGTCGCTTGCTGGCGCCCCGGCGTCGATGGGCTGCTCGTGCAAGTGCAAAGTGATGTGCGGATAGCGGCTGCTGAAGTCGGCCAGCCGCGCCACCAGCCACTTCTGTGCCAGCTCCGCCGTTACTGCCAGGCGCAGCACTGCTTGGGAAGCCGGGTCGCGCAGTTCATCACAGGCCTTGCCGATCAGTTCGAAGGCTTGCTGCAGGTGCTGCAACAGGCGCCCTGCTTCACAGCTCAGGCGCACCTGGCGGCCTTCGCGGACGAACAATTCGACACCCAGTTGCTCCTCCAGCTGGCGAATCTGATGACTCACCGCACTGTCCGTCACGCACAGCTCGGCGGCGGCGCGCCCGAAGTGGCCATGGCGGGCGGCGCACTCGAAAGTGCGCAGGGCGGTCAGTGAAGGCAATCGACGCATCGCTAGCTCGCTAATTCGGGATCGGCGAGCAGCATAGCTGAAGCGGCCGGTCGAAGGCAGCGGGCGCTGTATTCGGCCAAGGATCAAGGCCGCACCGCGTGCACCTCGACATCCGATAGCTGCCGATTCAAAAGTTGATCGAGCGTTTCTTGCTGTCCGACATTCAGATCTGCGATGGTGGTTCACGCATTTGCACCCGAACGAACGGACAGGCCTTAAAAAAAATGGTTCTTCACGGCATCCCGGGAAGTATGGTCCTTGGGTTGGGATGTTGAGGCTGCGAGCTTATCCATTCAATGCAGCGCCGCTGCTGGCCCCTTCCGCCCTTACGGCGGGTCCCTTTTGTCTTGGCAAAAGGAACCAAAACCGCTCGCTCCTGCATACGGCCCTACGCTGCGCTTCGGGTCCCCTCGCTACGGCGTCTTCCAGGGGCATCGCGGCCTACGACTTGCTGCGCCAAGTCTACGGCTCGCGACTTCGGCTTGTGCCGAAGGGTGCTGCGCACCAGCCCCCTCCAGACACCTACGCTCGGCCTCCTGAAGTCGCGAAGTTACGGGCGGCGCCTGCGCTGGCGTATCTTCGAAATCTGATTCTGGCAGAGGCAGGCTGATGCCATCGCGGGACAAGCCCGCTGGCAAAGCGAGTACCGATTCGCTCTTGATCTTGATCTTCATGCACGCAAGTTCAGGCGCCGCAGATCGCGACTTCAGGAGGCCGAGCGAAGGTGCCTGTAGGGGCAGTGCGCAGCACCTTCGGCGTTAGCCGAAGACGCGAGCCGTAGA
>NZ_JBOICA010000028.1:0-77157 GCF_050739775.1 Pseudomonas sp.
TCAGTAGTGAAACGATGCATCGCCGATGGTAGTGTGGGGTTTCCCCATGTGAGAGTAGGTCATCGTCAAGATTAAATTCCGAAACCCCTATCTGCGCATGCAGGTAGGGGTTTTGTCTTTTCTGGCCTCTGTGGGAGCGGCAGTGCGCCTGCAGCGGCGATCCAGGCGCCTCAATCCCATCAGTTTTCTATGCAATCCCCACCCGCATGGCTATCATGCCAGCCTCATTACGAGTCGAGATTGGCATGCTGAAGTTGTTGAAGCTCCTCAAGGATGGCCGGTTCCATTCCGGGCAGGACCTGGGGGTCGCCCTTGGCGTAAGTCGTAGCGCTGTCTGGAAACAGTTGCAGCACCTCGAGGCTGAGCTGAATCTACCCATTCATAAAGTGCGTGGCCGCGGTTATCAGTTGGCGGCGCCGTTGTCTCTGCTGGAGGAGTCGGCTATCGCCGAACACTCGCAGGGCGAGTGCTGGCCTGCACAGGTATTCGACTCCATCGATTCGACCAATGCCCAGGCCTTGCGTGCGATTGGTGAAGGTCAGGCCGCGCCTTTCCTGGTCCTGGCGGAGCGCCAGACGGCGGGGCGCGGGCGGCGTGGGCGGCAGTGGGTCAGCCCATTTGCCGAGAACCTCTATTACAGCCTGGTGCTACGCATCGAGGGCGGCATGCGTCAGCTCGAAGGCTTGAGCCTGGTGGTGGGGCTTGCGGTCATGCATACACTGCAGTCATTCGGTGTAGCTGATGCTGGCTTGAAGTGGCCGAACGACGTTCTGGTCAATAATCAAAAGATCGCCGGCATCCTGCTGGAGTTAGTGGGTGATCCAGCTGATGTCTGTCACGTGGTGCTGGGTATTGGCATTAATGTGAACATGCAAGCCAGCAGCGAGGTGGACCAGCAGTGGACCTCTGTGTGTCGCGAGGCGGGCGCGGCTATCGATCGCAATTTGTTGGTCGCCAGGCTCAACCATAACCTGCAGCTCGACCTGGAGCGGCATCGGCAGGCCGGTTTCGCCGGATTCCAGCAAGAGTGGGAGCAGGCGCACCTGTGGCAGGGGCGGGCGGTATCCTTGATTGCCGGGGTCAACAAGATCGACGGTGTGGTACTGGGTATCGATGGCCAAGGCGCATTACGTCTTGAGGTCGATGGCGTAGAGAAGAGCTTCAGCGGTGGTGAGCTCAGTTTGAGGTTGCGTGATGGTTCTTGAGCTCGATTGCGGAAACAGCTTTATCAAGTGGCGGGTTATCCGCAGTACAGATGCGTCGATCGTTGCTGGTGGCGTGGTCGACTCCGATCAGGCATTGCTGACAGCGGTCAGGGCGCTGCCTCGGCCGCCTCAGCGCTGCCGCCTGGTCAGTGTCCGTAGCGAAGAGGAAACGACCGCTCTTTCGGCGCTGTTGTTCCAGCACTTTGGGGTTAGTGTCCTGGTCGCACAACCAGCGAAAGAGGTTGGCGGCGTGCGCAATGGTTATGAAGACTATCAGCGCCTTGGTCTGGATCGCTGGCTTGCGGTGTTGGGTGCTTATCGCTTGGCCAAGGGCGCGTGCCTGGTTATGGACTTTGGTACTGCGGCAAAGGCTGACTTCGTTGCAGCTGATGGCGAGCACTTGGGTGGCTTCATTTGCCCCGGCATGCCGTTGATGCGCAGCCAATTGCGCACCCATACCCGGCGGATTCGCTACGACGATGCGTCAGCTGAACGTGCTTTGTCGAGTATGGCGCCTGGACGTTCAACGGTAGAGGCGGTTGAGCGCGGCTGTGTGCACATGCTCAAGGGTTTTGTCCGCTCCCAGATTGAGCATGCGCACGCATTGTGGGGTGATGATTTCACCGTGTTGCTGACTGGAGGCGATGCGCCCCTGGTGCAAGAGGCTGCGCCGAATGCCCGAGTGGTGCCGGATCTGGTATTTGTCGGCCTGGCCATGGCCTGTCCGCTGGATTGAGGTGACTATGCGTTGGTTGTTTCTGTTGTTGCTGGTGCTCAATGGTGTCTATTACGTCTGGCATCAGCAGGAGGCGCCCCTGAAGGTCAAAGAGGTGGCACCGCTATCGCTCTACAAGGGCAATCAACAAGGTATTCGTTTGTTGAGCGAGTCTCGTCAGGGTAAGCAGGCGCCCGAGCGTGGTCAGGAATGTCTTTACGTGGGTGGTCTGAGCAGCCAGGAGCAGCTTGATGCCTTGCGTCAGCGTTTACTGACCCTGGATGTGGTGGCGGCCCCGGTGCTTGGTCGGCTCGGTGATGCGACGGGGTTGTGGCTGCAGATAGCGCCGCAAAGCCAGCATTTACTGGAGCAAACCCTGCTTGGGACACTTTCCCATGATTTCAAAGACTTAAAACATAAAATAATGTTGTGCAGGGGTATTGCAACTGGCGAATAGCTTGATAGAATGGCGCCCGCTTCACAGGGATGACCACTAAGTGGTAACGCTGAGAAGCAGCTGTCAAATTAGCTAACCTCAAGATTTTAATGAGAAAAAGCTTGACAGTAGGACGGCAGGAGTTGAAAATGCCGCCCAGCTCAGGAGGGGTTCCCGAGCGGCCAAAGGGATCAGACTGTAAATCTGACGTCTACGACTTCGAAGGTTCGAATCCTTCCCCCTCCACCATTTTAGCGAGAGCTGCAAGCCTCGCGGGTATAGTTTAGTGGTAGAACCTCAGCCTTCCAAGCTGATGATGCGGGTTCGATTCCCGCTACCCGCTCCAAGTTTGCAGTTGTTGCACAGTGTTACGCTCTTGTAGCTCAGTTGGTAGAGCACACCCTTGGTAAGGGTGAGGTCAGCGGTTCAAATCCGCTCAAGAGCTCCATATAACAAGGCAGATATGAAAATATCTGCCTTTGTTTTAATGGTCGTATTAACTTGCTTATTTCTTCTTGCTGAGGATTGTCTCGATGGCTAAGGAAAAGTTCGATCGTAGTCTGCCGCATGTGAACGTCGGCACCATTGGTCATGTTGACCATGGCAAGACCACGCTGACCGCAGCGCTGACTCGCGTCTGCTCCGAAGTTTTCGGTTCGGCCGTCGTTGAGTTCGACAAGATCGACTCGGCTCCAGAAGAAAAAGCTCGCGGTATCACCATCAATACCGCGCACGTCGAGTACAACTCGAACATTCGTCACTACGCTCACGTTGACTGCCCAGGTCACGCTGACTACGTGAAGAACATGATCACCGGTGCTGCCCAGATGGACGGCGCGATCCTGGTTTGCTCGGCCGCTGATGGTCCGATGCCGCAAACCCGTGAGCACATCCTGCTGTCCCGTCAGGTTGGCGTTCCGTACATCGTGGTCTTCCTGAACAAGGCTGACCTGGTAGACGACGCTGAGCTGCTGGAACTGGTCGAGATGGAAGTTCGCGACCTGCTGTCCACCTACGACTTCCCAGGCGACGACACCCCGATCATCATCGGTTCGGCTCGTATGGCGCTGGAAGGCAAAGACGACAACGAAATGGGCACCACCGCTGTCAAGAAGCTGGTTGAGACTCTGGACAGCTACATCCCAGAGCCTGAGCGTGCTATCGACAAGCCGTTCCTGATGCCAATCGAAGACGTATTCTCGATCTCGGGTCGTGGTACCGTTGTTACCGGTCGTATCGAGCGTGGTATCGTCCGCGTTCAGGACGCCCTGGAAATCGTTGGTCTGCGTGACACCACCACCACCACCTGCACTGGTGTTGAGATGTTCCGCAAGCTGCTGGACGAAGGTCGTGCTGGCGAGAACTGCGGCGTTCTGCTGCGTGGCACCAAGCGTGACGACGTTGAGCGTGGTCAGGTTCTGGTCAAGCCGGGTTCGGTCAAGCCGCACACCAAGTTCACCGCAGAGGTTTACGTTCTGAGCAAAGAAGAAGGCGGCCGTCACACTCCGTTCTTCAAAGGCTACCGTCCACAGTTCTACTTCCGTACTACTGACGTGACCGGTAACTGCGAGCTGCCAGAAGGCGTTGAAATGGTAATGCCAGGTGACAACATCCAGATGACTGTCACTCTGATCAAAACCATCGCAATGGAAGATGGTCTGCGTTTCGCTATCCGTGAAGGCGGTCGTACCGTCGGCGCTGGCGTCGTAGCAAGGATTATCGAATAAGTAGTTGATTTCTCTCGATCGGGTCGGCATAATGGCCGGCCTGATAAGCTTTTAGGTCAGTAGCTCAATTGGCAGAGCGACGGTCTCCAAAACCGTAGGTTGGGGGTTCGATTCCCTCCTGACCTGCCAGATTCACCTCGTGTGTCTGGCTTTCTTTTCACAGGATCTTCCTAGATGACTCCCAAGGCTGAAGCCCAAGACTCTCGTTTTGATCTGCTCAAGTGGCTGGCTGTTGTCGCTTTGGTGGTCGTTGGTGTTGTGGGTAATCTTTATTACTCCGCTTCGCCGATTCTGTATCGCGTACTCGCGCTGCTTGTCCTGGCTGCTGTGGCTGGCTTCATCGCCCTGCAGACCGCTAAAGGCAAGTCGTTCTTTACGCTGGTAAAGGAAGCTCGCACCGAGATTCGTAAAGTCGTATGGCCAACCCGTCAAGAGACTATGCAAACCACGCTCATCGTAGTGGCGGTTGTGCTGGTGATGGCGCTGCTGCTGTGGGGTCTCGACTCCCTGCTCGGTTGGTTGATTTCCTTGATTGTTGGCTAAGGGTGTCCCGTGGCTAAGCGTTGGTATGTTGTGCATGCTTACTCGGGTTACGAGAAGCATGTAATGCGCTCGCTGATCGAGCGCGTAAAGCTGGCTGGCATGGAGGACGGCTTCGGCGAAATTCTGGTCCCCACTGAGGAAGTGGTTGAGATGCGCAATGGCCAGAAGCGCAAAAGCGAACGCAAGTTCTTCCCAGGCTACGTTCTGGTGCAGATGGACATGAGCGAAGGGACTTGGCACTTGGTCAAGGATACTCCTCGCGTCATGGGCTTCATCGGTGGTACTGCAGACAAACCTGCGCCGATCACCGATAAAGAAGCTGAAGCCATCCTGCGTCGCGTTGCCGATGGCAGCGACAAGCCCAAGCCGAAGACGTTGTTCGAGCCGGGCGAAGTGGTTCGCGTCATCGATGGCCCGTTTGCTGATTTCAACGGTACCGTTGAAGAAGTTAACTACGAGAAGAGCCGGATCCAGGTGGCCGTGCTCATTTTCGGTCGCTCTACCCCGGTAGAGCTCGAGTTCAGCCAGGTCGAAAAGGTCTAGCCGGACAAAGCATCCCATACCCCGCAGCCCTATGTGCTGCGGGGTTTTGTCGTCACTGGGATAAAACGCAAGTCATCCGGGGAGCCTTCTGGCGTTCGTACCCGATATTGGAGTAGCTCATGGCTAAGAAGATTCAGGCTTACATCAAGCTGCAAGTAAAGGCCGGCCAGGCCAACCCAAGCCCACCCGTTGGTCCAGCACTGGGTCAACACGGTGTGAACATCATGGAATTCTGCAAGGCCTTCAACGCCCGTACTCAGGGTCAAGAAGCCGGCCTGCCGACTCCTGTGATCATCACTGTTTACAGTGACCGCAGCTTCACCTTCGAAACCAAAAGCACCCCTGCTTCGGTTCTGCTGAAGAAAGCAGCTGGCCTGACCAGCGGTTCTGCACGTCCGAACACCGTTAAAGTCGGTACTGTGACCCGTGCTCAGCTGGAAGAGATCGCAAAAACCAAAAATGCTGATCTGACCGCCGCTGACATGGAAGCAGCCGTGCGTACCATCGCCGGTTCTGCTCGCAGCATGGGCCTCAACGTGGAGGGTGTGTAATGGCTAAGCTGACCAAGCGCCAAAAGGCCATTGCTTCGAAGATCGAAGCGGGCAAAGTCTACAACTTCGAAGACGCAGCAGTGCTGCTGGCCGAACTGTCCACCGTGAAGTTCAGCGAATCCTTCGACGTTGCTGTCAACCTCGGCGTTGACCCACGTAAATCCGACCAGGTCGTTCGTAGCGCTACTGTGCTGCCACACGGCACTGGCAAGACCGTACGTGTTGCTGTCTTCACCCAGGGTCCAGCTGCTGAGGCCGCTCTGGCTGCCGGCGCTGACCGTGTAGGTATGGACGATCTGGCTGCCGAAATGAAAGGCGGCGACCTGAACTATGACGTCGTTATTGCTTCCCCGGATGCAATGCGTGTTGTAGGTCAACTGGGTCAGGTTCTGGGTCCTCGCGGCCTGATGCCTAACCCGAAAGTCGGTACCGTAACTCCAGACGTAGCCACCGCGGTCAAAAACGCCAAGGCTGGTCAGGTTCGTTATCGCACCGACAAAAACGGCATCATCCACACCTCCGTTGGCAAAGTCGGCTTTGAAGCTGGCAAGCTGAAGGAAAACGTTGAAGCCCTGATCGCTGATCTGAAGCGTATCAAGCCAGCTTCTTCGAAAGGTATCTATGTTAAGCGCGTTACCCTGAGCACCACCATGGGCCCAGGTCTGGTCATCGACCAGAGCTCGCTGAACGCGTAAGACAAAAGCCGGCGCGAGTAATCGCGTCCGCTTGAAAAATTGGGGTCCCTGCCTGGCGGGGGCTATCCAAGACCGTAGGCGGCGCAAGCCTTAAACCTCAAGCCTACGCAGATGGTGCCCCTGGTTTCTTAGCGAACCAGACACCAAAACGACATCCGGCTTCGGCCAGATGAAACGGTAACAAGCAGGAGTTTTACCCGTGGCAATTAAACTCGAAGACAAGAAGGCCATCGTCGCTGAAGTCAACGAGGCTGCCAAAGTCGCTCTGTCTGCTGTCGTGGCTGATGCCCGTGGCGTGACTGTAGGCGCAATGACCGGACTCCGTAAAGAGGCTCGTGAAGCTGGCGTTTACGTACGTGTTGTACGTAACACCCTGCTCAAGCGCGCTGTTGCTGACACTGAATTCAGTGTCCTCAACGACGCCTTCACCGGCCCTACCCTGATCGCGTTCTCCAACGAACACCCGGGCGCTGCTGCCCGTCTGTTCGCAGAATTCGCCAAGGGTCAGAGCAAGTTCGAGATCAAGGCAGCTGCGTTCGACGGCAAGTTCCTTGCCGCAAACCAGATCGACGTGTTGGCTTCCCTGCCGACCCGCGACGAGGCTATTGCGAAGCTGATGAGCGTGATCCAAGGCGCGACCAGCAAGCTGGCTCGTACTCTGGCAGCCGTTCGCGACCAGAAAGAAGCTGCTGCTGCCTAAGGCACCGCAAGCTCTTTCGAAATCATACGTTTAATTTGATGGCTGCGTAGGCTGTCACCCCAATACAGGATTTAAGTCATGTCTCTGACTAACGAGCAAATCATCGAAGCAATCGGCCAGAAAACCGTTCTGGAAGTTGTTGAGCTGATCAAAGCAATGGAAGAAACCTTCGGTGTTACCGCTGCTGTTGCCGCTGCTGGCCCAGCTGCTGCCGCTGCCGTTGTTGAAGAACAAACCGAGTTCAACGTTGTTCTGAAAGCCGCTGGCGACAAGAAAGTCAACGTGATCAAGGCTGTTCGTGAACTGACCGGTCTGGGTCTGAAAGAAGCCAAGGAGAAGGTTGATACCGCTCCTCAGGTGATCCTGGAAGGCGTTGCTAAAGACGCGGCTGACAAAGCTGCTGCTCAGCTGACCGAAGCAGGCGCTGAAGTCGAAGTTAAGTAACTCTCGACTGTGCGTCTCCAGCCCGAGCGATAAGCGAAAGGCTGATGGCTGGTGGCTTTTGCCACCGGCCTTTTTCCGTTATTGGCGGCTGACCAGGTCGGCGCCGATGACGAGCGGTAACCACCAATGATGGTGGCGCAAACCATGGGGTTTGCACGATTTTCTGGCTGCTCCCGTCGGGAGAAGCCAAACAAGCAGGTGACCAAGCTGGGGAACGCTGATGGCTTACTCATACACTGAGAAAAAACGTATCCGCAAGGACTTTAGCAAGTTGCCGGACGTCATGGATGTGCCTTACCTCCTGGCCATCCAGCTGGATTCGTATCGTGAATTCTTGCAAGCGGGAGCGACCAAAGATCAGTTCCGCGACGTGGGCCTGCATGCGGCCTTCAAATCGGTTTTCCCGATCATCAGCTACTCCGGCAATGCTGCCCTGGAGTACGTTGGCTATCGTCTGGGCGAACCGGCTTTTGATGTCAAAGAATGCGTACTGCGCGGCGTGACCTACGCGGTGCCGCTGCGGGTAAAAGTCCGCCTGATCATTTTCGACAAAGAGTCGTCGAACAAAGCGATCAAGGACATCAAAGAGCAAGAAGTCTACATGGGTGAAATTCCCCTGATGACTGAAAACGGTACCTTCGTTATCAACGGTACCGAGCGTGTTATCGTTTCCCAGCTGCACCGTTCGCCAGGTGTGTTCTTCGACCACGACCGTGGCAAGACGCACAGCTCGGGCAAGCTGCTGTACTCGGCACGGATCATTCCTTACCGCGGTTCGTGGCTGGACTTCGAATTCGATCCGAAAGACTGTGTATTCGTCCGTATCGACCGTCGTCGCAAGCTGCCTGCGTCGGTACTGCTGCGCGCGCTGGGTTACAGCACCGAAGAAGTACTGGATGCCTTCTACACCACCAACGTTTTCCACGTCTCGGGCGAGAAGCTCAGCCTGGAGCTGGTGCCTCAGCGCCTGCGTGGTGAAATTGCGGTCATGGACATCCATGATGAAACCGGCAAGGTGATTGTCGAGCAAGGTCGTCGTATTACCGCTCGCCACATCAACCAGCTGGAAAAGGCTGGCGTTAAGCAACTGGACGTTCCTATGGAATACGTCCTGGGCCGTACTACCGCCAAGGCCATCGTTCACCCGGCTACCGGCGAAATCCTGGCCGAGTGCAACATCGAGCTGAACACCGAGCTGCTGATCAAGATCGCCAAGGCTCAGGTTGTCCGTATCGAGACCCTGTACACCAACGACATCGACTGCGGTCCGTTCATCTCCGATACCCTGAAGATCGACTCCACCAGCAATCAGCTGGAAGCGCTGGTCGAAATCTATCGGATGATGCGTCCTGGCGAGCCGCCAACCAAGGATGCCGCCGAGACCCTGTTCAACAACCTGTTCTTCAGCGCCGAACGTTACGATCTGTCGGCCGTTGGTCGCATGAAGTTCAACCGTCGTATCGGTCGTACCGAGATCGAAGGTTCGGGCGTGCTGAGCAAGGAAGACATCGTCGAGGTCCTCAAGACCCTGGTCGATATCCGTAACGGCAAAGGTATCGTCGACGACATCGACCACCTGGGTAACCGTCGCGTTCGTTGCGTCGGCGAGATGGCCGAGAACCAGTTCCGCGTTGGCCTGGTGCGTGTCGAGCGCGCGGTCAAAGAGCGTCTGTCGATGGCTGAAAGCGAAGGCCTGATGCCTCAGGACCTGATCAACGCCAAGCCGGTTGCGGCGGCGGTGAAAGAGTTCTTCGGCTCCAGCCAGCTCTCGCAGTTCATGGACCAGAACAACCCGCTCTCCGAGATCACCCACAAGCGTCGTGTCTCCGCACTCGGCCCTGGCGGTCTGACCCGTGAGCGTGCAGGCTTCGAAGTCCGTGACGTACACCCGACCCACTACGGCCGTGTGTGCCCGATCGAGACCCCTGAAGGCCCGAACATCGGTCTGATCAACTCCCTGGCGGCCTATGCCCGCACCAACCAGTACGGCTTCCTGGAAAGCCCGTACCGTGTGGTTAAAGAGGGTGTTGTCAGCGACGACATCGTGTTCCTGTCAGCGATCGAAGAAGCCGATCACGTCATCGCCCAGGCTTCGGCCGCGATGAACGAGAAGAAGCAACTGGTCGACGAGCTGGTGGCCGTTCGTCACCTGAACGAATTCACCGTCAAGGCGCCGGAAGACGTCACCCTGATGGACGTATCGCCGAAGCAGGTAGTTTCGGTCGCAGCGTCGCTGATTCCGTTTCTCGAGCACGACGACGCCAACCGTGCGTTGATGGGTTCGAACATGCAGCGTCAGGCTGTACCAACCCTGCGTGCCGACAAGCCGCTGGTCGGTACCGGTATGGAGCGTAACGTTGCGCGTGACTCCGGCGTTTGCGTCGTGGCTCGTCGTGGCGGCGTGATCGACTCCGTTGATGCCAGCCGTATCGTGGTGCGTGTTGCTGATGACGAAGTAGAAACCGGTGAAGCGGGTGTCGACATCTACAACCTGACCAAGTACACCCGCTCGAACCAGAACACCTGCATCAACCAGCGTCCGCTGGTGAGCAAGGGTGATGTGGTTCAGCGTAGCGACATCATGGCCGACGGTCCGTCCACCGATATGGGTGAGCTGGCACTGGGTCAGAACATGCGCATCGCGTTCATGGCATGGAACGGCTTCAACTTCGAAGACTCCATCTGCCTGTCCGAGCGGGTGGTTCAGGAAGACCGCTTCACCACGATCCACATCCAGGAACTGACCTGTGTGGCGCGTGACACCAAGCTTGGCCCAGAGGAAATCACCGCAGACATCCCGAACGTCGGTGAAGCTGCGCTGAACAAGCTGGACGAAGCCGGTATCGTCTACGTTGGTGCTGAAGTTGGCGCTGGCGACATTCTGGTCGGCAAGGTCACGCCAAAAGGCGAGACCCAGCTGACTCCAGAAGAGAAGCTGCTGCGCGCGATCTTCGGTGAGAAGGCTAGCGACGTCAAAGACACCTCCCTGCGCGTGCCAACCGGCACCAAAGGTACTGTCATCGACGTACAGGTCTTCACCCGTGATGGCGTTGAGCGCGACAGCCGTGCGCTGTCCATCGAGAAGATGCAGCTCGACGAGATCCGCAAGGACCTGAACGAAGAGTTCCGTATTGTTGAAGGTGCAACCTTCGAGCGTCTGCGTTCTGCCCTGAACGGCCAGGTGGTCGACGGTGGTGCAGGCCTGAAGAAAGGTACTGTGATCACCAACGAAGTGCTGGACGGTCTGGAGCACGGCCAGTGGTTCAAACTGCGCATGGCCGAAGACGCGCTGAACGAGCAACTCGAGAAGGCTCAGGCCTACATCGTTGATCGTCGCCGTCTGCTGGACGACAAGTTCGAAGACAAGAAGCGCAAGCTGCAGCAGGGCGATGACCTGGCACCGGGCGTACTGAAGATCGTCAAGGTCTACCTGGCAATCCGTCGCCGCATCCAGCCGGGCGACAAGATGGCCGGTCGTCACGGTAACAAGGGTGTGGTCTCGGTGATCATGCCGGTCGAAGACATGCCGCACGACGCCAACGGTACGCCAGTTGACGTGGTACTCAACCCTCTGGGTGTACCATCGCGTATGAACGTCGGTCAGATCCTCGAAACCCACCTGGGCCTGGCGGCCAAAGGTCTGGGCGAGAAGATCAACCGCATGCTCGAAGAGCAGCGCAAGGTCATCGAGCTGCGCAAGTTCCTCACCGAGATCTACAACGAGATCGGTGGTCGTCAGGAAAGCCTGGAAGACTTCTCCGACCAGGAAATCCTGGATCTGGCGAAGAACCTCAAAGGCGGTGTGCCAATGGCCACTCCAGTCTTCGACGGCGCCAAGGAAAGCGAAATCAAGGCCATGCTGAAACTGGCAGACATGCCAGAAAGCGGTCAGATGCAGCTGTTCGACGGCCGTACCGGTAACAAGTTCGAGCGTCCAGTGACCGTTGGTTACATGTACATGCTCAAGCTGAACCACTTGGTGGACGACAAGATGCACGCGCGTTCCACTGGTTCTTACAGCCTGGTTACCCAGCAGCCGCTGGGTGGTAAGGCGCAGTTCGGTGGTCAGCGTTTCGGGGAGATGGAAGTGTGGGCGCTGGAAGCATACGGCGCGGCATACACCCTGCAAGAAATGCTCACAGTGAAGTCGGACGACGTGAACGGTCGGACCAAGATGTACAAAAACATCGTGGACGGCGATCACCGTATGGAGCCGGGCATGCCCGAGTCCTTCAACGTGTTGATCAAAGAGATCCGTTCGCTCGGTATCGATATCGATCTGGAAACCGAATAACACGTGACGCGAATCGGGAGCGCGGCTGAAAAGCCCGCTCCCTGCTCCGCCAGGAGGAAAGGCCTTGAAAGACCTACTGAATTTGCTGAAAAACCAGGGTCAAGTCGAAGAGTTCGACGCCATCCGTATCGGATTGGCCTCGCCTGAGATGATCCGTTCGTGGTCGTTCGGTGAAGTTAAAAAGCCGGAAACCATCAACTACCGTACGTTCAAGCCTGAGCGTGACGGCCTGTTCTGCGCCAAGATCTTTGGCCCAGTCAAGGACTACGAGTGCCTGTGCGGTAAGTACAAGCGCCTGAAGCACCGTGGCGTGATCTGTGAGAAGTGTGGCGTTGAAGTCGCCCTGGCCAAGGTTCGTCGTGAGCGCATGGCGCACATCGAACTGGCCTCTCCAGTTGCCCACATCTGGTTCCTGAAATCGCTGCCGTCGCGTATCGGCCTGCTGATGGATATGACCCTGCGTGATATCGAGCGTGTTCTCTACTTCGAGAGCTATGTCGTTATCGATCCAGGCATGACCACGCTGGAAAAAGGCCAGCTGCTCAACGACGAGCAGTACTTCGAAGCGCTGGAGGAGTTCGGTGATGACTTCGACGCCCGTATGGGTGCCGAGGCTGTCCGCGAGCTGCTGCACGCTATCGACCTGGAGCACGAGATCGGTCGCCTGCGCGAAGAGATTCCGCAGACCAACTCGGAAACCAAGATCAAGAAGCTGTCCAAGCGTCTGAAGCTGATGGAAGCTTTCCAGGGCTCGGGCAACCTGCCTGAGTGGATGGTCCTGACCGTTCTGCCGGTTCTGCCGCCAGATCTGCGTCCATTGGTTCCGCTGGATGGCGGTCGCTTCGCGACTTCCGACCTGAACGATCTGTATCGTCGGGTGATCAACCGTAACAACCGTCTGAAGCGCCTGCTCGATCTGTCCGCGCCGGACATCATCGTGCGCAACGAAAAGCGCATGCTGCAGGAAGCGGTCGACGCCTTGCTGGATAACGGCCGTCGCGGCCGTGCCATCACCGGCTCGAACAAGCGTCCTCTGAAATCCCTGGCCGACATGATCAAGGGTAAGCAAGGTCGTTTCCGTCAGAACTTGCTCGGTAAGCGTGTTGACTACTCTGGCCGTTCGGTAATTACCGTAGGTCCGACCCTGCGTCTGCACCAGTGCGGTCTGCCGAAGAAGATGGCTCTCGAGCTGTTCAAGCCGTTCATTTTCGGCAAGCTGGAAATGCGCGGTCTGGCGACCACCATCAAAGCTGCCAAGAAGATGGTCGAGCGTGAGCTGCCAGAGGTGTGGGACGTTCTCGCTGAAGTGATTCGCGAACACCCCGTACTGCTCAACCGTGCGCCGACCCTTCACCGTCTGGGTATCCAGGCGTTTGAACCGGTACTGATCGAAGGTAAGGCTATCCAGCTGCACCCGCTGGTCTGTGCTGCGTACAACGCCGACTTCGACGGTGACCAGATGGCCGTTCACGTGCCGCTGACGCTGGAAGCCCAGCTCGAAGCGCGCGCGCTGATGATGTCGACCAACAACATCCTGTCGCCAGCCAACGGTGAGCCAATCATCGTTCCGTCGCAGGACGTTGTACTGGGTCTGTACTACATGACCCGTGAGGCCATCAACGCCAAGGGCGAAGGTCGCGTATTCGCCGACCTGCAGGAAGTCGACCGCGTATTCCGCGCCGGCGAAGCTGCCCTGCACGCCAAGATCAAGGTTCGTATCAACGAAACCGTCAACGATCGTGATGGCGGCAGCGTCAAGAACACCCGTATCGTCGACACCACTGTCGGCCGTGCTCTGCTGTTCCAGGTTGTTCCACCAGGTCTGTCGTACGACGTGGTCAACCAGCCAATGAAGAAAAAGGCGATCTCCAAGCTGATCAACCAGTGCTACCGCGTGGTTGGTCTGAAAGAGACGGTGATCTTCGCTGACCAGCTGATGTACACCGGTTTTGCCTACTCGACCATCTCCGGCGTTTCCATCGGTGTTAACGATTTCGTTATCCCGGATGAAAAAGCCCGCATCATCGGTGCTGCCACCGACGAAGTGAAAGAGATCGAGAGCCAGTACGCCTCCGGCCTGGTAACCCAGGGCGAGAAGTACAACAAAGTCATCGACTTGTGGTCCAAGGCGAACGACGAAGTTTCCAAGGCGATGATGACCAACCTCTCGAAAGAGAAGGTTATCGACCGCGAAGGCAACGAAGTCGAGCAAGAGTCCTTCAACTCGATGTACATGATGGCTGACTCCGGTGCCCGGGGTTCGGCAGCTCAGATTCGTCAGCTGGCCGGTATGCGTGGTCTGATGGCCAAGCCGGACGGCTCGATCATCGAGACGCCGATCACCGCGAACTTCCGCGAAGGTCTGAGCGTACTCCAGTACTTCATCTCGACGCACGGTGCTCGTAAAGGTCTGGCGGATACCGCGTTGAAAACCGCGAACTCCGGTTACCTGACCCGTCGTCTGGTAGACGTTGCCCAGGATCTGGTCGTGACCGAGATCGACTGCGGCACCGAGCAAGGCCTGCTGATGACGCCGCACATTGAAGGCGGCGACGTTGTAGAGCCGCTGGGTGAGCGGGTACTGGGTCGTGTTATCGCCCGTGACGTGTTCAAGCCAGGCACCGACGACGTTATCGTTCCGGCCGGTACCCTGGTCGACGAGAAGTGGGTCGAATTCATCGAGCTGAACAGCATCGACGAAGTGATCGTGCGTTCGCCGATCAGCTGTGAAACCCGCTACGGCATCTGCGCCAAGTGCTACGGTCGTGACCTGGCTCGCGGTCACCAGGTGAACATCGGTGAAGCGGTCGGCGTTATCGCTGCTCAGTCGATCGGTGAGCCGGGTACCCAGCTGACCATGCGTACGTTCCACATCGGTGGTGCTGCAAGCCGGACCTCGGCTGCCGACAGTGTCCAGGTGAAGAACGGCGGTATGGTGCGTCTGCATAACCTGAAGCAGGTTGTGCGTGCCGACGGTAACCTGGTAGCCGTGTCGCGTTCCGGTGAGTTGGCGATTGCCGACGAATTCGGTCGTGAGCGTGAGCGCTACAAGCTGCCTTACGGTGCGGTGATTTCGGTCAAGGAAGGCGACAAGGTCGACGCTGGCGCAATCGTCGCCAAGTGGGACCCGCACACCCACCCGATCGTTACCGAAATGAAAGGTACCGTGACCTTCGTGGGCATGGAAGAAGGCATCACCATCAAGCGTCAGACCGACGAATTGACGGGTTTGACCAACATCGAAGTTCTGGACGTCAAAGACCGTCCGGCTGCAGGTAAGGAAATCCGTCCTGCAATCAAGATGGTCGATGCCAATGGCAAGGATCTGCTGCTGCCGGGTACCGACGTACCGGCTCAGTACTTCCTGCCGGCAAACGCCCTGGTCGGTGTGGCCGACGGTGCTCAGATCGGCGTCGGCGACGTTATCGCGCGTATTCCGCAAGAAACCTCGAAGACCCGTGACATCACCGGTGGTCTGCCACGCGTTGCTGACCTGTTTGAAGCCCGTCGTCCGAAAGAAGCCTCGATTCTGGCTGAAGTCAGCGGCACCATCGCCTTCGGTAAAGAGACCAAAGGCAAGCGCCGTCTGGTCATCACCCCGAACGACGGTAGCGATCCGTACGAAGAGCTGATTCCGAAGTGGCGTCACCTGAACGTCTTCGAAGGCGAACAAGTGAACCGCGGCGAAGTTATCTCCGACGGTCCAAGCGATCCGCACGACATCCTGCGTCTGCTGGGTGTAAGCGCGCTGGCCAAGTACATCGTCAACGAGATTCAGGACGTTTACCGTCTGCAAGGCGTGAAGATCAACGACAAGCACATCGAAACCATCCTGCGTCAGATGCTGCGCAAGGTCGAGATTGCCGAGTCGGGTGATTCCAGCTTCATCAAGGGCGACCAGATGGAACTGACCCACGTACTGGTAGAGAACGAGCGCCTCGGCGCGGAAGACAAGTTTGTCTCCAAGTTCACTCGCGTACTGCTGGGTATCACCAAGGCCTCGCTGTCCACCGAATCGTTCATCTCGGCGGCTTCCTTCCAGGAAACCACCCGCGTACTGACCGAAGCGGCGGTGACCGGCAAGCGCGATTACCTGCGCGGCCTGAAAGAAAACGTGGTTGTTGGTCGTCTGATCCCGGCCGGTACCGGTCTGGCCTACCACAGCGAGCGCAAGCGTCGCCGTGATGCCGACAAGCCGCTGCGCGTAAGTGCCAGTGAGGTGGAAGCCGCACTGACTGAAGCGCTGAACTCCAGCGGTAACTGAAAGTAGGACAGGGCCCTGGCTGACCCGATCCGGTCATTGGCGACATAAATTGTTGCCGATGACTGGAGGAGGGAGGCTGGGGCCTCGTCTTGACTGGGGGCAAGATCCTCTTTAGACTCTTGTACCCCTAAATTTGGTGGGACTTCGTCCTGCCAATTTTTGCTTTTCTTGCAAGACAATAGCGTCGCAAGACAACAGTGGAGCTAGTAGATGGCAACTATCAACCAGCTGGTACGTCAGCCGCGTAAGCGTATCGTCGAGAAATCCGACGTTCCTGCGCTGCAGAACTGCCCGCAACGTCGTGGCGTGTGCACCCGTGTGTACACCACTACGCCGAAAAAACCTAACTCGGCACTGCGTAAAGTATGCCGTGTGCGTCTGACCAACGGTTTCGAGGTTTCCTCGTACATCGGCGGTGAAGGCCACAACCTGCAAGAGCACAGCGTCGTACTGATCCGTGGCGGTCGTGTAAAAGACTTGCCAGGTGTTCGTTATCACACCGTTCGCGGCTCCCTGGATACCTCCGGCGTTAAAGGTCGTAACCAAGGTCGTTCGAAGTACGGTACCAAGCGTCCGAAGTAATCGGCCGTTTGCAGCAATTTGCAGTTATTCATTTTATTGAGTCGATAAGAGTAAGGTCGGGCACGCACCCTTTGGGTCCACTGTCCCGGGCTAACCTGAAGACCGTTTGAGGGCTTATCAATGCCAAGACGTCGTGTAGCAGCCAAGCGTGAGATTCTGGACGATCCAAAATACGGAAGCCAGATCCTCGCCAAGTTCATGAACCACGTAATGGAAAGCGGCAAGAAAGCCGTTGCCGAGCGTATCGTTTACGGTGCACTGGACAAGGTTAAAGAACGCAAGAACAGCGATCCCCTGGAAATCTTCGAGAAAGCTCTCGACGCCATCGCTCCGCTGGTCGAAGTTAAGTCGCGCCGTGTTGGCGGTGCCACTTACCAGGTTCCTGTTGAAGTTCGTCCATCCCGTCGTAACGCCCTGGCAATGCGCTGGTTGGTAGACTATGCCCGCAAGCGTGGCGAGAAGTCCATGGCTCTGCGCCTGGCTGGCGAGCTGCTGGATGCTGCTGAAGGCAAAGGTGCTGCAGTCAAGAAGCGTGAAGACGTACACCGTATGGCCGAAGCCAACAAAGCGTTCTCGCACTACCGCTTCTAATTCAGGCATCACTATTTTTGCGAGGGCTCTATGGCTCGTACTACACCAATCAACCGCTACCGTAACATTGGTATTTGCGCGCACGTTGACGCGGGCAAAACTACCACTACCGAGCGGATCCTGTTCTACACAGGTCTGAGCCACAAAATGGGCGAGGTGCATGATGGCGCCGCGACCACCGACTGGATGGTGCAGGAGCAGGAGCGGGGTATTACTATTACCTCCGCTGCCGTTACCACCTTCTGGCAGGGTTCCCGTGCTCAGTATGACAACTACCGCGTAAACGTCATCGATACCCCTGGCCACGTTGACTTCACCATTGAAGTAGAACGTTCGCTGCGCGTACTCGACGGCGCCGTTGTTGTTTTCTGCGGCACCTCCGGTGTTGAGCCTCAGTCCGAAACCGTATGGCGTCAAGCCAACAAGTACGGCGTTCCACGTGTTGTTTACGTGAACAAGATGGACCGTGCTGGCGCTGACTTCCTGCGTGTAGTTGGTCAGATCAAGAACCGTCTGGGTCACACCCCGGTTCCTGTTCAACTGGCTATCGGTTCCGAAGATAACTTCCAGGGTCAGGTTGATCTGATCAAGATGAAGGCTATCTACTGGAACGACGACGACAAAGGCACCACTTATCGTGAGGAAGAGATTCCTGCCGATATGCTGGCGCTGGCTGAAGAGTGGCGCGCCAATATGGTCGAAGCCGCTGCAGAAGCCAACGAAGAGCTGATGAACAAGTACCTTGAAGAAGGTGAGCTGACCGTCGACGAAATCAAAGCCGGTCTGCGTGCGCGCACCCTGGCCAGCGAGATCGTTCCGGCTGTCTGCGGTTCTTCCTTCAAGAACAAGGGCGTTCCTCTGGTTCTCGATGCTGTCATCGACTTCCTGCCTGCTCCGACCGAAATCCCGGCGATCAAGGGTATTCACCCTGATCTGATCGAGAAGTCGAAGGAAGAGCTGGTTGAGGCTGACTACGACGAGCGTCATGCAGACGACAACGAGCCGTTCTCGGCTCTGGCGTTCAAGATTGCTACCGACCCGTTCGTTGGTACTCTGACTTTCGTGCGCGTCTACTCGGGCTTCCTGAGCTCGGGCGACTCCGTGATCAACTCGGTCAAGGGCAAGAAAGAGCGCGTTGGTCGTATGGTGCAGATGCACGCCAACCAGCGTGAAGAGATCAAAGAAGTACGTGCAGGCGACATCGCTGCTCTGATCGGCATGAAGGACGTCACCACTGGTGACACCCTGTGCAACGCCGACAAGCCGATCATCCTTGAGCGTATGGACTTCCCTGAGCCGGTAATTTCGGTAGCTGTTGAGCCGAAAACCAAGCAGGACCAGGAAAAGATGGGTATCGCACTGGGCAAACTGGCTCAGGAAGACCCGTCGTTCCGCGTCAAGACCGATGAAGAAACTGGCCAAACCATCATTTCTGGTATGGGCGAGCTTCACCTGGATATCCTCGTTGACCGCATGAAGCGTGAATTCAACGTCGAAGCCAACATCGGTAAGCCTCAGGTTTCGTACCGCGAGAAGATCTCCAAGGACAACGTCGAAATCGAAGGTAAGTTCGTTCGTCAGTCCGGTGGTCGCGGTCAGTTCGGTCATTGCTGGATTCGCTTCTCGCAGCCGGCAACGGACGAGAAGGGCAACATCACCGAAGGCCTGGCGTTCACTAACGAGGTTGTGGGTGGTGTTATTCCTAAGGAATACATCCCGGCGATCCAGAAAGGCATCGAAGAGCAGATGAAAAACGGCGTTGTTGCCGGTTATCCGCTTATCGGCCTGAAGGCCACCGTGTTTGATGGTTCCTACCACGACGTCGACTCCAACGAGATGGCGTTTAAAGTGGCGGCCTCCATGGCGACCAAGCAGCTGGCCAGCAAGGGCGGCGGTGTTGTGCTTGAGCCGATCATGAAGGTTGAAGTAGTAACCCCAGAGGACTACATGGGTGACGTGATGGGTGACCTGAACCGTCGTCGTGGTCTGATCCAGGGTATGGATGACTCGGTCTCCGGCAAGGTGATCCGTGCTGAGGTACCGTTGGGTGAAATGTTCGGTTATGCGACCGACGTTCGTTCCATGTCTCAGGGTCGCGCGAGCTACTCCATGGAATTCTCCAAATACGCTGAGGCTCCGGCGAACATCGTCGAAGCTCTCGTTAAAAAACAAGGCTGATTCAGCCCCTTTAGGCTAGGAGTTCACTGTCGTGGCTAAAGAAAAATTTGATCGTTCCCTCCCGCACGTCAACGTTGGCACCATCGGTCACGTTGACCACGGTAAAACCACTCTGACCGCAGCTCTGACTCGCGTTTGCTCCGAAGTATTCGGTTCCGCAATCGTCGACTTCGACAAGATCGACAGCGCGCCAGAAGAGAAAGCTCGCGGTATCACCATCAACACCGCGCACGTCGAGTACAACTCGAAAATTCGTCACTACGCTCACGTTGACTGCCCAGGTCACGCTGACTACGTGAAGAACATGATCACCGGTGCTGCGCAGATGGACGGCGCGATCCTGGTTTGCTCGGCCGCCGATGGTCCGATGCCACAAACCCGTGAGCACATCCTGCTGTCCCGTCAGGTTGGCGTTCCGTACATCGTGGTCTTCCTGAACAAGGCTGACCTGGTAGACGACGCTGAGCTGCTGGAACTGGTCGAGATGGAAGTTCGCGACCTGCTGTCCACCTACGACTTCCCAGGCGACGACACCCCGATCATCATCGGTTCGGCTCGTATGGCGCTGGAAGGCAAAGACGACAACGAAATGGGCACCACCGCTGTCAAGAAGCTGGTTGAGACTCTGGACAGCTACATCCCAGAGCCTGAGCGTGCTATCGACAAGCCGTTCCTGATGCCAATCGAAGACGTATTCTCGATCTCGGGTCGTGGTACCGTTGTTACCGGTCGTATCGAGCGTGGTATCGTCCGCGTTCAGGACGCCCTGGAAATCGTTGGTCTGCGTGACACCACCACCACCACCTGCACCGGTGTTGAGATGTTCCGCAAGCTGCTGGACGAAGGTCGTGCTGGCGAGAACTGCGGCGTTCTGCTGCGTGGTACCAAGCGTGACGACGTTGAGCGTGGTCAGGTTCTGGTCAAGCCGGGTTCGGTCAAGCCGCACACCAAGTTCACCGCAGAAGTTTACGTTCTGAGCAAGGAAGAAGGCGGCCGTCATACTCCGTTCTTCAAAGGCTACCGTCCACAGTTCTACTTCCGTACTACTGACGTGACCGGTAACTGCGAGCTGCCAGAAGGCGTTGAAATGGTAATGCCAGGTGACAACATCCAAATGGAAGTCACTCTGATCAAAACCATCGCAATGGAAGATGGTCTGCGTTTCGCTATCCGTGAAGGCGGTCGTACCGTCGGCGCTGGCGTCGTAGCCAAAATCATCGAGTAATCTTCGATAGGTTGAAAAAGCCCCCGCTCAGCGGGGGTTTTTTTATTGGGTTGACACCCAATAGGGGCCTCTATAGAATCACGCCTCCTTTTAACGGGCGTAGTGCGCCCGGTGGGAATAGCAGCCTGGAGTCTGAAATCCAATGCAAAATCAGCAAATCCGTATCAGGTTGAAGGCTTTTGACCATCGCCTGATCGACCAATCCACCCAGGAAATCGTGGAAACCGCGAAACGTACTGGTGCTCAAGTGCGTGGTCCAATTCCACTGCCTACTCGCAAAGAGCGGTTCACCGTTCTGGTCTCCCCGCACGTCAACAAAGACGCGCGTGACCAGTACGAGATCCGTACTCATAAGCGCGTTCTGGACATCGTCCAGCCAACGGATAAAACCGTTGATGCTCTTATGAAGCTTGATCTTGCAGCAGGTGTGGAAGTGCAGATCAGCCTCGGCTAAGACTTGGGTCTTAGTCGTGTAACGCTCTGAAATGGGCGGCCATAGCGGGTGAAAGCCCCGTACACTCATGAGGTTTACAACATGACTATTGGTGTAGTCGGTCGTAAATGCGGTATGACCCGCATTTTTACCGAAGAAGGTGTCTCCATTCCGGTCACGGTCATTGAGATCGAGCCGAATCGCGTCACCCAGTTCAAAACCGAAGAAACTGATGGCTACCGTGCAGTGCAAGTCACTGTTGGTGAGCGTCGTGCTTCGCGTGTGACTGCTGCTCAAGCAGGTCACTTTGCTAAAGCGAACGTTGCCGCTGGTCGCGGTGTCTGGGAGTTCCGTCTTGAAGAAGGCGACTACCAGGCTGGCGACTTGATCAATGCAGAAATTTTCGCAGCTGGCCAAATGGTAGATGTTACCGGTCAGTCGAAGGGTAAAGGCTTTGCCGGTACCATCAAGCGTTGGAATTTCCGCGGTCAAGATAACACCCACGGTAACTCCGTTTCCCACCGCGTCCCGGGCTCTATCGGCCAGTGCCAGACTCCTGGTCGTGTATTCAAGGGCAAAAAAATGTCCGGTCACATGGGCGCCGAGCGCGTGACCGTTCAGTCCCTGGAAGTAGTGCGCGTCGACGCTGAACGCAATCTGTTGCTGGTCAAGGGTGCCGTTCCTGGCGCTACTGGCGGTGATCTGGTTGTGCGTCCGGCTGCCAAGGCTCGCGGTTAAGGGGAAGCTGACATGCAACTAAATGTAAATGACGCTCAAGCGATCGAAGTTTCCGAACTGACTTTCGGTGGCGAATTCAACGAGACGCTGGTTCACCAAGCAGTCGTGGCCTACATGGCCGGCGGCCGTCAGGGCACCAAGCAGCAGAAAACCCGTTCCGACGTTGCTGGTGGCGGTAAGCGCCCATGGCGTCAGAAAGGTACTGGCCGCGCTCGTGCCGGTACTATCCGTAGCCCAATCTGGCGTGGCGGTGGTACCACTTTCGCAGCTCGTCCTCAGGATCACTCGCAGAAGCTCAACAAGAAGATGTATCGCGCAGCAATGCGTTCCATCCTTGCCGAGCTGGTGCGTACCGATCGTCTGGTCGTGGTTCAGGACTTCGCTGTTGAAGCGCCGAAAACCAAAGACCTGCTGAACAAGCTGAATGGCATGGGTCTGAGCGACGTACTGATCGTTTCTGACGCTGTTGATCAGAATCTGTACTTGGCTGCTCGTAACCTTCCGCACGTCGACGTACGTGACGTACAGGGTTCCGATCCAGTTAGTCTGATCGCATACGACAAAGTGTTGATCACTGTGTCGGCCGTGAAGAAATTCGAGGAGCTGCTGGGATGAACCAGGAACGCGTATTTAAAGTCCTCCTTGGCCCGCACGTTTCCGAGAAGGCTACCGTTCTGGCTGAGAAGAAAGGCCAGTTCGTATTCAAGGTT
The DNA here is from genome assembly GCF_050739775.1 of Pseudomonas sp. Lineage (GTDB taxonomy): Bacteria > Pseudomonadota > Gammaproteobacteria > Pseudomonadales > Pseudomonadaceae > Aquipseudomonas. The sequence goes on from NZ_JBOICA010000028.1 coordinate 22,575, forward strand.
GCTACCGATGCAACCAAGCTGGAAATCAAGAAAGCTGTCGAAGGTCTGTTCGGCGTAAAAGTCGAAAACGTGTCGACTGTAAACGTTCTGGGTAAAACCAAGCGTACCGCACGTGGCCTGGGCAAGCGTAATGACTGGAAGAAGGCGATCGTATCCCTTCAGCCAGGCCAAGATCTCGATTTCAGCAGCAGTGCTGAGTAAGGAAGGGGTGCATCATGGCAATCGTTAAATGCAAACCGACTTCCCCTGGCCGCCGTTTCGTGGTCAAGGTGGTCAACAAGGAGCTGCATAAAGGCGCTCCTCACGCACCGCTGCTCGAGAAGAAATCGAAGTCTGGTGGTCGTAACAACAATGGCCGCATCACTACTCGTCACGTAGGTGGTGGTCATAAGCAGCATTACCGTATGGTCGATTTCCGTCGCAACGACAAAGATGGCATCGTCGCCACTGTCGAGCGTATCGAATACGATCCAAACCGTACTGCTCACATCGCACTGCTGTGCTACGCAGACGGCGAGCGCCGCTACATCATCGCCCCTAAAGGCGTGAGTGCTGGCGACCAGCTGATCGCAGGTGCTCTGGCTCCAATCAAGCCAGGAAACTCCCTGCAACTGCGCAACATCCCAGTGGGTAGCACCATTCACGGCATCGAACTGAAGCCGGGCAAAGGTGCACAGATCGCTCGTTCCGCTGGTGCTTCGGCTCAGCTGATCGCTCGCGAAGGTGTCTATGTGACCCTGCGTCTGCGCTCTGGTGAAATGCGTAAAGTCCTGGCTGAATGCCGTGCGACCCTGGGTGAAGTCTCGAACTCCGAGCACAGCCTGCGTTCGCTGGGTAAAGCTGGTGCCAAACGCTGGCGTGGCGTTCGCCCAACCGTTCGTGGTGTTGCCATGAACCCGGTTGACCACCCACATGGTGGTGGTGAAGGTCGTACCTCCGGTGGTCGTCATCCGGTATCGCCATGGGGCTTCCCGACTAAGGGCGCGAAGACTCGTGGTAATAAGCGTACCGACAACATGATCGTCCGTCGTCGCAAGTAAATAGAGGGATACGACAGTGCCACGTTCTCTGAAAAAAGGTCCTTTTATCGATCTTCACCTACTGAAGAAGATCGAAGTGGCGGCGGAGAAGAACGATCGCAAACCAGTTAAAACCTGGTCGCGCCGTTCCATGATCCTGCCACAAATGGTCGGTCTGACCATCGCGGTACACAACGGTCGCCAACACGTCCCAGTTCTCGTGAACGAAGACATGGTCGGCCATAAACTGGGCGAGTTTGCCGGTACCCGCACCTATCGTGGGCACGTGGCTGACAAGAAAGCCAAGCGTTAAGGGGTTAGGAAATGGAAGTAGCCGCTAAGTTGTCGGGCGCTCGAATCTCCGCCCAGAAAGCCCGCTTGGTCGCCGACCAGATCCGCGGGAAGAAGGTGGGCGAAGCGCTCAACCTGTTGGCCTTCAGCAGCAAAAAAGCCGCTGAAATCATGAAGAAAGTCCTCGAGTCGGCCGTTGCCAACGCCGAGCATAACGAAGGCGCAGACGTTGATGACCTGAAGGTCTCCACCGTTTTCGTCAACGAAGGGCGTTCGCTGAAGCGCATCATGCCGCGTGCCAAAGGCCGCGCTGATCGCATCGTCAAGCGGTCTTGCCATATCACTGTCAAGGTTGCGGACAAGTAACGGAGTCGATCAGATGGGTCAGAAAGTACATCCCACTGGCATTCGCCTGGGAATCGTCAAGGAGCACACCTCCGTCTGGTACGCAGACGGTCGGACTTATGCGGACTATTTGCTCGCAGATCTGAATGTGCGTGAGTACCTCCAAGACAAACTAAAAAGCGCGTCCGTTAGCCGTATCGATATCCATCGTCCGGCTCAAACTGCACGCATCACCATCCACACCGCTCGTCCAGGTATCGTTATCGGGAAGAAAGGTGAGGATGTTGAGAAACTGCGTCAGGACCTGACCAAGCAAATGGGTGTGCCTGTGCACATCAATATCGAAGAGATCCGCAAGCCGGAACTCGACGGTATGCTGGTTGCTCAGAGCGTTGCTCAGCAGCTGGAGCGTCGTGTGATGTTCCGTCGCGCCATGAAGCGCGCCGTACAGAACGCCATGCGCATTGGTGCCAAAGGCATCAAGATCCAGGTGAGCGGTCGTCTCGGCGGTGCTGAAATCGCACGTACTGAATGGTATCGCGAAGGTCGTGTGCCACTGCACACCCTGCGTGCCGACATCGACTATGCCACTTACGAAGCTCACACCACTTACGGTGTGATCGGTGTGAAGGTTTGGATTTTCAAAGGCGAAGTTATTGGTGGTCGCCAAGAAGAACTGAAACCACAAGCACCAGCGCCTCGTAAAAAAGCTGCTAAGTAAGGGGTACGCCAAATGTTGCAACCAAAGCGTACAAAATTCCGCAAGCAGATGACTGGCCACAACCGTGGTCTGGCACTGCGCGGTAGCAAAGTCAGCTTCGGCGAGTTTGCTCTGAAAGCTGTTGCTCGCGGTCGTCTCACCGCCCGCCAGATTGAGTCGGCACGTCGTGCTCTGACCCGTCACGTAAAACGTGGTGGTAAAATCTGGATCCGTGTGTTCCCGGACAAGCCGATCTCCAAGAAGCCTCTCGAAGTGCGGATGGGTAAAGGTAAAGGTTCCGTGGAATACTGGGTTGCCCAGATCCAGCCAGGCAAAGTCCTGTACGAGATCGAGGGTGTTTCTGAAGAGCTGGCGCGTGAGGCTTTCGCCTTGGCGGCTGCAAAGCTGCCTCTCGCCACCTCCTTTGTTAAGCGGACGGTGATGTGATGAAAGCGAATGAACTTCGTGAAAAATCAGCACAGCAGCTGAACGAGCAACTGCTCGGCTTGCTGCGCGACCAGTTCAATCTGCGTATGCAGAAAGCAACTGGCCAGTTGGGGCAGTCGCACCTGCTCTCGCAAGTTAAGCGTGACATCGCTCGCGTGAAAACTGTGCTCAACCAGCAGGCAGGTAAGTGATCATGGCTGAAGCTGAAAAAACCGTCCGTACGCTGACTGGCCGTGTCGTCAGCGACAAGATGGACAAAACCATCACCGTACTGATCGAGCGTCGCGTAAAGCACCCGATCTACGGTAAATACGTTAAGCGTTCGACTAAGCTGCACGCACACGACGAAACCAATCAGTGCCACATCGGCGACAAGGTCTCCATCCGCGAGACCCGTCCGCTGGCCAAGACCAAAGCTTGGGCACTGGTTGAAGTTCTCGAACGCGCTGTTGAAGTCTAAGGGCTAAGGGTCGGAGAAATTTTATGATTCAGACTCAATCCATGCTCGATGTGGCCGATAACAGCGGCGCTCGTCGCGTCATGTGCATCAAGGTTCTCGGCGGTTCGCACCGCCGTTACGCCGGTATCGGTGACATCATCAAGGTAACCGTCAAGGAAGCAATTCCGCGCGGTAAAGTGAAGAAAGGCCAAGTGATGACTGCTGTTGTAGTCCGCACTCGCCACGGTGTCCGTCGCGCTGACGGCTCCATCATCCGCTTTGATGGCAATGCTGCTGTTCTGCTGAACAACAAGCAAGAGCCGATCGGCACCCGTATCTTTGGGCCAGTGACGCGTGAACTTCGTACTGAGAAGTTCATGAAGATCGTCTCGCTCGCCCCAGAAGTGCTGTAAGGAGATCCGACATGCAAAAGATTCGTCGTGACGACGAGATCATCGTGATCGCCGGCAAAGACAAAGGTAAGCGCGGTAAGGTGCTCAAGGTTCTCGCTGACGACCGTCTGGTCGTTGGTGGGATCAACCTGGTGAAGCGTCATACCAAGCCTAACCCGATGTCGGGCGTACAAGGCGGTATCGTCGAGAAAGAAGCGCCACTGCACGCTTCCAACGTCGCCATTTTCAACGGCGAAACCAACAAGGCTGACCGCGTTGGTTTCAAAGTAGAAGAAGGCAAGAAAATTCGTGTCTTCAAGTCGACCCAAAAAGCGGTTGATGCTTGAACACTGCTAGGTAGAAGACCATGGCACGACTGAAAGAGATTTACCGGAAGGAAATTGCTCCGAAGCTTAAGGAAGAACTTAAGCTGGCGAACGTGATGGAAGTTCCGCGCGTTACCAAGATCACCCTGAACATGGGTCTGGGCGAAGCTGTCGGCGACAAAAAAGTCATCGAGCACGCTGTTGCTGACCTGGAGAAGATCACCGGTCAGAAAGCCGTTGTGACTTTCGCTCGGAAATCCATCGCGGGCTTCAAAGTCCGTGAGGGCTGGCCGATCGGCGTTAAAGTTACTCTGCGCCGTGATCGTATGTACGAGTTCCTGGACCGCCTGCTGGCGATCTCCCTGCCTCGGGTTCGCGACTTCCGCGGCCTGAATGCCAAGTCCTTCGATGGTCGTGGCAACTACAGCATGGGCGTGAAAGAGCAGATCATCTTCCCGGAAATCGACTACGACAAGATCGATGCTCTGCGCGGTCTGGACATTACCCTGACCACCACTGCCAAGAACGATGACGAAGGCCGCGCTCTGCTGCGTGCTTTCAAATTCCCGTTCCGCAACTGATTGGAGTAGGAAAATGGCCAAGAAGAGCATGAAAAACCGTGAGCTGAAGCGTCAGCTCACTGTTGCCAAGTACGCCAAGAAGCGTGCCGAGCTGAAAGCGATCATCGTCAATCTGGAAGCAACTCCAGAAGAGCGTTTTGCCGCTGTCGTAGCTCTGCAGAAGCAGCCACGTGACGCCAGCGCTTCGCGCATGCGTAACCGCTGCCGCATCACCGGTCGTCCACACGGCGTTTACCGCAAGTTCGGCCTTGGCCGTAACAAGCTGCGTGAAGCAGCAATGCGCGGTGACGTTCCAGGTCTGGTTAAAGCCAGCTGGTAAGACGTACCGGCAGCGTCCAGGTGGCGGAGGAGCAATCTTCCGACCACCGGTGACTTTGCAGCGAAACAAGCCCCTTCTGGGGCTTGTTTCGTTTCTGGGATCTGTCTAGAATGACCGGCTCTCCTGAGCCCGGGTTTTTTGACCTGGCGAACTCAGGTGACTGTAGTAGCCGAGAGGCTAATTTTTCTTGTATCAGGAGCGTCTAGCCCATGAGTATGCAGGACCCGTTAGCGGACATGCTAACTCGCATCCGTAATGCCCAGATGGCTGAAAAGTCCGTCGTAAGCATGCCTTCGTCGACTCTGAAGGTTGCGGTAGCCAAAGTTCTGAAAGACGAAGGTTACATCGCTGGCTATCAGGTCAGCAGCGAAGTAAAGCCATCGCTTTCCATCGAGCTGAAATACTTCGAAGGCCGTCCGGTCATCGAGGAAGTCAAGCGCGTAAGTCGTCCAGGCCTGCGTCAGTACAAGTCCGTCGAAGAACTGCCGAAAGTACGTGGCGGTCTGGGCGTGTCTATTGTCTCCACCAACAAGGGTGTGATGACTGATCGTGCTGCGCGCGCTGCCGGTGTCGGCGGCGAAGTACTCTGCACAGTGTTCTAAGGGGGGATAAGCATGTCTCGCGTCGCTAAGAACCCCGTTAAGCTGCCAGCCGGTGTCGAAGTCAAATTCGTCGGCCAACAGCTTTCGGTGAAGGGTGCCAAGGGCACTCTCGAACTGAACGTTCACTCGTCCGTAGAAGTAGTTGAAGAAGCTGGTGAGCTGCGTTTCGCTGCTCGCAATGGCGATCAACAAACTCGCGCAATGGCCGGTACTACCCGTGCCCTGGTTAACAACATGGTCCAAGGCGTAAGCCAAGGCTTCGAGCGTAAGCTCCAGCTGGTCGGTGTTGGTTACAAAGCACAAGCCAAAGGCACCGTGCTGAACCTGGCGCTGGGCTTCTCGCATCCAGTGGATTACGAACTGCCGGCCGGTATCACCGCTGAGACCCCAAGCCAGACCGATATCCTGATCAAGGGTATCGACAAGCAGCTGGTAGGTCAGGTGGCCGCTGAAATCCGCGACTTCCGTCCACCAGAGCCGTACAAAGGCAAGGGTGTGCGTTACGCGGACGAAGTCGTCCGTCGTAAAGAAGCCAAGAAGAAGTAGGGCCTAGCAAATGACCGACAAAAAAGTTACTCGACTGCGTCGCGCTCGCAAAGCACGCCTGAAAATGCACGAACTCGAAGTCGTGCGTCTCTGCGTGTTCCGCTCCTCGCAGCACATCTATGCCCAGGTCCTTTCGGCCGACGGCAGCAAAGTCCTGGCCAGCGCCTCGACTTTGGACAAAGAACTGCGTGATGGCGCCACCGGCAACATCGACGCGGCCACTAAGGTTGGCAAGCTGGTAGCTGAGCGCGCGAAAGCCGCCGGTGTATCTCAAGTTGCCTTTGACCGTTCCGGCTTCAAGTACCACGGCCGCGTCAAGGCGCTGGCTGATGCTGCTCGTGAAGGCGGGCTGGAGTTCTAAGTTATGGCAAATAACGATCAAAAGCGCGACGAAGGCTACATCGAGAAGCTGGTTCAAGTTAACCGCGTTGCCAAAACCGTAAAAGGCGGCCGTATCTTCACTTTCACCGCGTTGACCGTGGTAGGTGATGGCAAGGGTCGTGTTGGTTTCGGTCGTGGCAAATCGCGCGAAGTACCTGCTGCGATCCAGAAAGCCATGGAAGCTGCTCGTCGCAACATGATTCAGGTTGACCTGAACGGCACCACTCTGCAGTACGCCACCAAGTCCGCCCATGGCGCGTCGAAGGTGTACATGCAGCCTGCCTCCGAAGGTACCGGTATCATCGCCGGCGGCGCAATGCGTGCCGTCCTGGAAGTTGCTGGCGTTCAGAACGTCCTGGCCAAGTGCTATGGCTCGACCAACCCTGTAAACGTGGTTCACGCCACTTTCAAGGGCCTGAAGGCTATGCAATCTCCTGAATCCATTGCTGCCAAGCGCGGCAAGAGCGTTGAGGAGATCCGTTGATCATGGCTACCGTTAAAGTAACGCTGATCAAAAGCACCGCCGGCCGTCTCCCTAACCACAAACTGTGTGTTAAGGGTCTGGGTCTGCGCCGCATCGGTCACACTGTAGAAGTCCTGGATACTCCCGAGAACCGCGGGATGATCAACAAGGCTTACTACATGCTGCGCGTCGAGGGTTAATCGATGAAACTCAATGATCTGAGTCCAGCGCCGGGTTCCCGTCGCGAGAAGCATCGTCCGGGTCGTGGTATCGGTAGTGGTTTGGGTAAGACTGGTGGCCGTGGTCACAAAGGTCAAACCTCCCGCTCCGGTGGCACCATCGCTCCAGGCTTTGAAGGCGGTCAACAGCCGCTGCACCGTCGTCTGCCGAAGTTCGGCTTCGTTTCCCTGAAAGCCATGGACCGCGCCGAAGTGCGTCTGTCCGAGCTGGCCAAAGTGGAAGGCGACGTTGTCACCGTGCAATCCTTGAAGGATGCCAACGTGATTAACCAGAACGTGCAGCGTGTGAAAATCATGCTGTCGGGCGAAGTTACTCGCGCAGTCACCATCAAGGGTATCGCAGCCACCAAAGGTGCGCGTGCGGCTATCGAAGCAGCTGGCGGCAAGTTCGAGGAATAAATGGCTAAGCAAGGTGCTCTCTCTTCGCTCGGCAAAGGCGGGATGTCTGAACTTTGGGCTCGTCTGCGTTTTCTGTTCCTGGCGATCATCGTCTATCGGATAGGCGCACACATCCCAGTTCCAGGTATCAACCCGGACCGGCTGGCGGAACTGTTTCGACAGAATGAGGGGACCATTCTTAGCTTGTTCAACATGTTTTCCGGCGGCGCGCTGGAGCGGATGAGCATCTTTGCACTGGGGATCATGCCGTACATTTCGGCATCGATCATCATGCAGCTGATGACCGCCGTGAGTCCGCAGCTGGAGCAGTTGAAGAAGGAAGGTGAAGCTGGCCGTCGCAAGATCAGCCAGTACACCCGCTACGGCACCGTAATCCTGGCGCTGGTCCAGGCCATTGGCATGTCCATTGGCCTGGCCGGTCAGGGCGTGGCGTTTTCTGCTGACTTTGGCTTCCATTTCGTTGCGGTGTCCACGTTTGTGGCCGGCGCGATGTTCATGATGTGGCTGGGTGAGCAGATCACGGAGCGCGGTGTAGGCAACGGTATCTCGATGTTGATCTTCGCAGGTATCGTCGCCGGTCTTCCGAGAGCAATCGGGCAGTCTTTCGAGTCTGCACGTACGGGCGATATCAACATTTTCGCTCTGGTCGCTATCGGTTTGCTGGCAGTAGCGATTATCGGTTTTGTGGTGTTCATTGAGCGTGGTCAGCGTCGTATCGCCGTTCACTACGCCAAGCGTCAGCAGGGTCGTAAGGTCTTCGCTGCGCAGACTAGCCACTTGCCGCTGAAAGTGAACATGGCGGGCGTTATTCCTGCCATTTTCGCGAGCAGCATCTTGCTGTTCCCGGCTTCGCTGGGTGCCTGGTTCGGTCAGTCCGAAGGTATGGGCTGGTTGCAGGACATCTCGCAGTCGATCGCTCCTGGTCAGCCGTTGAATATTCTGCTGTTTAGTGCAGGGATTATTTTCTTCTGCTTCTTCTATACGGCGTTGATGTTCAATCCGAAAGACGTAGCGGAGAACCTGAAGAAGTCCGGTGCCTTTATTCCGGGCATCCGTCCAGGTGAGCAGTCGGCGCGCTACATTGATGGCGTTCTGACCCGCTTGACCATGTTCGGTGCTCTTTATATGACGGCCGTCTGTCTGCTTCCCCAGTTCCTGGTGGTTGCGGCAAACGTTCCGTTCTACCTTGGCGGGACCTCGTTGCTGATTGTGGTAGTGGTTGTGATGGACTTCATGTCCCAAGTACAATCGCACCTCGTTTCGCACCAGTACGAATCCCTGATGAAGAAAGCCAACCTGAAAGGCTACGGTGGCAGCGGTTTGCTGCGCTGAGAGACCCTTAAGGTTCGAGGAGTTGGTGATGAAAGTTCGTGCATCGGTGAAAAAGCTGTGCCGTAACTGCAAAATTATTCGCCGCGAAGGTGTCGTTCGAGTAATTTGCAGTGCGGAACCACGTCACAAGCAGCGCCAAGGCTGAGTGTGATTTGCGCTTCAAACCCAGCAGCTAGTGCGCTGCTGGGTTGATTATTTGTTTCTACAGCGATATTATCTCGCGCCCTATTTCTTGGCTTCCGGGGCGTAGGTAGCTGTCAATTGGAGTCCCACTGAATGGCCCGTATTGCAGGCGTCAACATTCCAGATAACAAGCACACTGTTATCTCGCTGACCTACATCTATGGTGTTGGTCGCACTACTGCACAGAAAATCTGTGTAGAGACTGGGGTCAACCCAGCCGCTAAGATCAAGGATCTGAGCGACGAGCAGGTTGAATCGCTGCGTACTGAAGTTGCGAAGTACATCACCGAAGGTGATCTGCGCCGTGACATCAACATGAAAATCAAGCGGTTGATGGACCTGGGTTGCTACCGCGGCCTGCGTCATCGTCGGGGTCTGCCAGTACGCGGTCAGCGTACCAAGACCAACGCGCGTACCCGTAAGGGCCCGCGTAAGCCGATCCGCAAGTAATCGCACCAGCGAATCGACAGGAATTTAGAAATGGCAAAACCTGCTGCTCGTCCTCGTAAGAAAGTCAAAAAGACAGTGGTTGATGGCATCGCCCACATCCACGCGTCTTTCAACAACACCATCGTGACCATCACCGATCGTCAAGGTAACGCTCTGTCCTGGGCTACCTCCGGCGGTTCGGGTTTCCGCGGTTCCCGCAAGTCCACCCCGTTCGCTGCTCAAGTAGCTGCTGAGCGTGCTGGTCAAGCTGCGCTGGAATATGGTCTGAAGAACCTTGACGTCAACGTCAAGGGTCCAGGTCCAGGTCGTGAGTCCGCTGTTCGTGCTTTGAACGGTTGTGGCTATAAGATCGCCAGCATCACCGACGTGACGCCAATCCCGCATAACGGGTGCCGTCCGCCGAAGAAGCGCCGCGTGTAATCAGGAGACAGATAAATGGCACGTTACATTGGTCCAAAATGCAAACTGTCTCGTCGTGAAGGCACCGATCTGTTCCTGAAGAGCGGCGTTCGCGCTCTGGAATCGAAGTGCAACATCGAAGCAGCCCCAGGTATCCACGGCCAGCGCCGTGGCCGTCAGTCCGACTACGGCACCCAGCTGCGCGAGAAACAAAAAGTACGTCGCATCTATGGCGTTCTCGAGCGTCAGTTCAGCGGTTACTACAAGGAAGCAGCCGCCAAGAAGGGTGCAACCGGCGAGAACCTGCTGCAGCTGCTCGAATGCCGTCTGGATAACGTCGTTTATCGTATGGGCTTTGGCGCTACTCGTGCCGAATCCCGTCAGCTGGTTTCGCACAAAGCGATCAGCATCAACGGCAAGACTGTAAACATTCCGTCCTACCAAGTTCGTCCGGGTGACGTGGTCGCGGTTCGCGAGAAGTCGATGAACCAGCTGCGCATTGTTCAAGCCCTTGAACTATGCGCCCAGCGTGGCCGCGTTGAGTGGGTAGATGTGGATACTGCCAAGAAGTCGGGCGTTTTCAAGAACGTTCCAGCTCGCAGTGACCTGTCCGCCGACATCAACGAAAGCCTGATTGTCGAGCTCTACTCCAAGTAAGGGCTAGAAAATAGGTGCATCCATGCAGATTTCGGTAAATGAGTTCCTGACGCCCCGCCACATTGATGTGCAGGTCGTCAGTCCAACCCGCGCTAAAATCACGCTCGAGCCTCTCGAGCGTGGCTTTGGCCATACCCTGGGCAACGCGCTGCGCCGCATCCTGTTGTCCTCTATGCCTGGCTGTGCAGTGGTCGAGGCCGAGATTGACGGTGTACTCCATGAGTACTCGGCAATCGAAGGTGTACAGGAAGACGTCATTGAAATCCTGTTGAACCTGAAAGGCCTGGCTATCAAACTGCACGGTCGTGACGAAGTTACGCTGACCTTGTCGAAAAAGGGTTCGGGGGTGGTTACCGCTGCCGATATTCAGCTGGATCATGATGTCGAGATCGTTAACCCCGATCACGTAATCGCTAACCTGGCGTCTAACGGCGCCCTGAACATGAAGCTCACCGTAGCTCGTGGTCGTGGTTATGAGCCGGCCGATTCGCGTCAGAGCGATGAAGACGAAAGCCGCAGCATTGGTCGCTTGCAGCTCGACTCTTCGTTCAGCCCGGTTCGCCGTATCGCATACGTGGTGGAAAACGCCCGTGTCGAGCAGCGTACCAACCTGGACAAGCTGGTTATTGATCTGGAAACCAACGGTACCCTGGATCCTGAAGAGGCTATCCGTCGTGCTGCAACCATCCTGCAACAGCAGCTGGCTGCGTTCGTCGACCTCAAAGGTGACAGCGAACCTGTGGTAGTCGAACAGGAAGACGAGATCGATCCGATCCTGCTTCGTCCGGTTGACGATCTGGAATTGACCGTGCGTTCGGCCAACTGCCTTAAGGCGGAGAACATTTACTACATCGGCGATCTGATTCAGCGCACCGAAGTAGAACTGTTGAAGACTCCGAACCTGGGCAAGAAGTCCCTGACTGAAATCAAGGACGTTCTGGCCTCCCGTGGTCTGTCCCTCGGCATGCGCCTCGACAACTGGCCGCCTGCAAGTCTTAAGAAAGACGACAAGGCGACTGCCTGATCGTCGTAATCACCGAACGTAGTGTTTGGTAAGGAATGAATCATGCGTCATCGTAAAAGTGGACGTCACCTGAGCCGTACCAGCTCCCACCGCAAGGCTATGTTCCAGAACATGGCGGTGTCGCTGTTCGAGCACGAGCTGATCAAAACTACCCTGCCGAAAGCCAAGGAACTGCGCCGCGTTGCCGAGCCGCTGATCACCCTGGCCAAGGAAGACAGCGTAGCTAACCGTCGTCTGGCTTTCGACCGTACCCGTTCGAAAGAAATCGTCGGTAAGCTGTTCAACGATCTGGGCAAGCGCTATGCCACCCGTCAGGGCGGCTACCTGCGTATCCTCAAGTGCGGTTTCCGCGCTGGCGATAACGCACCAATGGCGTACGTCGAGCTGGTTGATCGTCCTGTCGGTGGCTCGGTAGAAGCTGCTGAGTAAGGCGACAGTCTGAAACAGGAAACCGGGCCTAGTGCCCGGTTTTTTGTGTCTGTATGTATTGTAATAATCTATTGATCTGAGTCGGGTAATGAATTTGTTGCTGTCATAGTTCTGGCCGATACTCATGCCAAGCCGATTAGCCGGCAGTTTGAGACCGATAGGGAGATAGCGCATGAGCCAGACCAAGACACTGACCACCGCCAGCGGTGCACCGGTTGCCGACAACCAGAACTCGCGCTCCGCAGGACCGCGTGGGCCGTTGTTGCTGGATGACTTCCACCTGCTTGAAAAGCTCGCCCACTTCAATCGCGAGAACATTCCAGAGCGCCGTGTACACGCCAAGGGCTCGGGTGCCTATGGCACCTTTACGGTGACCCGGGATATCACCTCGTATAGCTGCGCCAAGCTGTTCAGCACCGTCGGTAAGCAGACCGAAACTTTCCTGCGCTTCTCCACCGTTGGCGGCGAACGCGGTTCGGCCGATACCGAGCGCGACCCGCGTGGTTTCGCTCTGAAGTTCTATACCGAGGAAGGCAACTGGGACATCGTAGGCAACAACACTCCGGTGTTCTTCATTCGCGATCCGCTGAAATTCCCCGATTTTATCCACACCCAGAAGCGCCTGCCGCAAAGTAACCTGAAAAGCGCGCAGATGATGTGGGACTTCTGGTCGCATTCGCCTGAAGCGCTGCACCAGGTCACCATCCTGTTCTCCGACCGCGGCATTCCTGATGGTTACCGCCACATGCACGGCTTTGGCAGCCACACCTACAGCCTGATCAATGCAGATGGCCAACGCACCTGGGTCAAGTGGCACTTCAAGACCCAACAGGGCATAAAAAACCTGGCTCCCGCCGAAGCCGCCCGTCTGGCCGGCACCGATCCGGACTACGCTCAGCGTGACCTGTTCGAGGCCATCGAGCGCGGCGACTTCCCGAAATGGGCGGTGTGCATCCAGGTGATGAGCGAAGAAGAAGCGGCTAGCCGCGACGAGAACCCCTTTGATGTGACCAAGACCTGGTCGCAGAAGGATTACCCGTTGATCGAGATCGGCGAGCTGGAACTGAACCGCAATCCGCTCAACTACTTCGCCGAGGTCGAGCAGGCTGCATTCGGGCCGAGCAATATGGTTCCAGGTGTCGGTCTGTCGCCTGATCGCATGCTCCAGGGCCGCGTGTTTGCCTATGCAGATGCTCATCGCTACCGCGTCGGTACCAACCACCAGCAACTGCCGGTAAACGCCCCACGCAGCCCGGTGAACACCTACCAGCGTGATGGCAGCATGGCGTTTGGCAGCAACGGTGGTGCTGCGCCGAACTACGAGCCCAACAGTTACGGCAATGCACCGAAGCAGGCGCCGCAGTATGCCGAGCCAGCACTGGAGTTGAACGGTGTGGCTGATCGTTACGATCATCGCGAAGACACCGATTACTACAGTCACGCCGGTGCACTGTTCCGCTTGATGAACGCCGAGCAGAAGGCCCTGTTGATCAGCAACATTGCCGGGGCCATGGCCGGGGTTTCCGAAGATGTCGTTCAGCGTCAGTTGCAGCACTTCTTCAAGGCCGATCCGGCCTATGGAGAGGGGATTGCCAAGGCTTTGGGCATAAATCTCGCCTAAGTCGAAGTGATAAGAAGAACCGCCCTCATTTGGGCGGTTTTTCAATGAATATCACTACCGTTTACCTGCTTTTTTGCACATTTCTGCCCGATTCCAAGTGACCTTCCGGGCATCCTGGTTCAAACTATAACTTTCACACAGGGAGAGGCAGGGCGATGCAAGGTCACCCGGACGTAATCGATTATCTCAACACGTTGCTGACGGGCGAACTGGCGGCACGTGATCAATATTTCATCCACTCGCGGATGTACGAAGACTGGGGCTTGAGCAAGCTCTACGAGCGTATCAACCACGAGATGGAAGAAGAGACCCAGCACGCTGATGCCCTGATGCGTCGTATCCTCATGCTCGAAGGTACCCCACGCATGCGTCCGGAAGACCTGGACGTCGGCACGACGGTACCGGAAATGATTGCCGCCGACCTGCGCCTGGAGTACAAGGTGCGCGCCGCGCTGTGCAAAGGCATCGAGCTGTGCGAACTGCACAAGGACTACATCAGCCGCGACATCCTGCGCCTGCAGTTGGCCGACACTGAAGAAGATCACACCTACTGGCTGGAAAAGCAGCAGGGCCTGATCAAGGCCATCGGCCTGGAGAATTACCTGCAATCGCAAATGTAATCACCGGCGACAAAAAAAGCCCCTGTCATGCAAATGACAGGGGCTTTTTCATGGGCCTCAAGCGCGGTCGCGCAGCAATAACGGCTTGAGGTAGTAGCCGGTGTACGACTGTTTCATCTCGGCGACTTCCTCTGGCGTGCCAAAACCGATGATCTGACCGCCTTTGGAGCCGCCCTCAGGGCCGAGGTCGACGATCCAGTCAGCGGTCTTGATCACGTCCAGGTTGTGCTCGATCACCACCACGGTGTTGCCGTGGTCGCGCAGGCGATGCAGTACATCGAGCAGCTGCTGGATATCGGCAAAGTGCAGGCCGGTGGTCGGCTCGTCGAGGATGTACAGGGTCTTGCCGGTATCACGCTTGGACAGTTCGCGTGACAGCTTGACCCGCTGAGCCTCACCGCCAGACAGGGTAGTAGCCGACTGTCCGAGCTTGATGTAGGACAGGCCTACATCCATCAGGGTTTGCAGCTTGCGCGCCAGGGCCGGCACCGCGTCGAAGAACTCGCGGGCTTCCTCGATGGTCATTTCCAGGACCTCGTGGATGTTCTTGCCCTTGTACTTGATCTCCAGGGTTTCGCGGTTGTAACGCTTGCTCTTGCACACGTCGCAGGGCACATAGATGTCCGGCAGGAAGTGCATTTCGACCTTGATCAGACCGTCGCCCTGACAGGCCTCGCAGCGTCCGCCTTTGACGTTGAAGGAAAAGCGCCCCGGGCCATAGCCGCGGGAGCGAGACTCAGGCACGCCGGAGAACAGCTCACGGATCGGGGTGAACAGGCCGGTGTAGGTCGCCGGGTTCGAGCGAGGTGTGCGGCCGATCGGGCTCTGGTCGATATCCACCACTTTATCCAAGTGCTGCAGACCGTCACAGCTGTCATGTGGCGCCGCCTCCAGGGTGCTGGCGCCATTGAGGGCAGTAGCACTGAGGGGGAACAGGGTGTTGTTGATCAGGGTCGACTTGCCCGAGCCGGATACCCCGGTCACGCAGGTCAGCAGGCCGATCGGGATGTCCAGGTCGACATTTTGCAGGTTGTTGCCACGCGCACCCTTGAGCTTGAGCGAGAGCTTCTTGTTGCGCGGGGTGCGTTTGGCCGGGACGGCAATTTTCACCCGTCCAGACAGATATTTACCGGTCAGCGAGTCAGGATGGGCCATGACCTCGGCCGGTGTGCCTTCGGCGACGATCTGACCGCCATGCACGCCGGCACCCGGCCCGATATCCACGACGTAGTCGGCCAGGCGGATGGCATCTTCGTCGTGTTCGACGACGATCACCGTGTTGCCGATATCACGCAGGTGGTTGAGGGTTGCCAGCAGACGGTCGTTGTCGCGTTGGTGCAGGCCGATGGACGGCTCGTCGAGGATGTACATCACCCCGACCAGGCCGGCGCCAATCTGGCTGGCCAGGCGGATACGCTGGGCCTCACCCCCGGAGAGGGTGTCGGCGCTGCGATCGAGGGTCAGGTAGTCGAGGCCGACATTGACCAGGAACTGCAGGCGCTCACAAATTTCCTTGAGGATCTTGTCGGCAATTTCGCCACGACGGCCGGTCAGCTTGAGGCCGCCGAAGTAATTGCTGGCATCGCCGATCGGCAGGTTGGTAACCGCCGGCAGCGTCTTTTCGCCGACCCAGACGTGCCGAGCCTCACGGCGCAAGCGCGTACCACGGCAATCCGGGCAGGGCTGGGTGCTGAGGAACTTGGCCAGCTCTTCGCGCACGGTGGCCGACTCGGTCTCGCGGTAGCGTCGCTCCAGGTTCGGCACGATGCCTTCGAACGGGTGCGAGCGCTTGACGATATCGCCGCGGTCGTTGAGGTATTTGAAGTCGACGTTCTGCTTGCCACTGCCGTGCAGGATGACTTTCTGCTGTTCGGCCGGCAGCTCGCCGAAGGGCACTTCGAGGCTGAAGTCGTAGTGCGCGGCCAGTGAGCCGAGCATCTGGAAGTAGTAGACGTTGCGCCGGTCCCAGCCGCGAATCGCGCCCTCGGCCAGGGTCAGTTCGCTGTTGACCAGGCGCTTGGTGTCGAAGAACTGTTTGACCCCCAGCCCGTCGCAGGTCGGACAGGCGCCAGCCGGGTTGTTGAAGGAGAACAGCTTGGGCTCCAGCTCGCTGATGGCATGACCGCAGATCGGGCAGGCGAAGCGCGCCGAGAAGATCATCTCTTCGAACGGCTCGTCGTCCATCGAGGCAACCAGGGCGATACCGTCGGCCAGCTTCAGTGCAGTCTCGAAGGATTCGGCCAGACGCTGCTGGAGGTCTTCACGGACCTTGAAGCGGTCGACCACCACTTCGATGGTGTGCTTCTTCTGTTTATCCAGTTTGGGCAGTTCATCGAGCTCGAACAGCTTGCCGTTGACCCGGGCACGGACGAAGCCCTGGGCGCGCAGTTCCTCGAAGACGGCCAGGTGCTCGCCTTTGCGTTCGCGAATCACCGGGGCCAGCAGCATCAGCTTGCTGCCTTCAGGCTGGGCCAGCACCAGGTCGACCATCTGGCTCACGGTTTGCGCTTCCAGCGGGATGTCGTGGTCCGGGCAGCGTGGCGTACCTACGCGGGCGTAGAGCAGGCGCAGGTAGTCGTAGATCTCGGTGATGGTGCCGACGGTCGAGCGCGGGTTGTGCGAGGTCGATTTCTGCTCGATGGAAATGGCCGGCGACAGTCCTTCGATGGTGTCGACGTCGGGCTTTTCCATCATCGACAGGAACTGCCGGGCGTAAGCCGACAGCGATTCGACGTAGCGGCGCTGGCCCTCGGCGTACAGGGTGTCGAAGGCCAGCGACGACTTGCCGGAACCGGACAGGCCGGTGATAACGATCAGCTTGTCCCGGGGCAGGGTCAGGTCGATGTTCTTCAGGTTGTGGGTCCGTGCCCCACGAATCAGAATCTTGTCCACTGCGGCCTCGCTTGGCGGGCATAAACGGTTGAGTATACGGCCCCCTGCCATTACGCGGCAAAGCGTCACGTGTATGCCGTTAAGCGATGGGACTGATAGAATCGCCGCCGGTTCACACGAGGTTTATCCATGCACGATCCCCACAGCGAACGCATGAGTGGCAGCGAAACCCGCGCCGCAGGCGGTCTGGCCCTGGTGTTCGCCTTCCGTATGCTGGGCATGTTCATGGTCCTGCCGGTGCTGGCGACCTATGGCATGGACCTGGCAGGCGCCACCCCGGCGCTGATTGGCCTGGCCATTGGCGCTTATGGTCTGACCCAGGCGTTGCTGCAGATTCCGTTCGGGGTCATTTCCGATCGTATTGGTCGTCGTCCGGTGATTTACCTGGGCCTGGTCATCTTTGCCCTGGGCAGCGTGCTGGCGGCCCAGGCCGATTCGATCTGGGGAGTGATTGCCGGACGTATCCTGCAAGGTGCCGGGGCGATTTCGGCGGCAGTAATGGCGCTGCTTTCGGACCTTACCCGCGAGCAACACCGGACCAAGGCCATGGCCATGATCGGCATGAGCATCGGTTTGTCGTTTGCCGTGGCGATGGTGGTTGGCCCCTTGCTGACCCGGGCCTTCGGATTGTCCGGGCTGTTCCTGGCCACGGCGGCCATGGCGTTGGTCGGCATCGGCCTGATCGCCTTTGTTGTACCTGCGTCCCACGTTGCCTTGCAACACCGTGAGTCTGGCGTTGCCAAGCAGGCCCTGAGGCCGACCTTGCGTCATCCCGACCTGCTGCGCCTGGATGTCGGCATCTTCGTCTTGCATGCGATCCTGATGGCCAGCTTCGTCGCCTTGCCCCTGGCGTTGGTCGAGCGCGGTGGCCTGCCCAAGGAAGAGCATTGGTGGGTGTACCTGACCGCCTTGCTGATCTCATTTTTTGCAATGATCCCGTTCATCATCTACGGCGAAAAAAAGCGCAAGATGAAACGTGTCCTGCTGGGCGCGGTCAGTGTGTTGGTGCTGACCGAGCTGTACTTCTGGCTGTCGGCAGACAACTTGCGCGAACTGGTGATCGGCACCGTGATATTCTTTACTGCCTTCAACCTGCTGGAGGCATCCTTGCCTTCGCTGGTGAGCAAGGTGTCGCCCGCCGGCGGCAAGGGCACGGCCATGGGGGTGTATTCCACCAGCCAGTTCCTTGGTGCCGCGCTGGGAGGAATTCTCGGTGGCTGGTTGTTCCAGCACGGTGGTCTGAGCACGGTGTTCCTGGGCTGCGCAGCCTTGTGTGCAGTGTGGTGGATCGTTGCGCTGAGCATGCGCGAGCCGCCGTACGTGACCAGCCTGCGTATGCCGTTGTCGGCCGAGGCGGTCCGCGAAGCGGGACTGACCGAACGGCTGTTGGCCGTACCGGGTGTGACCGACGCAGTGGTGGTGGCCGATGAAGCCGCCATCTATATCAAACTTGATACACAAATTTTGGATCGCACGACCCTGGAGCGCCTGGTAAACCCGGCCTCCGCAGCGTGCGAAGCCTAGGAGAACGTTATGGCCCGTGGGGTTAACAAAGTCATTCTGGTCGGTACTTGCGGTCAGGATCCCGAAGTCCGCTACCTGCCCAACGGTAACGCCGTGACCAACCTGAGCCTGGCTACCAGCGAGCAGTGGACCGACAAGCAGACCGGCCAGAAGGTCGAGCGCACCGAGTGGCACCGCGTGTCGATGTTCGGCAAGGTTGCTGAGATCGCCGGCGAGTACCTGCGCAAAGGTTCGCAGGTCTACATCGAAGGCAAGCTGCAGACCCGTGAGTGGGAAAAAGACGGCATCAAGCGTTACACCACTGAAATCATCGTCGACATGCAGGGCACCATGCAGCTGCTCGGTGGTCGTCCGCAGAACCAGGACGGTGCTCCACAGCAGGGTGGCAACAACTACAACCAGGCGCCACGCCAGCAGGCTCCGCGTCCGCAGCAGTCGGCACCGCAGCAGCGCCCCGCGCCACAACAGGCCGCTCCGCAGCCGGCTCCGGATTTCGACAGCTTTGATGACGATATTCCGTTTTGACCGTAACTCACTGAATAGCCTGAAAAGCCTGGCATTGGTTCTCAATGCCAGGCTTTTTGCGTTCAGGGGCACCCTCGCGCTATTGGTCCAGTTGATCAATCGCCGCTTGAGCAAACTGTGCATCCAGCTCCGGGGTCGCGCCGCTGATACCAATACCGCCGAGGTGCAAGCCGTTTTTGTTGATGATTGGCAACCCACCTTCCAGCAACAGAAAACCCGGGATGGACGCATAAGGGTTGCCCGGCAACCCTGCACTCCGTTCTGCCAGCACTTTGGTTGAGAGAGGGAATTGAGCGGAGGTTGACGCCTTGAGTTGGGATACTTGAATGCTGCCGACGCTGGTGTTGTCCATACGATGGAAGTATTTGAGGTTGCCATGGCGGTCGACAATGCTGACAACGATCGACAAGTTTTTTTCTCGGGCAGCACGCTCTGCGGCACCGAGCATTTTCTCAGCCATCTGCGCTGTAATCGAAGACGCAGTGTCTTGTTCGTGCTTTGCGGCTGCCTCACGACGGGTGCCTGGATCGGCTAGCGCTGGCCCATTGAGCAATAGCGGACCGATCAATGTGATAAGTCCTGCGAGGTTACGTATCGTTTTCATGGCATGTCGCGGTCCTTGGGTACGCTTGCCAAGGTAGCAGGGCGGGGAGCGACCAGGAGTAGTCCACTTCTCGACATAGTGTCAGATAAGCCTGGGTGTGCATTCTCCACCGATAGTCCATCCTCACCCCTTCTTCAGAATTCTTGACTACAGTATCAACTGGCGCCAGCAGTAAACGTCGCCACCGTGATCGTTCAAGAGACGCCGGCAACGTCCCGCGCGTCCATCACCTGATCAGGAGTGCACGATGGATCTCAACCGTCGGCAGTTCTTCAAGGTCGCTGCAATCGGCCTTGGAGGTTCGAGCCTGGCGGCGTTGGGCATGGCCCCGACACCCGCCTTCGCCGAGCAGGTGCGTCACTTCAAGCTGGCGCATACCAAAGAAGCCCGTAACACCTGTCCTTACTGTTCTGTTGGCTGTGGCTTGATCATGTACAGCCAGGGTGATGCGGCCAAGAACGTTGCCCAAAACATCATCCATATCGAAGGCGACGCCGACCATCCGGTGAACCGTGGCACGCTGTGCCCGAAAGGCGCCGGCCTGCTCGACTTTATCCACAGCCCCAACCGCCTGCAGTACCCGCAGGTGCGCAAACCGGGCAGCAAGGAATGGACCCGGGTGTCCTGGGATGAGGCGCTGGATCGCATTGCCGATCTGATGAAGACCGATCGCGACGCCAATTTCATCGAGAAAAACGCCCAGGGCCAGACGGTCAATCGCTGGCTGAGCGTAGGCTTTCTAGCCGCTTCGGCTTCCTCTAACGAATCCGGCTACATGACCCACAAGGTCGTTCGCAGCCTTGGCATGCTGGGGTTCGATAACCAGGCACGTGTCTGACATGGCCCGACGGTGGCAAGTCTTGCCCCGACGTACGGCCGTGGAGCCATGACCAACCACTGGACCGATATCGCTAACGCGAATCTGATCCTGGTGATGGGTGGCAACGCTGCAGAAGCCCATCCCTGTGGCTTCAAATGGGTGACCGAAGCCAAGGCGCACAACCAGGCCCGGCTGATCGTGGTCGATCCGCGTTTTACCCGAACCGCTTCGGTGGCCGACTATTACGCGCCGATCCGTACCGGCACGGATATCGCCTTCATGGGCGGGCTGATCAATTACCTGCTCACTGAAGACAAGATCCAGCACGAGTACGTGCGCAATTACACCGACGTGTCGTTCATCGTCAAAGCTGGCTACGGCTTTGAGGACGGTCTGTTCAGCGGCTACGACGCGGATAAGCGCAGCTACACCGACAAGTCCGGCTGGGGCTACGAGCTTGGTGAAGACGGTTTTGCCAAGGTCGATCCAACCCTGCAGGATCCGCGTTGCGTCTACCAACTGATGAAGCAGCACTACAGCCGCTACACCGCCGAGCTGGCCAGTCAGATCTGTGGCATGCCGGTCGACAGCATGCGCAAGGTCTGGGAAGAGATCGCCACCTGCTCGCAACCGGGCAAGACCATGACGATCCTCTATGCCCTGGGCTGGACCCAGCACTCGATCGGCTCGCAGATGATCCGCAGTGCGGCCATGGTCCAGTTACTGCTGGGTAATGTCGGCTTGCCAGGCGGCGGGGTCAACGCCCTGCGCGGTCACTCCAATATCCAGGGGCTGACTGACCTGGGCTTGCTGTCCAACCTGCTGCCGGGCTACCTGACCCTGCCAGCGGATGCTGAACAGGACTACGACACCTACATCGCCAAACGCGCGCCCAAGCCGCTACGGCCAGGGCAGTTGTCCTACTGGCAGAACTACGGCAAGTTCCATGTCAGCCTGATGAAGGCCTGGTATGGCGCCAACGCTACGGCTGAAAACCACTGGGGGTATGACTACCTGCCGAAGCTGGATATTCCGGGCTACGACGTGTTGAAGATGTTCGACATGATGGCCAAGGATCAGGTCAACGGTTACTTCTGCCAGGGCTTCAACCCGATTGCCGCCTTGCCTGACAAGAACCGCGTCACCGCCGCGCTGAGCAAGCTCAAGTGGCTGGTGGTGATGGACCCGCTGGCGACCGAGACCTCGGAGTTCTGGCGCAATGCCGGGCCGTACAACGATGTCGATTCGGCGAATGTGCAAACCGAAGTCATTCGCCTGCCCACCACCTGCTTTGCCGAGGAAGACGGCTCGCTGGTCAACAGCAGCCGCTGGCTGCAATGGCACTGGAAAGGCGCTGAAGGCCCGGGCCAGGCCCGTACCGACGTATGGATCATGAGTGCGCTGTTCCTGCGCCTTCGCGAGCGTTACCAGCGCGAGGGCGGGGCGTGGGCCGAGTCGATCCTCAAACTCAACTGGCCTTACAAGGTGCCCCACGAGCCATCAGCGGAAGAAATCGCCAAGGAGTTCAACGGTTACGCCGTGGCCGATGTCACCGATGCCAGCGGGGCGACCCTCAAGGCCGGGCAGCAATTGGCCGGCTTTGCCCAGCTCAAGGACGATGGCAGTACCGCCTCTGGTTGCTGGATCTTCTGTGGCAGCTGGACCGAGCAAGGCAACCAGATGGCCCGGCGCGACAACGCCGATCCGTTCGGCATGAAGCAGAACCTGGGGTGGGCCTGGGCCTGGCCGGCGAACCGGCGGATTCTCTACAACCGGGCGTCGGCTGACGTGCAGGGCAAACCCTGGTCGCCGCACAAGCGTCTGGTGTGGTGGAACGGCAAGGCCTGGGGCGGCACTGACGTGCCGGACTTCAAAGCCGATGTAGCGCCGGAAGCGGGGATGAACCCGTTCATCATGAACCCTGAGGGCGTGGCGCGCTTCTTTGCCCTGGACAAGATGGCCGAAGGGCCGTTCCCGGAGCATTACGAACCGTTCGAAACACCTATCGGGGTCAACCCGTTGCACCCGAACAACAAGAAGGCCACCAGCAACCCGGCAGGTCGGGTGTTCGATTCGGTCTGGGACACCCTGGGGCAAGCCAAGGACTTCCCCTATGCCGCCACCACCTACCGGCTGACCGAGCACTTCCACTTCTGGACCAAGCATTGTCCGATCAACGCGGTGACCCAGCCGGAGCAGTTCGTCGAAATCGGTGAGGTGCTGGCCAAGGAGAAGGGCATCGCGGCTGGCGACCGGGTGCGCGTCACCAGCAAGCGCGGGCATATCGAGGCGGTGGCGGTGGTGACCAAGCGGATTCGTCCGCTGCAGGTCAACAACCAGACCGTGCACCAGATCGGCATTCCGTTGCATTGGGGCTTTACCGGCATGACCCGGCACGGCTACCTGACCAACACCCTGGTGCCGTTCCTCGGTGACGGCAATACCCAGACCCCGGAATCGAAGTCGTTCCTGGTCAACGTGGAGAAAATCTGATGGCTAGCCAAGACATCATCGCCCGTTCGGCCACCACCACGACGCCTTCGTCTATCCGTCACCAGGAGGAGGTGGCCAAGCTCATCGACACCACCAAGTGCATCGGTTGCAAGGCTTGCCAGGTGGCCTGTTCGGAATGGAACGAGTTGCGTGACGAGGTGGGTCACAACTACGGCACTTACGATAACCCCCATGACCTCGGCGCACAGACCTGGACACTGATGCGCTTCACCGAGCACGAAAACACCGAGGGCAATCTGGAGTGGCTGATCCGCAAGGATGGCTGCATGCACTGCGCCGATCCCGGTTGCCTGAAGGCTTGCCCGAGCCCGGGGGCAATCATCAAGTATGCCAACGGTATCGTCGACTTCAACCAGGACCACTGCATCGGCTGCGGGTACTGCATCACCGGTTGCCCGTTCGACATTCCGCGGATCTCGCAGAAGGACCACAAGGCCTACAAGTGCACCTTGTGTTCCGACCGTGTCGCGGTAGGGCTGGAGCCCGCCTGTGTGAAGACCTGCCCGACCGGGGCGATCGTGTTCGGCAGCAAGGAGGACATGAAGGAGCACGCCGCCGAACGCATCGTCGACCTCAAGTCGCGGGGCTTCGACAATGCCGGCTTATATGACCCCGACGGCGTCGGTGGTACCCATGTGATGTATGTGCTGCACCATGCCGATCAACCGAAGCTGTACGCGGGCCTGCCAGACCAACCGGTAATCAGCTCGCTGGTGGGGCTGTGGAAAGGGCTGAGCAAACCGCTGGCGCTGTTGGCCATGGGCGCAGCAGTACTGGCCGGGTTCTTCCACTATGTGCGCATAGGCCCGAACCGGGTCGAGGAAGACGAGCACCCGAGTGCGCCAGACACCAGCGTGCATGTGGTCGACCCGGCGGTGCATGTGTATGACCCGAACAAACCGGGTGCGCAAGGGGAGGAACGGCCATGAAAGACAAACCTATCCTGCGCTACAACGCCAACGAACGAACCAACCACTGGCTGGTGGCGATCCTGTTCATCATGGCCGCATTGTCGGGGCTGGCGCTGTTTCACCCGGCGCTGTTCTGGCTCAGCCATCTGTTCGGCGGCGGGCCCTGGACGCGCATCCTGCACCCGTTCATGGGCGTGCTGATGTTCGTGTTCTTCCTCCTCCTGGTGCTGCGCTTCTGGCGGGCGAATTTCTTTATCGCCAATGATCGCTTGTGGCTCAGGCGCATCGACCGGGTGATGCGCAACGAAGAGCAGGGCGTGCCACCGATCGGCAAGTACAACCCTGGACAGAAGCTGCTGTTCTGGACCCTGCTGCTGTGCATGCTGGTCCTGCTGCTCAGTGGTGTGGTGATCTGGCGGGCCTGGTTCAGCCAGTACTTCGATATCGGCTCGATTCGCCTGGCTACTTTGCTGCACGCCCTGGCGGCCTTCGTGCTGGTGCTGAGCATCATTGTGCACATCTACGCCGGGATCTGGATCAAGGGCTCGGTCAGCGCGATGTTGCAGGGTCGGGTCAGTCGCGCCTGGGCAAAGAAACACCATGAGCTATGGTATCGGGAAGTGACCCGCGAGGATCCGCCGGACTCGCAGATCAGCAAAAAAGGATGATCATTTGAGCACCATTCTTGAACCTGGGCAGATCGAAGCGGCGGCCAGCACGCCGCCGTTTCTCTACTTGCCACCATCGAACCTGTTCGCGTTGCGCGCGGCACGTCTGGATACCCTCGCCGAGGGCAACGCGCTGGGTGACTACTTGCGTCTGATCGCGGGCCTGTGCCGCACCCAGCAAAGCCTGCTCGACCAACCCCCTGTGGCGGCGCCTGCCGAGACTGAGCGCCAGCGCTTGTGCGTGGAGCACGGCTTGCCGCCGCTGGCCGCCGACAGCCTGGTGCGTGAAGGGTATTGGCTGGCCTACCTTGACGCCTTGCTGCAGCGCTATCCGACACCTGCCAGCGCCGAGTTGCTGGCGGCCGTACGCGTCTTGAGCGTGTCCAGTGCCGAGCAACGCAAGCTCTGGGGCATCGCCTTGCTGACCGGGCAGTTCAGCACAGTGCCGGCTGCCCTGGTGCCGTTTCTCGGTGCCGCGCTGCAGGCTGCCTGGAGCCATTGGCTGCTGAACCTGCCGACCGCCGGGCTCAAGGCAGGCGACAGCCTCTGTCAGTGCCCGGCCTGCGGCTCGCCGCCGATGGCCGGCGTAATCCGTCACCGTGGCAAATACAACGGCCTGCGCTACCTGGTGTGCTCGCTGTGTGCCTGTGAGTGGCATGTGGTACGGGTCAAGTGCATCTACTGTGAGCAGAGCAAGGGGCTGACTTACTTCAACCTGGAGGATGATCGCCATGCTGCCGGCAAGGCGCCGCTGCGTGCCGAATGCTGTCCGGGTTGCAATAGCTATCTGAAGCAGGTCTATCTGGAGTACGACGCTGATGCAGAGGCATTGTCTGCGGATCTGGCGAGCCTGGCGCTGGACTTGCGTCTGGATCAGGAGGGCTATCAACGGCTGGCGCCGAACCTGATGCTGGCGCCGGGAGGGGAGTGAGTCCAGCGTCTACACTCAGGTTTGCGCCGCTGTCATCGCGGGTCACACTGTTGAAGGTAACCTCGTTAATGCCCTCCAACCTCGCCAAACTCCCGACACGCCTGCCCTCCATCGACACCCTGTTGCGCCATCCCGCCTGCCAGCCGCTGATTGAGCGCTATGGTCGTGATGCCGTATTGGCTACGTTGCGCCAGCTACTCGACGACCTGCGCGAACCGGCCTATCAGGGACACCTGGCCCCCGCCGAACTGGCGCCACCGGTACTGGCCGGACGCGCCGGCGAACGGCTTGCGGCGCAGCACCGCAGTCAGGTGCGACGAGTGTTCAACCTCACGGGCACGGTGCTGCACACCAACCTTGGCCGGGCGCTGCTACCCGAGGAAGCCATCGACGCCGTACAGATGGCTGCGCGCTACCCGCTCAACCTCGAATTCGACCTGGCTACTGGCAAGCGCGGTGACCGCGATGACCTGATTGAAGGCTTGATCCGTGAGCTGACGGGCGCCGAGGCGGTCACGGTAGTCAACAACAACGCAGCGGCCGTATTGCTGGCGCTCAACAGTCTGGGCGCGCGCAAGGAAGGCATCATCTCTCGTGGCGAACTGATCGAGATCGGTGGCGCCTTTCGTATACCGGACATCATGGCCCGGGCCGGGGTCAAACTGCATGAAGTCGGTACCACTAACCGCACCCACGCCCGCGATTATGAGGCCGCCATTGGTCCGCGCAGCGGCCTGCTGATGCGGGTGCACTGCAGTAACTACAGCATTCAGGGTTTTACCACTCAGGTTGCCACTGCTGAATTGGCACAACTGGCCCATCGACACAGCTTGCCCCTGCTGGAAGACCTGGGCAGCGGCAGCTTGCTTGACCTTACCCGTTGGGGCCTGCCCGCCGAACCGACCGTGCGCCAGGCGCTGGCCGATGGGGCGGATATCGTCACCTTCAGTGGCGACAAGCTGCTCGGCGGCCCCCAGGCCGGCATCATCGTCGGTCACAAAGAGCTGATCAGCAAGATTAAGAAGAACCCGCTCAAGCGCGCGCTCAGGGTCGACAAACTGACCCTCGCTGCGCTGGAAGCGGTACTGGGCCTGTACCGTAACCCGGACCTACTGGCTGAGCGCTTGCCCAGCCTGCGCTTGCTGACCCGTCCGCAAGCAGAAGTTCATGCCCAAGCCGAACGCCTGGCGCCTGTACTCAGAAAGGTAATAGGTGCCAGCTGGGACGTTGCGGCAGTACCGGCACTGAGTATGATCGGCAGCGGCAGTCAGCCGGTGGCCCGTTTACCCAGTGCCGCCTTGTGCCTGCGTCCGCAACGCGCCAAGCGCTTGCGCGGTCGCAGCCTGCGAGGCCTTGAGGAGGCCCTGCGAAAACTGCCGATCCCGGTGCTCGGGCGCATCGATGATGACGCCCTGTGGCTAGACCTGCGGCAACTGGATGACGAGGCCGGTTGGTTGGCGCAATTGCCTGAGCTGCAGTTGATGGAGGCGTTGATGTGATTGTCGGCACGGCCGGGCACATCGACCATGGCAAGACCTCCTTGCTTGAAGCCCTGACCGGCCAGGCGGGGGATCAGCGCCGGGAAGAACGCGAGCGGGGAATGACCATTGACCTGGGTTATCGCTATGCGAGTCTGGAAGCGGGGGCACCGTTGATCGGCTTCATTGACGTGCCGGGGCACGAGCGGTTTATCCACAACATGCTGGCCGGTGCTCAAGCTATCGACCTGGTGCTGCTGGTGGTGGCCGCTGATGATGGGGTGATGCCACAGACCCGCGAACACCTGGCCATTGTTCAGTTACTGGGTATCCCCCGGGCGCTGGTGGCCGTCAGCAAGTGCGACCGTGTCGAGCCGCGGCGGGTCCAGGAGGTCCAAACGCAAGTCAGTCTCTTGCTGGCGGCCGGGCCCTATGCTGGCGCTGCACAATTTCCGCTGTCGAGCGTAACCGGCGAGGGTGTCGAGGCCCTGCGCCAGGCCTTGGTCGAGGCCCAGGGAGAGATCCGTGAGCGCAGTCGCCGGGGAGGCTTTCGCCTGGCCATCGACCGCGCTTTCGCGGTGACGGGGGCGGGTATCGTGGTCACCGGTACCGCACTCGATGGCCAGGTACAGTTAGGCGATACGTTGGCGTTGGGCAAGGTCAAAAAACCGGTGCGGGTGCGCGGGCTGCATGCCCAGAGCCAGGCTGTGGCCGAGGCATGGGCGGGGCAGCGGGTGGCGTTGAACATCAGCGCCGAACGTCTGGAACTTGCGCAGATTCACCGAGGTGACTGGTTGCTCGCCGAGTGGCTGCATGGGCCGAGCCAAAGGGTGGATATCGAACTGCAACTGCTTGCCAGTGAAACCCGCAGCTTTGCGCATTTCAGTCCGGTGCATGTGCACCTGGGTACCCAGGATGTCAGTGCACGGGTGGCCTTGTTGCAAGGTGAACAACTGCTTCCCGGTGGGCGCATGTTTGCCCAGTTGCAGCTCAACGCGCCGTTGCAAGCGGTACATGGTGACCGTCTGGTGCTTCGCGATCACCGCGCGCAACGCACCCTCGGCGGTGGCCAGGTGCTTGATCCTTATGCTCCGGCGCGGCAACGTCGCAGCGAGGCGCGCCTGGCGCAGTTGCAGGCGCTGGCCAGTGTCGACAGCCTGGAACAGGCCTTGCCAGCGCTGCTGGCCAACGCTGAGGCCGGCCTCGATCCGCAGCGCCTGGAGCGTCAGTTCAATCGCCTGCGTAGCAGCTGGAAGCTGCCAACAGATGTGCAGGTGATTGCGACGCGTCAGGGACCTTTGTTGTTCACTACTGCACGATGGCAGGGGTTGGAACAGACAGTGCTGCAACAGTTGGCGCATTTTCATGAGCAGGAGCCGGACCAGCTCGGGCCCGATCGTGATCGCCTGCGCCGTTATGCCGCCTTGCCCCTGGAGCGTCCGGCCTTTATCAGCCTGCTTGATGAATTGCTCGCCAGTGGCGCCGTTGTCGGTAATGGCCCCTGGCTGCATTTGCCCGAACATCGGGTACGCCTGAGCGAGGCCGATGAGGCGCTATGGTTGCAGTTGCAGCCGCTGCTTGAACAAGGCCAGTTCGACCCGCCCTGGGTACGCGACCTGGCCAGGTCGGTGACGCAAGAGGAGGCGCAGGTGCGTTTGTTGCTGCGCAAATTGGCGCGACTTGGGCAGGTGCACCAGGTGGTGCGCGATCTGTTCTATCCTGAGGCCACAATTCGGCAAATGGCCGCTATGCTCTTGCAGCTGGCCAGCGACGATCCGGTGCTGCAGGTAACTGCCTTTCGTGATGTGCTGGGTATCGGCCGCAAGCGCAGCATTCAGGTGCTGGAGTATTTTGATCGTATCGGCCTGACCAGGCGCATGGGTGACCGGCGTCAGGTGCGTGGCGACAACGCCCTGGCACAATCGCCAGGGCACTGAGTTCAAGGAAGGCAATCGCGCCCGGTGGCGCGGCCGGGCTTCAAACCCGGTTGGGGACGGCAGCCGTTCCCGGGCAGGTTCGACTCCCGCTGCCTTCCGCCATTTCCTACGGCGCCCGTTCCCCGCACAGGTCCAGGACGAACCAGTGCTGCGCCGTTGCCGCATCCAGCCCGGCGCCCAGTAGTGCAAACAGTTTGCCCAGCGCCGCTTCGCGGGTCATGCCACCTGCGGATACCAATCCTGCATCGCGCAGCCGACTGCCCGCCGCGTACGTATCGAACATCACACTGCCTTGCGGGCATTGGCTGATGGCGACGATCAGGACACCGCGCTGGCGCGCATCACTCAGGGCTTCGAGCAAGGCTTGGTCATCGGAAGGGCCAGTGCCGCTGCCGTAGCATTCCAGCAGCAAGCCCTTCACACCGCTGTCAATCAGCGCACGTACATGAGCCGCCTGCAGCCCCGGAAACACCGGCAGCACTGCCAGGTTCACCGGCGTGCGGGGCTGGCAGTAGGTGAGGACCGCCGGAATCTGTTCGGCCCGCTGTCCCTCGCGATGACGGGGTAGCGCGGCAAAGGCATCGAAGGCTTCGCTGCGCAGCTTGCTGGCGCGGGCGCCATGCAACAGTTGGCCCGCGAAATACAGGTGCACGCCGTGCTCGACACCTGCCTCGAACAGGCTCAAGGCCCCGCACAGATTGCCCCAGGCATCGCTGTCCGGCGCGCCAGCCGGCAGCATCGAGCCAGTCAGCAGCACCGGTACTTCCAGCCCGAGCAGCAGGAATGACAAGGCCGCTGCGCTATAGGCCAGGGTGTCGGTGCCGTGCAGCACCAGGATGGCGTCGTGGCCATCCTTTTTCACGGCCTCGACAATCGCATCGCACATCGACAGCCAGTTGGCCTGCTGCATGTTGGCGCTGTCGAGCAACGGCGACAGTTCACGCAAGGTCCAGGCGATGCCCGGCGATTGCGGATGGGCCGCCAGGTAGTCGCGCATGCGCGCCTCGAAGCCACCGGCTGGCGCCAAGCCTTGCGGTGTGTCGAGCATGCCGATGGTACCCCCGGTGTAGAGGACCAGCAGGTTCTTTACGGCGCGCATTTCAGTTCTGCGGCTGCGCGGCAGCAGTGGTGACCTCAACCTTGGTCGGGGTCAGCGGATTGACCGGCCAGGCTTGCAGATCCAGATCCAGGTCGCTGAACTTCGACGCGTCAAACACCGGCTGCTTGATACCCGCCTTGCGTTGCTCGTCGTAGTCGCGCATGACCCGCAGGCCAATCTTGAACAGCAGGGCCAAGGCGATCAGGTTGACGAAGGCCAGGCAGGTCATGGTGATGTCGGCGAAGGCAAATACGGTGGACAGGTTTTGCACCGAGCCCCAGACGATCAGCGCCAGTACCAGGGCGCGGTAGCCCAGCAGCACCAGGCGGTTGCGGGTGAGGAACTGCAGGCTGGTTTCGCCCAGGTAGTAGTTGTAGAGGATGCAGGTGAAGACGAACAGCGACAGTGCCACGCTGACGAACAGGCGGCCCCAGTCACCGACTACTGCAGCTAGGGAGTTCTGGGTCAGGACAATGCCGTCACCTTCGAAACCCGGGGTGTAGAAGCCGGACAGCAGGATCAGCAGCGCGGTGCAGGTGCAGATGACGAAGGTGTCGAGGAACACGCTGAAGGCCTGAACCACGCCCTGCGCGCCCGGGTGTTTCACCGCCGCCACGGCAGCTACGTTCGGCGCACTGCCCAGGCCCGCTTCGTTGGCGAACACGCCACGCTTCACGCCCATGACAATGGCGCTGCCGAGCAGGCCGCCGAAAGCCGGATCGAGACCGAAGGCGCTCTTGAAGATGGTTTCCAGCATAGCCGGAACGTGCTCGATCTGGCTGCCGATCACGTACAGGGTCACGCCGATGTAGGCCAGGGTCTTGACCGGTACCAACAGGTCGGAGACGGCGGCGATCCGCTTGATGCCGCCGAGGAACACGATGGCCAGCAGCACAGCCAGGGCGATACCGGTGTGCTCGGGAGCAAAGCCGAAGGCGTTCTGCAGCGAGTGGGTTACGGTGTAGGACTGCAGGCCATTGAAGGCAAAACCGTAGGTCACCAACAGCAGCAGGGAGAACACCACCGCCATGGTCTTGAGCTTCAGACCGTGCTGGATGTAGTAGGCCGGACCGCCACGGTACAGGCCGTCGCCGTCGCTACGTTTGTAGACCTGGGCCAGGGTGCATTCGAAAAAGCTGC
This sequence comes from Pseudomonas sp., assembly GCF_050739775.1. Lineage (GTDB taxonomy): Bacteria > Pseudomonadota > Gammaproteobacteria > Pseudomonadales > Pseudomonadaceae > Aquipseudomonas. The sequence continues at coordinate 53,822 of NZ_JBOICA010000028.1, forward strand.
TGGACATACCCACCAGAGCAGTGACCCACATCCAGAACACTGCACCTGGGCCGCCCAGGGTTACAGCAATACCGACACCGGCGATGTTACCGGCGCCGACGCGGCCGGCCAGGCTCAGCATCAAGGCCTGGAACGAGCTCAACTGGCCAGCCTGGCCGTGCAGGGATTCCTTGAACACGCTGAACATGTGGCCGAAATGGCGGAACTGGACAAAACGCGAGCGGATAGTGAAATAACCGCCGAGTCCGACGATCAGCACGATGAGGAGTTTCCCCGAAAGGAAATCGTTGAGTGCTTCGAGCATGGAGTGACCTCGATTCTTATTCTTTGCATGAAAGACAACTGGAGCGGCGTTGATGCGCCGGATCCTGGGCGCGCATGGTTGGCTAAGATAAATGTGGTTACAATTTCGCTGATTGCTCTGAGTTGATGCGACTTGATGCTAAACTGGCGTCTATCGCATCACCTGGAACGACGCGCATGAGCGAAAATCTCGGCATCAACCTCAAACTCGCCTGCAGTCACTACCGCTCTATTTCAGAGGTTTGCCGGCAGCTGTCGATCAACAGGGCACAGTTCAACAAGTACCTGAGCGGGCACAGCCAGCCGACGCCGTTCAACCTCAAGCGCATTGGTGATTTTTTCGGTGTCGAGGATTACGAGCTCGGCCTGCCGCCTGAGCAGTTCGCCCGGCTGATGGGTGCGCGCAATCCGGCGACCTTCACAACCGCGCAAGAAGACCCGCTCAGTGAGCTGCTGCGGCCATTGCGCGAGCAGAGCGGCAACCTGTCGCGTTACTGCGGTTACTACTTCGAGTACTCCAACTGCATGTCGGTACCCGGCTCGATCCTGCTGTCGCTGGTCCATCTGCGTGAGGAGCGCGGCACCTTCCTGTTCGAGCGCCAGGAGCGTCAGGAACGCTCCAGCAGCACCGATGTGCAAGCCGAAGACTGGGTGCGTTGTCGTTACCTGGGCGCGGCGTTCCAGTTGCAGGACCGCTTGTTCCTCATCGACTACGAGTCGCTGACGGTCAACGAGATGAGCCAGACCATCCTGATCCCCAGCTTCAAGAGCCGCATCACCCGCTTGAACGGCCTGAAAACCGGGGTGTCCAGCGGCGACCGGCGCACGCCGGCCTGTACTCGGGTGGTCTGGGAATTCCTTGGCACCGAGATCAACCGCATCAGCGCCTATCGCCAGGTGAAGCTCTATCGCCCGGATGACCCGCGTATCGACGATGATGTGCGCGAGCGCCTGAGCGTCGGGCCTATCAGCAACGGCCTGTTCGAAATCGAGTGATCACGTCTGGCCGATGATGAATTCGGTGATGGTCTGCGCCACCTGATCCGCTACCACCGGTGTCGTACGCAGGTGTGCGGCAATGCCGTGATCGCAGTTGGAGAGCAACAGACACTCCAGATGCGGTGGCGGCACCGATTTGAGCAGGGCACGGGTGACTTCTTCCGGGATCGGGCTGTAGCGCTGGGCGCCTGCCAGCCACAGCGTGTCGGCCGAAGTCCCCGCACCTTGGCCGTGGGTCTGCGAGTTCAGCCCGTCGAACTCACCCAGTACCAGCAACACACGGCCCTGGAACTGGCGCAGGAACTCAAAACTGTCGCAGTCCATAAAACCATAAGGCTTGCTGATGGCCGCCTTGAAGGTCGGGCCGAAGGGCGCGTCGTGGGCGCAGTCCGGGTAGACCGCAGGGCAGATGAGGATCAACTTATCCACAGCCGGTTGCTGCGCCGCCAGCTTCAAGGCAATGGATGCCCCCAGGCTATGCCCGATCAGGGTCTGGCAACGCGCAGCAATATGCCGGTGAAAGCGCCGGGCTTCTTCAAGATTGGTGACCAGCGAAGGTTCCAGCGCACCAGGCTCGCTGGCAAGGCTGTGGCCTGACAGGTTGGCGGTCAGCGAGCCGATACCTGACACCTGTAGCCGGTAGAGCAGGGGATTGAGGCGAGTAAAGTCCGAGCGTGCGCCACCGACAACGAACAGCGGCGCTGCGCGCTCCTTGTCGGGGATCAGTAGCCGGGCCTGTTGCTGATAGCTGTCGAAGGTTTCGGTAATGAACCGCTCAGTGCCGGGGCTGGGCTCATCGTATTGCCAGATTGAACGTTGTGCTGAAGCTGCTTCAAGTTCCATGGACGTCGCCTTGAGAAGCCGAGGATGCTCGTGTCGAGCGCATTATAGGTCGATTGCCGATGTGCGTAGATAAGGCGTTAGCTAGGCCAGCGTTGGACTTCCCCTGCCGGAAAACGCAAAATGTGCCCTTTCCTCTATCAATCTGATCGGATCTGCTGACTCTATGCGAATGCGCCTGATGCTGTTGGGTGGTGGAAGTGCCCTCGGGCAAGCGCTGATTCGACTCGGGGCCGAGGAAGATATCGGCTTTCTGGCACCGCGTCCGCCAGAGCACGGCTGGGATCCGGCCAGCCTGACCCAGTTGCTGGACGACACCCGTCCCGATGCGTTGGTGAACCTGGCGTACTACTTTGACTGGTTCCAGGCCGAGTCCGTCAGCGAAAAGCGCCTGGCGCAACAGGAGCGCTCGGTGGAGCGGCTGGCTGAACTGTGCCAGCACCACAACATCATCCTGGTTCAGCCTTCGAGCTACCGGGTATTCGATGGCTCGCGAGCCACGGCCTACAGCGAAAAGGATGAGCCGGTGCCCCTGGGCCTGCGCGGCCAGGCCCTGTGGCGGATCGAACAGAGCGTCCGCGCGACTTGCCCACAGCACGTACTGCTGCGCTTCGGCTGGTTGCTCGACGAGAGCATCGATGGCGTGCTCGGGCGCTTTCTGACCCGTGCCGAACAGCCTCAGGAACTGCTCCTGGCCGATGACCGCCGCGGTAACCCAACGCCGGTGGACGATGCCGCACGGGTGATTCTCTCGGTGCTCAAGCAGCTCGATTGCGCCGCGCCGCTGTGGGGCACCTATCACTACGCCGGTAACGAAGCCACCACGCCGCTGGCGCTCGGTCAGGCTATCCTCACTGAAGCGGCACAGCTGCACCTGCTGGCGGTCACCGCACCGACCGCGCAGGCCCATGCCGCGCGCCCGGATGCCAGCGAAGAACCACAGCATGCGGTGCTGGCCTGCAAGAAAATTCTGCACACCTTCGGTATCAAACCCCGTGCCTGGCGCTCGGGTTTGCCACCTTTACTGGATCGATTCTATCGTCATGGCTGATTCCCCCATTCTGATCACCGGTGGCGCCGGCTTTATCGGTTCTCACTTGAGCGATGCGTTGCTCGAACTTGGCTACGCGGTACGGATCCTCGATGATCTGTCCACTGGCAAGCCCGGCAACCTGCAAATGGACAACCCCAGGCTTGAGCTGATCGAAGGCGACGTGGCCGACGGCGAGCTGGTCAAGCGCGCGGCAGCGGGGTGCCAGGCCGTTGTTCACCTGGCCGCCGTTGCGTCGGTGCAGGCCTCGGTGGACGACCCGGTGAAAACCCACCAGAGCAACTTCATCGGCACCTTGAATGTCTGCGAGGCCATGCGTCTCAATGGCATCAAACGTGTGCTGTTTGCCTCCAGCGCCGCTGTCTATGGCAACAACGGCGAAGGCCAGGCGATCGAGGAAGACGCACCCAAGGCGCCCCTTACGCCCTATGCCGTGGACAAGCTGGCCAGTGAGCAGTACCTGGATTTCTATCGTCGCCAGCATGGCCTGGAGCCGGTGGTGTTCCGCTTCTTCAACATCTTCGGGCCACGCCAGGATCCGTCCTCGCCGTATTCGGGGGTGATCAGCATTTTCTGCGAGCGTGCCTTGAGCGGGACACCTATCACGCTGTTCGGTGATGGCGAGCAGACCCGTGATTTCCTCTATATCGGCGATCTGGTCGCGGTGATGGTCCAGGCCCTGGCGTTGCGGGAGGTTGAAGAGGGTGCAGTCAACATCGGGCTGAACCAGGCCACTTCCCTGAACCAGTTGCTGGCCGCGCTCAAATCAGTGCTGGGCGAGTTGCCGGCGATCAGTTACGGGCCCGCGCGCTCTGGCGATATTCGTCACTCACGAGCGAACAACCAGCGGCTGCTGACGCGCTTTGCGTTCCCAGAGCCGACGCCTTTGGCCGTTGGCCTTGCTCGATTGCTCGGCAAACAATAAAAAAAGCGGCGATTGAATCGCCGCTTTTTTCTTCCCGAGGCCCCGCAGCCTTAGAACTTGTAACCCACACCCACCATGTAGACCCATGGATCGACATCTACGTCGACCTTGGTCTTGCCAACGCCCAGGGCGCTCGGGCCGTCGATGGTGGCCTTGGTATCGATGTCCACGTACCAGACCGCGGCGTTGACCAGGAAGTGTTCGTTGATCATGTAGTCCATCCCCAACTGACCGGCCAGGCCGACCGAGTCCTTGAGCTTCAGGTTGCTGAAGCCCTGGGCCTTGCGGTTGCTGCTCAGGTCTTCGTCAAAGAACATGGTGTAGTTCAGGCCGATACCGGCATAAGGCTGAAACTTCGAACTGGGTTCCATCGGGTAGTACTGCAGCGACAGGGTCGGTGGCAGTTGTTTGATGTCGCCCAGCTTGCCATCCAGGCCCGCGCCCAGGCCCTTGACCCCGACGGTGTGCTGGAACGGAGTGGCGGCCAGCAGCTCCAGACCAATGTGGTCGGTCAGCATGTAGGCGAAGGCCAGGCCCAGTTGGGTGTCGCTGTCCAGAGTCGCCTTGGTGCCGGACATCTTGGTGCCGTCGAGCTTGATGTCACCGCTGTTCTCGTTGGGAGCAGTAGTAATCGCACCGGCACGCAAAATGAAGTCGCCTGCCTGGTGGGCATGGGCAACAGGGGCTGCGAGCGCCAGGGCAATGAGCGAGGCGCTGAGCAAGGACTTGTTCATGGAAGCTCCCAAAGGACGTTTAGAATTAAGTACGTCCAATGGTAAGGAGCCGCCGGATTGGCAATTTGACCCAGCTCAATGAAAGCGTCAAAGCCACAGTTTGGGGCTAATCATTCTAGTTCATAAGCGTAGATCTTCTCGGCTTCCATCTGGTAACCGGCGTCAGCCAGTTCACTGCTGGTGTTCTTCACCTGCATTCGGCCTTCGATCCAGTAGGGCTGATAGAGGTCCTCGACCCGGACTCCCATCTCGCTGACGATATGCACAATCTGGTTCGAGGGTGGCGGCGGTACGTGGATGCAGGCGCCGTAGTAGGGCACCAGGAGAAACTCGGTGGTGCGACCCTCTTCGCTGACATCCAGCGGCACGATATAGCCCGGTAACTTCACCTGCTGGCCATCGAGGGCCTTGACCACCGGGGCGTTCGACACCTGCTGGTGGGCGGCCGGGGCCGATTCGGCGGCCAGGGCGTCGCTCAATTGCGACAGGTCGTGCAGCGGTGCCAGTTGCGGTTGGACGATTGGCGCGCCTGCGGGAATCAGTTGCGGCCACTCCAGGGTGCGCGGTTCGGCCGCCCACAGTGGAGTGGCCACCAGCAGCAATATCGACAGCAGAACACGTGGCATCGAACGTCTCACAAGTGAATGGACAGGCCGTCGGCCAGGGACTGCCGATAGGCACGCCAGGCTGGCACGCTGCCCATCAGTAATGCAGCGCCCAGAATAATCGCCAGCAGGCTCCATTCGTGGGCGCTCGGCCAGGCCAGGGGCAGGAACAGTCCGTAGTTGGCTTGTACATAGCCCTGCGCCAGGGCAATGCCCAGGTACAGCAAGCCCAGGCCTGCCGCGATGCCGGCCACCGCCAGGGCCAGCGCCTCAAGCACCAGCAGCCCGGCAATGTGCCACGGACGGGCACCGACCGAACGCAGGATGGCCATCTCCCGGCGCCTTTCGTTCAGGCTGGTGAGGATGGCGGTGAGCATACCGATCAGCCCGGTCAGTACGACGAACAGGGATACCACGAACAAGGCCTGCTCGGCAGTGCCCATCAGGCTCCAGAGTTCTTGCAGGGCGACACCCGGCAGGATCGCCAGCAGCGGTTCGTTGCGGTATTCGTTGATCTCGCGTTGCAGGCTGAAGGTGGAGATTTTGTTGTTCAGGCCAAGCATGACTGCGGTGATGGCGGCTGGTGTGAGGTCCAGATTGCGCGCCTGCTCGGCACTTACTCGTCCGGCACCACGGGCCGGTACGCCGTTGTGCCAGTCGATGTGAATCGCTTGCATACCGCCGAGGCTGATATGCAGGGTGCGGTCCACCGGTGTGCCGGTGCGTTGCAGCACACCGACCACGGTGAAAGGTTTGTCATCATGTTTGACCAGGCTGATCGCGGCCACGCCGTGGGCCAGCACCAGCTTGTCAGCGAGCGTGTAGTGCAGGGCCTGGGCGACTTCGGCGCCCAGCACCACTTCGAACGGGTCGCTGGCGAAGGCCCGGCCTTGGGCCAGTTGCAGGTTTTGCTTGCGGCCGTACTGATAGTGTTCGAAGTAACTGCTGGTAGTACCCATTACCCGATAGCCGCGATGGGAGTCACCGAGCGAAATGGGAATCGCCCATTTCACCCGCTTGTCACTGGCGTAGTGCTCGTAGCTGTCCCAGCGGATGTTGTTGGTGGCATTGCCGATGCGAAACACCGAATACAGCAGCAGGTTCACCGAACCGGAACGGGCACCGACGATCAGGTCGGTGCCGCTGATGGTGCTGGCAAAGCTGGCGCGGGCTTCAGTGCGCACCCGTTCAACGGCCAGCAGCAGGCACACCGACAGGGCGATGGCAAAGGCGGTAAGGAAGGCGGTAAAGCGTCGGTTGGCGAGGCTCGCCAGGGCAAGACGGAGCAGGTACATCAGGCCTCCAGATCGTTGGCTGGCAGGGCCGCGCGGTTGAGTTCGGGCAGTGACAACTGGCGGTCGAACAGCGCTGCCAGACTCTGGTCATGGCTGACGAACAGCAGGCTGGAGCCGGCGTCCCGGCATTCGGCGAACAGCAGGCGAATGAAGGCTTCACGGGTGTCGGCGTCGAGGGCCGAGGTAGGTTCGTCAGCGATCACCAACTCGGGCTGGCCGATCAAGGCGCGGGCGGCGGCAACGCGTTGTTGCTGGCCGATCGACAAGCTGTCGGCGCGCCGTGCGAGTAAACCAGGGTCCTTCAGACCCAAGTGAGCAAGCAGGCTGGCGGCTGCCTGGTCGATGCTGCCGTGGCGCAGGGCAGCGCGCTGTGCGCGACTGCGCGAGAAGCGGCAAGGCAGCTCGACGTTTTCCCGTACAGAGAGAAACGGCAGCAAGTTGAATTGCTGGAAAATGTAGCCAGTGTGATCGACCCGAAAACGGTCGCGTGCGGCCATTTTCAGTGCGCTCAGGTCTTGGCCGAGCAGGCGGATGCTGCCACGGTCAGGTTGCTGCACGCCGCCAAGCAAGCCGAGCAGGGTGGTTTTGCCACTGCCGCTGGGACCTTTGAGAAACAAGGACTCACCAGCCTCAAGACGCAAGGCGGGAATATCCAGCAGAGGGGCTTGGCCCGGCCAGGCAAAGCCCAGGTCGGTCAGTTCAATCAGTGCCTGGCTCATAAATGAACGCCCAAGTTACCCTAGGCGTTTCGCTGCAAAGGGCTATCGGAATGTGATCGAGGCCTTGGCCGGGGTCGCTTCGACACCCCGCTGACCGTTTGGCCCGATCAGTTGTAGCTGAATTTTCTGGGTGGTGGGGAAGGCCTTGAACAGTGGGCTCAGGTCGAGCGCCTTGAGCTGTTCGGGCTTCTCGCAGTCGAGTTGGTAGCGAGCGTGGATTTCGCTGTGGTCATGATCGTGCTTGTCCCCGTCTTCATTGACAGCCGGCTTGTCACTGAACAGCGGACTTTCCAGTTCCTGATCGCTTTCGCTGCAGTTGGCTGCCTTGGCCAAGGTGAACAGGGCCAGCGGTTTTTCCAGCTGGGCGCGCACAGCGGCGACCTTGGCCTTGTCGGCAGCGCTGGTGGCCGCGTGCTCGAAGCCGACCAGGTTCATCGCCGGGCTGCCCAGCTCCAGCTCCAGTGTCTGGCCATCAAGTACCACGTTGAGGCGGGCGACGCCGTGCTCATGGGCTGCGAGGCTGCCATGGGCGTGATCAGCATGGTCGTGATCCTCATGGGCATGAGCAATGGCCAGAGGCAGCAAGGCGAACGGCAAGGCAAGGAACAGGCGACGCATGGGCAGGACTCCACGAGGGCACAGAAATTATCTGGTTATGTTATAACAGCTTGTTCTGGCGATGCCAGTGTGCTTGGCGGCGGATCGTCGGCGTGGGAGCATGGAGCCTGTCATTGAGCAGAGGAAACGCCTGTGCGAATTCGTGGACATATTGGCGATTGGCCGGTGGACTTGACCCTGGAGCTGGACCCGGCGGAATGGGCACAACTGGGTGGACAATTGACGGCGGTGGCGCCAGTTGCGACTGCGGCGGCAGTGACTTGCGTGCCAAGCGCCAGGCCGGACGACGCACTCTGGCAGGCGGCGCGCGAAGTGCTGCGCAAGGCGGGGCAGCTCAATGGGCCCCAGTTGCTTGAGCAACTGGAAGGGTTGGCGGGTAATACCGCAGCAGGTAAACGCCTGTTGGTGCGGTTGCGCCATAGCGCTGAGGTGAAAGTGGAAAGCGGGGCGGATGCGCCGGTGTATCACTGGGTAGGTTGATTTCTGTGGGAGCGGATGAATCCGCTCCCACAGGCCGTCAGTACAACGCAGCAAACAGCTTGCGCCGGTAGGTCGCCACCAGCGGATGATCGTTGCCTAGCAGGTCGAACACCTGCAGCAGGGTCTTGTGCGGCAGGCCGCCTTCATAACCACGATTGCGCATGAACAGTTTGAGCATCCCCTCCAGCGCCGCTTCGTACTGCTGGCGCGACAGTTGCTGGATGCACAGCTGATAGGCGGCTTCATCGTCCTCGCTGTTCTGCGCCAGACGCGCCTTGAGGTCGGCGACTTCCGGCAGGCTTGCGGCCTGACGCAGGAAGGTCAGCTGGGCCTTGGCGCCGGCCAGGGCTGCCTTGTGCTCATCGCTCTTGACCGCATCGAGCACGATCTGGGCTTCACCCAGTTCACCACGTTCAGCCAGGCAACGGGCATAGAGGATCAGCGCCCCGGCGTTGCTGTTGTCTTCCGCCAGCAGCGCCTTGAGGGTGGCTTCGGTTTCGCTGAAGCGACCTTCGGCAAACAGCGCCTGGGCCAGTTCCAACGGATCGGCAGCAGCCGGTGGTGGCATTTGCACATGCGGTTCGAGTAGTGCGCGGATCGCCGATTCAGGCTGGGCACCGGCAAAGCCATCGACCGGCTGGCCGTCTTTGAACAACACCACGGTCGGCAGGCTGCGAATGCCGAAGCGGGCGACGATGTCTTGTTCGATATCGCAGTTGACCTTGGCCAGCAACAGCTCGCCTTGATAGCTCTCGGTGATTTGCGTGAGCAGCGGCATCAGTGCCTTGCAGGGGGCGCACCACTCGGCCCAGAAATCCACCAGCACCGGTTTGTGGTGGGAGTTGGCGATTACCAGCTGATCGAAATCGGCAGTGCTGGTATCAAAAGCATAGGGTGTGTCTTGGCTCATCGCGACTCTCGAAAATCCGTGAATGGCATCACTATAAAGGCTGGCGGCTGGCGTGGTACAGGCTGACCCGGCGGAATTCGTGGGGTTCGGCCAGGTCCGGCAGGGTCAGGGCCTCAAGCACGCCCAAGGGCTGGTACAGCGGATGACTGAAGTCGCGCACGCGCGAGTCGGCCACCAAGGCCTGCTGGCCACGGCTGAGGAACGCGTCGAGCAGTGGCAGGTTGGCCCGGTCATAGAGCACATCGGCTACTAGGATCAGGTCGAAGCGGTCGGCTTCCTGGAAAAAATCGTCCGAGTAGCTCAGTTCCACATCATTGAGCTCGGCGTTGGCCCGGCAGGCCTGCAGGGCCAGGGGATCAAGGTCGCAAGCCACTACCTCAAGGGCACCAGCACGGGCGGCAGCGATCCCGGCGATACCGGAACCTGCGCCAAAGTCCAGCACGCGCTTGCCCTCCACCCAGTGCCGGTGCTGGTCCAGGTAGCGGGCCATGGCCAGGCCGCTGGCCCAGCAGAAACTCCAGTACGGCGGCTCGTGGAGGATGCGCCGGGTTTCTTCCGGGCTGAATTCGCGGTCCATGTTCTGCGCATCGATCAGCCACAGCTTGAGTGCGCACTCAGGCAGATCGCTGATCACCAGGCGGGCATCGCCGAGCAGCTCGCCCAAGGCCTGTTGCAAAGGAGCGGGAGCCATCATGGTGCTTTTTCGAAACGCAGCGGGCCGGTGGCCTGGGTTTGCGCCTGGAAAATCCGCACGGGCGGCAAGTGCAGGATCAGTTGCCCGGATTTGCTCGCGCGGCCGCGCAATTCGACCCGTGCGCCGGCAGGGAAGGCTTCGGGGTTGAAGCGCAGTTGATACGGCAAGTCCAGGCCGTTGCTGCTAAGCGTGCTGCTGGCCAGCAGGTTTTGCGGGCGACCGCGCTCATCGATGACCAGCAGGGCCAGTTCGACTTCGGCACCGGCTGGAATGTTGAGCAAGGTCCCGCTCAGTTCACGCTGATAGGCGGGCAAGGGGCCGAGGGTTTTTGCGGTTTTACTGGCAACCGGGGCTTTGGGCGCCGGTGCCGGCTTGGGTTGGTCGCTGCTGCAGGCTGCCAGCAAGGCGGTAAAACTGAGCACAACGAGCGCTCGAAATGGCATGGGGAATTCCTTCGCGGCATATTTCCTCAGTGGATGGTAACCCCTTTGGCTTGTCTTGCCAGTGGGATGCGCTACCATGGCCCTCCCTTTTTTTGTTGCCTGCCACCATGCACTGTCCCTTCTGCGGTGCCAACGACACCAAGGTCATCGACTCGCGACTGGTTGCCGAGGGCGAGCAAGTGCGCCGTCGGCGCGAATGCGTCGCCTGCGGCGAACGTTTCACCACCTTCGAAACCGCCGAACTGGTTCTGCCCCGCCTGATCAAGCAGGACGGCAGTCGCCAACCGTTCGACGAAGACAAGCTGCGCGCCGGTATGCAGCGTGCCCTGGAAAAACGTCCGGTCAGCGTCGAGCGCCTGGAAGCGGCGCTGGCGCACATCAAGCACAAGCTGCGGGCGACCGGCGAACGCGAAGTCAAATCGCTGGTGGTCGGTGAGCTGGTGATGAACGAGCTGCAGAAACTCGATGAAGTTGCCTATATCCGTTTCGCCTCGGTGTACCGGCGCTTCCAGGACCTCAACGAGTTTCGCGAAGAAATCGACCGCCTGGCCCGCGAGCCGGCTAAAGAATGAGTATGTCCAACGAACGCGCGGTACTCGACGCCTACTACATGGCCCGAGCCTTGGAGCTGGCCCGCAAGGGCTTGTATTCGACCCATCCGAATCCGCGCGTCGGCTGTGTGATTGTTCGCGACGGCCAGGTTGTTGGTGAAGGTTGGCATGTCCGCGCCGGTGAGCCGCATGCTGAAGTGCACGCGCTGCGCCAGGCCGGCGAACTGGCCCGCGGCGCCTGCGCCTACGTAACCCTTGAACCGTGCAGCCACCACGGGCGCACGCCGCCGTGTGCCGAGGCGCTGGTCAAGGCTGGCGTGGCACGCGTGGTCGCCGCCATGCAGGACCCCAATCCGCAAGTGGCGGGGCAGGGCCTCAAACGTCTGGCCGACGTCGGCATCGAAGTCGCCAGCGGCGTGCTCGAAGCCGAGGCGCGAGCGCTCAATCCCGGTTTCCTCAAGCGCATGGAGTGCGGTCTGCCGTTCGTACGGGCCAAGCTGGCAATGAGCCTGGATGGCCGCACGGCCATGGCCAATGGTGAAAGCCAGTGGATCACCGGGCCCGCCGCACGTTCTGCGGGGCAACGTCTGCGTGCACGTTCCAGTGTGGTGCTGACCAGTGCTGAAAGTGTGCTGGCCGACAATGCGCGGATGACCGTGCGCGGCGACGAGCTAGGTCTCGATCCGCAAACCACGGCCCTTGCCCTGGCGCGACCACCGTTGCGGGTGCTGATTGATGGGCGCTTGCGCCTGCCGCTGGACGCTCCGTTCTTCCAGGCCGGCCCGGCGCTGGTGGTCACTGCTGTCAGTGACGAAACTCGTTATGCCGAAGCCGGTCATGAATTGCTGAGTTTGCCGGGTGAGGGCGGTCGCGTCGATCTGTCTGCCCTGCTGCGCGAGCTGGCGCTGCGTGGCACCAGCGAAGTCCTGCTTGAGGCCGGTGCCGGGCTGGTCGGGGCCTTTGCCCAGCTTGGCCTGATTGACGAGTACCAGATCTTTGTTGCCGGCAAATTCCTGGGTTCCAGTGCCCGTCCCTTGCTGGACTGGCCGCTGAAGCACATGAGTGAAGCGGTGCAACTGAAAATCACTGAAATGCGCGCAGTAGGCGATGACTGGCGAGTCACTGCGATCCCTGTGCCGGCGCCCGGCGTATAATTCCAGGCTAGCCACGCGCAGCCCTGTTCTCGAGGAGGACTCATGTTTACTGGCATCATCGAATCCATCGGCAGCATCCGCTCTCTGGCCCCCAAAGGTGGCGACGTGCGGGTGTATGTCGAAACCGGCAAGCTCGACCTGGGCGACGTCAAACTGGGCGACAGCATCGCCGTCAATGGCGTGTGCCTGACTGCGGTCGAGCTGCCAGGCAATGGCTTCTGGGCCGACGTCAGCCGCGAAACCCTCGACTGCACCGCCTTCAACGACCTGAAAAGCGGCAGCCGGGTCAACCTGGAAAAGGCCCTGACCCCGACCACCCGCCTGGGCGGCCACCTGGTCAGCGGTCACGTCGATGGTGTCGGCGAAGTGGTGTCGCGCAGCGATAACGCCCGCGCCATCCAGTTCCGCATCCGTGCACCCAAGGAGCTGGCCAAATACATTGCCCACAAAGGTTCGATCACCGTCGATGGCACCAGCCTGACGGTGAACGTGGTCGATGGCGCCGAGTTCGAGCTGACCATCGTCCCGCATACCCTGGCCGAAACCATCATGGCCGACTACCGTCCTGGTCGCCGGGTCAACCTTGAGGTTGACTTGCTGGCCCGTTACCTGGAGCGTCTGCTGCTGGGTGACAAAGCCGCCGAGCCGAGCAACGGCAGCGGTATTACCGAAAGTTTCCTGGCCGCCAACGGCTACCTGAAATCCTGATTTGAAAGGGGGTGCCGCGTGGCGCTCAACAGCATCGAAGAACTGGTAGAAGACATCCGCCAGGGCAAAATGGTCATCCTGATGGATGACGAAGACCGCGAGAACGAAGGCGACCTGATCATGGCCGCCGAGTGCTGCAAGGCCGAACACATCAATTTCATGGCCAAGCACGCCCGTGGCCTGATCTGCATGCCGATGTCGCGCGAGCGCTGCGAAACGCTCAAGCTGCCGCTGATGGCGCCGCGCAACGGCTCGGGTTTCGGCACCAAGTTCACCGTCTCGATCGAAGCCGCCACAGGGGTGACCACCGGTATCTCTGCCGCTGACCGCGCCCGTACCGTTCAGGCCGCTGCGGCCCGTGATGCCAAGGCTGAAGATATCGTCAGCCCCGGCCACATCTTCCCGCTGATGGCTCAGCCTGGCGGTACCCTGGCCCGTGCCGGCCACACCGAGGCGGCTTGCGACCTGGCGCGCATGGCCGGTTTCGAGCCAAGCGGGGTGATCTGCGAAGTCATGAACGACGACGGCACCATGTCCCGTCGTCCGGAACTGGAAACCTTTGCCGCCGAGCACGGCATCAAGATCGGCACCATCGCCGACCTGATCCACTACCGGATGATCCACGAACGTACCATTCAGCGGATTTCCGAGCAGCCGCTGGACAGCGAACTGGGCAGTTTCAACCTGGTGACCTACCGCGATTCGGTCGAAGGCGACGTGCATATGGCCCTGACCCTGGGCAACATCTGCGCTGAAGAACCGACCCTGGTGCGGGTGCACAACATGGACCCGCTGCGCGACCTGCTGATGGTCAAGCAACCGGGCCGATGGAGCCTGCGCGCCGCCATGAGCGCGGTTGCCGAGGCCGGCAGCGGTGTCGTGCTGCTGCTCGGTCACCCGCTCGATGGTGATGTGCTGCTGGCACATATCCGTGAAAGCGCCGAGGCCTCCCAGGCGAAAACCCCGACCACTTACAGCACCGTCGGTGCCGGTTCGCAGATCCTGCGCGACCTGGGCGTGCGCAAAATGCGCCTGATGAGTTCGCCAATGAAGTTCAATGCGATATCCGGATTCGATCTGGAAGTTGTAGAATACGTGCCCTCCGAATAAAGCAGGGGCTTTTTCCCGCTGTTGATCCGGAACAAAACTCCCACAGGCCGCACCGTTGCGGCCTGGCTCTTTAAGATGAGAACTCCGCAATGACCCTGAAGACCATCGAAGGTACCTTCATTGCCCCCAAAGGTCGCTATGCTTTGGTGGTTGGCCGCTTTAACAGCTTCGTCGTCGAAAGCCTGGTAAGCGGTGCTGTTGATGCCCTGGTTCGCCATGGCGTGAGCGAAAGCGACATCACCATCATCCGTGCCCCGGGTGCCTTCGAAATCCCGCTGGTAGCACAGAAAGTTGCCCAGCAAAGCGAATACGCCGCGATCATCGCCCTGGGCGCGGTGATCCGTGGCGGTACCCCGCACTTCGAATACGTAGCGGGCGAATGCACCAAGGGCCTGGCCCAGGTGTCCATGGAGTTCGGCGTACCGGTTGCCTTCGGTGTCCTGACGGTCGACTCGATCGAACAGGCCATTGAGCGTTCCGGCACCAAGGCCGGCAACAAGGGCGCCGAAGCTGCCCTGTCCGCCCTGGAAATGGTCAGCCTGCTGGCGCAGTTGGAGGCCAAGTGATTAGCGACGAAAGCGATCGTTTCAACCCGCGCGATCCAAAACCTGCGGATGCTGGCAAGCCATCGAAAAGCGCCAAGCGTCGCGAAGCCCGTCAGCTCGCGACTCAGGCCCTGTACCAATGGCATATGGCCAAGCACTCGCTGAACGAGATCGAAGCGCAGTTCCGGGTCGATAACGATTTCACCGATGTCGACGGTGCCTATTTCCGCGAAATCCTTCACGGGGTTCCGGCCATGGTGCAAGAGATCGACAAGGCGCTGGTCCCTTGCCTGGACCTGGCCCTTGAAGAACTCGACCCGGTCGAGCTGGCGGTTCTGCGCCTGTCCACCTGGGAGTTCATCAAGCGCGTTGACGTGCCATACCGTGTAGTGATCAACGAAGGTGTCGAGCTGGCCAAGGTTTACGGCGCCACTGACGGTCACAAGTTCGTCAACGGTGTGCTCGACAAGCTGGCACCACGGCTGCGTGAAGCCGAAGTAAAGGCGTTCAAGCGCTGATCGCGGCGCTTTTTGCCAATGGGTGAGTTCGAGCTGATTCGCCATTACTTCGCCGCTGCGCCCTGTGCGCAAGGCGGCGAAGCGGTTGCACTGGGCATTGGCGATGACTGTGCCTTGCTCAGCCTGCCGCCCGGCGAACAGCTGGCAATCTCCACCGACACGCTGGTGGCCGGGGTGCATTTCCCGGCCGTCTGCGACCCTTTTCTGCTCGGTCAGCGTTCGCTGGCCGTTGCCGCCAGTGACCTGGCAGCCATGGGCGCCACGCCCATCGGTTTTACCCTTGCCCTGACCCTGCCAGAGGTGCGCGCCGACTGGCTGCAAGCCTATGCCCGTGGCCTGAACCAGATGGCCCAGGCCTGCCGGCTCAGCCTGATCGGCGGCGATACCACCCGTGGCCCCTTGAGCCTGACCATGACCGTGTTCGGCCGCGTGCCCGCTGGCCAGGCCTTGACCCGCAGTGGCGCCCGCGCCGGTGACCTGCTGTGTGTGGGCGGCGAGCTGGGCAATGCTGCCGGCGCCTTGCCATTGGTACTCGCGCAGCGCCAGGCCGATCCCGTTGTGGCTGAAGCATTGCTGGCCCATTACTGGTCGCCGCAGCCGCAATTTGCGTTGGGCCAGGCCCTGCGGGGCAAGGCGACAGCGGCGCTGGATATCTCCGATGGCCTGTTGGCCGACTGCGGGCATATTGCCAAGGCTTCGCACGTGTCGCTGCGAGTGGAGCTGGAACGGCTACCGTTGTCTGCTGCGCTGCAAGCGTTCTGCGGTCATGAGGGCGCCCAGCAGGCCGCGCTGGCCGGTGGCGACGATTATGTACTGGCCTTCACCTTGCCTGAGGCCGAACTTGCGCCGCTGCTGGTGGCCGGCTGGCCGATCCATGTGCTGGGTCGTGCAGGCACTGGCGCCGGCGTCACCCTGGTGGATGGCCAGGGGCAGGACATCACCCCGACAACCCGGGGCTATCAACATTTTAGGGAGCAACCGTGACCGATCACCCCAATCAGGTGCCTGCGGAGAACGTTCCGCCGTCGGTCTGGCGCAATCCGTGGCATTTTCTCGCCTTCGGCTTCGGCTCCGGGACCTTGCCCAAGGCGCCGGGAACCTGGGGTTCGCTGGTGGCTTTGCCATTCATCCCGTTGTGGCAGATGTTGCCCGATTGGGGCTATTGGCTGATGCTTGGCCTGACCATGCTGTTCGGCTTCTGGCTGTGCGGCAAGGTGGCCGATGACTTGCGTGTGCATGACCATGAAGGCATTGTCTGGGACGAAATGGTCGGCATGTGGATCACCCTGTGGTTGGTCCCTGAAGGCTGGCAATGGCTGCTGGCCGGCTTTTTGATGTTCCGCTTTTTCGACATCCTCAAGCCCTGGCCGATTCGCTGGGTTGACCGCCATGTGCATGGTGGCGTTGGTATTATGCTTGACGATGTGCTGGCGGGCGTCTTCGCTTGGCTGGGCATGCAGGTGCTGGTATGGAGCGTCACTTAAGGGAGTCGTACGATGCGTGGATGGCGAGTGGTCCTGATGCTGCTGGTGCTGGTTGCCTGTGGTGTTCGTGCCAGCGAGACGATCGAGGTGCCCAAGCAGGTACGACTGGCCAGCGAGCGCTGGGAGGATTACACCAACGCCGACGGCACTGGCATCGCCTGGGATATCCTGCGCAAGGTGTTCGAACCTGCGGGGGTCAGGGTGGCGGTGCTCAGCGTGCCGTACAGCCGGGCAATTGGCCTGGTCAAGCGCGGCGAAGCCGATGCCTGGGTCGGCTCCTATCACGAAGAAAGCAGCGACAATATCTACCCGCGGTGGAATTTCGACACCGACCATATCTACGCCCTGAGCCTCACCAGTAAGCCTGTGCCGACTCCAGAGAACCTGAGTCAGTTCAAGCTCTCCTGGGTGCGCGGCTACGACTATCAGCACTACCTGCCCAATGTCGGCGAATACCGTGAGGTGCAGCGGCGCGAAGGGATTTTGAAAATGCTCGAGCGCGGGCGTGTGGATTTCTACATTGATGCGCAGACCGAAGTTGATTACGTTCTAGACCAGGCCAAGGAAAGTGAGCGCGATAAGTTCCGCACAACCCACATTGCCGAACTGCCGTTGTACCTGGCCTTTGGCAAGACCGAAAAAGGCCGGGCGCTGAAGGCATTGTTTGACCAGCGTATGGATAAACTGGTGGCCAGTGGTGAGTTGCGGGCGATTTTCGCGCACTGGGAGCAACCCTATCCGTTCGAGCAGGGCAAGGCTCCATGAGTAGGTCGAATCGTACCTGTCGATAAGTATGAACAAACATTCGACCTGAGCAGCCCTTCCACATCCTGATACAATCGGCACACTTTATTCTTCAAGCTTTCAAATCAGGAGCACAAAGTGCCCGTCGTCTTTGTTGCCGCTTCCAAGCTGCCCACCCCGTTTGCGACTTTCACCATGCATGGTTTTCTCGACGAAGCCACTGGCCGCGAGCACGTCGTGCTCAGTCTGGGTGATGTAGCCGATGGGCAACCGGTGCTCGGGCGCCTGCATTCCGAATGCCTGACCGGCGATGCCTTGTTCAGCCAGCGTTGCGACTGCGGCTCCCAGCTTGAGGCTGCGCTGCAGGCCATCGCCCGTGAAGGCCGTGGCGTGCTGCTGTACCTGCGTCAGGAAGGCCGTGGTATTGGCCTGTTGAACAAGATCCGCGCTTACGAGCTGCAAGATGGTGGCGCCGATACCGTCGAGGCCAACGAGCGCCTGGGCTTTGCCGCCGATCAGCGTGACTATGGCATGTGCCAGCCGATGCTCGAGCACCTGGGGGTCAAGTCGTTGCGACTGATGACCAACAACCCGCGCAAGGTCAAGGCGCTGAGCGGCATGGGCATCCCGGTAGCTGAGCGTGTGCCGCTGCACACCGGTCACAATCCGCACAACAAACACTACCTGGCCACCAAGGCTGGCAAGCTCGGCCACATGATGGGCAACGAGCACCAGGGTGAGGTCGGTCGGGCGTGACCCGCGTCCAGGTTCGCCGTCGCCTCGAACTCGCCTGGTGGCAGTACCTGGCGATGGCGCTGGCGCCGTTGCTGGTGTTCGCCTGGGCCTTTGCTGATCTGCAGGCATTGATTCCGGCCCTGGCCATGCCGATGTTTATCGCGGGTGTGGCCTCTATGTTCCTCAGTCTGCCGCGCTTTGCTGCCTACAAGCGCGCGCTGATCGCTACCCAGAAAGCCCTGAACAGTGACGCCGAACCTGCTGCCTGGATCGAGTTGGCGCGTGTCCGGCGCCTGGGCATGCTGTTCGCTTGCCTGCCAGCCTGGATATCCGCCTTGTCGGTGTTCGTCGGCCTGGAGGCCGTACCGCAGATCCTCCTGGCCATCTCCAGCCTGGTGCTGCTCTACCTCTACCGTATCCCGCGTCAGCTCGGCTGATGCGCGGCATTCTGCTGCTGGTGTTGCTGGCGCTGGCCACGCCGCTGGCGGCCGCCTCGCGGGTGGTCAGCCTGGCCCCCTCACTGTCGGAAATTGTTGTCGAACTGCACGCCACTGATCTGCTGGTGGGCATGCTCGACGGTGGCGATCGTCCGCCAGCCTTGGCCCAAGTGCCTTCGGTCGGGCGTTATGGTCAGATCGACATGGAGCGCCTGCTCAGCCTTAAGCCTGACCTGTTGCTGCTCTGGCCGGGGAGTGTCCCGGCTGCCCAGCGTGACCAGCTCGAGCGTCTGGGCATCGCCACCTACAGCGCCGAATCCCATGGCATCGATGAATTGATCGAGCAGATTGAGGCCATCGGCGTGCAGTTGGGGCGAGCGGAGCAAGGGCGAGTGCGTGCGCAGCAGCTGCGCCAGCACGTGCAGGCGCTACGTGCGCGCTATTATCGCGAGCAGCCGCTACGGGTCTTTTATCAGGTCTGGGACAAACCCTTGTACACCGTCGGTGGCGGGCAGATTGTCAGCGATGCCTTGGCGGTGTGTGGCGCACGCAATGTGTTCGCCGAGCTCAAGGTGCCAGCGCCACAGGTCAGCCTGGAGTCGGTGCTGTTGCGTGATCCCCAGGTGATCCTGGCCGGCGACCAGGCCCAGCTCGACGCCTGGAAGGCCTGGCCGCAAGTCGATGCGGTGCGCAACGAGCGTTTGCTGCAAGTACCTGATAAAGGCCTGGAACGGCCCAGCGGGCAGATGATCGGGGCGACCGCGCGGTTGTGCCAGGCGCTCGACGTTAAAGCGCCGGTGTCCAGGTGATGCCGAACAGCCAGGTGCGGCCTTCTTCACGGTAGTCTGCGAAACCGCCAGCGTAGTTGTACTGAGCGCGGCTATAGGTTTTGTCCAGCAAGTTCTCGGCCTTCAGTTCCAGGCGGATTTCGCGGCTGAGGTTCCAGCTACTGCGCAAGCCGAGCAGGCCGTAGCCACTGAGTTTCCTTTCATTGGCCGCATCGGCGTAACTGCTACTGACCGCTTGCCAGCTGGCACCCAGGCCCAGGCGATCAAACTGCCGGTCCAGGTCCAGGCTCAGGGTACGGCGCGCACGGCGCTCAAGGGTGTGTCCGGACTCGCGGTCGCGGGGATCGATCAGCGACAGGCCGAGCGTGTTTTGCCAGCCAAACCATTGCTGGTGCAGGCTGGCCTCGAAGCCGTTGATCCTGGCCGAGCCCACATTGTGCGGAATGTAGTTGGTGCCGTAGACAATCGCGTTGCGAAGATCGGTGCGGTACAGCGAGGTCTCCAGGCGAGTGCTCTCGCTTAGTTGACTGCGCCACTGCAGTTCGTAGCTTTTCGAGCGCTCGGGTTTGAGGTCGGGATTGCTGAAGTCCGGGTAGTAGAGGTCGTTGAAGGTCGGTGCGCGGAAGCCTTCACTGTAAGACAGCAGCAGGTCATTGGCCGGATTGGCCGGCAGGGTGAGGCTGGCGCTCCAGCTGTTCTGGCTGCCGAATTGCTGGTTCTGGTCACGTCGCACGCCGACTTCGGTGGAGAAGCTGTCGCCCTTGTAGCGATGTTGCACGAAGGCTGCGCGGTTCCAGCGGCTGTCCTCGTTAAGGGGACTGCTGGTGTGCAAGCGATCCTGGTACCAGTCGCCACCCAACAACAGGTTGTGGCGGTCATCCAGGCGGAGGTCGTTCTGCCAGTTGATCGCGTCGCGATAGGTGTTGAACTCGCTACCGCCAGGTTGCAGTGAGTCGCGCTTGCTGTCGCGGTTCTCGCTGTGGCCCAGCTCCATACGCGAATGCCAGACTTCGGTGAGCTGTGCGTCGGCATAGGTACCAACGCTGCTGACGTTGAAATCGGTATAGGGCTGGCTGCCGTCGCCAAACAGGTTGTCGTATTCGCTGCGGCCCCAGCTATCGAGCAGGCTCAAGCCCAGTTCTAGGGAGTCGCTGGCGACATGACTGAGGTTCAGGCTCAGGCTCTTGTTGCGCAAGGCGTCGTGATCGGTGTTGGCCGGGTAGGATTCGCGGGTTGCATTGATGCCGGCACTTTCTTCCAGGCCGGTGGCGAGGTTGAAGCGGGTGCGCTCATCACCGCCTGAGAGGCCGACATCGCGCTGCCAGGTCTGGTTGCTGCCCGCGCCCAGATGCAGACGTGGTTGCAGGCCAGGCTTGTCGCCGCGGCGGGTGAAGATCTGAATCACCCCGCCAATCGCATCGCTGCCGTAGATTGCCGAGCGCGAACCGCGCAGGACCTCGACGCGTTCGATCTGATCGATGTTCAGGAACTGCAGGCCGCTGTCGCCGGAGGAGGTGTTGGCGATGCGTACGCCATCGACCAGCACCAGGCTCTGGGCCGATTTGGTGCCGCGAATGAAGATGCCTGGCAGGCTGCCACGACCGCCGGTGCGCGATACCTGTACACCCGGCACGCGAGTCAGCAGGTCGGTGACACTGGAGGGCTGCAGGCGATCGATGTCGTCGCGGGTGAACACTGTGTTGGCGGCACTGCTTTGCGTGCGGTCCTCAACCTGGCGGTTGGCGCTGATCAGGGTATTGGGCAGCTTCAGGGCGCTGTCGCGGTCGATGGGGTCGGCCAGCAGAGAGGTGGGCAGGCATAGCAGGAGCGGGGCAAAGCGTAGGGATTTCATCGGCAGCTCCATTGCTACCGCGGGGCAAGCCCGCTCCCACAGGGCTGTACTCTGTGGGAGCGGGCTTGCCCCGTGATGAGGCCCTAAAGGCCGAGCAGCTGCATCCGCTGACGCACCGAGGCTTCGATCCCGGCAACATCCAGCCCGCATTCGGCCAGCATCTGCGCAGGCTTGGCATGCTCGACATAAACGTCCGGCAGGCCCAGGTGCAGCACCGGTTTGAGCAGCGCTTCGCGGGCGAGGAACTCGCTGACCGCAGCACCAGCGCCACCCATGATGGCGTTTTCTTCGAGGGTCACCAGCAGCGCGTGGCTGCTCGCCAT
This sequence comes from Pseudomonas sp., assembly GCF_050739775.1. Lineage (GTDB taxonomy): Bacteria > Pseudomonadota > Gammaproteobacteria > Pseudomonadales > Pseudomonadaceae > Aquipseudomonas. The sequence continues at coordinate 75,387 of NZ_JBOICA010000028.1, forward strand.
TTCGCGTACCAGGGCTTCATCCAGGGGTTTGACGAAGCGCATGTCGACCACGGTGGCATCGAGGCTTTCAGCGACCTTCAGGGCTTCGGCAAGCTGTACGCCGAACACCAGCAGGGCAACTTTGTTGCCCTGGCGGCGAACTACACCTTTACCGATTTCCAGAGGTTCGAGGTTGCTCTCGATGCTTGCGTTCGGGCCACTGCCACGCGGGTAGCGCACCGCCGCAGGACCGTTATACAGGTGACCGGTGCTGAGCATTTTACGCAGCTCGTTCTCGTCGCTCGGGGTCATCACCAGCATGCCGGGGATGCAGCGCAAGAACGACAGGTCGAAGCTACCGGCGTGAGTCGGGCCGTCTTCGCCGACCAGGCCGGCGCGGTCGATGGCGAACAGCACGTCGAGGTTCTGCACGGCAACGTCATGGATCAGCTGATCGTAGGCGCGCTGCAGGAACGTCGAATAGATCGCCACCACCGGTTTGGCACCTTCGCAGGCCATGCCGGCTGCCAGGGTCACGGCGTGTTGTTCGGCAATGGCCACGTCGAAGTAGCGCTCGGGATAGCGTTCGCTGAACGCCACCAGATCAGAGCCTTCTTTCATCGCTGGGGTGATGCCGACCAGGCGCTGGTCAGCCGCGGCCATGTCGCACAGCCACTGGCCGAACACTGCCGAGTACTTCGGACCGCCAGCTTTCTTCGGTGCGGCAGCCGGTGCATCGACGGGCTCGAGCTTGGTGATGGCGTGGTAGCCGATCGGGTCGACTTCAGCCGGGGCGAAACCTTTGCCCTTTTTGGTCACCACGTGCAGGAACTGCGGCCCCTTGAGGTCGCGCATGTTGCGCAGGGTAGTGATCAGGGTCGGCAGGTCGTGACCGTCGATTGGCCCGATGTAGTTCCAGCCCAGCTCTTCGAACAGGGTGCCAGGTACCAGCATGCCCTTGGCGTACTCTTCGGTACGCCGGGCGATTTCCCAGGCGCCAGGCAAGCGCGAGAGGACCTTCTTGCTGCCTTCGCGCATGCTCGAGTAGGTGCGGCTGGAGAGAATCTTGGCCAGGTAGTTGGACAGGCCGCCGACATTGCGCGAGATCGACATGTCGTTGTCGTTGAGGATCACCAGCATGTCGGCATCGACTTCCTGGGCGTGGTTCAACGCCTCGAAGGCCATGCCGGCAGTCAGCGCGCCATCACCGATCACGGCGATGGATTTGCGCGGATCGTTCTGCAGCCGGGCGGCGATGGCCATCCCTAAGGCAGCACTGATCGAGGTGCTGGAGTGACCGACGCCAAAGGTGTCGTACTCGCTCTCGGCGCGGCGCGGGAAGGCGGCCACGCCGTCCTTCTGGCGCAGGGTGTGCATGCGCTGGCGGCGACCGGTGAGGATCTTGTGCGGATAGGCCTGATGACCCACGTCCCACACCAGCCGGTCGTCCGGGGTGTCGAAAACGTAGTGCAGGGCAATCGTCAGCTCGATGACGCCCAGGCCGGCACCGAAATGCCCGCCGGTCTGGCCAACGGTATAGAGCAGTTCCTGGCGCAGTTCGTCAGCCAGGTTCTCCAGGTCGGCTTCAGCCAGCCGGCGCAGGCCGGCAGGCGTATCGGCACGGTCGAGCAGCGGCGTGACCGGGCGTTCGCGGGGGATCTCTTGAAACGTCGTGGGCATCAGGCGAATCGTTATAGATATGAAGTGGCGGCAGTTTACCTTATTGCGGTATTGGCTGCCCATTTGCGCTAATCGCGGGGCAAGCCCGCTCCTACAGTGATCTCTGTGGGAG
>NZ_JBOICA010000029.1:0-76407 GCF_050739775.1 Pseudomonas sp.
GGCCCTACCGGGCCAGCCGCCTTTTGCTTTTCAAAATGTCAGCGCCGCTGCAGACCTGAAGCCATGCACTTCATGTTTGCTGCGCGACAGCGCAGCCCGGAGGGCTGGGTGATCTCCCACAGAAATAACACCTGTGGGAACGGGCATGCCCCGCAATGCTTTTTTCAACCAGGAAACAGAAACGGGCTGACCCCACTGCGTCCAAACCCCTCGCGTTCCACCTCGGCATCCAGCGCCAGGGTGGCCAGGTCGTCGGCCAGCAGTTCCTGGTCGCGGTCCTTTTCCGGGTAAAAGACTTTCAGGTAGCTGTGACAATCGTTGCAGCTTTCGGTTTTGACCGCGGCATCCTGGCGTTCCAGCGACCAGTAGTCCAGCGCGCCGGTGGCTTCGCAGTTGCTGCACTTGACCCGGACCATGTGCCAGCGGCATTCGCACAGGCTGCACTGCAGGTAGCGCAAGCCCGCCTGCGCGCCGGTCATCACCACGCTGGCCAGCGGCGCGCTGGCGCACACCGGGCAGTGCTGGCGCTGTTCACCGAGAGAGGCGCTGGCCGATGCCGGCAGGACGCTGGCCAGCTGGGTGAAGTACAGCGAGAGCGCGGCCCACAGGAACAACGCCTGGCCGCTGCCGACTTGTTCATAGTCGCCGGCCAGCAAGGCGCTGGCCAGATGCTCCAATTGCGCTGGAACGTGTCCGCGAAGGCCGTCCAGCGTCGTGCGCACGGCTGGGTTGGCGTCGCAATACAGCTGCTCGATCAGGCCATGCAGCAGTTGCTGCCAGTACGGGTCACGCGGGTAGTCGGCACTCGCCAGCGGCGCCTGGCCGTTGTTCAGTCGATCAGCGAGCCCGGCGGCCAGTGCCTGGGGCAACGGCATACGCTCAAGCAGCAGTTGCTGGGCCTGGACCAGTTGTGCGCAAAAAGCCAGGTAATCGCCCATGGCATGGGTTTCGGCCAGTTGGCGCAGGCGCGCAGCACGTTTGCTGTAGCGGTCCTTGAGCGACGGCAGCAGCGCCGGCACGATCCCGTTGATCCCACCCGCAGGCGTTTGCACCGGGGTCATCTGAATGCTGCTCATGGTTTGCCCCCGGGTTTGTCCTGCTTGCTGATCTGCCGGTACCAGCGATCATGATGGGTCTTGGCCCAGGCGCGACTGACAACGCCTGTGAGCATGCCGCGAATCGAACCTTTTACCCAGAACGCCAGGTAGGCATGGCCGATGATCAGCAGGATCAGGGCGATGCCGGCGATGGCATGCAATAGCAGGCCGATGCGAATGGTGGGGATGGAGAACAGCGGGGCGAAGTACGGCCGCCAGATCACCACGCCGCTGAGCAGCAACAGGATGATCAGGGTCATGATGCCCCAGAACAGCAGTTTCTGCCCGGCGTTGTATTTGCCAATGTTCAGCGCCGGGTCATGCTTGCCGGCCAGCACCTGCTTGACGTTCTTGAACCACTGCAGGTCCTCGCGTTCCGGCAGGTTGTAGCGCACGAAACGCACGAACAGGAACATCAGCATCACGAACACCGCGACCCCGAAGAAGGGGTGAAGGATGCGCGCCAGCTGCGGGGTGCCGAACACCGCGTTGAGCCCGTTGAATGAGGGGAAGAACCACGACAGCCCCGACAGCGCCACGGCGAAAAAGCAGATCACCATGAACCAGTGGCAGGCGCGGTCAATGAAGCGGGTACGCAGGATCAGGTTGTCGGTGTTCATGCGTGCGTATCCTCTTCGCGTTTCTCATCCTGCTCGTCGACCTCGTTGGGGCCCACGCCGATGTAATGGAACAGGGTGCCGACCAGGGTGGCGAAAAACGCCGCGGCGGCCACCGGTTTCATCCAGCCTTTCCAGCCCTGGATGGCGCTGCTGATACGCGGGTCGGTGGGCAGCTTGTGGTACAGCTGCGGCTTGTCGGCATGTTGCAGCACATAGACCACATGGGTGCCGCCGACGCCTTGCGGATCGTAGATGCCGGCCCCGGCAAAGCCCCGGCCCTGAAGCTCAGTCACCCGTTCACCGGCCTGATGCAGCATGTCCTGCTTGCTGCCGAAGTTGATCGCGCCGGTGGGGCAGGTCTTGACGCAGGCTGGCTCTTGGCCGACGGACACCCGGTCCACGCACAGGGTGCACTTGTAGGCCTTGTTATCTTTCTGGCTGATGCGCGGCACATCGAAGGGACAACCGGCGATGCAGTAGCCACAGCCAATGCAATGTTCGGACTGGAAGTCGACGATGCCGTTGGCGTACTGGATGATCGCCCCCGGTTGCGGGCAGGCTTTCAGGCAGCCGGGGTCAGCGCAGTGCATGCAGCCGTCCTTGCGGATCAGCCATTCGAGCTTGCCGCTCTCGTCTTCGACTTCGTCGAAGCGCATCAGCGTCCAGGTTTCGGCAGACAGGTCTGCCGGGTTGTCGTACACGCCGACGTTGTGGCCGACCTCGTCACGCAGGTCGTTCCACTCATTGCAGGCTACCTGGCAGGCCTTGCAGCCGATGCAGATGCTGACGTCTATCAGCTTGGCCACTTCGGCCTGGTGATCGCGGGTATGCGGCGCCGGGGTCAGCACGCTGGTGGCCGAGCGGCGGACGATGTCTTGGGATTGCATGGACATGGTTGCGCCCTCAGACCTTTTCAATGTTCACGAGAAACGCCTTGTACTCCGGCGTCTGGGTGTTCGAGTCGCCGACGCCCGGGGTCAGGGTGTTGGCCAGAAAGCCTTGCGGGTCGCCCCTTCGTAACCCCAGTGGCACGGAATGCCGATGGTGTCGACATCCTGGCCATCGACGGCCAGGCGGCGGATGCGCTTGGTGACTACAGCCTTGGCCTTGATGTAGCCGCGCTGGGTGCTGACCTTGACCGTGTCGCCCTGAACGATGCCTTTGTCATTGGCCAGCTTTTCGCCGATCTCGATGAACTGCTCGGGCTGAACGATGGCGTTCAGGCGCGCGTGCTTGGTCCAGTGACGGAACAACTCGGTGATCGAGTAGGTGGTCGCCACATAGGGGAAGTCCTCGCGCTTGCCCATGCGTTTGCGGTCGCTTTCGTACACGCGCGCCGTAGGGCTGTAGGTCACCTTCGGGTGCAGCGGGTTGTGCGCCAGCGGGCTTTCGGTCGGTTCGTAGTGTTCGGGGAACGGGCCGTCGTTCAGGGCGCCAACCGAGAACAGCCGGCCCAGGCCTTCAGGCAGCATGATGAACGGATTGACCTTGCCACCTGGCGCGGCAGTGACGGCGAAGTCGGGCACGTCGACACCGCTCCAGCGTTGGCCGTCCCAGCCGATCAGCTTGCGTTTCGGGTCCCACGGATTGCCCTGTGGGTCGGCGGAGGCGCGGTTGTAGAGGATGCGCCGGTTCTGCGGCCAGGCCCAGGCCCAACCCGGGGTGCAGCCCAGGCCACTGTCGGCGTTGTCGCGACGGGCCATCTGGTTGCCTTGTTCGGTCCAGGAACCGGCGAAGATCCAGTTGAAGCACTGGGTGCTGCCGTCATCACGCAACTGCGAGAAATCGCTGAGCAACTGGCCCTTGCGCAGGATCAGCTTGCCTTGCTCGTCGTGCAGGTCGGCCAGGGCGCGGCCGTTGGATTCCTTGGCCACTTCCTCGGGCTTGGGGTCGTACGGGTCGACATAGTCCCAGGCCATGTTGAGGATCGGGGCCGGGTTGGCGCCACCTTCCTTTTCGTACAGCTCACGGATTTTCATGAACAGGTGACCGAGGATCTTGCCATCGTGCCAGGCCTCGCCGGGCGGTGCGGCACCGGCCCAGTGCCACTGCAGCCAGCGCCCGGAGTTGACGATCGAGCCGTCTTCTTCGGCAAAGCAGGAGGAGGGCAGGCGGAACACCTCGGTCTGGATCGCGGCAGTATCGACGTCGTGCTGTTCACCGTGATTCTGCCAGAAGCTTGAGGTCTCGGTAGCCAGCGGGTCAATGATCACCAGAAATTTGAGCTTGGCCAGTGCCGCCTGGGCCTTGTTCTTGTCCGGGAACGCCGCCACCGGGTTGAAGCCCTGGGCGATGTAGCCGTTGACCTTGCCTTCGAACATGCGGTTGCTGTAGTTGAGCACGTCGTAGCTGTCGTCCCACTTGGGCAGCCAGTCGAAGCCCCAGTCGTTGTCGGCAGTGGCTTTGTCACCCCAGAAACTCTTCATCAGGCTGATGAAGAACTTCGGCGTGTGCTTGTAGTAGTTGACCTGATCTTCCAGCAGTGCCGTCGGTGTGGTCTGCTTGAGGTAGGTGGCCAGCGTGGTCTGCGCGTCGGAGGGCAGATTCATGTAGCCCGGCAGGCGCAGCGACAGCAGGCCCAGGTCGGTGTAACCCTGGATATTGGAGTGACCGCGCAGAGCGTTGACGCCGCCACCGGCCATGCCGATGTTGCCCAGCAGCAACTGGATCATGCCCGCGCCGCGGATCATCTGGGCGCCGTTGGTGTGGTGGGTCCAGCCCAGGGCGTAGAGGAAGGTGGCGGTGCGGTCCGGCACGCAGGTGCTGGCGAGGATCGCGCAGATCTGCAGGAAATCATCCTTGGGCGTGCCGCAGATGTTAGTCACCACTTCAGGGGTGTAGCGGCTGACGTGGGTCTTGAGCAGGTTCCACACACAGCGCGGGTGGCTCAGGGTCAGGTCGCGCTTGGCGTAGCCTTTCTCGTCAAGCTCATAGGTCCAGGAACTGCGGTCGTAGCTGCGCTTGCTGTCGTCGTAGCCGCTGAACAGGCCGTCGTCGAAGCGGTAGTCCTCGCGCACGATCAGGCTGGTGTTGGTGTAGTGGCGCACGTACTCGTGCTGGACCTTGTCGTGGCTGATCAGGTAGTTGACCACGCCCATCAGGAAGGTCACGTCGGAGCCAGCACGGATCGGTGAGTAGATATCGGCCACCGCGGCGCTGCGGTTGAAGCGCGGGTCGACGACGATGACCTTGGCGCCATTGCGAATCTTTGCCTCGATCACCCACTTGAAACCCACCGGGTGCGCCTCGGCCGGGTTGCCGCCCATGATCAGCACTACGTTGGCGTTTTTGATGTCCACCCAGTTGTTGGTCATGGCGCCACGGCCGAAGGTCGGCGCCAGGGCCGATACGGTCGGGGCATGGCACACGCGGGCCTGGCTGTCGGTGCCGAGAATACCCAGGGCGCGGGTGAAGCGTTGGTCCAGCGAGCCGGTTTCACTGCTGGCAGCTGAGGAGCAGAGCATGCCGGTACTCAGCCAGCGGTTGACCGTGGTGCCCTTGGCGTTCTTTTCGATGAAGTTGGCGTCGCGGTCGTCCTTCATCAAGCGGGCGATGCGCTCGATGGCGTGGTCCCAACTGATGCGCTGCCACTTGTCCGAACCCGGTGCACGGTATTCGGGGAACAGCAGGCGCTGTTCACTGTGCACGTAGTCCACCAGGCCTGCACCTTTAGGGCACAACGAGCCGCGGCTGACCGGGTGATCCGGGTCGCCTTCGATGTGGAAGATGCGCGCCTTGGCGTTCTTCGCACCGTCACCGAGGCTGTACATGAGAATCCCGCAACCCACTGAGCAGTAGGTGCAGTTGTTGCGGGTTTCCTTGGCGCGCAACAGCTTGTACTGGCGCGGCTGGGTGGCCTGGGCCATACCGGGGGCAAAGCCCAGGGTCGCGCAGGTGGCGGTGGCGACCCCGGCGGTACAGAGCTTGAAGAACTGACGTCTGCCAAGTCCCATGGTTATCTCCTTATTCTATCGGCTGCACAAAGCAGCGGGCATAGGCATGCCCGGCAACAGGGCGTCGCAAGCGCAGTTGGCTGTGGTGAGATCACGATTGGTTGCAGGCCCTATCTAGCGCAGGGCTCGGATAACGCGGATAAACGGTAGTGTATTCCCGTATGGAATGTAGGACTAATCAAGGGTGTTGATGGCGCTATCGAGTGGGTCTATCGTCAACTGTTTGACCCCGGCGGAGCCTTGCCATCCGCGCCTTCGGCGTTGGCCGGTAGTTTCGTGCATTAGACGAAAGTAGCAGGCCGGCCAGTCAAAAGGCTGGGCAGTGATCTCATTGATATTATTATTGGGTCTAATAAAATGATTAATTATTCTTTTTTGTTTTTCCTGTAAGCGTGCACTCTGCACCTCAAGCACTGCGCCGCAGTGCACCCCGGAACGAGGAAGCAGAGCATGACCATCAAGGCGATCAACGTACGCAATCAGTTCAAGGGCACGGTCAAGGAGATCATCGAAGGGCCGGTGGTATCGGAAATCGATGTACAGACATCCGCGGGCATCGTCACGTCGGTGATCACCACCCGTTCGGTGCACGAGCTGGAGTTGCGGGTAGGCAGTGAAGTGATTGCCTTCGTGAAGTCCACCGAGGTGTCGATCGCCAAGTTATGAGGTGGCGCGCGTCAGCTCAAAGGCCCGCTGCCGTGGGCGCTGAGCGGGTACAGCTGCCCAGGGCGCCGATTGGTTGTTGCCCACCGTCAAGACGGTGGGCAACCGGAGGGTTCAGCTCAGGACCTGGCCGCTTCGGGCAGGATCATCTGGGCCGGTGCCTGGGCTGCCTTGCCACGGGCCACCAGGTAATACAATACGCTCGGTACTACCAGGCCGATGATCCACGACACATCGACACCGCCCAGGTGGGCAACCATGGGGCCGGTATAGAGCTTGGTGGAAATGAACGGCATCTGTACCAGCACGCCAATGGTGTAGACGATGATGCCCGGCATGTTCCAGCGCCCGTAGCGGCCATCAGGATCGGACAGTGCGGGTACGTCATAGCGCTCTTTGGTGATGAAGTAATAGTCCACCAAATTGACCGCGCTCCAAGGCACGAAGAAGGTCAGCAGGAACAGGATGAACGACTTGAACGCGGCGAGGAACGAGTGCTGGCCGAGCAGGGCGATCAGGGTTGAGGCGCCGACGATGCCGAGCACGAAGAACAGGCGCTGGCGGCGGCTGACGTCAATATGCCCGCGAAAGCCACTGATGATGGTGGCGATGCACATAAAGCTGCCGTAGGAGTTGAGGGTAGAGATGGTCACCTTGCCGAAAGCGATACTGAAGTACAGCAGCGCGGCGGTGGCGCCGGTACCACCCAGGCCGACAATATAGGCCACTTCACGGCCGGAGAACTGGCCGTTGGCGATGGCTGCGGCAAACACCCCGAGCACCATCGAGGCCTGGGAGCCGACCACCGAGCCCAGGCCTGCGGCGAGGAAAGTCTTGAACGACGAGGTGCTGCTTGGCAGGTAGCGCGAATAGTCCGCGACATAGGGCCCGAAAGAGATCTGCCAGGACGCCGACAACGACACCGCGAGCAGGAACGAGGTCCAGGTGAAGTGACGGTTTTGCAGCAGTTGGCTGATGTCGCTGATGACCAGGATGCGGCTGAACAGGTAGACGAACGCGATGATCCCCAACACGCTGGCAATCCGGCCGATCCAGTGAATCATGCGATAGCCGAACACCGTGGCCAGTACGATCACCCCGGCAAAGATCAGGATTCCGGCACTGTCGCTGACGCTGAGCAACTGGCCGATGGCCTGGCCCGATAGCACCGTGCCGGTGGCAGTGAAACCCAGGTACATCAGGCACACCAGAGCAATCGGGATGGCCGCGCCATAGACACCGAATTGCACCCGGCTGGAAATCATCTGCGGCAAGCCCAGCTTTGGCCCCTGAGCGGCATGCAGGGCCATGACCGCGCCGCCGACCAGTTGGCCGATCAGCAAGCCGATCAACGACCAGAACACATCGCCACCTAGCACCACGGCCAGGGCCCCGGTGACGATTGCGGTGATCTGCAGGTTGGCACCCAGCCACAGGGTGAACTGGCTGTCGAGGCGTCCGTGTCGTTCGTTTTCCGGGATGTAGTCGATCGAACGGCGCTCGATCAAGGGTTTGCTGCGCGAGGCGCTGGCCTGGGTCATTGCTGTGGATCTCCGCATATTATTGTTGTCGAGCGGTCGAGTCGCCGGCCGGACGCAGGGGCGGCGACGTTCACAGATATGATCATGTATATACAATTACGGTCAAGTGAATTTGCTGCGCTGCAGTTGGCAGTCAATGCGGGTAGAGCAGTTCTACCAATGAACGGTGTTATTGGGCGTCGAGCAGTGCTTTTACTTCGGCAAAGCACTTTTCAGCGAGGGCCGAGCGCGGTTCTGTGCGGCGCAGCAACAGGCCGATCGGGGCATGCACGCTGGCGCTGGCAATCGGCACGATACGGATGTGTTCGCTCAACTCATCCAGCCCGCTCTGCAGCGGCATGATTGCGCAGCAGATCCCGGCGCAGATCGCCTGGATCAACTGGTAAGTGGAGTCGCTTTCCAGCACCGGCTGTGGGTGCAGTCCTCGGCTTCTGAAGCTCAGGTCGACTGATTGGCGGTAGTGCATGCCCTTGGACAGCATTCCCAAGGGAATATCGCTGATCGCCTCCCAGGGCAGCTCGGCCTGGTCAAAGTGGTAGTGGCGCGTGTCGTACAGCAGCCCCATGCTGGTAGCGCCCAGCTCGATGACCTCGAAGTAGCTGGTGTTGATCTGGTCCAGGTAGCAGATGCCCAGGTCGAGCTGGTTGCGACTCAAACCATCGATGACCTGTTCCGAACTCAGCGACGAGAGCTGGAAGTGCAGCTCCGGATAGCGCTGGGCCAGGGGCGTGAGGAAACTCATGGGGTTGATGCTCGACAGCGGCACCATCCCCAGGCGCAGGTTGCCGACGATCTGCCCGCGGCAACTGGCTGCTTCGGCCTGCAGGCCATCATAGGCGGCCAGCAGGGTACGGGCCCAGGCCAGGATGCGCTCGCCCGCCTCGGTGAAACCTTCAAAACGTTGGCCACGCCTTACCAGGACCAGGTCCAGCTCGTCCTCCAGGTTGCGCAGGCGCATGGACAGCGTCGGCTGGGTGATGTGGCACAGCGCAGCGGCCTGGCCAAAGTGTCTGGTCTGATCCAGGGCGATTAGAAACTTGAGTTGTTTGATGTCCATGACTCGGCCTGGCAAGTGGTGTGGTGATGAGCATAGCGCGGCGATGCCACCCTACGGTCAGGGTAAAAAGACGTCCAATGAGAAATAGTGACTGTGTGATAGGTGCGGTCGATGAAACGGGTAGTTGTGGTGTTTTGCCAATAGAGGGAGTCGATGGGGTGTTGTGATATATCGATTGGACGGCTTGTATTTTAGTCACTAGTTTCCCCGAAGATTACTCTTCGACGCTGAGGCTATTGTATGAGTGTAAAAATGGATGCGGCTTTTATCCCCCTCAATATCGCCGTACTGACGGTCAGTGATACACGAACTTTCGAAACCGACACCTCCGGCGAGTTGTTGGCTACTCGCTCGGTGGAGATGGGGCATCGACTGGTGGCCCGTGAGTTGGTCAAGGGCGACGTCTACACGATCCGCGCACAGGTAGCGACCTGGATTGCCGACAACCAGGTGCAGGTTGTGCTGGTGACCGGTGGCACCGGCTTCACTGCCCGAGACAGCACCCCCGAGGCGGTGGCCTGTTTGCTCGATAAGCACATCGACGGTTTCGGCGAGTTGTTCCGCGCCTTGTCGATCCTGGATATCGGCACTTCCACGGTACAAACCCGCGCCTTGGCCGGGCTGGCCAACGGCACCCTGGTGTGTTGCCTGCCGGGCTCGACCGGTGCCTGTCGCACGGCCTGGGAAGGCATCCTGGCCGAGCAACTCGATGCCCGCCATCGTCCCTGCAACTTTGTCGCCCACCTCAAGCCCGGCAACCTGTGCGCGTCGCGCCAATGACCCCGGCCAACCTCAACTGAGCACAAAGTCCACCGGCTGCAAGGGCGCAGGCAGGTCGGTATGTCCGGTCGCGCAGAGTATTTCCCGTTCAATCGTTCGCACCATAGCATCGGTGGGCAGGTCGTTTTCATCGCGCCCGAACGGATCTTCCAGCTCATCACTGATGGCATCCAGGCCGAAGAAGGTGTAGCTGACAATGGCCGTGAAGATCGGCGCCAACCAACCCAGGGGCTGGGCCATGGCGAAGGGCAGCAGGACGCAGAAAATGTAGATGGTCCGGTGCAGCAGCAAGGTGTAGGGGAAGGGCAGTGGCGTGTTTTTGATCCGCTCGCAAATGGCTTGGGCTTCGGACAGCCCCCGCAGGCGCTGTTCCAGGCTCATGTAACGCCATTCGCTGATAGTGTTTTCTTCGGCCAGGCGCGAACAGATCTTGCCAGCCTCCTGCAGGATCCCGTCACTGATGTTGTGGGTGGGCAGGCTGGATATCCCAGGCAGCCATTTGCGCGCGGCTTGCTGTTCGTCGTCGCCACGCAGCCTGGCATTCAGCGTATGGGCGTAACCACACAACCCCAGCAGCAGGCTTTCGCGCAGTTTCGGATCAGCGATCACGCAACTCTCGCGAATGAACGAGCGTATTTCGATGATCACCTGGCCCCAGGCTTTGCGGCCTTCCCACCAGCGTTCGTAACAGGCGGTGTTGCGAAAACTCATGAAAATCGACAGCGAGATACCAAGCAAGGTGAAGGGCGTGGCATTGACCTTGGAAAAGAACGCCGGGTGCTGGTTCTCGATCAGGACAATCAGCGAGGCGAGCACGGTCACCATCACGCTGCGCCGGGCGATGCGCTTGGCGATGGAGCCCTTGAGGGTGATCAGCACGTTGAGCAGGTTGGGCTTGGGGTGAACGATCATGAGTGTTCCGTTGGTGGCAACAGCGGCTAGCCGCCGGTCATGTTCATGAAGCGCAGGATCTGCACGTCGCCGTTGATGTCGAAGTGATGGCGGTAGGGCTTGAGGGTTATGGCATCGCGTATGGCCTTGTCCAACCGGGCGCTGTCGCCGGGATGTGCGCGCAGGACCTGTTTCAGGTCGCTGGCGTGCTCGTTGCCCAGGCACAGCAACAAACGTCCTTCGACGGTGAGTCGCACACGGTTGCAGCTGCCGCAGAAGTTATGACTGTGGGGAGATATGAAGCCGATGCGGATCTGCGGCGCCTCGGCCAGGCGCCAGTAGCGTGAAGGGCCCTGGGTGGACTCGGCCGACTCGATCAAGGTGAACTGTTCAGCGATGCGCGCGCGTACCTCATCGCTTGAGCAGTAGGACTCGCTGCGCTGGTGTTCACTGATGACGCCCAGGGGCATCTCTTCGATGAAGGAAATATCCAGTTCGCGGTCAATGGCAAAGCGCACCAGGTCATTGATCTCGCCGTCGTTGCGGCCCTTGAGTACCACGCAATTGAGCTTGGTGCGGCGAAAGCCTGCGCCGCGCGCCGCGTCGATACCGGCGATGACCTGGCCAAGATCGCCGGTACGGGTAAGCGCCTTGAAGCGCTGCGGGTCGAGGCTGTCGAGGCTGATGTTCAGGCGCGACAGGCCGGCATCGAACAAGGGTTTGGCCAGGCGCCCGAGTTGTGAGCCATTGCTGGTCATGCACAGTTCGCGCAAGCCCGGCAACGCAGCGACGCGCGCGCATAGTTCGACAATGCCACTGCGCACTAGTGGCTCACCACCGGTCAGGCGGATCTTGCGGGTGCCCATGGCGACGAAACGCTCGGCCACGTGATACAGCTCTTCAAGAGTCAAAATGCGTTGGCGAGGTAGGAACTGCATGTCTTCGGCCATGCAATAGACACAGCGGAAGTCGCAGCGATCGGTAACCGACATCCTGAGGTAATCAATCTTTCGATTGAAACCATCGACCAATGTATTGTCGTTTGCATTCACGATTGCGATTACCTCTTTTAATCTGATATCGGTCATTGCGGTGAACACATTGCGTGCAAATTAATTAAATAAACGTGGCGCCTTTTATCGAGCATAGGGAGGCACAGGAGGGTCGTCAAATTGCTTTTAGTGACCAATTGATAAGTGTCGTCTATCGGTGCTGCAGGCCGCGTATTTTGTGGTATTCAGTGGTGATAGAGGGTTTTGATCAGGCTGTAATTACTTTCGATTGGACGCGCCGGGATAGGCTCAATAGGCTGAAAGTGTAAATAAAGCAGGAAGGCAGTTAGTGTCCGGCTGATTGTTATTTGTATGGCACTGCTTAATTGAGCCGTAGAGCTGCCCAGGCCTTGAGATTAATTAATCTCTGCGTGCACATCGAGGAATACCCTGATGAGTCAAGACGAACACATCAAAACCTACAATGCTCCGGCAGCCGGTTGGGGAGCGCTGAAAAGCGTTACCAAGAGCTGGCTGGGCAGTGAGAATGCCTTCAAGAACCTGCGGGCGATGCTCAAGACCAACCAGAACGGCGGGTTCGATTGTCCGGGTTGTGCCTGGGGTGAGTCGCCTGAAGACGGTATGGTCAAGTTCTGTGAGAACGGTGCCAAAGCGGTCAATTGGGAGTCGACCGGTCGCTCTGTCGACCCGACGTTCTTCGCCCGCTATAGCGTCAGCGCACTCGCCGATCAGAGCGACTACTGGCTCGAATACCAGGGACGCCTGACGCACCCGATGCGTTACGATGCGGCCACCGACCACTACGTCGAAACCTCGTGGGACGAGGCGTTTGCCCTGGTCGCGCAGCACCTCAACGGCCTGGACTCCCCTGATCAGGCCGAGTTCTACACGTCCGGTCGCGCCAGCAATGAGGCGGCTTTTCTCTACCAGCTGTTCGTGCGGACCTTCGGCACCAATAACTTTCCCGACTGCTCGAACATGTGCCATGAAGCCAGCGGCGTAGGGATGGGCGAAACCCTCGGGGTGGGCAAGGGCACCGTGGTCTTTCACGACCTGGAGGAAGCTGATGCGATCTTCGTCATCGGCCAGAACCCGGGCACCAACCACCCGCGTATGCTCGAACCGCTGCGTGAAGCGGTGAAACGCGGCGCCCAGGTGGTCTGTTTCAACCCGCTCAAGGAGCGCGGCCTGGAACGTTTCCAGCATCCGCAGCATCCTTTTGAAATGATCAGCAACGGCTCCGAACCGACCAACACCGCTTACTTCCGGCCCGCCTTGGGCGGCGACATGGCCGTGATGCGCGGCATCGCCAAGTTCTTGCTCAAGTGGGAGCGCGAAGCCCAGGCCAATGGCGAACCGGCCGTCTTCGACCATGCCTTTATTGCCGAGCACACGTCGGGGTTGGACGCGTACCTGGCGCAAGTCGATGCCACTACCTGGGTGCATATTGTCGAGCAGTCCGGCCTGAGCCTGGCCGAGCTGGAACTGGCTGCGCGCATGTACCGGCGCGCCGAGCGGGTGGTCATGTGTTGGGCGATGGGCGTTACCCAGCACCGTCATTCGGTGCCGACGGTGCAAGAAATCATCAACCTGCAATTGCTGCGTGGCAACGTCGGCAAGCTGGGTGCCGGGCTGTCGCCAGTGCGTGGTCACAGTAACGTGCAAGGTGACCGGACCATGGGCATCGACGAGCAGCCGCCGGTGTCACTGCTGGACGCACTGGAGCGGCGTTTCCAGTTTCAGGTACCGCGTCGGCATGGCCACAACGCCGTGTTGGCAATCCAGGCGATGGAGGAAAAACGCGCCAAGGTGTTTATTGCCCTGGGTGGCAACTTCGCCCAGGCTACGCCTGACAGTCCGCGTACTCACGACGCGTTGCGCAACTGCGACCTTACCGTGCACATCGCCACCAAGCTCAACCGATCGCACCTGGTAACCGGCCGTGATGCGTTGATCCTGCCGTGCCTGGGCCGTACCGAAATCGATGTGCAGGCTGAAGGCCCTCAGGGCGTTACCGTGGAAGACACCTTCAGCATGGTGCATATCTCCTACGGCCAGCTCAAGCCGCGCTCGCCGCTGCTGCGCTCGGAGCCCGCGATCATCGCCGGAATCGCCAAGGCTACCTTGGGCGACCGGCCGATCGACTGGGAATGGACCGTGGCCGATTACAGCCGCATCCGTGACCTGATCGCCGACACTATTCCAGGCTTCGAGGACTTCAATGACCGCTTGCAGCATCCCGGTGGATTCCACCTGAGCAACCCCGCCGCTGCACGACAGTGGAACACCGCGTCTGGCAAGGCCCAGTTCACCCCAAGCCTGTTGCCGGAACAGTTGGTCAATGAGGCGGTGCTGGCGCGTGGCGACAAGCCTGATCTGGTCTTGCAGACCCTGCGCTCCCATGACCAGTACAACACCACCTTGTATGGCCTGGATGACCGCTATCGTGGGGTGTTCGGCCTGCGCGAAGTGATCTTTGCCAATGAGCAGGATATTCGCCGCCTCGGCTTCGAACCCGGTGAAAAGGTGGACCTGATGTCGCTCTGGGAGGATGACCGCGAGCGTCGTGTGAGCGGCTTTACCCTGGTGGCCTACGACATCCCCACTGGGCAGGCAGCGGCTTACTACCCGGAGACCAATCCACTGGTGCCACTGGAAAGCTACGGTGATCGGACCTTCACACCGACCTCGAAATTCATTGCCATCAAACTCGAGAAGTCGCGGGGCGACAACCGAATTCCATCGGCAAGCGTTTCGATTGACTGATGACTATCACGGTCAGTAGCGCCACTGTTACCATCGCCTCCTTTTGTCGTTGTTCACACGGGCAAAGGCGTACAACTTGCGAGACCGAAGGAGAGCAGCATGATCATCACCACCACAGGCACTGTCGAAGGTCGGCAGATCGCCGCCTACCTGGACGTGGTCAGCGCCGAGTCGGTCCAAGGCATCAACGTGGTACGCGACGTATTCGCCAGCTTTCGCGACTTTTTCGGTGGACGCTCGCAAACCCTGGAAAGCGCGCTCAAAGAAGCCCGTATCCAGGCCACTGATGAAATCAAGGCCCGTGCCCGCAGCCTGCAAGCCGATGCCGTGGTGGGTCTGGATTACGAGATCAGCATGCCATCGGCCCGTGGCGGGATGGTCGTGGTGTTCGTCACCGGCACCGCGGTCAAGCTCAGGTAACGACCTGGGTGCGACAAAATAGCCCGGCCATTGGTCGGGCTTTTTGTTTTTTGCCTGCCTGGTCCGTAAATGACCGGCTAGTCTCAGAGTCACTTGGGTCGATACTTTCTGGGCAATCATCTGCTTGCCGGTATCGGTCTGCTGTCAGAGGGAGACTGGGTATGAGTGAATCCTATTTCGAGGACAACGGCGACGAATTTCCCATCAACAGCCAGGTGCGTTGCGGTCAGACGGCCTTCCGCCTGGGCTTTGCCCACATGACCCAGGACGACGCCGACCAGGCCAGACCGAGCCACCTGCAGCGCGCCAAGAAGGGCCGTTTCATGCCCAGGGTCCCTGTGAAAAAGTGAACCGGCTCACATCACCCCGCCCATTGTTGCGGGGTTTTTTCTGCATTGTTTGACCTTGCTCAACGGTTGAGGCACGGGCGCTCGCCTGACGCGCGCGGGTATGTCTTACTTGTCCGGCTATCAATACAGGGGTAACGGATGCGGATCAGGGAAGAAACTTACTGGGAGTGGGCGGACGCGCAGCTGCACAGTCGCAGCCATGACGAACAGCTCAGTGATGGCACCAGCATCGATGTACAGGTCAGGTTGTCGCGCACTGGCGCCACGCAATTGTTCCTCGGCGTCTATGCAAGCCATGGCAAAGCGATGGTGGAGGAGTACTACGACAACCGCCCGGGCGAAACCATGACCCGGGCCATGGTCTGGGGAGTGGATCGGGCCAGGGCGCTACTCACCAGGGACTTTCCCTTGGAGCAGGCGCCAATGCGGCGTCAGGCCTGAGGGTGACGGTTGCGGCTGGCCTGGACAATGCGCTGGGCTGGCACGCGCAACTGGCGCAACAGGTACTCGGCAAATTCCGTTGAGTAACCTTGCAAGGCGATGGCCTGCTCCATGCAACTCAACCAGATTTCACTGTGGGATTCATCGATCGGCCAGCGGGCATGGAAGGCTGGAATGGCGATCGACCCATAGCGCTCGCTGAACAGCGCCGGGCCGCCGAGCCAACCGCTGAGAAAGCAGGCCAGTTTGTCTCGCGAGCTGTCGAGGTTGTCCGGGTGCATCTGGCGTACCGGATGGGCGTCCGGAGTCTGCTCCATCAACCGGTAGAAATCATCGACCAGCCGATGCAGGCCATCGATGCCGCCTGCGGCTTGGTAAGAGGCATCACCGGTGCCGAATGCGGGATTGTTCATGGCTAGGCTCTTGGGTAAAAGAGGGCATTGTAGCCGGGTAGGGCAGTAATGAAAAAACCCGATCCTTGCGGATCGGGCTTCAGTGTATTGCCTGTTGCGTTGCGCAGGCCTCAGCAGAGGCGGTCGATCACCGCTACGCCTGGTTTGCCCTGCAGCTCGGCCCACTCGTGTTGCAGGGTCTGCAGAACACGTCCGACGTACTGGGTGTCGGCGGCGGCTTTCTTGCCGACATAGCCCTGGCCACGGCGGTACATCTTCAACCGGGCGCGCATGCTCGGAGTGGATTGCTCGAACTGCGCTTCATCGGTACGTGCCCCCAGGCCTTCCAGGTGGACTTCACCCGATTCGCAAACCCAGAGAATGTGGCTGTCGAGCGTGTCTTTGCGCGCGGCGAACAGCCGGGCCAATTCGTCAACAGTTGGTTGATTGTTCAGATTCATCATAAAGCCCCCTTGACCATTCGTAGTTGAGTTCAAACTCGGCGCACGTCATGTAGCGTTGAAAGAAAGCTGCTACAGCAACGTCACAACTGGGGGCTTTTACACGCTGCCTTTTGGGCAGTACCCATCCGCATACAGCTCATGGATCCTTCGAGCTGCCTGGAACACCCTTGCCAGTGTCCCCGATCGGGGAGACGGCCTCATCATGCAAGGGCCGACGAATGGCGTCAATAGGTTTTGTAGTGATTTTTTTATGGCACTACATTTTGTTCGACAATACTCGATTTCCGGGTGTTGATGCGTATCAGTTCGTACTCATGGCAAGTGTCCGAGCATGTTCAATCGCGCTGAGGTTGGTGAGATTATCCATTGGCGATGGTGAGGCTGAGTCACCTTTGCGCCCTTTCGGCGGGTCACTTTGGAGCCCCAAAGTGACCAAAGGGCTTGCCCCGCCAGGGGCCCTACGCTGCGCTCTTGTTTGCGCAGCGATCAGCAATCAGAAGTTTGCCGGGGTGTTGGCGCTGATGATTTCCGCTTCGTCCTGGCCGATGTTCTTGAAGCTGTGGGGCAGGGTGGTCGGGAAGTAGTAGCCGTCACCCGAATTGAGGATGCTGACATGGCCATCCACCCGCAGTTCGATGGTGCCACGGGTCACCAGGCCGCATTCTTCGCCCTCGGAATGGACGATCGGCTCGTCGCCCGAGTCGGCACCCGGCGCATACAGTTCGCGCAGCATGCGCATCTGCCGACCTTCGACGCTGGCACCCACCAACAGCATGCGCAGGCCGCTGTTGCCCAAGTCGGGCTGTTCGGTGGAGCGGAACACGAAACGCTCCTCGCGTGGCGGCTCGTCAAAGCTGAAGAACTCCGCCAGGGACATGGGAATGCCTTCGAGCAGTTTTTTCAGGGAACTGACCGAAGGGCTGACGCGATTCTGCTCGATCTGGGAGATCGTCGAGTTTGTCAGCCCGCTACGACGGGCCAGCTCCCGCTGGGAGAGTTTGTTGCGTTCACGCACCAGTTTGAGTCGTGTCCCCGTGTCCATAGCCGCCTTATATACCGAAAAATTTTTGGCGGAGCATTAAAGCACATTCCTTGATGCTTTAGCGGCCTGCCTGTACGGACGGCTGACGTGGATGTGGCCACAGTCCGACCAGCAGCAGGACAGCCACAATCAGGTACGGCAGGCGCGGA
The DNA here is from genome assembly GCF_050739775.1 of Pseudomonas sp. Taxonomy (GTDB): domain Bacteria; phylum Pseudomonadota; class Gammaproteobacteria; order Pseudomonadales; family Pseudomonadaceae; genus Aquipseudomonas. Next base: position 17,640 of record NZ_JBOICA010000029.1, read on the forward strand.
TCGGCGGCGTAGATCAAGGTCCCTGCCAATGGACCGATTACCACACCCAGGCCTTGTGCCGCGCCCATGGACCCGGCTGTAGCGCCTTGCTCGGAGGCGTCCATGGCGTTGGCAGCCAATGCTGAAAAGGCCGGAAATACCCAACCCATGCCGCAGGCCGAGACAAAAAAGCTGGCCCACAGCATCTCGGCGCTGGGGGCAAAGGCGGCAGCAGCAAAGCCCAAGGCTGACAAGCTGGCGCCGACACGGATCATGTGCACTGGCGGCCACTGCAACTTGCGCACTACCAACTGCGCCAGGATCAGAGCCACACCAACCATGGTCAGGGCAATGCCCGCAGTCTGTGCCGCGTCGGCCGGATTCATTCTCAAGCGATCCAGGGCGAAGAAGCCTACGGTAATCTGCGCCACCGAAACGCTGAGCATAGCCACGAAAGCCACCAGCAGCGGCCGACGCAAGCGCGGATCGGTCAGGTGTACCGGACGTGGCGGTTGCTTGAGGTGCAACTCCTGGCGTTTGAGTTTGCGCAACAGCACCACGAAAGCCAGTATCGGCAGGAATGCCATTACATAGAAGGGCAGGCTCAAGCTGTGGCGTGCCAGCAGCGCGGCCAGGGCCGGGCCAAGCACTAAGCCGACAGCGTTGGCCGCACCAAGCGAGGCAAGCGTCCGGGCGCGGTGTTGCGGCGCGACATTGTCGGCAATCAGCGTAGCGCCACCCACGGGCAGGGCTGCGTAAAAGGCGCCGATCAAACCGCGCCCGATCATCAGCCCGATGAACGCCAGGGTGGCACTGGGCAGCAGATGCAAGGCGGTATCGATGAACAGACATAAGGCCCAATAGGCCACGGTAAAGCCGGCGGTGCCGAGCAACAGCACGCGACGCCGTCCCAGGCGATCACTGAGCTGGCCCCAAGGCCGGGCCAGCAACATCCAGATCACCCCGGCAACAGTCACCGCTGCCCCGGCCTGCCAAGTGGCCAGGCCGAGGGTGCGGGCAATCGGGCCGATCAAGGAAACGAATGCCATCATCGCCATGGTGCACACCATGTTTGCGATCAACAGCGGCCGCAAGTCGAAGCTGCTCCCGGTGGCGGCGAGGGGAGCTGATTGGGCAGGATCCTGTGCGCTGTTCATGGCTATCCAAGGCTTAGAGGCAAGCGTTGCATTGTGCCGCAAAAGGCTTATCGACAGAATCCTTCGATAATAAGAATCGTTAATGCTATTCATCGAGCTGATGGTTGCGCAGTGGTCCGGGCCACATGCTGCGCAACACGCCATCGCGTCGCACCAGATAATGCACCAGCGCCGCGCCCAGATGCGCCAGCACCGTCGCGAACAGCACGTAGGCCAACCAGCCATGGGCCTGGCGCAGTACGGCATACAGCTGCAGGTCGTGGGGCAGCAGGACCGGCAGGTGCAAGGGCAGCGGGTAGCCGCCGACCGATAGCATGCCCCAGCCAATCAACGGCATAGCCAGCATCAGCGCATACAGCAGCAGGTGTGAAGCCCTCGCGGCCAGGCGTTGCGGCGTCGGGAGATCGGCGGGTAACGGCGGGTGGGGCAGGGTCAGGCGCAAGACGATGCGCACCAGCACCAACAGCAGCAAGGCCAAACCAATGACCTTGTGCATGCTTAGCAGCCAAGTGTGGCGCGGCGACAGGTCGGTGATCATGCTCACGCCGATGAACAGCATGGCCAGGATCAGCACCGCCATCAGCCAGTGCAGCAAGCGCGCCAGAGGATGGAAGGCAACAGGCACAGGTCTCATGGTCGTGCTCCCCGTTGGGCCGCTTCGTGGCTGCGGCGGTTGAAGGACTCGGCGTACGCAGCCGAACGGGCGGCCAGAATCGGGTCGGCGGAAGGCCCGATGCCCGTGGGCAGGATCAGCGGGTCGAAGTTGAGGTCGCGGCAGGCGCCTTGCTCGGGGCCGTCGACATGCTCGATCACCAGGGTGCCGGCATCGACGTTGCGACGCTCTGCTGGCCAGGGCTGGGTCGGATCATCGACTGGATCACCGGCGTCAGCCAGGGTCAGGCGCAGGGTCCAGCGCAAGGGACCTTGGCGCAGGCGCTGTTGCAGGTCGTGTTGCAGATAGTCACGGTCATCGATCTGGCTCTGCAAGGCGGCGAACGGCGCCTGTGGTAACAGGCTCCAGCGCACGTAGCGGGTGTTGCCGGTGCTATCGATCAGGGCAAAGGCATTGATACTGTTGAAGCTGGAGTTGGCAAAACTGTTCGGGGCCTTGTAGTCCTTGGCCCACTGGCGAAAGGCGGCGCTTTCCGGGTGAGCGGCGAAGAAGGCCTGGACCCGCGCCGGGTCCGGCTTGCCGGTGGCCGGGTCCGGGGTCATGGCCAGCACCTGCTGGTAGAAGGCTTCAGGGGTGCGCACCGCCAGCACCGGCGGGGTATTCATGCCGGTGCGCCAGACCTGGCCATCGTCACTGGTCAACTGTAGCGCCAGGCTGCGGGTCGGCACGCTGGTATCGGCGCTGTAGGGATTGCTGCCGCCAATGGCGAAGCGACCGATCACCGGCACCCGTTGCTGGCTGAACACCCGTGCCCGGGACAGCGGTGCGGCCTGGGCGCTACTGAGAAAATAGCCACTGACGCACAGGCCCTTGGCGTGATTCTTACGGTAGCCGGGGTAGTGTCCGGCTTGGGTTTCGAAGGTGTCGATAATGCGCTTCGGCGTCAGGCGTTCGCTGCCGATCCAGCCGGCGGCATAAGCAAAACATATAGCCAGGGCGCTCAGGCCCAGGCCGATTGCAGCCAGGCGCAAGGTGCGGGGACGATCGTGTAACGGCGTGCTCATGGCGGCGATCCGGGTCAGTGAATGAGCCGGTACGACGCCTGGGGCAGAAATTTATTCCTGGTCCATGGAATAATTTTTTCTCTGCAGCGTCTGCCTCGTACACTGATCGCTTACAGGCCAAGACCCTGGCAATGAACGAACTGGATGACGACCAATTACGCGAGATGCTCGAGCGCTTGCGGCGCTTCGCCCTGTGGTTGACCCGCGAGGCCAGCAGTGCTGACGACCTGGTTCAGGCCACTGTCGAGCGCGCCCTCAGTCGCGGTGGCCAGCGGCGTGAGCACGACAGTCTGCGAGCCTGGTTGTTCTCGATCCTCTACCGGCAATTTATCGACGGCAAGCGCCGGGAGCGTCGCCATGCCCGTTGGCTGGCTTGGTTCGGACGGGGCGAGGAGGCGGGCAATGCTACAGAGGATATTGTTTTGGCCCAGTCCGGCCTGGCGGCGTTCGCCCGGTTGCCCACCGAACAACGCGCCTTATTGTTGCTGGTGAGTGTCGAGGGCCTGAGTTACAAGGAGGCCGCTCAGGCCTTGGAGGTGCCGATCGGCACCGTGATGTCGCGGTTGTCGCGGGCGCGCACGGCGCTGCGCGAACTGGCCGAGGGCAATACAGTGTCCCCGGCGTTGCGGAGGTTGAAATGAGTCAGTTGATCCCGTCAGAAGACGAGCTGCATGCCTATGTCGACGAGTGCCTGGAGCCTGAGCGTCGGCGGGCGGTGGAGTTGTACCTGGCCGCCAACCCCGAGCAGGCCAGGCGGGTCGAAGGCTGGCGCCACGATGCCCGGCAATTGCGCGCCGCTTTGTCAGGCTTTGCCGGGCAGGCAGCCAACCCACGGCTAGATCCGATTCATGTACGTCGTGAGCTGCGTCGGCGGCGGCAGCGGCGCTGGGCCAACGCTGCGGTGCTGCTGGTGACCCTGGGCATCGGTGGGCTGGGGGGCTGGCAGGTGCGCGAGGCCAGCCTGATGGCCAGCAACCTGCCAATGGCCGATGCGGTGCAGGCCCATCGGCTCTTCGCCGATGCCAGCGCCTTGGACCTTAACGCCCGGGACCCCGCGCGTCTGCAGGCCTGGCTGGGACAGCATTTTCGTCATGTCGGCAACCTGCCGGACTTGTCGGCCTATGGTTTCACCCCGCTGGGTGCGCGGTTGCTGAGCAACGAGCAGGGGCCAGCCGCCTTGCTGGTGTTCGAAGATGCCCAGGGCCAGCGGGTCAGCCTGTTCCTGCGCTCGCCGGGCGAGCATTTCGCGCGCATGCCCAACGGTGAACGCAGTGATGGGCAATTGCAGGCACGCTACTGGTCTCATGGCGACTACAACTATGCGTTGGTCAGCGCTATATCTGACAGCCGCGGCGCCCAATTGCGCAAGGTGCTGGATATCGCCTTGTAGCCGGTCGCCCCCAGCAGGCGTAAGCTCGAAACTGTTTGACCCAGCAGTTCGATCCATCACCTGTGAGGTAAGGCGAAATGAAGCGCAAGCAAGGTTTGGTAGTGGCAGCCCTGTTGCTGCTGGCCGGCCAAAGCGCGCTGGCCTCGGCACCGGAAGTGAAGGATGCGCGTCTGGTTGCCCATGAGCAGGCAGTGCAGGCCTATGCGGCAAAAACCGGCAAGACAGCCCCGGCTGTTCAGGACTATCGCTACGGCACATCGATCGATGTTGCCCGGCTCATCGAACAGACCCCCATGGCCCGCGGCTGCGAAGCGGCGCCGATGTTGATGACCTACGAGGACTCGTCCGGGCAGTTGGTAACGATGCGTTATCAGCTCGAGGGGCAGTGCCCGCGGTTTCAGGCCACGCGTTGAGGCACCACCGGCAGCGGCGAGGGAGCGTCGCTGCACCTGTGTGGAGGCGGTGGATTTGGCACCGTGAAGCGCTGTCTTTGGCACCTCCAGGAAACATGCGGGCTACAGGCGAGTTTGAGTGCCAAAGAGCCCGCAAAAATGGGGGGAAGTGAGGAAAATCATACCTTTTCCTAAGCGCTATCTTTGGCACCAAAAAATTGCGCAACATACTGATTTAGCAGTTATTTATCCCGAGTGCCAAATATAGCGCTAGTGCCAAATCCGACGTCTGCTCACATAAAGACTGCAGATCCTATGAAGGCACTTGGTTTGTGCAAGGGTATTAATTAGAATCAATCTCATTTGATTCTTTTCCCGTGCAGGTGCCTTGAGATGAGCGAAGCGGTGGTCCTTTCCGAGCAAACGCTGCACGGTCTTTACCGTGACCACCGCAGTTGGCTCGAAAGTTGGTTGCATCGGCGCCTGGGCAATCGCTGGGATGCTGCCGACCTTAGCCAGGACACCTTCCTGCGGGTGCTGGCCAGCCCCCAGGTGCTCGAAGAGTTGCGCGAACCGCGGGCCTACCTGTTGACGGTCGGCAAGCGGTTGCTGGTCAACTTCTACAAGCGCCGCAGTCTCGAGCACGCTTACCTCGACGCCCTGGCCAGTTTGCCCGAAGCCCTGATGCCGTCACCGGAACAGCGCTGGCTGCTGCTGGAAACCCTGCAAGCCCTGGATGAACTGCTCGATGGCCTGGCACCGCAGGTGCGTCGGGCCTTTCTCTGGTCGCAGCTCGAAGGCTTGGGTTACGCGCAGATTGCCGAGCGCCTGCAGGTTAGCGAACGCACGGTCAAACGCTACATGGCCCAGGCCTACGAGCACTGCCTGCTGGCCAATCTATGAACCGTGCGAGCAACCCCGAGGCGCGCCAACTGGCCCGCATCGCTGCCGCTTGGTTGACCCTGCTCGACTCAGGGCGGGCCAGTGCCGAAGACCTGCAGCAGCTTGACCATTGGCGGGCGGCCGATCCCCGGCACGAACAGGTCTGGCAGCGTGCCGAAGGCTTGCGTCAGCGCTTCCAGGCGGTGCCGCAAGCGTTGGCCATGGCTAGCCTGGACCGTCCGCAGGCCAGTCGTCGCACCTTGCTCAAGCGTGGTCTGGCCTTGGCCGTGCTGGTGCCGGGCGGCTGGTTGCTCAGTCAGCAGTTGCCACTGGCGGTGTGGCGCGCAGATTTGCGTACCGCCGTCGGCGAGCGGCGTGGCGTGCGCCTGGCCGATGGCAGTGTGCTGCAGATGAATACTGCCACTGCTGTCGATCTGGATATGGCCCAGCATCGCCTGACGCTGGTCGAAGGCGAAATCGCCCTCAGCGTCAATCGCGCCCAGCCGATTGATGTGGACTTTGGCCTGGGCCGGGTCAGCACGGGCCAGGCGCAGATCTGTCTACGCCGCGATGCTGACCGCTGTCGGATTTCGGTGCTCAATGGCACGGTACAGGTGCAGCCTGTGCAGGGTATGGGCCTGGCGCTGCATTATGGTGACCAACTGACCCTGTACGCCGATGGCAGCGGCGCCATGGGGCGTCTCGATCCGCATGTGCCTGACTGGCGCGACGGTGTGTTGAGTGCCGAAAACCAGCCACTGGGTCAGTTTCTGCGTGAAGTCGGCCGATATCGCCCGGGTATCCTGCGCTGGGAACCGGCGCTGGAGTCGCTCAAAGTCACCGGCACCTTCCAGTTGAACGACACTGACCGGATTCTTGCCTTGCTGGCCGCCAGCCTGCCGGTGAACGTGCAATCGCGCAGCCGCTACTGGGTCACACTGGTACCACGACAAAACTCTGCATGATGCAGGTCTGTAGCGGTGATGGCCTGTTCTCGCCACACAGGCTCAATGAAATACCTGAACCACCAGGCCTTCGATCGCATAGCCTTGCTCAACGGACCTGGCCTTGAGGATCAACACTGCATTGGGCGCGCTTCTGAGCACCGCGATCAGGATGATGCCATCGCCTTGGTAATTGCCCACCAGCACAGGTGTTTCCTGCGCCCGTGGCGGCACCAGCAATGACCGCCAGGTATCGGCATCAGCCGTGACGAAACCTTGCGCATCGCCAAGGAACCTATCCGGGAGAAATTCAGGATCGTCGGCCAGTCCGCGATCAGTCATGCGCAGGCGCAGCAAGCGGTCGATGGGCTGATCTTCAAACGTTAGCGGGCGACCGGCAAAAAATGGCGCCAGCGCCTGCGGCAATCGTTGCGCCGGGCTGGTCAGCCAGGTCTGGAGGAATGCATTGGCCCATTGCCTGGCCTGGGGCGACGACTCGATCGCAAGGCTACCGAGCGTCGATTGCAACAGCGCATCAGGCTCGGCATCCAGGCGCCAGCCGGTGGCTTGGCGTTCATAATCAGGGACAGCACGCTGCGTCGACGCGAGCGCTGCAGGCACTGGCCGCAGGTCGATGGCCGGGGCGCCCGAAAAGCGCTGCTCACCATCGGACAAGCTGGTGTTGCCGACAATTGCCCGGGCCTGCGGGACGTTGTGGGATTCGAGCCATTGATACTTGGCGGTACGGGTCCTGAGCTGGCAGAAGGCAAACACCTGTGGCTCCAGCGTCGACCAATCCTTGGCCGCAGTGGGCAGATTCATCGACTGGCGATAACGACGCAGGTAGCCGTAGCTTGACCTTGCCGCTTCGCGGCAGTCAAAGGGATAGACATAGGTACGGTCAGCCTGATGGGACAAGGCACCGCCACGATCAAGCGCATGGGTCCAGACCCATTGTTCAGGGCAAGGGGCGTGATGATCCGACACGCCATGATGGGCATAGGCGTCCTGCCAGCCATGCAGGGCCTGGCCGAGCTTGAGCAAATGCGCTTGCGGGCCGTGATCCGCTTCGGCGAGCACACTGTTGATTTGCCCCTGAGCAAACACCTCGGCGCTATCGACCGGCCGAGCGGGCGGTAGCGCTGGTGGCGGTTGCTGTGCGCGAAAATGCAGGTAGCGGGTGAGTTTGCTGGCGTCTTCCTGGCGCTTGATGCACAGCTGCCAGATGATCGCGTGCTTGGCATCGAGCAGGCCGGTGTCGGTGAGTTCATTGCCGCGGGCGATGTCGTGGCTCTGCTGATGGTTGAAGCCGGCCTGGGTCGCCAGCCAATACGTCAGGCCGAAATGAACGTCCGATTCGTAGGCGAGGGCGGGCAGGCTGGGTATCAGTAGCAGGAGCGGCAAGGATGCGAAGCGCGCAAGGGCCATGATCGCGATTGTCTGGGAGGCTGGGTGCTGTTTCAGTGTAGCGGTGAATGGCCTGATGCCATCAAATTCTTGAGACGAGCATAAGGCCTGCATACTAAGCTTTGTGACCTGCTTTTCGAGTCAGATCGATGAAACTGATCGCTGCCTGTTTGTTGGCGTGTTTGCCCCTTACCGCGCTTGCTGGAGAACTTCGCTTGCTCACCGACAACCATCGGCCTTTGCACTTCCAGCAGGGTAATGAGTTGGTCGGTTTTGCTGTGGATGTCGTACACAGCCTGAGTCAACAGAGTGGCGATGCCATTCAACTCCAGCAGATGCCCTTGCGGCGTGCGTTACGCAAAGCGAGCAGCGACCCTGATACGGCGGTGTTCAGCATTTTGCGCAGCCCGGAACGCGAAGCCAGCTATCAGTGGGTGGGGCCCTTGATGGAGGTGCAAACTGCGCTTTACGCGGCGCCGGATAGCCATCTTGAGGTGCGCGACCTGCAGCAGGCGGCGGCACTCAAGCATATTGTCGTGCCGCGCAAATGGCAGGTTTATCGGTACTTGCAAGCGCACGGAATGAACAATCTCTATGGTGTAGAGACGCCCGAGCAGATGATGCGCCTGCTGCGACTGGGGCGTGCCGATCTGGTGGCGCTCGACAACCTCAGTGTCGCCGCGCAAGCCCGCGAGGCCGGGCTTGGCCCGTTGCGCTATCAGATGCCATTGACCCGCCAGGGGGCTTATATTGCCTTCTCGCCGCAGACCGACAGCCAACGCGTGCAACGTTGGCAGCAGGCCTTGGACCAAATGCGCCAGGATGGTCGCCTCAAACAATTGCAGCAGCGCTGGCTAGGGACTGCGCAGACACCTTGAGTGGGTGAGTCGTACCGCTGTTCCAACACCGGCGCCCCTGTAAACGTACGGCACTGGCGTTCACAGGGGAGCCCTGCGTTCAAGTGTGGTCTTCGATCGTCTTGCTGCTGCCATTGGTTTTCACCGAGGCAATGCCGGCATCACGCGATTGCGCACTGGCATACATCTGGCTGCTGCCAATGACCTGGTGGTTGGCGGCTTTGAGGTTGAAATGTAATTTGCCATTGCTGGCCTCTTTCTTTTCATAGCGCTCATCTGTGCCGCTATTGGCCTGGACTGAAGCAATGCCACTTTCGGCAGAGGTCTTGGCCTTGTACAACTCACTGGTAAGAATAGTCTCGCCATTACCCGCCTTGAGAACAAAGCGGTACTGCCCGTCACTGCTGGTGCTCAACTCGAACCATCCTGCCATGGGAACTCCTTGTTACGCAGATAAGCCTGGGTACGCTGCTTGCGTGCTCGCTTGCAGTGACAAATCAGTATGGTGGGCTTTGTATGCTTGTCCAATGATTCGGCTACCGCTTCGCGCGGCAAGCCCGCTCCTGCACCCGCGGTCAGCTCATCAATGCCGCGGCCACTCATCGTCAATCACTAGCCAGCAGGCCTTGGACTGCACATGCACATGCTTGTGCCCGACAGGTTCGAACGGCGTGTCCAGCACCCCCAGCGCGACACTGACCCAATCGGCAAATTTTCCCGCCGCATCGGCCCAGAACAGGTTCGCGCCACAGGTTGAGCAGAAGCTGCGGCTGATGCTTGGCGACGATTTGAACACACGTATCGCTTCATCAGGGTCGCTGACCGTCAACGCTGCGCCCGGCACGCTGCCATAGCTGGCAAATGCCGCCCCATGAGCCTTGCGGCATTGGCTGCAATGACAATGGGTAACGGCCTTGATCTGCCCGTCGATACGCAAGCTGATGGCGCCGCACAGGCAACTGCCGTGATACTGCGGTGTGCTGTTCATCCGCTAATGTGCCTGAAACAAAAGGGCCGAAGATCATACACGCGCTAAGCCGTCAGCGCTGTGCTAGCGCATGTCGGACACACTGCTCGTAGTAGGTTTGCTTGATGGCTGCAGGCTTGAGCCGCGACGGGCTGTTGTAGGTCTGTTCGGTGATGCCCATGGCGGTCATGCGCATCCAGGGTTTAGGGAACTTGCGCACCTGGAGCCTTTTGCGCGCCGGGTACAAGGTCACGCCAGACAGCTTGGACTGCTGGGCGCCAGCGGCGATCTGCGAACCCCAACCACACACATAGCGATCATTCTTGCCCAACGCCTTGGCCTGGGCGCCAAGGGCGAAAGCGGCGAGAAAAAACGTTGCAAGGGTCAATCCATAAGCCCGCATAGTGTCAACCTAAGCTGTTGAAAGGAAAGCAAGTTTGCCAACGAAGGGAGCCGTAGGGGGCCAGCAGTTTGCCTTAATTGCTGCGGGCTTTCGGGGCGCCTTGGCAGCAGAGGTTGCGGTGGGCGCCAAGCGGGCCTATGGTCCAAACGAGGCATTGCCTGGGACGGATGCGCTGACCTGGCACAGGTCGTCCGTCCAGCGCCCACTCCAGCTGCGAGGTGACCCCATGGCCAACGACTCCCGCCCAGCCGTACTCGAACTGATCGGCAACACGCCCCTGGTCCGCGTCAGTCGCTTCGATACCGGCCCCTGTACCTTGTTTCTCAAGCTCGAATCGCAGAACCCCGGCGGTTCGATCAAGGATCGCATCGGCCTGGCCATGATCGACGCGGCCGAGCGCGACGGTCGGCTGCGTCCCGGTGGCACCATCGTTGAGGCCACTGCTGGCAATACTGGCCTTGGCCTGGCCCTGGTTGGCCGGGCCAAGGGTTATCGGGTGGTACTGGTGGTGCCGGACAAGATGTCCACTGAGAAGGTCCTGCACCTCAAGGCGATGGGCGCCGAGGTGCATATCACCCGTTCCGATGTCGGCAAGGGGCACCCGGAGTATTACCAGGACGTGGCGGCGCGGCTGACCGCAGAGATCCCCGAGGCCTTCTTCGCCGATCAGTTCAACAATCCGGCCAACCCCCTGGCCCACGAGTGCAGCACCGCGCCGGAGATCTGGGCGCAAATGCAGCATGACGTGGATGCCATCGTCGTTGGCGTCGGCTCGGCCGGCACTTTGACCGGACTGACCCGCTTCTTTCGCCGGGTGCAGCCGGACCTTGCCATGATCCTGGCCGATCCGGTCGGCTCGGTGGTGGCCGAGTACAGCCGCAGCGGTGCGCTAGGCACGCCCGGTTCCTGGGCGGTGGAGGGCATCGGTGAGGATTTCATTCCGTCGATTGCCGACCTGTCCAGCGTACGCCAGGCCTATTCGATCAGCGATGAGGACAGCTTCGAGCATGCCCGTCAGTTGCTACGCGCCGAGGGCATCCTCGGCGGCTCCTCGACCGGTACCTTGCTGGCCGCGGCGCTACGCTACTGCCGCGAGCAGACCGAACCGAAACGGGTGGTCAGTTTTGTTTGCGACACCGGCACCCGCTACCTGTCGAAGGTCTACAACGACCAGTGGATGACCGATCAGGGCCTGCTGCAGTTCAAGCACTACGGCGATTTACGCGACCTCATCGCCCGGCGCTTCGAAGATGGCCGGGTGGTCAGCGTGGGGCCCGGCGACACCTTGCTCACCGCCTTCCAGCGCATGCGCCTGGCCGATGTCTCGCAATTGCCGGTGCTCGAAGATGGTCAGCGGCTGGTCGGGGTGATCGACGAGTCCGATATCCTGGTCGGCATGCACGCCGATCCAACGCACTTTCGCCTGCCCGTTGCCAGCGCCATGACCGGCAAGCTGCAAACCCTGCCGCCCAGTGCCAGCCTGACTACACTGCAAGCGGAACTCGACCGTGGGCTGGTGGCGATCATCGCCGATGCCTCGGGCTTCTATGGCCTGATTACCCGTGTCGACATGCTCAACCACCTGCGCAGGTCCTTGCCATGAGCCACGACGAAAGCACCGCGCCACGCGGCTTCGCCACCCGCGTGATCCATGCCGGGCAAACCCCCGACCCGTCCACCGGGGCCTTGATGCCGCCGATCTACGCCAACTCCACCTATGCCCAGCAGAGTCCCGGCGTGCACAAGGGCCTGGACTACGGACGCTCGCACAATCCCACGCGTTGGGCGCTGGAGCGCTGTGTGGCTGATCTTGAGAGCGGTACCCAGGCCTTTGCCTTTGCCTCGGGCCTGGCGACCATCGCCAATGTGCTTGAACTGCTCGATGCCGGTGCCCACATTGTCTCTGGTAATGACCTGTACGGTGGTACGTTCCGCCTGTTTGAGCGGGTGCGTCGACGCAGCGCCGGGCATCGGTTCAGCTTTGTCGATCTGACCGACCTGGCGGCTTTCGAAGCTGCGCTACAAGACGACACACGTATGGTCTGGGTCGAGACGCCCAGCAACCCCTTGCTTAGCCTCACTGACCTGGTCGCCGTCGCCGACATCTGTCGCCAACGTGGCATTCTCTGTGTCGCCGATAACACCTTTGCCAGTCCTTGGGTGCAGCGCCCGCTGGAGCTGGGCTTCGACATCGTCCTGCACTCGACCACCAAGTACCTCAACGGCCACTCCGACGTGATTGGTGGGATCGCCGTGGTGGGGAACCCCGAGCTGGCTGAGCGCCTGGGCTTTTTGCAGAATGCGGTGGGGGCCATTGCCGGACCGTTCGACGCCTTTCTCACCTTGCGCGGGGTGAAAACCCTGGCCCTGCGCATGGAACGCCACTGTAGCAACGCTCTGGAACTGGCACACTGGCTTGAGCGTCAGCCGCAGGTGGCGCGGGTCTATTATCCGGGCCTGGTCTCGCACCCCCAGCACGGCCTGGCACGGCGGCAGATGCGCGGTTTCGGCGGGATGATTTCCCTGGACCTCAACAGCGACCTGGCGGGTGCCAAGCGCTTTCTTGAAAGTGTGCGCATCTTCGCCCTGGCCGAGAGCCTGGGCGGGGTGGAAAGCCTGATCGAGCATCCGGCGATCATGACCCATGCCAGCATCCCGGCCGAGACTCGCGCGCATCTGGGTATCGGCGATGCGCTGGTGCGCCTGTCGGTGGGGGTAGAGGACGTCGAAGACCTGCGCGCGGATCTGGCCCAGGCGCTGGAGCGAGTCTGAATACGGGCGCCATGCTTAGCCCACACCTACTTGCGCCTGGTTTTGCTGGCGCCGGCTGCTTGTGCCGACGTGCTTAGTTTCACGGCGGCCTGTATCAGCCCCTTCAGGGCTTGCTCATTGATGCTGTCGCCTTCATGGATATCAATGGCCCGCCGCGTGTTGCCCTCCAGGCTGGCGTTGAACAGGCCGGCAGGATCTTTCAGTGCGGCGCCCTTGGCGAAGGTCAGCTTCACCGCTTGCTTGTAGGTCTCGCCGGTGCAGAGAATGCCAGCGTGGGACCACACGGGAACGCCTCGCCATTTCCACTCCTCGATCACCTCGGGGTCGGCCTGGTGGATGAGCCTGCGTACCTGGGCGAGCGTTGCCCCGCGCCAGTCGTTCAGTTCGTTGATTCTGCCCTCTATCAAGGCGCTGGCAGATGATTCAGCAGTTGGTGTTGGGTCGCTGTGGGCCATGGGGTCTCCTGCTGCTGGTATTGGCCACGGGTTTTGTAAACAATAGCGCCCGCCCAAAGAGCGCTACCTGTTTATTGACCGAGATTCCCATGCCTTCGATCCCTTTCACTGTTGAACTGCTGCAAACCGGCCAGGACCAAGCCGAGCTGATCCGCAACCTGTACCAGTTCTATGCCTATGAGTCCTCGGACTGGGAGCAAGAGGATGTGGAAGTGGATGGCCGTTTCTATATCCACGAAGAGCACCTGGCCCGCTACTGGCAAGAGCCACAGTGGAGCGCCAACCTGATCCTGGTCGATGGCTTCATTGTCGGCTTCCTGTTGATCGAGCGCAGCGAGTTCGCCGCACTCAATGCCCTGGAACTGGCTGACCTGTTCATCCTCAAGCGTTACCGGCGCAAAGGCATCGGCCGCGCGCTCGCCAGCCAGGTGCTGATGAGCGGGGAGAGCGACTGGCTGGTGCGCTTCTATGACCAGGACGAAACCGCCCAGGCCTTCTGGCGTGCGGTGCTGGATAACCTGCCGCGGCCGGTACGGACGATTGAACTGGATGACGAACCCGAGCTGCTGAGTTACCTGGTCACGCGCGCGGTTCACTGATCGTTCGGCAGCGGTTCGGCAAGCTATGCGCTGAAAATAACTGCATTAAGCCTGTCCCCTTTCTTTCGCTCGGTTGTCATCAAGGGCAAGTGAATTAACCAGAGAGCGCCACAATGCCCGCACCGACACGCCGCCGAACGCACCTGGCGTCTTCGTTTTCCTATTCCACCTTGTGCTTGAGCCTGATGCTTGGCTTCGGCCCGTTGGCAGCGCAGATGGCAATGGCCGACAGCGAACAACGCAGCTACAAGGTGCCCGCCGGCGACCTGGGTTCGGCATTGATTCGCTTCGCCGGCCAGGCCGGGGTAAGTGTCTCGGTGGACCCGGGCCTGGTGAGTGGCCGACGTAGTGCCGGGCTGTCGGGCAACTATAGCGTCGATGAAGGCTTTGCCCGGCTGCTGCAGGGCAGTGGCTTGCAGCTTCAGCCCGTCAGTGCCGGTGCCTATACCCTGGTGCCGGTACCGCAGGGTTCGGATGCACTGGAAATCGCACCGACCAGTATCCTCGGCAACCACGCCGGGGCCGACGTGGATGGCGAGCGTTATGCCGGCGGGCAGGTAGCCCGCCGCGGCTCGCAAGGTTTGCTGGGCTCGCGGGATTTCATGGAAACACCCTTCAGCATGACTACCTACACCAGTGAGGCGGTCGAGAACCAACAAGCGCGGACTTTAGGCGACCTGATCGCCAGCGACCCATCGGTGCGCGCGACCAACCCCGCAGGCGGGCGCTTCGAGCAGTTCACCATCCGTGGTTTCAGCCTGTTTAACAGTGATGTTTCCTACAGCGGCCTGTACGGCGTTCTGCCGACTTACTCGATCGACATGGAGATGGCCGACCGTGTGGACATCATCAAGGGCCCGAGCCAGCTGATCAATGGTATCTCGCCGCGGGGTAGTGTCGGGGGCGGCATCAACGTGGTGCCCAAGCGTGCGGGTGACAAGCCGATCACTGAGTTCACCGGCAGCTATGCGTCGGACAGCCAGGTGGGCGGGGCGGTGGACATCGGCCGCCGGTTCGGTGACCAGAACCAGTTCGGCCTGCGTTTCAACGGCGTGAAGCAGTCCGGTGACACTGAGTGGGACCATCAGCGCGTCGACCGCGAGATGGCCGTGCTGGGCCTGGATTTTCGCGGCGAGCGGCTGCGGCTGTCGGCGGACTTCGGCCACACCGAGCGCGATACCGATGCGCCCCAGGAACGGGTGATTGTCGGCGCCAAGGCCAAGGTGCCGGATGCCGATGATGTGCGGCGCAACTATGCCCAGGCCTGGAGCAAGGCGCGCACCAACGATACCTTCGGTACCCTGAATGGAGAATTCGACATCAACGATTCGCTGATGGCCTACGCGGCTGTCGGCGCGCGTAAAAGCGACCATGACTTCCTCCGGCACAACGTGCCCATCTCCAACGATGCCGGTGACTTCAGCGTCCAGCCGCGCGATTTCAGCCGCGATGAAAATGTCAAAACCGCCACGGCCGGCCTGCGCAACTGGTTCAATACCGGTCCCGTGAGCCATGAAGTGAACCTGGCCGCCAGTTACTACTACATGGATTTCGAGAACGGCGGCGCCCGTTATGCATCGGCCCCCAGCAACCTCTACAACCCGCTACCAACGCCTACCCCCGGCACGCCCACACGCCTGGATTCCAAGGTTTACACCGAGAACCGTTTCACCGGCGTGGCGCTGGCCGACACCCTCGGGTTCTTCGATGAGCGCCTGCTCCTGACCCTTGGTGCCCGCTGGCAGCGGGTCCAGGTCGATGACTGGAGCGACAACGTCAAAGGCGCCACGGCCTACGACGAAGAGAAAGTTTCGCCGTCGGCTGGGATTCTGTTCAAGCTCACTGATCAGCTGTCACTCTATGCCAACTACATGGAGGGCTTGAGCCAAGGCAAGATCGCGCCCTCGACCTCGATCAACGAGGAGCAGATTTTTCCGCCATTTATCAGCCGCCAGGTGGAGGTCGGTGCCAAGTATGACCTGGGCGCATTCGCCCTTACCGCCAGCGCCTTTCGCATCAGGCAGCCAGCCTACGAAACTAACGCCACTACACGGGTCTTTGGTCCCAACGGCAAACGCGAGAACAAGGGCGTCGAGTTGAGTGTGTTCGGTGAACCACTCAAGGGCTTTCGTCTGCTCGGTGGCGTGATGTACATCGATAGCGAGCTGACCGATACCGTCGGCGGCACCTTTGACGGCAACCGCGCCCCGGCGACGCCCGAGTACAACGTCAACCTCGGCGCCGAGTGGGACGTGCCGAGCGTGTCGGGGCTGACCCTGAGCGCCCGCGGCATCCATTCCAGCTCGCAGTACCTGGACCAGGCCAACAGCAAGCAGATCGACGGCTGGCAGCGTTTCGATGGCGGTGCCCGCTATGCCTTCAAGGTCGACGGCAAAGACGTCACCCTGCGCGCCAGCGTCGAGAACCTGCTGGATGAGCGCTACTGGGCTTCGGCGGGTGCCTCCGATGACAGCGAAGCAGGGCTGACGTTGTCTACGCCCAGGACCTACCTGCTGTCGGCTAGCCTGGGTTTTTGACCGGGGCTTGTCAGCCGGTGAGCCCTGCGCGGGCTGCATTGCAGTAGCGGTGGTTGCGTGTATCAAGGGTGCTCAGGGCATTGTTGAGGTGCGTCGGCGACTCCCCGGTGAGCTGGCACAACAGTGCGATGATCACCTCACCATTCACCGTGCCTTGGGCTTGCAGCAGCTGCGCGACAGCGCTGAGCGCTGGCCAATATCGGCGCACCAGGCAGCTTGAACGGGCGATGGCTCGGGGCTCGGCGCCGAGCACCTTGCGTGCCGGAAGCAAACTGATCAACTCCATTCCCCGATGGCGGTCACCGGCACCGCTACGGGAGATGCACTTGTCGGACGGACTGTGCCGGTAGATTGCCTCGGCCACGGGGCCGGCGAAGCAATGCAAAAGATCGCGCTCAATGGAGTCGATCATGGAGGGCAGGTATTCAGCGATGCCGGGGGGCTCGAAGGCGGGGAGAGGAATCAAGTATTCGGCTTCCACCAGGCCCTTGACCTGTTGCAGGTTACCGCGCAGATCGACCATCGGGCCGATCAGTGCTTCTGCGCGGGTCCGCACGGTCACACGCTTTATGCGCTGGCCATTCCACCAGAAGGCCAAGGCGTGGCCTGCTTCATGGAAAGCTGTGCAACGCGGGCGTGTGTTCATGATCCAGGCCTCAGTCGTGCAGGTAGCTGCTCACACCATCTGCTTCTCGCCTGGGGTTCGTACAAGAGATTTTTACTATCAGATGGCAAGAGTGCGGCTATTGCGCGTTGGCACCTGTTACTCGCTCAGTCTGGCTCGCAGATCAGGACTCGAGCACGGGGCGTTTGTCTGCGGGTTTGTTGGCGAGCGCCCGGCCAAAGGCTTGCCCGGTCATTTCGACATACCTGTAGGTGAACATAGACACCAGTATCACCAAGCCCACCACCAGCAATGCCACCAGGTTGTTGAACAGTGCATTGCCGGTGTCCAGGTAGCGGGTCCCGTCGATCATCGGCGCGATATCGACGCCAAGTATTTTTTTTCCCACCATGAACACTGACACCACGCAAAACAGAATGGCCGCGTGGGTCAGGTAGATGGAGTAGGACAACTTGCCCAGAAAGCCGAAGAACTGCCCCGCCAGCAAGCGCGACACTGCTCCACCATCAAAGGCGAATATAAGGATGATGACGCCAAACAACGGGCTGGCCACTAACGCCTTGGCCGCGAAATCGTTCACCACAAATAACAGCGCCGCCGCAACCGCCGCAACTTCAAGCACTGTCAGCAGCCAGAACATCGCCTGGCCGGGTTGAGAAATTTTCAGGTACAGGGTGTAAGCGAGGCAGCCGGTAAAGAAGTAGGCCAGGCCACGCAGCGACTCGAGGGTGAAGAAGGTATTGCCTGTATACATCAACATCAGCGTCACCAGGACGACCGTCGCCCACACCCATTGCCGGAAGCCGACGGCAACACTCAAGATCAAGGCGAACACCATGTAGGTGTAATACTCGATACTGATGCTCCAGGACGGATAGTTAAATGAAAGTGGGTTGCTAAAGTGTGTCCAGGATTGCAGCAGTAGGGCATTAGGCAGAATTTCGGCAGGGGCAAATTTCTCGGAAAAGGGAGCGTTGTTGAATGTCATGCCCTTTTGCAAAGCAACATACCTGCCGCACTCCAATAGTATGAAAGCAGCCAGCATGAACAGGTGTAAAGGTACTAAGCGGAACGTTCGAGATATGAAAAACTTGCGAAAATCAAACTGTAGTTTGTTGCCATAGGCATGGGTCAGGACAAAACCACTGAGGACAAAAAAGAAGGCTACAAATACCTCGGCATGGCGAAAGAATAGCCACTCGGTGAAACTGTCGCTGACCCGCAAGTGATAGAGCACTACCGACACGGCAAACAGGCCCCTGAAGCTGTCCAGCGAATGAAAACGCTTTTCTACGCTCATATCGAGGCCCCTCTCCCTGCAAGCGAACTGCGAGTTCGATGTCACGTTAGCATCACCTATCCAAAGAGCAAGGCGGTTTCCCATGCTTGCGCGCAACACAATATTGACGCCGTAATCCCGCCAAATAATGCTTAAATGAAGCGCTGGCGATAAAAGCCAATGGTTAGCAGCGACACGACTCGGTATTAGAAAAACAAGTCGAAAAAGGTATATACCGTCCATCGCCTCGTTAATATTTTTCCGGCGCATGTTTTTCATCACATCCATTGTCCTAGAGCGCAAGCAGGCAATAAGCCAAGGCGTCAGCTTTCGGGCATGCGCCGTCCGCGATGACAGTCTATTGGCGCAATGTGCCATTACTGATCTATACCCGTTGTAGCCGTCTCAACACCTTTACACTTGTCCTGAACCTGATGAAGCACGCGCCTGGCGTCGCTACGCCGGATACCAACGCGAAGGAACGTATGAAACCAACGTTTTTGCTAATGATGCTCGTGTTCAGCAGCCTGGCCCATGCAGCACCCATGCGCTGGGGCGACATTCGCGACGGCAGCCTGTACCTGCAGCCGGGTCGCGATGACACGTTGCGCGTCAGTTGGGTACCGGCCTGGCAAACCAGCGCCAATGAAGAACGCATCTACTTGCTCGACGGCCGGGGACAATTGCACGGCGAGCGCTTCATCCCCTCCAGCGAAGGTCACGGCCGACAAACCTGGCCATTACCCGCCAGCGCCGCGAGTTACCGCATGGAGGTGCCGGGCTACAGTTTCAGGCGCTATCGCTTCGAGCACGACGACAACACTGTCGCGTTGTTCGCTCCGGCCAAAGTGCATTTCAGCGTCGAAACCACGAATGATGTCGAGCTTTATTTCAAGGTCCGCGCCGGTGAGCACGCGATCTTGGCGGGCAAGTATTTCGGTGGTGTCAATGCCTTGCAGGCCGAGCGCCTGGGCGATCGCACCAGGGTCGCACTGAGGCTCAAACCGACCAAGGACTACCCAAAGTTCGACCAGATTGCCCTGCCTGTTGCCAACACCGACCAGACCTGGCGCCTGCGCCTGCAAGGCAGCGGCAAGGCGGCTTTCTGGCTGGACGGCACGGCCAACCTGTTTGCCCAACGCCCGCAGCACCTGCAGCCGTTGCGCCAGGAGAGCGGGCGTACCGAACTCAACCTGCATGCCCAGATCCTGGGGCCCACGCCGCGCCTGGGCATTGCCATGCCCTACCTGCTGCCGCCGCCGGCAAGCCATGCCATCCTCGATGCGCTCAAGCCACGCGCGGCCGGTTTCTACAGCAACGTCGACATTATGGCCGGCCGCCCCCACTACGAAGATGCCTTCCGGCGTTTCTATGAGGAGCGCGCCGGCATTGATATGAACATCACCTTGCTCGGTGCCTCGCAGCGCAAGGCCGACCTGGAGGTCAATGCCCAGAGCATCGCCGGCCTGGATGCTTGGCTTGCGGCAACGGTGGCCCTGGGAGGCAAAGGCACGCACTACCTGTCGTTTGCCGACGAGCCCAATTACAACTACCGCGACTACGCCACCTACAAGCGCTTCTTCGATGCCATGGAGCGCCAGGTGCGCGCATACCCAGGCGCCCGCGAAGCCGGCGTGCGTATCGCCATGCCGGCGAGTTCGCGCCTGGTCAACGGACCGTTCATTCCACAGGGTGACCAGCGCCGGGGCATCGATTGGGCCCGGCGCATGCTCAAAGAATCGGCACCGCAGATCGACGCCCTGGCCTGGCACGAATGGATGATCCGCGACTTGCTGGCCACCCGTGTTTACCGTGACAGTGTGCGTCAAGCGGCCGATGTGGTCGGTCGGCAGGCAAATGGTCGGCCGCGCAAGGCACTGTTACTGGACCAGACCAATATCTCCAGTGGTTCCAGCGTGAGCCCCTACGAACAGGAAACGCATTTTGCTTCCTTGTGGTGGGCTTCGGTCGCCATCAGCTCTGCCCAGGATGGCCTGCTTGATATGATCAACTGGTTTCAAGCCGCCGACGACCCCGACCACCTCAAAGGCATGATTCGCCTGCCAGGTCCCAACCGCTTCGAGTTGAAGCCTGTAGGCCTTGCACAGCAGTTCATGCAGGCGCACTGGCTCGATCAGGTACAGCGTCTGGACAACAGCGCGTTCGAAGTCGATGCCCTGGCCATGGCCCGCGACCGCCAACGCAGTGTGCTGGGCGTGAACAAAGGCGAGCGTTTGCAGCAGATCAGCCTGCAGGGCGCAGGCAGCGTCTGTCCGTCGCTCACCCTGTTTGGCCCCGACAGCCGAAGCCGCGACGCCGCGATCGATTGCCGCAACGGCAGTATCCGTTTTGAAGTGCCTGGCGAAACGCTGTTTGCCTTGACCTGGAGCGCCTCATGACCAAGGCCACTGCGCTCTTGGACGGGCAGGTCGAGGAGGGGGTCTACTCCTCAAAGCGATCGCTGGGATCATGATCGTGTTCGTATCGTCTGCTGAGCGCAAACGCCGGCAACCAGGACTCGCGCCGCACTATCCAGCTTTCGTAGGTAGGTATCAGTTGGTCGGGGGCATCCAGGGATCCCAGGTGCACTTCGATTTCGTCAGCGCTGCGGGCGAAAACCGACGAGCCGCAGCGGGGGCAGAAAAAGCGCCCGGCGTAGTCGTGTGTCTCGCCCTCGATCGTCACTGCATCCTGAGGAAATACCGCAGACGCGTTGAACAGCGCGCCATGATGCTTGCGACAGTCCAGGCAGTGACAAAGGCCGACCCGGTAGGGGCGTCCCGAGGCCACAATTCTTACATTGCCGCAAAGGCAACCGCCGGTGAATCGGTCCATGCTGAGTCTCCCGCTTGTGCGTTCACAGATAGACTTCGCCTGCCTCCAAGTTTAGCCTCACGTCAGTTGAGAAACTGATCATCTGACGGAGTTTGGTTTGAACACAAGGACAATGTCATTTGCCTCCCAAGGCTATGCGGTGATCCCGGCGGTTGTTTGTGACGACGAGCTAGCGTTCGCTCGTGAGCTCGCCAACGGGCTGATAGACCGCTATCGGCGGGGCGAAGAGGCGGTTTTGTCTGTCGGTGTGAACATCGGCGATGCGGGTCGGCGCCATCCGCAGCGCAACCCAGGAATCAACCTCGAACAGTGGAGGCATGAACCTTTCATCATTGGTGATCTCATCGCCCTGGAACCCCGTTTTGCACGGTTATTCTCCCAGCAGTCCATCTGGAACTGCGTAGCCGAGCTATTCGGCTGTGCTCCGTCTGATCTGTTGTTTCACTTCAGCAATCTCACCCGCAAACCAAGCGAAGTAGGTCCTGCCATAGGCTGGCATCGAGACGCGGAAAACACCTACTTCGCCAGTCAAGATGGACGTACTGTGCGTTTACTGATCCCGCTTCAGTTCATGTCAGGCGAAAATGGCGGCACCGCAGTTGTACCCAGTTCTCACCTCGAAGCCGACGCGGCTACCGATTGCGCACTATGTCCCGAAGTACCACCGGGCGGCTGCCTGGTACTTCACTCAGCCACGCTGCATGGCGGATCACCCAACCGTAGCGGGCAGGAGCGAGACGTGATCGTTATCCAGTTTGGTTTGCGTTCTTCAACGCTTCGCTGCAAGGCACCCGAACGTTTGGCGTTATCAACTCGAGAGGATCTTCTGGCGTTCTACCGAAACTTGGTTGAAGGGGGGGCATAGGTTTTTCAGGTTGGCCTTTACTGGTGTGATAGATATTTTGAGGTCGAAGCGGGTCAACTCTCTGGTGGCCGACGTCCAGATCAAGCGCATCAATGTGAACGTTTTATTCAAGTGACCGGTTCAATCCACAACCCAAAGCGGACAAATCTTTTTACACATAGTGCTTACTCAGACCGCTTTCTATTTCGCCTTATGACAGCTGAGTCAGACTGGAACCCCTACGAGCGTCGAGACTGAAGGCGCCGGATCCCGCGACTGCCAACAGCACAAATCAACCAGCCATTGCGAGGTTCTTGAGGAACAGCGCCATCAACGTTCTGGCCGCGGCCATCAGGTAAGACTGGACCTTATTCATGTCGGACCTCACGGCAGCTTGGGTGGTCAGCGTGGCGCAGACCGGCAGCCTATCGGCTGCGGCCGAGCGCCTGGAGATTCCGCTGCCTACCTTGAGCCGACGCATTCGCGAGCTTGAACAGCAGTTGAAGGTGCAACTGCTCGAACGCTCTGTGCGTGGTACCAAACTCACTGATTCGGGGACGCGATTGTACGAACACGCCAGCCGAGGCATTGAGGCTTTGATTGAAGGCGAACAGGCCGTGATCAGTGACCAGGCGCATTTGAAAGGACGCTTGCGGCTGTCATTGCCGCCGTCGTTTGAACCGTGGTGGGACGTACTGTCGGCTTTCCAGCGCCACTATCCGCAGATCCAAATCAGCGTCTACACCACCGAGCGCCGCATCGATCTCATCGAAGATGGTGTCGATGTGGCGTTGCGCGTAGGCATGATTGCGCACGAGACCATGGTTGCCCGTCGCATGCTGACCTATCGTCACATTCTCGTGGCCAGTCCGACATTAATCGAGCGGCTAGGTGCACTCAATAGCGTCGAGGCCCTACACGGTTATCCATGTGCGGTCTGGAGCCAGGGGGGCAATGCGATATGGCAGTTGGGCGGGGTGGTATTCAAACCTGAGGCGATGCTGTCCACCAACGACTATGCGCATCTGCGCAGCCGGGCGTTGGGCGGTGATGTGGTAACGGAGCTGCCGCCATTTTTAGCGGCGAGTGCCATCCGCGAAGGGAAGTTACTTGCGCTACTTCCCGAGCATCCACTGCCGGAACAGCAAATCAATTTGCTTTATCCATCACATCGGCATCCGTCTGCCATTGTGCGGGCGTACCTGGACTTCTCGCAGGGGTACATGGGCTACCTCGCAGAGGTGTCGTCTGCTGGCGAGTAAAGAGCCGCTCCTACAGGTCGAGCCATGACCCTGGTCGCATAAAGTTGAAATGCACGGCGTTGCCCGACAAAATCGCGCCCCGACCCGGCCAAAGGTGCCGGATGCTCGTGGTGAAAAGGGGCTGCAGTTGAACGAACAGACATTGTCCATGCGCCTGGAGCGCGTGGCGGCGCATGTGCCGGCAGGTGCGCGCCTGGCCGATATCGGCTCGGATCACGGCTACCTGCCGGTGGCGTTGATGCGCCGTGGCGCCATCGCGGCGGCGGTGGCCGGCGAAGTGGCATTGACGCCGTTTTACTCGGCCGAACGCACTGTGCACGAGAACAGCCTGGAGCAGCGGATCAGCGTGCGCCTGGCCAATGGCCTGGCGGCGATCGAGCCGGTAGACGGGATCACGGCGATCAGTATCTGCGGCATGGGCGGCGAGACGATCCGCGACATTCTCGACACTGGCAAGGTACGTTTGAGCGGCCAGGAGCGCCTGATCCTGCAGCCCAACGGCGGCGAGCAGCCACTGCGCCAATGGTTGATGGAAAATGGTTACCGCATTCTCTGCGAGGAAGTGCTGCGGGAAAACCGCTTCGACTACGAAATCATCGTCGCCGAGCGCGCAGGTCCGGTGATGTACACCGCCGAGGAGCTGTACTTCGGCCCGCTGCAGATGCAGGCCCGCAGCCCGGCGTTCCTGGCCAAGTGGCAGAGCATCCTGCGCCAGAAGCAGCAGACCCTGGCCAACTTCGCCCGGGCGCGGCAGGCCGTGCCCGAGGAGAAGGTACAGGACATCGCCCGGCAGGCCCGGTGGATTATCGAGCTGCTGGCTTGAGCCCCGGTTCAGGGTTTGCGCTATCGATTGCTCCGTGCTTCGGCGTTGGGCATCATCAACTGCAATTCACTGCTTGTAGCCAATCTGGCGCAACAAGCTCTTGCGCCACAGGATGTCTTCGTCGCCTTCAATATCATTGGCACAGAAGCCATCCACGACGCCCAGGATTGCTCGCCCTTGTTCCGTCTCAGCAAGAATCACTTCAGTTGGATTGGCTGTTGCACAAAAAATACGGCATACCTCTGGAACCATTTTGATGGTGTTTAACACGTTCAGCGGGTAGAAACCGTCGCCTAGGAAAATGATGAAGCTATGGCCTGCGGCGATGGCTTTCGCATTCTTCTGTGCAAGCTCAATCATTGAGGTATCGGTGCCAGACCATCGCACCAGGCATTTGCCAGAGGCTTCACAAAAGGCCACGCCAAACTGGATGCCTGGCACGGTATTTACCAACGCTTCGTGGATGTCCTCGACGGACTTGATGAAGTGCGTCTGACCCAAAATGAAGTTCGTCACATCCGGCTTATCGATTTTCAACGTGATAAGTTGCATCTCAAACGCCTCCTTTCACGACGTTGCTACCAGCATCTGGCGACAGACCAAGCATAGCTACTCATTTGTGTCGCGCTGATTGGCGGTACGGATAGCGAACCAATTCATCGACGGTGCCGTGCAGCCGAACCGCGCATTGACGTTCAGCCCGATGCCGCTGTGGGATGCCGAGCAGGTCGAAGTGTTCCTTGGCCCACAGTCCACCACTCAGGGCCCAAACTCCCTGGCCGGTGCAGTGGTCATCCAGACCAGGAACCCGACGTTTCAACCCACCTTCTCGGCGCAAACCAATGTCGGCAACGAAGGGCAGTACGGTGCAGCGGTTGCTGGCGGTGGTTCGATCGTCGACGACAAGATAGCGGGGCGTCTCGCTGTCGATTACCAGGAAGGTGACGGTTACATCCGCAACGTCGCACTCAATGACGACGCCAACCCCAATCGAACCACCAATGCCCGTGGCAAGCTGCTGGTTTTGCCTAACGAAGATCTCGAAGTCTTGCTGACTTACGCCCATGGTGAGCACCGTCAGGGCGACAACTCGGTCATGCGTGAAAACGGCAAGGTCCGTTATTACAAGATGTCGTCCAACACCAAGGCGTTCGACAACCTCAAACAGGACACCGTTAGCGCCAAGGTCGATTATCGCCTGAATGATGACTGGTCCCTGACCAGCCTTACCGCCAATACCCGTTCGGATTACAGCGCCCGATTGGACTTCGACCAGACGGCCGTGGACGACCAGGTCATTCTACGCAAGCAGGACGGTGATCTGTTCAGCCAGGAACTGCGTCTTAACTACAACGCGGACACGGTGAAGAGCTTCGTTGGTGCTTACTATGGCCACAATACCAACAACTTTCATGACAGGTTGTTGTTCGATGGCGAACTGTTCGGCACGGCCAAGGGTGACACCAGGATTGAAAACAAGGCGCTGTTCGGCGAAATCAACTGGACGTTTGCACCACGCTGGACATTGATTACCGGTCTGCGTTACGACCATGAAACGAACGACACCGACATTGATCAGGACGATTTCTCCAGCCCTGGCAAGGTCAGCAAGTCGTTTGACGCCGTGCTGCCGAAGCTGGGCATCGACTACGAGCTGGCCGCGGATCAGTACCTTGGCTTCATGGTGCAGAAAGGTTATCGCGGCGGTGGCGTCAACGTCCGGGCCGGCGGCGGTCACGAGTCATACGATCCGGAGTACACCACCAACTACGAACTGTCGTACCGCGGTTTGTTCTTCGACAAGACCCTGCGAACCCGTGCCAACCTGTACTACACCGACTGGAAAGATCAACAGGTCAGCGTGCTTGATCAAAACACCCAGTTCGTCCATGTCTTCAACGCCGGTCGCAGTGATATCAAGGGTCTGGAAGTCTTCGTTGAAAAAGACATCAGCGAACAGCTGACGCTGAACGCCGGTGGCGCCATCACCGATGGCAAGTACAAGGACTTCGTCACGGGTGATGGCCGGGACATGAGCGGCGAATCGTTCCTCTATTCGCCTAAGTACAAGGTGTCAGTCGGCGGTACCTATCGTTTCGACGAGCGCCTGATCTTCAATACCGACGTCACTTACCAAAGCGCCAGCCCGTCAGAATACGAGTTTGACGCCGACGGCCAGGTCACCGGTGAGCGCAAGAGCGACAACTATGTGCTGGTCAACTTCAACACCGAGTACAAAATCACCAAGAATGTCGCCGTGTCCGGCTTCGTGAAAAATGTCTTTGACAAGGAATACATCACCAACAACCGCAGTGGCGACATCATCGATGTCGGCGCCCCGCGCACGGTGGGGCTGGTTCTGCGCTACGACATGTAAGCCTTGGGCGCGGGGAAGCCGGGTCCCCGCGCACACCTAGCGGCTCAGACACTGTGCGTGGGTATTTTTTCCAGGAAATGTGGAAAGTCCGGCGCGTAATCATTTGCATAGCGAACGGCTGCTTGCTCGCAAAGCAGCTGGTGCTGTGGGAGTGGCGGTGAGCCTTGCGCACGCGGCTGGATGTACCCGTGCAGGGTGTCCAGATAGCTGTCCCAGGCCGTGTCATCATGGGCATGGAGCCGAACCACCCAGAGGTTGTCGTCGAGCTCGTCGAAGCTGTCCTGCAGCGTGTTCTCCAGGCTGTCGCGCACCTGCGCGAGCCGTGCAGTTCGCGCCCTCTGTACCCACGGGGATGAGCTCGAAAAAGGCGCTAACCGATACCCCATGGTTCCGGCTTGAGAACCAGGGCTCGCGCTTCAAGATAGATTTGGCAGTAACCCCAGTAAATTGGGGCTAATGTACAAAATGCCTACATAAGCCACACAATCTTGGAATTAAGTATCTTGAACGGAATTGCGGTTAATTCTATAATTTTGGGTGTTAAGTGGGGGGTCTGCTACAGGAAGTCACAATATGTTGGATTTAAGCTTCAGTAAGCCAAGTGAGGTCGTCAAGCGACTCTGCGAGCGACTGCGCACAGAGCGGTTGGCTCTGCAGATGACACAAGCTGATTTGGCCGGTCGCGCCGGTATTGGTACCAACACCGTGTCCAACCTGGAAGCTGGGCGCAATGTGGGGTTCGAGAATGTGGTCCGCGTGGCGATGGTGCTGGGCCGAACCAAAGAGCTCGAAGGACTGTTCTTGCCAAAATTGGACAGCCTTGAAGACATTCGCCGCTACGAAAACTGTGCTCGCCGCATTCGTACCAATAAGAGGAAGCCTGACAATGCTTGAGCAGGTTGACGTCTATTACGATGGCTGGGGTGAGCGTTGGCTGTGGGGCACGCTGATGTCTACGACCGTCCTCACTGGACGTCCACAAATTGTATTTGAGTACAGCGATGAGGCGAAGCTCAAAGGCTTGGAGCTTTCATCCTTCAGGCTTCCGTTGGAGGGGGCTAAGTTACGCAGAGACTTCCCGTCCCACCAGTTGGGCCTGCCAGGTCCTGTTTATGACTCGTTGCCTGACGGCTGGGGCATGTTGCTGATGGACCGTTTGTTCAGGAGTCGCCGCCTCAATACAGCGCGTATTGGGGCTCTGGAGCGGCTGGCTTACATCGGCAACAATGCCATGGGAGCAATGTCATTCGAGCCCGTAGCACCTGAGGGGCAGGAGCCGGGCGTGGATATCCCCCTCGATTTGCTCGCGGCCGAGGTACAAGAAGTACTCCATGGGGAAGGTGAGGAGTTCCTGCAAACGTTGCTGCTGGTGGGGGGCTCGCCTCAAGGTGCCAGGCCAAAAGCCTTGGTCTATCGCAACCCTCAAACCGGAACCTATACCACCGCCGTCACGCCGGGTTTCGAAACCTGGCTGATCAAGTTCCCGGCCAAAGAAGAGAATGCCGAGGTGTGCGCTATCGAAATGGTCTACGCCGAGTGCTTGCGCATGTGTGGTATCCAGACCCCGGACACGCAGTATTTCAGTCTGCCCAATGGGCTGGCTGCCTTCGCGAGTAAGCGCTTTGACCGCCAAGACGGTCAGCGCGTACCCATGCAAAGTCTCGCCGCTTTTACCGGCGGCGACTACAAGGTTCCGGGGGTCTTGGACTACGTCAACTTCTTGCGTGCGACCCAGATGTGCACCAACGATGTGCGAGAGAAAGCGCTCGCCTTTGAGCGTGCCGTCTTCAATGTCGCGTTCAACAACCGAGACGACCACCCCAAGAACTTCGCCTACATCATGTCGTCAACTGGCGAATGGAAGCTGGCGCCGGCCTACGACGTGACCTTCTGCGAAGGACCGGGTGGGTACCACCAGATGGATGTGATGGGTGAGGCCATGGCGATCAAGCGTGAGGCAATGCTCCGCCTTGCAGGCGAAGCTGAAGTCGCAGAGGACATTGCCGGAGTCATCATTGATAATATTTGCACAGTGGCCAGCCAGTTTGCGGCCATTGCCGATAACCTGTTCCCGCAACTGATCACCCGGGACACCCTGTACATGATCCAAGGCCGCATCAACCAGAACATTGACCTGCTGCGCGAATGACGCATCAGCCGGTGGGTATGGCGCTGATCCCAAAAAACATTCTAATTTGGCTCTAGATCAATGGTCATAGGCCGAAAACTATCGGAGTTGCCCCGACATTTGTCCCCGACTGCACGCCATACTCGAGTGATCCCGATCGGGAATCCTGACACGATCCAGTATGGCCTTTGCTGGCTTTCAGTGTAATGCCTCAATCGAAACCCTCGTCGCAAACGAGATCGAACGCGCCTTCGCAGTGCGCGGATGACTGACTTCCTGCTATCGCGCATGCAGAGACTGTAATTGATCAGCGCGCATTTTCCAGGCGTGGTTGATCGGGCTCTCAGGCTTTAACGCAAGGCGCTCGGCAACCAGTGCTTCGGCAAGTGCGCGGTTGCCAAGACGAATAGCTGCTTCGGTCAGCGTCAATGAGAAGACATCACGCTGCGCGTGACTACCGCCGAAGCGGTTAGCTTTGGCGCGTAGCGGCATCAACGACGCAATAGCCTGGGCGTAATCCCCACGACCAAACGCCACCAACCCTTCGCACGCGGGCACACCAATCTCTCTACTCATCATGGCGTTGGTACCACTGCCAGCAGCGGCCCGCTTCAGGGCATCCAACTGCTGAGCTTGTGCGCGACTGTTTCCAGAACCCACGAATGACATCATCGCGTTCACGTCGTTAAAAGCGTAGAAGCCGTCTTCACAACGGGACTCCCATTTTCTGGCCAGTCCTTTCCATCGATCTCCAACGTCATGACCAAGCAGGGAGAGTCTCCAGAGCAGCGCTGATCCATCAAGTAGCTCAAGCGCTTGACCAAATCCACCCGCTGAGATGTCCTCATCAAAGAGACGAAGCGCGCCAGCCACGTCATTAGCCTCAAGGAGGAATAGTGCTTGGTGCCACCACAAATGGAAGGCAAACATGCTGTTGGGAGCCCAGGCACTGGCGCTGGATGAAAGGTACTTAGCCCCTTCTTCGCTACGGCCCTGCATTTCCATGACATGAGTGACGGCATGCACTGCCCAACCATCCTGCGGGTTCAAGGCAACAGCCTCGCGGCCCTGCTCTTCGGCCTGCCGGTAATCCCCTGCCTCTTCCAGGCCAAAGGCATACATCCCTTTCACAAAGCCAAAGCCAGGAATCTCGTTATCCCAGCGCGGCATCACACGAGCCACACGATCACGGAGCATGTGCGAGTAACCTAGATAGAAGTCGCCCAGATGGGCGTATTGCAGTGCCAGCAGATCGCGGGGGTGCTCGATCGAAACACGCCCCCAGATTTCGATTGCCCGCTCCCAGTCGCCGTCGAACCAAGCGCGTACTGCATGGATATGCTGCCGCTCGCGATCATTCGCTTTCGGTGCCAAGCGCTCTGCCGCGTCCAAGCTCTTGAACAGCTCTGACTCAAACGCTTTGTCGGTCGCAGTCGCAATCGCGCCAGCACGAAAGGCATAGGCCAGCGCAAAATCCGGGTGCTCCGCGATAATTTTGTCAGCCGCAGCCAGAGGATCGGCCTGGTAGGCATGCAGCAAGTCGCAAGCGCTATCCAGAGCATCGATTGCCTCCTGCGAGCCACAGGAAACAGGATTGCCACGCTTGTCGCGTTTGCTCATGGTTTCCCCTGACCACGCCCTGAGGGCATACATGATCGAGATGTGAAGAACGCACTCGATTGTCCCTCCGAATTTGGCTCAGAGACACTTTTCCGACGAAACGTGAATGGCTGTTTCTGCCCGGTAGCAGACCTTCCCGGCAGGCAGCTATCAAGCCGAAGCGGGCGGTGCAGCGAGAGTCTGTGAGGGGGCAGGCTTGTCCCGCGATTGCCAGTTGCTCCAGCGAGGCACCGTTGCGGGACAAACCCACAGACGCGAATCAGGTGAGTCTGCGACAGCGATAGTGTCGTGAGATCAATCGCAAGGGCGCGCTATTTGATCTGCACAATGACCGGACCTTCCGTCACGATCGGCGGGTCCGCGTGGATATGTGATGCATTTTTCTGAATCCAGTCACGTGCGACTTTCAAGCTCGCATCGCTGCCGGCCTTGTCCGTGCAAACAGTCACCGCCGTACCACCATCACCGGTATTGAGCAGTGTGTAGCTTACGAGGCCAGGCACTGTCCGCAGGGTCGCTTCGACGTCGGTTTTGCGCTCTTCTAACAGCTCGAAAAGCTGCTTTGCTCCAGCACCCAGGTAGGTTCTTATAACCGCGTACATGTTCGTCTCCCTCGGGAGCAGCGTCTTGATGCCAATCCAGGTCCACTGATGGCCGCTATCATCCAGGTTTCAATTCGCCCCGATTTATTAAGCTTAGCCACACGCCAGCGACGAGCGAAAGGCAACGACCACCGGCCGGTTCTGACCGAATTCTGCCTGTCACGAAGCGCTGAAAACGCGAACGACGGTAGTTGATTGGGGCGCATCGGCGGCCCAGAACAATCGCTGTCGATCACTCTACCGCCGATTGGCCTGCTTGCATCGAGCGACGCAACAACGCTGCCGTTGCCGAGCGTGCTTCGACCTCGTTCAGACGAGCCCGGGCTGGTGCGTACAGGCGTTCAGGTCTTCGAGGAAAGCCTGCAGGATCGGTGGTGGCGATACACCACGTCGGGTGATGACATTGAAAGGTGAGGTCAGGTCCAGTGTGCTGGCGCCCAGGCGGCGCATTTCTCTGGTCTTGACCCACTGCTCGGCGAAGTGCACGGGCAGGAAGCCGATGTAGGCGCCGGAAATGATCAGGATCGCCGCCGCCTCGATGTTCTCTACGGTAGCGGCGGCTTTGGTGATGCCCAGTTGCTCCAGGTCGTACTGGTGCATGTAGCCGCGCACGACAATATGGCAGTCGCGGACTTCATCGAGCAGGCGACCGTTCGCCGCCTTGCTGGCGTACAGCGGATGGCGGCGGCCACAGTAGAGCCCCAGAGCCTCGTCGTAGAGGGGCAGGTAGGACAGCCCCGGTACGTGCAGGGGAAAGTGGCCGATGGCCAGGTGCAGTCGACCGTCCAGCACGCGCTCTTCCAGTTCCGCCGGGGCGCCGATGTAGATATGCAGGTGGGCGTCATGCCCGCGCGAGACAAAACGCTGGGTGGTGCGCGGCAGCGGCGAACCGGAGTCGGTCAGGGTGGAGTCGATGATGCCGAGGTTGAGCTTGCCACTGATGTGCTGCTTGAGCACGTCGGCGTCCATGCAGAAGCTCTCCACGGCGCTGAGCAGGCGCAGGGTGGCCTCATGGATGGCCACGCCTTGCTCGGTAAGGCGAAAACCGCTGCGCCCGCGCTGGCAGAGCTTGACCCCGAGGCGGGTTTCCAGGTGAGTCATCTGTTCGCTGATGGTCGACTGACCCGCGTTCAGTGCGGCTTGCGCTGCGGAAAAGCCACCGCACCGGACGATGGTGGTGAATACTCTGAGGAGCTTCAGATCGACATCGTGGAGCTGGATCACCGTGGCCTCCCGGCCGGGCGTCACATCGCCAAGGCTGATATGAACGTCCGGGCATTGTTTTTTTTTCCAAGCTAACCATGCGCGTGTGATCACTGCAATGCCTGGCGTTGGGAAATGCCCTCGGCGGCGGTGGCGGTTTTTCATTGGTAACTGACACTCAGGTGGATACTTCGGATCCTGCGATGTATGCATCTGCACTTGCGCATTTTTCCATGTACGGCCTGCCGCCATAGTGGCTGCAACGGTGGTCGAGCAGTCGCCCCGTCTCCTGACCAGAACAATAAGTGGAGAAACCTGAACATGGCAAAGCACGGTTATGAATCCGGCCGCCTGAACCTGCCTTTCGTGGGGCATTGCACCTTCGCCAAGTCGCCCATCTGCACCGACTGGGCGGCCATCGACGCCGATGTGGCGATCCTCGGCGCGCCCAATGACATGGGCACCCAATGGCGCTCTGGTGCGCGCTTCGGGCCGCGCGGCATTCGCGAGGCATCGACCCTGTTCTCCTTCGGCCACGCCGGCGCCTACGACTTCGAGGATGACGCCACTTACCTGACCGATGACCAGCTGCGCATGGTCGATGTCGGCGATGCCGATATCGTCCACACCGACATGGCCACCAGCAACGCCAACATCGAGGCGGCCGTGCGCCAGATCCTCGCGGCGGGCGCCATGCCGGTGGTACTGGGCGGTGACCACTCGATCCATGCGCCGGTGATCAAGGCCTTCGAAGGTCGCGGGCCGATCCATATCGTGCATTTCGACGCCCACCTGGACTTCGTCGACGAGCGCCATGGCGTGCGCTACGGCCACGGCAGCCCGCTGCGTCGCGCCTCGGAGCTGGACCACATCGTCGGCATGACCCAGATGGGCATCCGCAACGTGTCCTCCTCCAACCGCGACGACTACGATGCCGCCCGCGAGGCCGGCTCGCAGATCCTCTCGGTACGCGACGTGCGCCGCCTGGGCTGCGAGGGCGTGCTGGCGAAGATCCCTGAGGGTAGCGACTACTACATCACCATCGACATCGACGGTTTCGACCCGTCCATCGCCCCGGGCACCGGTACACCGAGCCATGGCGGATTCTTGTACTACGAAGTGCTGGAGATCATCCAGGCGCTGGCCCGGCGCAGCCAGGGCCGGATCGTCGGTATGGACCTGGTGGAAGTGGCCCCGGCCTACGACCCGGCAGGCGTTACCTCGATCCTCGCCGCGCAACTGCTGATGAACAGCATCGGTTTCATCTTCCACGCGCGCGCCAACGCCCGCTGATCCGGAGACTCCACAGTGGACAACAAGGTAAAAGCCTACCTGCAGGCCTTCGGCGTTTCCGAGGCCACCCAGCGTTTTCTCTCCAAGTCCCAGCGCATGCTTATCGGTGGCGCGTGGCTGGAGGCCAGTGACGGTGCCAGCGCCGAGGTCATCGAGCCTTCCACCGAAGGCGTGCTGACGCGTATTCCGATGGGCACCGCTGAAGACCTGGACCGTGCAGTACGAGCCGCTCGTGCACAGTTCGATGGAGGTCCCTGGAGCCAGCTCAAGCCTCTGGAGCGCGAGCGCCTGATCCATCGCCTGGCCGACCTGATCGAAGCCAATGCCGACGAGCTGGCGCAGATCGAGTCCATCGACATGGGCAAGTCGGTCGCCCAGGCCCGCGCCGTGGATATCCAGGGCAGCGTCGATACGTTGCGCTATTTCGCCGGCTGGGCCAGCAAGATCCACGGCCGCACCGTCGAGCCTTCGCTGCCGGGCAACTACCTGGCCTACACCCGCAAGGAAGCGGTGGGTGTGGTGGGGGCCATCGTGCCCTGGAACTTCCCGCTGCAGACCATGGCCTGGAAGCTCGGCGCGGCACTGGCGACCGGCTGCACCGTGGTGGTCAAGCCAGCGGAGCTGACCTCGCTGTCTGCCCTGCGCTTTGCCGAGCTGGTGCAGGAGTCGGGCATCCCTGACGGCGTGCTGAACATCGTCACCGGGCGCGGTAGCGTGGTGGGCACGGCGATGTCCAGCCACCCGGGCATCGACAAGCTGAGCTTCACCGGTTCCACGCCGGTGGGTTGTTCGGTGGGCAAGGCGGCGATGGACCAGATGAAGCGCCTGACCCTCGAGCTGGGCGGCAAGTCGCCGGTGATCGTGTTCGCCGACGCCGATATCGAGGCGGCGGCCGAGGCGGTCGCCAACGGTGTGTTCTTCAACTCGGGGCAGGTCTGCGATGCCGGTACCCGTGCCTATGTCGAGCGCAGTATCTATCCCGAGTTCCTTGCGGCGCTGGCCAGGTACACCGCAACCTTGAAGATCGCCCCGGGCCTGGATCCGGACTGTTTCATCAGCCCCATGGTGTCGCGCCAGCAACAGCAGCGTGTACTGGAGTACATCGCTCTGGGCAAGGCCGAAGGGGCACAGGTGTATTTCGGCGGCGAGCCGGTCGAGGGCCCGGGCTTCTTCGTGCAGCCAACGATCTTCGCTGACTGCAACAACGACATGCGCATCGTGCGCGAGGAGATTTTCGGCCCGGTGCTGGTGACCATGCCCTTCGACACCCAGGAGCAGGCGCTGGCCCTGGCCAACGACTCGGCATTCGGCCTGGCGGCGGCGATCTACTCCAATGACCTGGGCAAGGTCCACGGGCTGATTCCGCGCCTGCGCGCCGGCACCGTCTACGTCAACGCCCACAGCACCCTGGACCCGTCCATGCCGTTCGGTGGCTACAAGCAGTCGGGTTATGGCAAGGACATGGGTGCCGAACAACTGGAGTTTTTGCTGGAGACCAAGGCGGTCTGGATCACCTTGCCCTGAGGAACAGGGCAAACCTGCGTCGCTGACGGTTGGCGGGCGGCGCGGGTTTCACATGCATCGTATTTCAAGAACAAGAACCTATCGAGGTGATGCCCATGAACAGCCAAGTGGATGTAGAGCGTGCACAAGACCTGGACAGGCGCATACGCGCCTATGAAGAGCTGGAGAGCAGGGCGGACTGGCCCGGCGCATTGAGCGCTGGCGATTTTGTCGCGCTGACCCTGCTGACGTTGGTGATGGTTGCCGGGGCTTACTTCCTGGGAGGTCATCCATGAGCCAGTCCAGAGAGCAGGAATTTCGCCTGGGCGCTGAACGGGGCGATACCCCGTTGCTGCCCAACGAGCGGGTGTGGGGCTTCTGGGGCTTTGCCTATGCCAACTCGGCGTTGGCTGTAGCCACCTGGGTGTTCCTGATCGGCGGTGCCACTGCGTTGTTCGTCGGGCCCTTGCAAGGTATCGCCGCGATCGTCATCGGCAACATCATCGGCGTGATTCTCGCTGCGTCGTCTACTTGCCTGCCGTGCGGCAAGTACGGTGTTGAGCAATTCACTTACCTGCGCAGCATGTTCGGCCTCAACGGCAGCCGCCTGGTCTATGTGCTGTCGGTGGTGGTGCTGACCATGGGCTGGCTGGCGGTGCTGGGGCTGATGTGCGGGCGGGCGCTGGACAACCTGGAAACCCTGGTGCAGCACAGCCAACCCGACGGCGACGGCTGGCTGGTGACGGCGGGCGCCTTGCTGGCCATCGTCCTCGCGGCGCTGGTGGCCATGCGCGGGCCGGACATGATCCGGCGGTTGAGTGCGGTGATCGCGCCCAGCCTGATCCTGATCATGCTGGCGCTGATGTACTTCATTTCCCAGCGCTTCAGCTTCGCCGAACTGCTAGCCATGCCGCCGTTGCAGCCGCCTTTTGCCGATCAGCGCATCAACTTCATGATTGCCGTGGAAATCAATATCGCCGCCGGTTTCTCCTGGTGGCCATACATCGGCAACCTGTCGCGTTTGTGCAGCAACCAGCGCACGGCCTTCTGGCCCAACCTGGTGGGCATCTTCGGCGCCGCCGCGCTGGGCGAAACCGTCAGCCTGTTCGCCGCCTCCACCCTGGGCAGCAGCGACCCTACCGCCTGGATGCGTCTGGCCGGTGGCGTGGGCTTCGGCGTGGTGGCGTTGAGCTTCCTGGCGCTGGCCAACCTGACCGGCATGGTCAACATCCTCTACACCGCCGTCATCGGCCTGCGCCAACTGGCCGGGGAGCGCTTGCGCAGCGTGCGCTGGGGGATATTGATCGGGCTGTTCTGCGTGATTCCGGTGATCATCGCGCTGTGCTTCCCGGGTATCTACGATGGCTTCTTCATCTTTCTGGTATGGACCTCTGCGCTGAACAGTGCGCTGGCCGGCATCGGCATCGCCGATTACTTCTTCCTGCGTCACCAGCGCGTGAACCTGCGCCAACTGTATGCCGAACAAAGCGGGTCGCCCTTGCGCTTCTGCAAAGGCTTCAACCCCATCGCGCTGGTGGCGCTGGTGGCGGGCTTCGCCATCTACGTGGTGGTGTTCAACCCGCAGACCCTGGCCCATACCGACTTCTTCACCTTCGCCACCGCTTCCCTGCCGTCCTGCCTGCTGGCCGGGCTGGTCCACTACGGCCTGACCCGACTGCTGGCGGCGCGCCTGGGCTGGGGCAGCTACCCAAAGAACAAAGAACGCAACACCGAGGCCACGGGCCTGCGAGCACAGGACTAGAACAATGAACAAGCGATATGACTACATCATCATCGGTGCAGGCTCCGCCGGCTGCGTCCTGGCCAACCGCCTGACCGAAGATGCCGGTACCTCGGTGCTGGTCCTGGAGTTCGGCGGCAGCGACCGCAGTGTGCTGATCCAGATGCCCAGCGCGTTCTCGTTGCCGATGAACACCAAGAAGTACAACTGGCGCTATGAGACAGTCGCCGAGCCGCACCTGGACGGCCGGCGCCTGCACTGCCCGCGGGGCAAGGTGCTCGGCGGCTCATCGTCGATCAACGGCCTGGTCTACATCCGTGGCCATGCCTGTGACTTCGACGAATGGGAAAGCCTGGGTGCGAAGAACTGGAGCTATCGCAATTGCCTGCCGTACTTCAAACGCGCCGAGAACTACAAGTTCGGTGGCGATGACTACCGCGGTGGTGACGGGCCGCTGTCTACCAACAACGGCAACAACATGCAGAACCCGTTGTACGGTGCCTGGGTGGAAGCCGGCGCCGAGGCGGGCTACATCAAGACTGACGACTGCAACGGCTACATGCAGGAAGGCTTCGGCGCCATGCACATGACGGTGAAGGACGGCGTGCGCTGGTCCACCGCCAATGCCTATCTGCGCCCGGCCATGACCCGGCCGAACCTGACGGTCGTCACCCATGCCATGACCCGGCGCATCCTCCTCGATGGCAAGCGGGCGGTGGGGGTGGAGTACGACGAGGGCGGCCAGACCCACAAGGTCTATTGCAACCGCGAGGTGCTGGTATCGTCTGGCCCGATCGGCTCGCCGCACTTGTTGCAGCGTTCGGGCATCGGCCCCGAGGCGGTACTGAAAAAGGCCGGTATCGAGGTGCGTCATCACCTGCCGGGGGTGGGCGAAAACCTTCAGGACCATTCGGAAATCTACATCCAGTACGCCTGCAAGGAGCCGGTGACGCTCAACGGCAAGATGAGCCTGCTGGGCAAGGCGATGATCGGCCTGCGCTGGCTGCTGTTCAAGGATGGCCTGGGCGCCAGCAACCACTTCGAGGCCGGCGGCTTCATTCGCTCGTCCAAGGGGTTGCGCTGGCCGGACATCCAGTTCCACTTCCTGCCGGCGGCCATGCGCTACGACGGCGACAAACCGTTCAAGGGCCACGGCTTCATGGTGCTCACCGGGCCGAACAAACCCAAGAGCCGAGGTCATGTGCGGGCGCTGTCGGCGGACCCTTACCAGCATCCGGAAATCCGCTTCAACTACCTGGAGAGCGAAGAGGACCGTGAGGGCTTCCGCCGCTGTGTGCGCCTGACCCGGGAAATCATCGCCCAGCCGGCCATGGACCGCTTCCGTGGCGAGGAGCTGGCGCCCGGACCGCAGGTGCAGACCGACGAGCAGATCGACGCCTTCGTGCGCGCCAACATGGAAAGCACCATGCACCCCTGTGGCTCCTGCCGCATGGGCGAGGACGACATGGCGGTGGTCGACTCCTCACTGCGCGTGCGTGGCCTGCAGGGGCTACGGGTGATCGACTCCTCGGTGTTCCCCAGCGAGCCCAACGGCAACCTCAATGCGCCGACCATCATGCTCGCCGAGCGGGCCGCGGACCTGGTGCGTGGGCGTGAGCCGCTGGCGCCGAGCGATATACCGGTCGGCCTGGTCGGTAGCTGGGAAGAAGAACAGCGCAGCCGCGCGCCGGTGCGTAAGGTACGCGCCTGACGTTGGGTAGGAGCGGGTTTGCCCCGCGATGCGATGTTGTCTGACAGCTCGCAATCGCGGGGCAAGCCCGCTCCCACACCCTCCGGACTGAATGCGTTCCATTGGAGCGAAACCGCTACAGTGGGCCCAAGAGCAGGGGTTACGACGCTTTAGTGCCGGTGGGCAGCCTGATTAGCGACTTTTTATGGAGTGACTTCATTACACCTGATAAATACAACGCTGCATAAAACAACGCTTTTTCGCTTGGCATAGACCTTGCTCTTTCATTGGCACTCAGCCGCACTGGCTGAGCTGTTTGAACTTGTGACGTTATAAAAACAATTAAACTAGCAAGGTAAAGCCTAATGAAAAACTCGACGCTGGGTCCGCCTGACAGCGAAGCGCACGAACTCCAACGTAATCTTTCCAACCGCCATATTCAGTTGATCGCCATCGGTGGCGCCATCGGCACCGGCCTGTTCATGGGCTCTGGCAAGACCATCAGCCTGGCGGGGCCCTCGATCATATTTGTCTACATGGTCATCGGTTTCATGTTGTTCTTTGTCATGCGGGCAATGGGCGAGTTACTGTTGTCCAACCTCAAGTACAAGTCGTTCATCGATTTCTCCGCTGATCTGCTGGGACCCTGGGCAGGGTTTTTCACCGGCTGGACCTATTGGTTCTGCTGGATAGTGACCGGCATTGCCGATGTTATTGCTATCTCCGCCTATTCACAGTTCTGGTTCCCGGATATTCCGCAATGGTTGCCGGCACTCAGTTGTGTTGGTCTGTTGCTTTCGCTCAACCTGCTAACCGTCAAGATGTTCGGTGAACTGGAGTTCTGGTTCGCCATGATCAAGATCGTGGCCATTTGCGCCCTGGTCTGCACCGGCCTTTACATGGTGGTCGCGGCCTACCAGTCGCCTGCTGGCAATGTCGCGTCGCTGGCCAACCTGTGGAATGACGGCGGCATGTTCCCCCATGGCGCCATGGGCTTCTTCGCCGGTTTCCAGATTGCGATCTTTGCCTTTGCCGGGATTGAGCTGGTGGGTACCACGGCCGCAGAAACCAAGAACCCTGAGCGCAACCTGCCAAGGGCGATCAATTCGATTCCGCTGCGTATCATTGTTTTCTATGTGTTCGCGTTGGTCGCGATCATGGCCGTTACGCCGTGGCGTGATGTCGTTGCCAACAAGAGCCCCTTTGTCGAGCTGTTTGTCCTGGCCGGTCTGCCGGCGGCTGCCGGGATCATCAACTTCGTAGTCCTCACCTCTGCCGCTTCTTCTGCAAACAGTGGCGTCTTTTCCACCAGCCGCATGCTCTACGGGCTGGCCGTGGATGGCGATGCGCCTGGCAAGTTCAAGGCGTTGTCCAGCCGCGCAGTGCCCTCCAATGGTCTGATCTTCTCCTGTGTTTGCCTGTCGGCGGGGGCGCTGGTGATCTACCTGGTGCCTAATATGCTCGATGCCTTTACCCTGATCACCACGGTGTCGGCGATCCTGTTCATGTGCGTCTGGTCGATGATCCTGCTGTCGTACCTGGCGTATCGCAAGCAGCGCGAGCACCTGCATCGCGCCTCGAAATACCGGATGCCGGGCGGCATCTTCATGAGCTGGGCCTGCCTGGTGTTCTTCGTGGCCATGCTTGCCTTGCTGGCGCTGGAAGAAGACACCCGCAAAGCGCTGGTCTTCGTGCCGGTCTGGTTCGTAATCCTCGGCCTGGCTTATCGATCGATGCGCCAGAAAAAGTCGGAGGGCGTGCGGTTGTCCTACGACGCGGACTGATAGCCACATTCACGCTTTTACTCGGGGGGACGGCACAAGGGGGCCGTCCCCCTGTCGTCATTGCACAACCAGGGAGTCGTCATGCGCATCCACGTCACCTTCATCGACCGCGTCGGCATCACCCAGGATATCCTGGCACTGCTGGGGGCGCGCAACCTCAACCTGGACGCGGTGGAAATGATCCCGCCCAACGTCTATATCGATGCGCCAGCGCTGTCACAGGCCGTGCTGGACGAACTTCACGACGCCTTGCTGCGGGTGATCGGGGTCCAGGCGGTGGAACTTGTAGACTTTCTC
This sequence comes from Pseudomonas sp., assembly GCF_050739775.1. Classification (GTDB taxonomy): domain Bacteria; phylum Pseudomonadota; class Gammaproteobacteria; order Pseudomonadales; family Pseudomonadaceae; genus Aquipseudomonas. The sequence continues at coordinate 57,964 of NZ_JBOICA010000029.1, forward strand.
CCCGGCCAGCGCCGGCACCTGCAGCTGGAAGCCTTGCTCGCGGCGATGAGCGATCCGGTGCTGGCGGTGGACCCCGGTGGCCATGTGCTGCTGGCCAATCCCACGCTGATCAGCCTCGTCGGTCGCGAGCCGGCCGGTGAACCGTTGTCCAGGCTGTTCGCCGAACCCGAGCTGGCGCAGACCCTGATCGACAAGGGCTTTCGCCTGCCCATGTGCGAGGTGAGCTTGCAGGGCCAGGCACTGTTGCTGGAAGCCACGCCGATCAGCGGCGGGGCCGATGCCTTGGTGGGTGGCCTGCTTACCCTGTATCCGCCAAGCCGTATCGGCGAGCGCCTGGCTTCGCTGCTGCACGATCATGCCGAGGGGTTGCAGGCGCTGCTGGGCGAATCGGCGCCGCTCAAGGATCTCAAGGCGCGTCTGCACAAGGTGGCGAGCCTGGAGGCGCCGCTGTTGATCCAGGGCGAAACCGGGACCGGCAAAGAGCTGGTGGCGCGTGCCTGCCATGCATTGAGCGTACGCCGCGATGCGTCCTTTCTGGCGCTGAACTGCGCGGCGCTGCCGGAGAGCCTGGCCGAGAGCGAGCTGTTCGGCTACGCCGCCGGCGCTTTTACCGGCGCCCAGCGTGGCGGCAAGCCGGGCCTGCTGGAACTGGCCGACGGTGGCACGGTGTTCCTCGACGAAGTGGGCGAGATGTCGCCTTACCTGCAGGCCAAGCTGCTGCGCTTTCTCAGTGACGGCAGCTTTCGCCGGGTCGGCGGCGGCGGCGAGGTGCGGGTGAATGTGCGGGTGGTCTGCGCGACACACCGCAACCTGGAAAACATGGTGGTCGAAGGCAGCTTTCGCGAAGACCTCTACTACCGCCTCAACGTGCTCAATCTGATGGTGCCGCCGTTGCGCGAGCGCGGCCGGGACATCCTCCTGCTGGCCGAGCATTTCCTGCGTCAGGCCTGCGCGCAGATACAGCGCTCGCCGTGCCGACTGGCGCTGGCCACTCATCCGCTGCTGCTGGGCAATCGCTGGGCAGGTAATGTGCGCCAGTTGCAGAACGTGATCTTCCGTGCCGCGGCCATCAGTGAAGGGGAGGTGATCGATTGCGACGACCTGGAGCTGGCTGATACGGCCCTGAACAACCAGCAGCCCGATGCACCGCAAGTCACCAGCCTGGAAGAGGCGGTGCAGGGCTTCGAAAAATCGCTGCTGGAGACGATGTATGCGGCCTATCCCTCGACCCGGCAACTGGCGGTGCGCCTGCAGACTTCCCACACGGCCATCGGCCAGCGCTTGCGTAAATACGGCATCGCCAGCCGGGTCTCGTAGTCGCCTGGTTCGAATACGCTCCACTGGAGTGATTGTGCTCCAGTCGGGCGTGAGCCGCGGCTTCATTGGCCGATCCCGTCAGGGGTGGCTGCCGGGCTCACACAGCGGAGCGATTTCGCTCCAGCACAGAGGCTTGAGTTTGATTGGATATATCATACAACTACTTGAAATATAACGATTTTAATAAGTTGGCATTGCCCTTGCTCTTGTATCCATCAGTCCTGCATCGGGACCCATCTGATAACAAGAGAGGAAGATCCATGAGCACTCTGCGTTTTACTCCCGAACACGAATGGTTGCGTCTGGAAGCGACTGGCGAGCTGACCGTCGGCATCACCACCTACGCCCAGGAGGCCTTGGGTGACGTGGTGTTCGTGCAATTGCCGGAGCCGGGCGAGTACGGCGAGGGCAACGAGGTCGCGGTGCTGGAATCGGTGAAGGCCGCCAGCAATATCAGCATGCCCCTCACCGGTACCGTGGTGGCGGTCAACCAGGCCCTGGCCGACGACCCCGAGCTGGTCAACGCCTCGCCCATGCAGGACGGCTGGTTCTTCCGTATCCAGATCAACAACCCTGCCGACCTCGACACCCTGATGGACCAGGACGGCTACGACCGCTTCCTGGCCGACAACGCCTGAGCCAGGGGGCCGACATGAGCCATACCGCCATCCCACTGACAACCGACAACGAGTTCATCGCCCGTCACATCGGCCCACGCGAGGACGACATCGACGCGATGCTGGCGCTGATCGGCCATGACACCCTCGACGGCCTGATCGACAGCGTCATCCCTGACAGCATCAAGGGCACCAGCGTGCTTGAGCTGTGCAAAGGGCAGGGCGAGGCCGAGGCGCTGGCCTCGCTCAAGGCCATCGCCGCGAAGAACCAGCTGTTTCGCAATCACATCGGCCAGGGCTATTACCCTTGCCACACACCAACGCCGATCCTGCGCAACCTGTTGGAAAACCCGGCCTGGTACACCGCCTACACACCGTACCAGCCGGAGATTTCCCAAGGGCGGCTGGAAGCGCTGCTGAACTTCCAGACCCTGATCAGCGACCTGACCGGCATGGAAATCGCCAACGCCTCGTTGCTCGATGAAGCCACCGCAGCCGCCGAAGCCATGACCTTCTGCAAGCGTCTGGCAAAGAGCAAGGCCCCGGCGTTTTTCGTCTCCCGTCATTGTCATCCGCAAACCCTCGACGTGCTGCGCACCCGTGCCGAGCCGCTGGGTATTGAAGTGGTCATCGGCGATGAGTCGGCGCTGCTGAGTCAGAACCTGGATGGCTATTTCGGCCTGTTGCTGCAATACCCGGCCAGCACTGGCGCTATCGCCGACCATCGCGCCCTGGTGCAGCGCGCCCATGCAACCGGCGCGCTGGTGGCGGTGGCCGCCGACCTGCTGGCCCTGACCTTGCTGACCCCACCGGGTGAATTCGGTGCCGACGTGGTGATGGGCAGCGCCCAGCGCTTCGGCGTGCCGCTGGGCTTCGGTGGTCCGCACGCTGCGTACTTTGCCACCCGCGATGCCTTCAAGCGCGACATGCCCGGCCGCCTGGTCGGCGTGTCCATCGACCGCTTCGGCAAGCCGGCCCTGCGCCTGGCCATGCAGACCCGCGAGCAACACATCCGTCGCGAGAAGGCCACCAGCAACATTTGCACCGCGCAGGTGCTGCTGGCCAACATCGCCAGTATGTACGCGGTCTACCACGGCCCCCAGGGCCTGGCGCAGATCGCCCGGCGTGTGCACCGCCTGACCGCGATCCTGGTGCGGGGGCTGCAGCAGCTCGGGCACAAGGTCGAGCAGGAACACTTCTTCGACACCGTCAGCGTGGTGACCGCACAGCCTGTGGCCGATGTGCTGGCCGCTGCCAACGCCGCGCAACTGAACCTGCGCCTGATCGATGAATTGCGGGTCGGCCTGTCGCTGGATGAAACCTGCGAACAGGCCAGTGTCGAGGCTCTCTGGCAGGTGTTCGCCGCACCCGCCCAGGCGCTTCCGGACTTCACCGCCCTGGCCGCCGACAGTGGTGATTGCCTGCCGTTGCCGCTGCTGCGCGAGACACCGTTCCTGCAGCACCAGGTATTCAACCGCTACCACTGCGAAACCGAGCTGATGCGCTACCTGCGTCGTCTGGCCGACAAGGACCTGGCCCTGGACCGCACCATGATCGCGCTGGGCTCGTGCACCATGAAGCTCAACGCCGCCAGTGAGATGATCCCGATCACTTGGCCCGAATTCGGCGCCCTGCACCCGTTCGCCCCTGCCGAGCAGTCGCTGGGTTACCGTCAGCTGACTGATGAACTGGAGGCCATGCTCTGCGCGGCCACCGGCTATGACGCCATGTCCCTGCAGCCCAATGCCGGCTCCCAGGGCGAGTACGCAGGCCTCCTGGCCATCCGCGCCTACCACGCCAGCCGTGGCGAAGCGGGTCGCGATGTCTGCCTGATTCCGTCGTCGGCACATGGCACTAACCCGGCCACGGCGCAGATGGCCGGCATGCGTGTGGTGGTGGTCAACTGCGACGAGCGCGGCAACGTCGATGTCGCCGACCTGCAGCGCAAGGCCGAGCAGCACAAGGAACAACTGGCCGCGCTGATGATCACCTATCCCTCGACCCATGGCGTGTTCGAGGACGGCATCACGCGCATCTGCGACATCATTCATGACTACGGCGGCCAGGTGTACCTGGACGGCGCCAACATGAACGCCATGGTCGGCCTCTGCGCCCCAGGCAAGTTCGGTGGCGATGTGTCGCACCTGAACCTGCACAAGACCTTCTGTATCCCTCACGGCGGTGGCGGCCCCGGCGTCGGTCCGATCGGCGTCAAAGCGCATCTGGCGCCGTTCCTGCCCGGTCACGGTCACATGGAGAACAAGCAGGGCGCGGTCAGCGCGGCGCCTTATGGCAGCGCGAGCATCCTGCCGATCACCTGGATGTATATCCGCATGATGGGCGGGGAAGGGCTCAAGCGTGCGTCGCAGCTGGCGATCCTGAGTGCCAACTACATTGCCCGGCGCCTGGAGGAGCACTACCCGGTGCTTTATACCGGCGAGAACGGCCTGGTCGCCCATGAGTGCATTCTCGACCTGCGCCCGCTCAAGGACAGCAGCGGCATCAGCGTCGAGGACGTGGCCAAACGCCTGATCGACTTTGGCTTCCACGCCCCGACCATGTCCTTCCCGGTGGCCGGTACCCTGATGGTCGAGCCGACCGAGAGCGAGTCCAAGGAGGAACTGGACCGCTTCTGCGAGGCGATGATCTGTATCCGCGAGGAAATCCGGGCGGTGGAAAACGGCACCCTGGACAAGCTCGACAACCCGCTGAAGAACGCACCGCATACCGCCAGCGAGCTGGTGGGCGAATGGCTTCATCGCTATGGCCGGGAGCTGGCGGTGTACCCGCTGCAAGCGCTGCGCGAGAGCAAGTACTGGCCGCCGGTGGGGCGCGTGGACAACGTCTACGGTGACCGCAACCTGGCCTGTGCCTGCCCGCCCATGTCGATCTACCAAGACGCCTGATCGCATAGGCCCGGACCCGGTCCGGGCCTTGCCTGCCACCCGAACAAGAAGGAAGCACAAGCATGTTCCATAAAAGCCTGACTCTGTCCGATTTCGACCCTGCACTGTCCGAGGCCATCCGCCGCGAAGCGCAACGCCAGGAAGACCACATCGAGCTGATCGCCTCGGAAAACTACACCAGCCCGCAGGTCATGCAGGCCCAGGGCACCGAGCTGACCAACAAGTACGCCGAAGGCTACCCGGGCAAGCGCTACTACGGTGGTTGCGAGCACGTCGACGTGGTTGAACAGCTGGCCATCGACCGCGCCAAGCAGCTGTTCGGCGCAGGTTACGCCAACGTCCAGCCGCACTCCGGCTCCCAGGCCAACGCGGCGGTCTACCTGGCCCTGCTGCAGGCCGGCGACACCATCCTGGGCATGAGCCTGGCCCATGGCGGTCACCTCACTCATGGTGCCAAGGTCAGTTCCTCCGGCAAACTGTACAACGCCGTGCAGTACGGCATCGACGCCAACGGCCTGATCGATTACGACGAAGTCGAGCGTCTGGCCGTCGAACACAAGCCGAAGATGATCGTTGCCGGGTTCTCGGCCTACTCGAAAACCCTCGACTTCCCACGTTTTCGCCAGATCGCCGACAAGGTCGGTGCCTACCTGTTCGTCGACATGGCCCACGTCGCCGGCCTGGTTGCGGCGGGCCTGTACCCCAATCCGCTGGCGCACGCCGATGTGGTCACCACCACCACCCACAAGACCCTGCGCGGGCCACGTGGCGGCTTGATCCTGGCCAAGGCCGATACGGAACTGGAGAAGAAACTCAATTCGGCGGTGTTCCCGGGCGGGCAGGGCGGGCCGCTGATGCACGTGATCGCTGCCAAGGCGGTGTGCTTCAAGGAAGCCCTGGAACCTGGCTTCAAGGACTACCAGTACCAGGTCATCAAGAACGCCCAGGCCATGGCGGAGATCTTCAAGCAGCGTGGTTTTGACGTGGTCTCCGGTGGCACCGACAACCACCTGTTCCTGGTCAGCCTGATCCGCCAGGGCATCACCGGCAAGGACGCCGACGCCGCGCTGGGCCGTGCGCACATCACGGTGAACAAGAACGCCGTGCCCAACGACCCGCAGTCGCCGTTCGTGACCTCGGGCCTGCGCATCGGTACCCCGGCGGTGACTACCCGCGGCTTCCAGGTGCCGGAATGCCGCGCCCTGGCGACCTGGATCTGCGACATCCTCGAGCACCTCGGCGATGCCGACGTCGAGGTCCAGGTGGCTCGCCAGGTGGCTGAGCTGTGCAAGCTGTTCCCGGTTTATCCGGCCTGACCCTTGGGTGCAATGGCGGAGGCCTGTATGTCACTGAGTGTTTTTGATCTGTTCAAGGTGGGCATTGGCCCATCCAGCTCCCACACGGTCGGACCGATGCGCGCGGCGGCGCGCTTTGTCGAAGGGCTCAGGGAACAGGGTTTGCTGGCCCAGGTGGTAAGCGTGCGCGCTGAGCTGTATGGCTCGCTCGGCGCCACCGGCAAGGGCCACGGTAGCGACAAGGCGGTGCTGCTTGGGCTTGAAGGTGAGCACCCGGATACGGTCGAGACCTCCATGGTGGCCGACCGCTTGGGGATGATCCGGCAAAGCGGGACGTTGTCGCTGCTGGGTGAGAAGCGCATCCGCTTCGTCGAGAAAGAACACCTGGCGATGATCCGCAAGCCCTTGCCTTATCACCCCAACGGCATGATTTTGCGCGCCTTCGACGAGGCCGGCCTGCAGCTGTGCAGTCGCGAGTATTACTCGGTGGGGGGAGGCTTCGTGGTGGACGAGGCGGCGGTCGGCGTCGATCGCATCGTCGAGGACCGCACACCGTTGCGTTTTCCCTTTCTGACCGGGCGCGAGCTGTTGGCGCAATGCGCCCAGCACGGGCTCTCGATCAGTCAGTTGATGGCCGAGAACGAGACCGCCTGGCGCAGCCCGGAACAGACGCGCCAGGGCCTGCTGCACATCTGGCAGGTGATGCAGGACTGCGTAAAGGCCGGTTGCCGCACCGAAGGGATCATGCCCGGCGGACTCAAGGTCAAGCGGCGTGCCGCGGCCTTGCACCGTCAGTTGAGCAGCAGCCCCGAAGCCAGCCTTCGGGACAGCCTCTCGGTGCTCGACTGGGTCAACCTCTACGCTCTGGCGGTGAACGAGGAGAACGCCAGCGGTGGGCGGGTGGTCACTGCGCCCACCAATGGCGCGGCCGGCATTATCCCGGCGGTGCTGCATTACTACACACGCTTCGTGCCGGGGGCCAACGAGGACGGGGTGGTGCGCTTTCTGCTCAGCGCCGCGGCCGTTGGCATCCTCTACAAGGAAAACGCCTCGATCTCTGGCGCCGAAGTCGGCTGCCAGGGCGAGGTCGGCGTGGCCTGTTCAATGGCGGCCGGGGCCTTGTGCGAAGTGCTCGGCGGCACCGTGCAGCAAGTGGAGAACGCCGCTGAAATCGGCATGGAGCACAACCTCGGGCTGACCTGCGACCCGATTGGCGGGCTGGTCCAGGTACCCTGCATCGAGCGCAACGCCATGGGCTCGGTCAAGGCCATCAATGCCGCACGTATGGCCCTGCGCGGGGATGGTCAGCACTTTGTCTCCCTCGACAAGGTGATCCGCACCATGCGCCAGACCGGCGCCGACATGAAAAGCAAATACAAAGAGACTGCCCGCGGCGGGCTGGCGGTCAATATCATCGAATGCTAGGAGTCACCCATGTCCACAGAACAACTACAACAAACCCCGTTGCACGCCCTGCACCTGGAACTGGGCGCGCGCATGGTGCCATTCGCCGGTTACGCCATGCCGGTCCAGTACCCGCTGGGTGTCCTCAAGGAACACCTGCACACCCGTGAGCAAGCCGGTCTGTTCGACGTCTCGCACATGGGCCAGATCCGCCTGCGCGGCGCCGCTGCTGCCAAGGCGCTGGAAGCGTTGGTGCCGGTCGACATCATCGACCTGCCGCTGGGCATGCAGCGCTATGCCCTGTTCACCAACGATGACGGCGGCATCCTCGACGACCTGATGGTCGCCAACCTGGGCAACGACGAGCTGTTCCTGGTGGTCAACGCCGCCTGCAAGGAACAGGACCTGAGCCACCTGCGGCAGCATCTGGAAGGGCAGTGCGACGTCGAGTCGCTGTTCGACAGCCGCGCCTTGCTTGCCCTGCAGGGGCCGGCGGCGGCGAAGGTGCTTGCCCGCCTGGCGCCTCAGGTGGGCAGCATGACCTTCATGCAGTTCGCCAGTGTGCGGTTGCTGGGTGTCGACTGCTACGTCAGCCGTTCGGGTTACACCGGTGAGGATGGTTACGAAATTTCCGTGCCGGTGCAGGCGGCGCAAACGCTCGCCCGTGCCCTGCTGGCCGAACCCGAGGTCGAAGCCATTGGCCTGGGCGCCCGTGACTCGTTGCGTCTGGAGGCCGGGCTGTGCCTGTACGGCCATGACATGGAGCAACGCACCACGCCGATCGAGGCCAGCCTGACCTGGGCGATCTCCAAGGCGCGGCGTGCCGATGGCGAGCGTGCCGGCGGGTTCCCCGGTGCCGGGCGCATCCTCGCCCAGCAGCGCGAGGGGGTGGCCAGCAAGCGTGTGGGCCTGTTGCCCAAGGAGCGGGTGCCGGTGCGCGAAGGTGCACTGATCGTCGATGCGCAAGAGCAGGTGATCGGGCGTGTCACCAGCGGTGGGTTCGGCCCAAGCCTGGGCGGGCCGCTGGCGATGGGGTATGTGCAGAGCGAGCATTCGGCGCTGGAGACGGAAGTCTTCGCCCAGGTACGCGGCAAGCTGGTGCCGATGCTGGTGGTCCGCACCCCGTTCGTGGCCCAACGTTATTACCGTGGCTGAAGACCTGACTGGCGGAGCATGAGCATGAACGAAACCCTGTCTGTCGCCACGCGCCCGCAGCCCCTGCAGGCCGGGGTGAAACTGCGCGGCGCCGAGAAGGTGGCGCGAATTCCGGTGAAGATCCTGCCCACCGAAGAAGTGCCACGCAAGCCTGACTGGATCCGCGTGGAGATTCCAACCTCGCCGGAGGTGGCGCGGGTCAAGGCACTGCTGCGCAAGCACAAACTGCACAGCGTCTGCGAAGAGGCGTCCTGCCCGAACCTGGGCGAGTGCTTCTCCGGTGGCACGGCGACCTTCATGATCATGGGCGACATCTGCACCCGGCGTTGCCCGTTCTGCGACGTCGGCCATGGCCGACCGAAACCGCTGGACGTCGATGAGCCGAAGAACCTGGCCATCGCCATCGCCGACCTGCGCCTGAAGTACGTGGTCATCACCTCGGTGGACCGCGACGACCTGCGCGACGGCGGCGCCCAGCACTTCGTCGACTGCCTGCGCGAGATCCGCAAGCTGTCGCCGGGCATCCAGCTGGAAACCCTGGTACCGGATTACCGGGGGCGCATGGACGTAGCCCTGGCCATCACCGAACAGGAACCGCCGAATGTGTTCAACCATAACCTGGAAACCGTGCCGCGCTTGTACAAGGCAGCACGGCCGGGCTCGGACTTCGAGTGGTCGCTGGATCTGCTGGAGAACTTCAAGCAACGTGTACCGGGGGTGCCGACCAAGTCCGGGCTGATGCTCGGCCTGGGCGAGACCGATGAGGAAGTGATCGAGGTGATGCTGCGCATGCGCGAGCATCAGGTCGACATGCTGACCCTGGGGCAGTATTTGCAACCTTCGCGCAGCCACCTGGCAGTGCAGCGTTTCGTGCATCCGGACACCTTCGCCTGGTTTGCTGATCAAGCCTTGGCGATGGGGTTCAGAAACGTGGCGTCCGGGCCGCTGGTGCGTTCGTCTTACCATGCGGACCAACAAGCGGTGCAGGCGGCCCGATAGGCGCGGGCCTTGAATCGAATGCAGGATCGGGCAATTGCTGCCGCATAGTGGGGGCTCTACTGCTTCTTGGAATACGAATCGCTGGTGTGGAAGCGGAGCTTTGCTTCAGCCTGTCAAAGGCTGTCAGGGTCGCCAAAAAACATTTTGACTTTGCTCTAGGCTGATGCTTTCAGGTCATAAAAAATTAATGATGCCCCCAATTTTGCCCCCAATCGCACGGGGTATACGAGCGAACGAGAATGGCGATTCTGACAGAATTCCAGTATGGCTCTGGGTGGCTGTCAGTGTAACGCCACAACGGAATTGGCGTAGTGGTGCACGGGGCATCCAGGGACGAGCAAATTTGCTTTCGGTTGAAAGTAGTAACCGAGGCTGACTGCTTTCAACTGTGGAGCGGTCATTCGGGGTAGGCGTGTCTGGGCAAGGCGCTAGAGATGAGCGCGGCAGCAAATACAAAACCGCTGGATACCCACAAGCAGGCTTCCAGACCATAGGCTTGGAATACCCACCCTGAGAGCAGCGTACCGACCAGCCGCCCCAGAGCATTGGACATATAGTAGAAGCCCACGTCCAGGGATACCCCGTCCTCCTTGGCATAGCTGACGATCAGGTAGCTGTGCAGCGATGAATTCACTGCGAACAGTACGCCGAACAGCATCAGCCCACCGAGTAGTACCAGCTGAGCCGACCAGCCAGCGGTCAGCCCCAGAGCAATTAGTGCGGGCAGTCCGGCCAGCGCGATGGCCCAGATGAAGGCTGCTCGGCCGTCTGGCACATGACCGCGCTTCTTGCCGGTGATGTTGGGGGCAAACGACTGCACGATGCCGTAGCCGATGATCCAGGCGGCAAGAAAGCCACCGACCAGCCAGAAGTCCCAGCCAAATGCGGTGCTCAGGTACACCGGCAGCGCTACGACGAACCAGACGTCGCGAGCACCGAAGAGAAACAGTCGTGCGGCCGAGAGGATGTTGATCGCCCGGCTCTTGGACAGCATGTCGCGGAATTTCGGTTTGGCCTTGGCCTTACCTAGGTCCTTTTTCAGCAGTAGCAAGCTGCCCACCCAGACCAATGCCAGCACCGCCGCCATGGCCAGTACCGCCAAGGTGAAGCCGAGCAGCGCGAGCAGCGCGCCGCCGAGGAAGAAGCCCACACCTTTGAGCGCGTTCTTCGAGCCCGTGAGGATGGCTACCCACTTGTAGAGGGTGCCTTGCTGGCTATCCGGTACCAAGAGCTTGATGGAGCTCTTGGCACTCATCTTGTTGAGGTCCTTGGCGATGCCGGACAACGCTTGGGCTGCCATCACCCAGGGCGCCGTTAGCCAGGCCGCCGGCACCGTGAGCATCAGCAAGGCCAGCACCTGCATGCCCAGGCCGATGTTCATGGTGCGATTGAGCCCCAGGCGAGCGCCGAGGTAACCACCCACCAGGTTGGTGATCACACCGAATACTTCGTAGAACAGGAATAGCGCAGCGATCTGCAGCGGCGTGTAGCCCAGTGTGTGGAAATGCAATACCACCAACATGCGCAACGCGCCGTCGGTGAGGGTGAAGGCCCAGTAGTTGCCGGTAACCAGCAGGTACTGACGCACTTCCGTAGACAGGGCTGACAACGCCTTCATGATCGCCGTTTACTCCGCCGCGCCGACCAGTCGGGCCAGCTCCGCTGCACGATTGGCGTAGCCCCACTCGTTGTCGTACCAGGCGTAGATCTTCACCTGGGTACCGTTGACCACCAGGGTCGACAACGCATCGATGATCGAAGACCGTGGATCGGTGCGGTAGTCGATGGACACCAGGGGACGCTCTTCGTAGCCCAGGATGCCCTTCAGCGGGCCTTCGGCAGCCGCCTTCAGCAGCGAGTTGACCTCTTCAGCCGTGGTTTCACGCTCCACCTCGAACACGCAGTCGGTCAGCGAGGCGTTGGCCAGCGGTACGCGCACGGCGTGACCATTCAGCTTGCCGCGCAGTTCGGGGAAGATCTCAGCGATCGCTGTGGCCGAACCGGTGGTGGTTGGAATCAGGCTCATGCCCGAGGCACGGGCGCGGCGCAGGTCCTTGTGCGGCGTATCGAGAATGCTCTGGGTATTGGTCAGGTCATGGATGGTGGTGATCGAGCCGTGGCGAATGCCCAGGTTCTCGTGAATCACTTTGACCACCGGAGCCAGGCAGTTGGTGGTGCAGGAGGCGGCGGTGACGATGCGGTGCTGGGCCGGGGCGAATAGGTGCTGGTTGACGCCCATCACCACGTTCAGTGCGCCTTTTTCCTTCACCGGAGCACAAACCACCACGCGTTTGACGCCCTGATCCAGGTAGGCCTGGAGCACCGCAACCGACTTCATCTTGCCGCTGGCTTCGATGACCAGGTCGCAGCCCGACCAGTCGGTGTCGGCGATGGTCTTATTGGCCGTGACCTTGATGCGCTTGCCATCGATCACCACCGAGTCGCCTTCTGTACCTGCTTCGCGGTGCCAGCGTCCGTGGATCGAGTCGAAGTTGATCAGATGGGCGTGGGTCTCAGCGTCCCCGGCCGGATCATTGATCTGTACGAATTCGAATTCCGGCCAGTCCCAGGACGCGCGCAGCGCCAAGCGACCGATACGTCCAAACCCATTGATGCCTACTTTGATTGCCATGTTCTTGTTCTCGAGTCGCAGTTCGCGAGCGGTCAGAGGGTTTTGGTGAATTGATTGATGTAGCTGACGTGTGCAGGGTTTTGAATCGCTCGCGGGCGCAGGGCCTGAACCTGAGCGATGGCCTCCTGCACGGGAATGCCGCACTCGATCATCAGGCGGGCTGCGAACAGGCCGGTACGGCCCGAGCCACCCTTGCAGTGAATAGCGATCGATTTGCCATCCATCAGCAGTTTTTTCAGTCGCTCCCGATGGATTTCCCAGGCGGCAGCAAAGGGTTCGCCGGGGGCCTGGTCATCCTCCACCGGCAGGTGGAACCATTCGAGTCTCAACAGCTGGCATTCCTCAGGCAGCAGATCGACTTCGTTCTGCAGCAGTTCTTCATTCGGCATCAGGGTTACCAGTGCGCTCGCACCGGCATCGCGCAGTGTCGCCAACGCCTGGGAGACCGACGTGTCCTTGGTACCAGGGCACGGGGTAAAGATCAGCTGGCCAATCAGCTCGGGAGTAACCAGCACGGAATAAGGGTGCAGTTGCATGCTCAAAAAGCCTCAGATGGATCGTTGATTGACGCGCTTCGACAGTTCTTCAGCGGACTCTTTACGTTCGGAATAGCGATCAACCATGTAGTCGGCGCGATCACGAAGAAGCAGGGTGAACTTCACCAGCTCCTCCATCACGTCGACGACACGGTCGTAGTACGCAGAGGGCTTCATGCGGCCCGCCTCGTCGAACTCCAGATAGGCCTTCGGTACTGACGACTGGTTAGGGATGGTGAACATGCGCATCCAGCGGCCGAGCACGCGCAACTGGTTGACCACGTTGAACGACTGGGAGCCACCGCAGACCTGCATCACCGCGAGGGTCTTGCCCTGCGTCGGACGCACGGCACCCATGCTCAGCGGAATCCAGTCGATCTGCGACTTGAACACGCCGGTCATCGCACCGTGGCGTTCCGGTGAACACCAGACCATGCCTTCCGACCAGAGCACCAGGTCGCGCAGCTCTTTGACCATGGGGTGGTCATCGGGTACGTCATCCGCCAATGGCAGGCCGGACGGATTGAAGATCCGCGTCTCGGCACCGAAGGGCTCCAGTAGGCGTGCCGCTTCCTCGGTCAGAAGGCGGCTGAAGGAGCGTTCGCGGGTCGATCCATACAGCAGCAGGATGCGCGGTTTGTGAGTGGACTGCTGCTCGATAGCCAGTTTGTCGGAAGACGGCAGATCGATCAGTTCACTGTCGATGTTGGGGATATGGTGTTCGGTCATGATTTCACTCCTGGGGCAAGGCGCCAGATGGCTGATCGAACCAGCGACGCTTGAGCCACCAGGCCACGCCAACCAGTGAGATCAGCACCGGTACTTCCACCAAAGGCCCGATAACGGTGGCAAAGGCTACCGGCGAGGCAAGGCCGAAAGTGGCAATGGCCACGGCAATGGCCAGTTCGAAGTTGTTACTTGCAGCGGTAAAGGCCAGCGTGGTGGTGCGTGGGTAGTCGGCCTCCAGCAGCTTGCCCATCCAAAAGCTGATGAAGAACATCACCACGAAGTAGATGGTCAGCGGGATGGCGATGCGCAGCACATCCAGAGGCAGTTGCAACACCACGTCGCCTTTCAGGCTGAACATGGCGACGACGGTCAGCAGTAACGCCACGAGCGTCAGCGGGCTGATTCTCGGAATGAAGCGCTTCTCGTACCAGGCGGAGCCTTTACGGCTGATCAGAATCTTGCGGGTCAGGAAGCCAGCCAGGAACGGGATGCCCAGATAGATCAGCACCGACTGGGCGATATCGAGGAAGCTGGTTTCGATGACGCTGCCTTCCAGGCCGAACAGCGGCGGCAGAAGGCCAAGGAAGATCCAGGCATACACACTGAAGAACAGGATCTGGAAAATGCTATTGAAGGCGACCAAGCCAGCAACGTACTGGTTGTTGCCACCCGCGATCTGGTTCCACACCAGCACCATGGCGATGCAGCGTGCCAAGCCGATGAGGATCAAGCCGGTCATGTATTCGGGATTGTCGGAGAGAAACACGACAGCCAGCCCGAACATCAGCACCGGGCCAATCACCCAGTTCTGAATCAGCGACAAGGCGAGGATGCGCTTGTCTTTGAAGACCTGTGGCAACTCGTCGTATTTTACCTTCGCCAATGGCGGGTACATCATGACGATCAGGCCAATGGCAATGGGGATGTTTGTCGAGCCAACCGACAGGCTATTCAGCCATGCTGGCAATCCCTGGAAGAGACTGCCGAGGCCGATGCCAAGCCCCATGGCCAAAAAGATCCAGACCGTTAGGTAGCGATCGAGGAATGAAAGGCGGCTCTTGCTCATGGTGAATCTCCCTTAACGTCAGAGCGTTCCGATGCATGCCAGCTCGGCCTTGAGCTGGGCGGCATCCAGTTGTTCGAAAGGCAATGCGAGAAATGCCGTAATGCGTCGTTTGATGTGTTCAAGCGTGATGTCGAAAGCAGCATCCAGTTCGGCGGCGCTACCTTGCAGGTCAGACGGATCGGAAAGGCCCCAGTGGGCTTTCACCGCTGGCCCGAAGAACACTGGGCATGCCTCGCCAGCGGCCTTGTCACAGACGGTGATGACGAAATCTGGTGCCAGATCGGCATGCGAGTCGGTGGATTTGCTGCTGAGGCCTTCCGTGGAAATAACTGCCCGTTGCAGGGCAGTGATGGAAAGCGGATTCACCTCGCCCTTGGGCTGGCTGCCTGCACTGAAAGCCTTCATACCGGCCGGGGCCAGATGGTTGAACACGGCTTCAGACAGGATGCTGCGGCAGCTATTGGCGGTGCAGAGGAACGGGACTTTCATCAAATTTTCTCGGCAGTGATCAGCAGCAGGTGGCGACGCGCAGTGGGCGGTCACCCATGGTGTCCAGTCGTTTGGCGCTGGTGCTCAGCCATTCGCGATTGGCCTCCAGCGTCGTTACCAGGATCTCGCGTACCCAGACGGGCAGCTCTGGATGCAGCCGGTAGTAGACCCATTGGCCTTGCCGGCGGTCTTCCAGCAAGCCGCAGGTGCGAAGTTGCGCCAGGTGACGGGAAACCTTGGGCTGGCTTTCTTCCAAGGCACAGATCAGTTCACAGACGCACAGCTCTTCCTCGCGAGCGATCAGCAGCATCATCCGAATGCGGTTCTCGTCGGCGAGGCATTTGAAAACCTTGGTTGGGGTCAGTGAGTCAGTCATAGCGGTTCTCAGTGTTTGGTTTTCACGAGTACGAACATCTTGATGCGCTCATGGATCTCGTGGAGCGAGCAGCGTTCGCGGTGCAAACAAACAGGACGCGGATCTTGCCAGTCATCACTAGATATTTTGCGTGCATATGGTTTTCCGAATATACGATTTTTCGAATGTATCGCAAGCTTGTGATGATGGGTGGCTTTACATATGCGTCTTCGTGCACATATATTGCCCTCATGACGACTACTGACAATCTCCGCGCCCAAGCCATCGATGCTGCCATCGAGTCGCTGGATGAAGCCTTCTTCAAAGCTCTCTGTGAACCCTCCAGGGTCGCAGTGTTCAAGCGCGTGCTCCAATTGGGGAGGGCGGATGTCGGCGAAATCGCCAAATCCTTGCCGCAGGAACGCTCTGTGATCTCAAGGCACTTACAGGTGCTGCACGATGCTCACATCGTGAAGGCCACCAAAGTGGGCAGACAGGTTTTCTATGAAGTGAATGGCGGGGCGATCGTCGAGCGTTTGGAGGGCCTCCTCCAGCGAACCAAGGGTCTGGTTTCGCTGTGCTGCCCGTAGTGAGGCTTTTTTTCTCTTAATATATGCATGAGTGTGCACATATGAATGAATCGAGTCGTACTTTGGATGTGGTTGTTATCGGGGGGGGCCAAGCAGGTTTGGCATTTGGCTGGCACTTGCAGCAACACGGTTTGGACTTTCTCATCATCGATGAGCAGGCGCGTCCAGGCGGAAACTGGCGTAATTACTACGACAGCCTGCAGTTGTTCTCACCGGCGGAATACTCAGCGCTGCCAGGGCTGTCGTTTCCTGGTGACCCCAAGAGCTATCCGCTACGGGACGAGGTGGTGAAGTACCTGGAGGCCTACGCTGCCGAGTTTCGACTTCCTTTTCAGGGAGGTACCCGAGTGGTGGGTGTAGCGCAGAAGGAAAAGGTGTTTGAGGTTCGCTGCGACACCGGAGCGATCTTCACCGCACGTTCTGTGGTCGTAGCATCGGGAGGATTTAGCCGTCCGTTTACGCCCAGTATTCCTGGGCTGGAAGGCTTCACAGGGACTTGTCTGCACAGCTCGGCTTATCGAACGCCAGAGCCTTTTGCTGGCCAGCGCGTTGTAGTGGTGGGTGCTGCGAACTCAGCGGTTCAAATTGCCTATGAGCTTGCAGGCGTCGCTGAGGTATTGCTGGCTACCCGCGAGGAGATTCGCTTCTTCCCACAGCGAATCTTCGGGCTCGATTTTCATGCCTGGCTGAAATTCACCAGGTTGGAGCAAACACGATGGTTGAGTGATCAGAGCACGCCAGTGCTCGACACCGGCAAGTACCGGAAAGCCCTCGACGCCGGTCGATTCCAGCGCAGGGCCATGTTTCAGCAGGTGCTACCCGATGCTGTGGTCTGGCCAGCCGGCAGTACGACCCAGATCGACGCGCTGATCTTCGCGACGGGCTTCCAGCCAAACCTGGATTTTCTGACTGCCCTGCCAATCACAGACCGGGAGGGGCGTGTGCTGCAGCGCAACGGTGTGGCAAGCCAGGTACCAGGCTTGTACTTCGTCGGCTTGCCCAAGCAACGAAACTTCGCTTCGGCAACACTGAGGGGCGTGGGTGCTGACGCGGGTTACCTGATGCCCCGACTGCTTCATTACCTGAGCAAGGGGCGTTCGTCTCACCTGTCAGCTTCGCCCCGCCAGGTCTAACCTCTGGTAATCCGAGTCACACCACGGTGATGATGAGGATGCTGACCAAGGAGAACCAGCGCAGTAAATTGAACTGCACAGCGCTGGCCATCAGGTCTTTTCCGGAAAAGAGCCTGCCTAACCCGGATGCAAGATTCATAACGAATCCCTGTCTTGAGATAGACGGTTATAGCGCAGTTCGATCATTTACCTATATGACTAATTGCATTTAGCCATCAGAGATTAGCGCTTTTTTGGCGCTAATCCCTATCCGCAATTGATCATTGTGACCAAGGCAAGGTTGAGACTGCGTTACGGTCTCAACCACTGCCAATCAGTCGTGCGAATGCCCATGGCCTCCACTGTCGGAGGTCGTCTCTGTTTCGCCGCCACTGCAAGCAGTCAGCAGGCCAAGAAAGCAGATCAACAAAATGGAGCGAAGCAGCGCTGCTGGGGATTTCATAAAGTTCTTTTCCTAAAGGTAGCGAAGGCAAATGGCGCCCCAGCGGTTCGTTGGGGCGCAGTGTCGGAGGGTTACTTTTTGATAGTCAGATAGTCGCCAGAGGTTTTTAGCGAGACTGTCACGTCGCTGTTGGTGCGGTTACGCCAGAACCAACCATGAGTGCCGTCGAATAGAGCGGTAATCCCTCCTTTGTCACCCTTCACCTGCTTGGCTTTGCTGTAGCTGTGGAAATCGCCTTGAGCTGCGTTATAGGTTTCACCATGAGTGTCATGGTTGACCGGTCCAGTCGTGGTCCACTCGTAACTGGCTGTACTGCCCTTGCGCATTTCCAGCTTGATTTCTCGACCTTCGCCTGGCTTTAGCGTCAAGGTCATGTAATCAGCCTTCGCCGCAGGCGTTGCTGTGGTGGGTTGTACAACTGGAGTGGCTAGAGTCTGCACTTGAGCCACTGGCTGCGGCGCTGGTGCGACCACAGGAGTTGGAGCAGCAGCGCTCGGTTGTGGTGGCGCAGCATCGGCCAATGCCTCTTGCGCCAAGATGGTTTTCAGCTCACCCATTTGTGTCAGGCCCAAAGCTCGACCAACCCCGGTGGGATCAATGGCGTATTCAGAGGGCATCACTACCGTCACCAGCAGCCCCAAGGCAGTTGCCAAGTAAGCGGTTGGGGAACACACCTTGCTCAGGTCAGCCCGACATCCATTGATGCGGTAGCAGTTGGTCGATCTCACTGGCCTTCTGCGTCGGCAACCGCGTCAGCACGTCCTTGAGATAGGCATACG
>NZ_JBOICA010000030.1:0-67450 GCF_050739775.1 Pseudomonas sp.
AGGTGGCAGCCAGCTCATGCAGTTGGTGGCGCAACAGCCGCTTTGAGCTCAACCGAGTGCTGAACGTAGCGTGGTTTGACAGGATGGGTCTGGTGCGTCTCTCATAACCTCAATCTCTCGAACCGCCCGGTGCGGACCCGCATGCCGGGTGGTGTGGCAGGGGCGCGGCCTATGAAGGCCGCCCCCTATGCCGATTGCGTAGCCTGCCTGGCTCGCTAATATCGCTTTTTGTTGTAGTCTTTTCCCCGCAAAGGGTGGCAATCATCTTCAAATGTGCGTTTTTAACCGTTAGTCTGCCCTGACCCGTACTGCCGAAGAACCTCTAACTAAAACGAGCCGGCCATGACTGATCTGTCCCGTACGCAAGGGTTCGCCAGCCAGGCCATGAGCGTCCTGGAGGGACGCTTCTATCGTCCGCCACTGCCTGAAGGGCACGTGCCGCGGGCGCGTTTGTCCCAGCGGCTGCAATCAGGGCTGGGCGGCCGACTGTTGCTGGTCAATGCGCCGGCAGGTTTCGGCAAGAGCTCCCTGGCCGTGGAGTTCTGCCAGGGCCTGCCCAATCACTGGAGCAGCCTGTGGTTGGGATTGAGCCGTCGTGACAACGATCCGGGACGCTTTCTCGAACGCTTGCTTGAAGGCCTGCAGCAGTATTGCCCGGCGGTGGGCAACCAGGCCCTGGGCCTGCTCAAGATGCGCCAGCGCCATCAACCCTTTGCCTTCGAAGAGTGGATCGATGGCCTGCTCGATGAGTTGGCCCACCACCTGCAGCCACACAATCCCTTGTTGCTGGTGCTCGATGACTACCACCTGGCGCAGGGCCCGGTACTCGATCGCTGCCTGCAGTTTTTCCTCAATCACCTGCCACCGGGGTTGGTCCTGCTGGTCACCAGCCGCCTGCGTCCGGACTGGCACCTGGCGCGTCTGCGCCTGTCGCGCCAATTGCTCGAACTCAACGAACAGGACCTGCGCCTGACCCCCGACGAGTCGCTGGCGGTGTTGGGCCAGCAGTCAACCGGCTTGCGCGGCCAGGCCCTGGACAACCTGATCCAGCGCAGTGACGGCTGGATTGCCGGGCTGCGTTTCTGGCAACTGGCGGCCAGCGAGTCTGGCGCGGACAGTGCGTTGCCCCAGGCTTTGCATGGCGGTGAGGGACTGATTCGCGATTACCTGCTCGAAGAAGTCATCGATATTCTGCCGGCCGAAGTCCAGAGCTTTCTCAACGACACCGCCTGTCAGGAGCGCTTCTGCAGCGACTTGTGCGATGCGTTGCGCGACAGCCACGACAGTGCCGAGATCATCGCTTATCTGCAGGCGCATCAGGTGTTCCTGGTGCCGCTGGACGAACATGGGCGCTGGTATCGCTATCACCATCTTTTTTCCGACCTGCTGCGCAGTCGTCAGCCCAGCCTGCCGCTGTCGAGCCTGCACTTGCGTGCCTGTCGCTGGTTCCATGGCCAGGGCTTGCTCGACGAGGCGGTAGAGCAGGCCTTGCGGGCAGGGCACCTGGATGTCGCTGCCAACCTGGTGCAGAACCTTTCCGAAGAGCAACTGCTGGCCGAGCAGAACGTCGGCATGTTGTTGCGCTGGAAGATGGACCTGCCCGACAGCCTGCTGATCAGCACGCCACGACTGATTGTGCTGTACAGCTGGGCCTTGGGCCTGGCCGGACAACTCGACGCCGCCGAAGAACTGGCCAGTCACCTGAGTCGCTTTCTGCCTGCGCCGTCGGCGACCGCGCAGAAGTCCATGCTCGCGCAATGGTTGGCCTTGAGCGGTGTCATCGCTCGCGGCCGTGGCGATCGTGAGGGCACCCGGTCGTTCTGTGTCGAGGCCCTGCGCAGTCTGCCGCAGAAGCGCTATGGCCAGCGCCTGGTGTGCTTGTCGACACTATCCAACCTGGCCATAGCCGATGCTGATTTTGGACGGGCCCGCAGCTGGAACCGCGAAGCCCTGGAACTGGCTCAGCGGGTTGGCAACCCGCTGTTCGAAGCCCTGGCGCATTACGACCGCGCGCGGGTGCTGCATGCGCGCGGCGAGGTGCTGCGCGCCCTGGATGAAGTGCGCCAGGGCTTGCAGCGCTTGCAGGGCCTGTCAGCGCAACGCTTGTACGCGGCGCGGGCACGCCTGACCTTATACGAAGGCTATCTACTCGCCGCGTGCCTGCAAGCGGAGGCCGGGCGCAGCCGCCTGCGTGCCGGCCTGGTCGAGGCGCGGGCCTGTCGCGACATCAGCGTGCTGATCGGCCACTGTGTGATCGCTTCGCTGGATGGCCGTGAGGGTCGCTTTACCGAAGCTTTCGCCGAGCTGGCCGAGGCCGAACGGCTGATGCACATCTGGGACGTACCGCCGATTTTCTATCTGGCGATGATCACCCTGGTCAAATGCGAACTCTGGCTGGCTCAGGGGCGTACCGACCTGGCCGAGTCCTGGCTGTTGCGCCTGGGCCAGACCTATGGCGGCAAGAAGGCGGCTGCAGCACCGGAGTTCCATCCCTTGTTGCCGTTGCATATCGAACTGCAGCAGGCCTTGCTAGAGCGTATCCAAGGGCGTCTGGAACAGTCCGGACAGCGCCTGCAAGCGTTGGTGGAACGCGGTCAGGCCAGCGGTGGACACATGCTCAGCGTCACTGCACTGTGCCAATGGACAGGTTTGCTACTGGCCAATAACAATGAGAGGCAGGCCCGCGATTTATTGGCGTTGAGCCTGGAAGCCGCACGTGGTGGCGCCTTGCAACCGTTCCAGCGGTTGTTGCAGGAACACCCGCTGTGGCTGCGCGATCAGTTGCTGATACAGCCCGCGAGCCCGACTCAGGCCAGCCTTCTGGCGCTGTTGCCGGTCCTGGATACCCCGGAAGTCGTCAGCGGCAGCTGTGAAGCCTTGAGCACACGGGAGAGGGCGGTGCTGGAGTTGATCGCCCAGGGTTGCTCCAATCAGGAAATCAGCGAGCAGCTGTTCATCTCGCTGCACACAGTCAAGACTCACGCCAGCCACATCAACAGCAAGCTGGGCGTTGAGCGCCGGACCCAGGCTGTCGCCCGGGCGAAGGCCTTGGGCCTGCTCTGACGAGCAGGGCTGCGGGACAAGTTTCTGCTGTACTCTCTGACAGGTTCTTTCCTGGTGGAGGCTTTGCCCATGTTTCGTGCGCGCACCCTGTTGCTGTTGACCTGCTTGTTGTCCACAGGTGCAGCGCTGGCGGCAGAAGGGCCGTCTTTCTCCTGTGACAATGCCCAAGGCATGGCGCTGAAAGTGTGCCAGAGCCCGCAAATGAGCAAACTGGATCGTGACCTCGCAGCACTCTACAAACGCGCGCTCGGGCAAGCCGATAGCGATACGCAAAAGCAGCTCAAGGCGACACAGCGCGGCTGGATCAAAGGCCGCGATGAGTGTTGGAAAGCCAGCGATGTTGATGCCTGTGTGCTTGAGCAATACCAGGTACGCATCGTCAAATTGCAGATCCAGTCAGGTGCGGTGCAGGTGCCGGCAGCCGTCGAATTTGACTGCGATGACAACAGCAAACCCTTCACGGCTGTGTTCTACAACCAGCTCGAACCCCAGGCGGCGGTGCTCACCTATGGCGATGATCAGACCATCGCTATTGCCCAACCTTCAGGCAGCGGTAGCAAGTATGGCGCCCAAGGGGTCGAGTTCTGGGAGCATCAGGGCGAAGCTAAAGTGAAATGGTACGGTGCCGAGCTGACCTGCCAGTCTGTGCGCTGAGGGATAGCCTGCGCCAGGCTTTACGAGGAGCTGAGGATCGAAGATGATGGCTGCTTGCTATCATTGTTGAGCGCTTTGCCATGACGCAGATGCTGTACATCGTCGCGCCATGGATCGGCTTGGGCGTCTTGTCGATCCTGTGGTTTCGTGCGTTGTTGCGTGGGCGTGACCTTCAACGGCAGTTGCGCGAATGCCGCCAGCAGCTTGATGACCTGGACGCTAGCCAGGCAGCGGGTTGCGCTGTGCTGCCGGAGGACATCGAGCGCTACAAGCGCAGCCAGTACTTCGCCCGTATTGGCACCTGGGACTGGGATATCGACACCGAAAAGCTCTATTGGTCTGACGCCATCTATCCCATGTTCGGCTTTCAGGTCGGGGAAGTCGTCCCCAGCTACGAACGCTTCTGTGCCAGCGTGCATCCGGATGACCGCGCCCAGGTCCGCGCCGGTGAACTGCGCTGCATCGAAACCGGTGAAAATCATGATGAAGAGTACCGTGTGGTCTGGCCCGACGGCAGCATCCGCTGGCTGCGCGAGACCGGTAACGTGGTGTGCAACAACCAGGGCGTGGCAGTGAAAATGATGGGTGTGGTGCGCGACATCACCGAGGAAAAGGCTTGGGCCAACCAGCTGCAGAGCTTGGCTCACAACGATGCCTTGACCGGGCTACCCAACCGCCTGGTGCTTGAGCAACGCCTGGCGCTGGCCCTGGAAAAGGCCCGCGAGACAAACACCAGGGTGGCCTTGGCGTTTCTCGATCTTAACGACTTCAAGGTGATCAACGACTGTAAAGGCCATGCCATCGGTGATCAGGTGCTGATGTTTACGGCCAAGCGGCTCAAGCAAATGCTGCGGCCGGCCGATACCGTGGCCAGGATCGGTGGTGATGAGTTTGTCCTGATCCTTGAAGGGTTCTCACCCGGTCTGGGGTTAGAGGAGGAAGTGCGGCTGATCTGCAGCAACGTGATCGAGTCGCTGGCTTTTCCCATGATCATTTCCGGTGAGCTATTTCAGGTAGGCACCAGCTTGGGTGTAGCGATCTATCCGGATCATGCCGCGAGCATGGACACCTTGATTCACCTTGCGGACCTGGCCATGTATGAGGCCAAGCGCAGTGGCGACAATCAGTTCCGGGTCGCTGCAACAGGAGCCTGAGCATAACGTTTGTTGACAGCCCATGGGTGCCGCCCCTGATGTCGTACCATATTTACCCGCGAAGCCAGCCTGTGGTTGTTGAGGTCTGTGCATTTTTTTTATTTGCCATGTCAGGTTTCGTGGATGCAGGTCTACAGCCAAAAAAGTTTTCTGATCGTCGATGATTTCTCGGACTTCTGCAGTTCCGCCCGCTCCATGCTGCGCGAGCTGGGTGTGCGTGATGTCGATACTGCCGACAGCGGTGAGCAGGCCCTGCGCATGTGCGCGCAGAAACGTTATGACTTCATCCTCCAGGACTTCCATCTGGGCGATGGTAAGAAGAACGGCCAACAGGTGCTCGAAGACCTGATTCTCGACAAGCTGATCAGCCATGAGTGTGTGTTTCTCATGGTCACCGCCGAGACTAGCCAAGCGATTGTTCTCAGTGCCCTGGAGCATGAGCCGGATGCTTACCTGACCAAACCGTTCAACCGTATCGGGCTGGCCCAGCGCCTGGAAAAGCTGGTGCAGCGCAAGACCTTGCTCAAGCCGATCCTGCAGGCCCTGGACCGTGGCCGCCCGGCCGAGGTGCTGGCGGCTTGCGCCGAGTTATGCAAGAAGGACCCGCGCTTCGCGCCGTTGTGCTTGCGTTACCGCGCCGATGCGTTGCGCGACCTGAATCGTTATGACGAGCTGGAAAAATTCCTCACCACCATTATCTCCAGCCGGGCCACCCCTTGGGCCTACGCGGCCCTGGGCAACCTGCTGTACAAGCGCAATCAGTTTTCCCAGGCCCAGAGCGTATATGAGCAGGCGCTCAAAGCTTTCCCAATGATGCCTGGTCTTTACGACGGACTGGCCGAGGTGCTGGTAGCCCAGGGGGAAAGCAAGCGCGCCCAGGGCGTGCTGGAAGAAGCGGTACGCCTGTCGCCCCTGGCGGTGCGCCGGCAGATGATGTTGGGCAAGCTGGCGCTGAGCAACGATGACTTCGACACCTCCTCGAAGGCTTATCGGCATGCGGTCAACCAGGGTCAGAGTTCGCGCTACAAGGACCCGGAAAGCAACCTGGGCCTGGTCCAGGCGCTGATGAACAAGAACGCCGGCAACGGCCTGGATGCGCGCACCCGGGTCGAGATCAACACTGTGCTCAGTGAGGTGGCCAAGGAAAATGTCGAGGACCAGGGCCTGCAGGTACGTGCGCGGTTGATGAAAGCGGCGAGCCTGCAACAGGCCGGCGACGCCGAAACCGCCGCCAAGCTGACTGAGCAAGCCATGGCCCGCCTGGACAAGATGGAGCAGTTCTTCTCCGTCGACGCGGCGTTGGTGGTGGCTACCCAGTTGCAGAAGCTCGGCCAGGAATCGGCCGGCACCTCGATTCTGAAAAACTGCGTGGAAACCTACGGCGATGACCCCAAGGTGATGCAGAGCGTTTCGCGCCTGACTGACGACCCGGCAGTGCTGGGGGCGGTGACTGAAGCGGTCGACCTCAACCGTCAAGGCGTGCGCAGCTACCAGGGTGGTCAGCTCAGTGAAGCACTGGGGCTGTTCCGTCGTGCCCTGGCGCTGCAGCCAAAGAACATCAGCATCGCCCTCAACACTGCCCAAGCCTTGTTGCGCATCGGTGGAGAAACACCACCGCCGGCGATCACGGATGAATGCCGCGCCTGCCTGACCTGCGTGGCCGGCATCCCCGAGAGCGACAGCCGTTACGACCGTTACCGCAAACTGCACATCCGGGCCTTTGGCGCATGAACCAGGACAATCAGGGGCTGGATTTCGCCACGGTGATCGCCTCCACCGTACATGACATGAAAAACTCCCTGTCGGCCCTGACCCAGGCCCATGAGCAGTGGTTGGCACGTCTGCCCGAAGCCCAGCGCGGCGGTAGCGAGCAGGGGGTGATGGAGCACGAATTCACTCATCTCAACGGCATGCTGGTGCAGTTGCTGGGGCTGTACAAACTCGGCATCAATCAGCTGCCGATGTGCCCGGATTACCACGAACTCGACGACTTTATCGAGGCGCAACTGGCGGCCCAGCAGAACCTGCTGCAGCACCGCGATATCCTCGCCAGTTGGCGTATTGAAACCGCCAGCCCCTTGGGATTTTTCGACCGTGAACTGGTGAGCTCGGTGGTCGCCAACGTCCTCAACAATGCCATTCGCTACACCGGTCACACCTTGCTGATCACGGTAAGTGACGAAGACGAGCAGCTGTTGCTGAGCATCAACGACGATGGCCCGGGATTTCCGGCGCGTATGCTCGAACGTCAGCATGACTACGTGCAGGGCATTGATGCGCAGAGTGGCAGCACGGGATTGGGGCTGTACTTTGCCGCGCGGATTGCGGCCTTGCACGAGCGCAATGGGGTGAAGGGGCGGATCGAGATCGCCAATGGCGGGGCGTTGGGCGGGGGCTTGTTCAGGCTTTATCTGCCGTGAGCAATTGATCGCGGGGCAAGCCCGCTCCCACCGGGCTTGCCCCGCGAAAATATCTTCCGCTGGTCGGCTTTCCTCTGCGCCGCTTGAATCCCTGGGCGAAGGGGTCTAGTTTTTTTATGTGGGAAAATTTCCCACGATATAAAAAGTACAACAATACCGAACGATTTCCGACTTGATATTGCGTTTCTCGCGGTAATGACCAGGAGACGGAAGATGCAGACTCATCGGCTGTTCAAGAAGGCTCTACTGGCGATGGCCATTGGCGGTGTGCTGTCGGCCTCCCTCGTTTTGATCCCCGATTCGATTACCCAGAACTCTAGTGCCTACGCCAAAGATGGTGGCGGTGGTGGTGGAGGCGGCCACGGTGGAGGCGGCGGTGGTCACGGTGGCGGTGGTGGTGGCCACGGTGGAGGTGGCGGTGGTCATGGCGGCGGCGGTGGCGGCCACGGTGGTGGCGGCGGTGGTCATGGCGGCGGCGGTGGCGGCCATGGTGGAGGTGGCCATGGAGGCGGCAACGGTGGCGGTCACGGTGGAAGCGGAGGTTCAGGCGGCCATGGTGGAAGCGGCAATGGTGGTGGCCATGCTGGCAACGGCAGTGGCAGCAGCGGTGGCAGCGGTCATAGCGGCAGCAGCCATGGCGACGCAGGCCAGGGCCAGGCCGGCAACTCGAACTCCGGGCGTAGCAGCAACCACTCAGAGCCTGGCGATGATCATGGCAATCATGTGGGTGGTGAGCCCGGCGATGACCATGGCAATCATGTGGGCGGTGAGCCCGGCGATGACCATGGTAATCATGTTGGCGGCGAACCTGGCGACGACCATGGCAATCATGTTGGCGGTGAGCCTGGTGATGACCGTGGTAATCATGTGGGTGGCGAACCGGGTGATGACCGTGGCAATCACGTCGGCGGCGAACCTGGTGACGACAACAGCAGGAGCTGATTGACGGCAATGCACTCGCCCACACTCCCTCCTTCGCTGTTGAGCGCTTTGCGACGGGTCATGCGTCCCCTGGTACGCCTGATGCTTCGCAAAGGTGTCACCTATACGGTGTTCGCCGATTTGCTCAAGGAGGTGTTTGTCGATGTGGCTGATCGAGAGTTTCGTCTGGACGACAAAGCGCCGAGCGACAGCCGCATCAGCCTGCTTACCGGGGTCCATCGCAAGGACGTCAGGCGCCTGCGCAAGGAGGGCGACACGGCGAGTATGGCATTGCCGGAGAACATCACCTTGGGCGCGCAGTTGGTTAATGCCTGGACCAACAGCCAGCCGTTTTGCAAGGCGGCTGGCCAAGCGCTACCGCTGCCGCGACTGGCAAGTGTTGGCGGTGATGTCTCCTTTGATGCGCTGGTGGCGCAGGTCAGCACGGACATCCGCGCCCGGGTGGTGCTCGACGAATGGTTGCGCCTTGGCGTGGTGCGGCTTGATGAACAGGATTGTGTGCACCTCGAGGCCCAGGCATTTGTACCGCAGAAGGGCTTTGACGAAAAAGCCGCCTACCTTGCCCACAACCTGCACGACCATGCCAGCGCAGCGGTGCACAACCTGACCGCGCAAGGGCAGCCTTTCTTCGAACGCAGCGTGCACTACGACGCCCTGTCCCCAGTCAGCGTCGAAACCTTACGCGAGACTGTGGCCAGCGAGGGGATGCAGACCTTGCTCGGTTTCAGCCGGCTTGCCGCAGACCTCGAAAACCGCGATCTATCCAGCCCCGATCCACGCCAGCGCATCACCATCGGACTTTATTTCTACACTGAGCCTAATTCGCCGACGGCGCCTCCCCCATGATCTCGCCACTGCGCCGCTTTCATGCTGTCGCCCTCGTCCTGGGTTTCGCGTTGAACCTGGGGTTTCCCTCATGGGGGAACGCAGCACCGGTCTGTGTCAGTCGCGATGAAATCGGCATGACGGACGCTGCGGGCCTGCAGTTTCTGGGCGGCACCGGTGGCACCGGTATCCAGAGCGACAATGGTGGGGTCGGTGGTAGCGGTGCGCCGATCCAGCAGCGGCCCGGTGGAACCGGCGGTACGGGGGCGCCGATCGGGTCGCCGGGCGGTACCGGTGGCACCGGTATCGTCGGCACCATTACCGGGTTTGCCTCGATCTGCGTCAATGGCATGGAAGTGCATTTCGGCAAAGATGTCCCCGTGAGCGAAAACGGCGTCGCCGCCAGCAGCGACCACCTGGCAATCGGGCAAGTGGTTGCGGTGGAGTCTTACCCCAGCAAGCGAGGCCTGGAGGCCGGGCGCATTGCGATCCTGAATGTCTACGAAGGGCCGCTGACGGCGCTGGCAAATGCTGCGTCGCCACTGCGGGTCATGGGCCAGCCGGTGCATCTGGCCAAGGGCGCGCGGGTTGCCGTAGGGCTACGCCCGGGTGAACCGGTCAGGGTCAGCGGGCTACGCAATGCCAGTGGTGAGGTGGTGGCCAGCCGCATCGAGCGGGCACCGGGCCTCAAGCAGGTCAGTGCCATCGGATCGATCGATCGCAGCGGTAGCCTTCAGGGCTTGAAACTGGGGAGCCGGGTGGCGTCTGCGCAGGAAGTGCTTGTCCGTGGTCAGTGGTCCGGCCGCCAGTTGGAAGTCGCCCAGAGCCGGCCTGACCCGAGCCTGCCATTCGCCGGTCGGGTACGCGAGGTGGTGATCGAAGGTCTGGTGCAAGGCCGGCAGGATCGGCGCCTGGTAGTGGGCGGCTTCAATGTGACGGTGGCGCGCGACACGGTGGTTGTCGGTGAGCAGCCCTCCAGGCTGGCACTGAATCAACGCGTACGGGTAAGCGGGGTGCTCAGTGGCGCACGAGAGGTGCGGGCAACCCGGGTCGAACTCCACAGCGAGCGCGCCGATACCTCCGGCAGGGACCATTCAGGACGCAAGAGTGGCACGCACGACGACACTGAACAACGTGACCACACCTCGGGTAGCTCCAGCGACGGCAACAGCGGTCACAGTGGTGAGGCGCGCAGCGAAGGGAGCCACGGTAGCGGTCGTGAAGATAGCGGGAAGTCTGAAGCGGTGGACAACTCTGGCAAGTCGGAGCGCGTTGAGAAAGTCGAGCAACCCGAGAAAGAGGACAACAGCGGGCGGCCCGATAAGGTCGAGAAAGCAGAGAAAGTAGAAAAGGCCGAGAAGGTAGAAAAGCCTGGGAAAGTGGAGAAGGTCGAGAAAGTCGAAAGGCCTGAAAAGGTGGAGAGGGTCGAGAAGGTAGAAAGGCCTGAAAAAGTAGAGAAGGTCGAGAAAGTCGAACGGCCTGAAAAAGTGGAGAAGGCTGAGAAAGTCGAAAGGCCTGAAAAAGTGGAGAAGGCCGAGAAAGTGGAAAAGCCTGAGAAAGTAGAGAAGACCGAGAAAGTAGAGCGCCCGGAACGATCCGGTCGTTAGCCTCAAGCCGCGAGGCCAACCTGCATCCAGTGAATAAACAACTAGGCTGGGTAAGTCCGATAGCGTTTGCCTCCGAGACCTTGAGGTGAAGATGAGACCCACGCTCACTCTGTTTACCGGCCTGCTTGCCAGCGTCTGCGTACCGGCCGTGGCCGAGACCTTCAGCACTGCCATTGGCCTCGATTACTCACGCGGTGACTATGGCACCGAGACCACCTCGGAAATCTGGTACATGCCAGTGGTGGGCAAGTACGAAACCGGCCCCATGACCTACAAAGTCACCGTGCCCTGGCTGCGCATCACCAACCCTGAAGTCGGGCCGGATGGCGATCCATTACCTGGCGGTTGCCGGGACGTGGAAAGCGGCCTGGGCGATACGGTCGCCAGCGCAGGCTATGCCTTGCTCGACGGCAGTGAGGGCGGCGTATTGGTGGATCTGATCGGCAAGGTCAAATTTCCCACAGCGGATGAAGACCAGTGCCTGGGCACCGGCGAAACCGACTATACCGCTCAGGTCGACCTCGCCAGGACCTTTGGCCCGGTGACCGGTTTCGCTACCCTGGGCTGGAAAAAGTACGGCGACCCGCCTGATAGCGATTTCGACGATCCGGTATTTGCCAGCCTTGGTTTCTCTACCCCCGTGGCAGTGCGTACCACGGCGGGCGCCTCCTACGACTGGAGGCAGAAAGTCGTCTCCACGGGATCGCAAATCCAGGAACTCACGCTGTTTGTCACCCATAAGCTCAACCAGCAATGGAAGGTTCAACTGTACGCGGTCAAGGGGTTTTCCGACGCCAGCCCGGATGCCGAGGGCGGGCTGATGGTCTTTCACTCGTTTTGATCGAGTGGATACCAAGGAACTGCATTGATCTGCGTCAGTTCGCTCGTCGTACTATGCTCGCCCACGCTTACCTACTGCGCCAAAATGGGCCACCAATCTTCAAGGAACCTCCATGGAACCCGGAAAACCCTCGCTCATCCGCGAAACCTTCCCCGTCGGCCCGTTGCAGTGCAACTGCACCATCATCGGCGACCCGATCAGTAAAAAGGCCATCGTCGTCGATCCGGGCGGTAACCATGAGCAGATCCTCGCCCGTCTAGATGCACATGGCCTGAAGGTAGTGAGCATCATCCACACCCACGCGCACCTGGATCATTTCCTCGCCTCCGGGCAACTGAAGGAAAAGACCGGCGCCACCTTGCACTTGCACAAGGACGACCAGTTCCTCTGGGACAACCTGGAAATGCAATGCCAGATGTTCGGCGTGCCCTACACACCGGTGCCATCGCCAGACCGTTGGTTGGCCGATGACGAGGAACTGGCCTGTGGTTGCGGCGTGGCGCTGCATACGCCGGGGCACACGCCAGGGTCGATGAGTTTCTGGTTTGCCGATGCCAAACTGCTGATCGCCGGCGATACCCTGTTCCGTCGGGGCATTGGTCGCACCGATTTGTGGGGCGGTGATCAAGCAACTATCGTTCGTTCGATCAAGCAGCGCCTGTACAGCCTGGATGAGGATGCCACGGTGGTCACCGGTCACGGCCCGGATACCCGCCTGGGCGATGAGATGCGCCAGAATCCTTTTGTACGCGCCTGAGGTTTCAGGGAATTTTTTTGTTTTTCTGCAATCCAAGGCTGGCGCAGAACCGCAAATCGGTTTGCTGCACTTTCGAATTCAGTAGGAGCTTGTCCATGTTCACCATGCGTCGTTTGATTATCGTCGCTAGCGTTGCCGCCCTGATGTCCGGTTGTGCCAGCCAGAACCCGTACGACAGCCAGGGCCAGGCGCAACAAGGCTCCACCGGGATGAGTAAAACCGCCAAGTACGGCGGCCTGGGTGCGCTGGCCGGTGCCATTGCCGGTGCGGCCATCGACCATAACAACCGTGGCAAGGGCGCATTGATCGGCGCCGCCGCCGTGGGTGCCGCTGCTGCCGGTTACGGCTACTACGCCGACAAGCAGGAAGCTGCGCTGCGTGCGAGCATGGCCAATACCGGTGTCGAAGTGCAACGTGAGGGCGATCAGATCAAGTTGATCATGCCGGGCAACATCACCTTCGCCACCGATTCGGCGAACATCGCCCCAAGCTTCTACTCGCCGCTGAACAACCTGGCCAACTCCTTCAAACAGTTCAACCAGAACACCATTGAAGTGGTCGGCTATACCGACAGCACCGGTAGCCGCCAGCACAACATGGACCTGTCCCAGCGCCGCGCCCAGTCGGTGGTCACCTACCTGACCTCGCAAGGCGTCGATGCCAGCCGCGTGACCGCACGCGGCCTGGGCCCGGACCAACCGATCGCCAGCAACGCCGACGCCAACGGCCGTGCGCAAAACCGTCGGGTAGAGGTCAACCTCAAACCGATTCCTGGTCAGCAGTACCAGTAAGTTTCAGACGATGTGAAAAGGGGAGCCTGGCTCCCCTTTTTTGTGGGCGCGGGCTGCCCCGCGATCAGCTTTAGTGCTGGGTCGTGATCTTCAGCACATCGGTGAAAACGATGTCGACCGTCTGGCCAGCCTTGAGGTTTTTCATCCGCGCCTGCAGCTCCGGATCTTCAACCTTCACCACTTTCTGCGGGCCTTCAGGAGGCAGCAGGGTTACTTCGTGCGCTTTCAGGTCGACCTTGGTGATCTTCGAGGTGACCTTGACCTGGCGGAAGGCTTCGCCACCCGGGTTGGGGTTGTCTTTGGTAGCGCGGATAACCCCGGCTTCCTTGCTGACACCCGGCTCACCCCCCACGGTGGTATCCAGCACCGTTGCCACAGAGTGATTGACCTTGACGTTGACCAGGTCACCGACCTTGAGGTTGTGCAGGTCCTTGGCGTTCTCGCTCAACTGGATGGGCACCTGAGTGTCATTGGGGCCCGCGACCGTTACCAGGCGCTTATCCACATCGACGGCCAGGACCTTGGTATCGACGATACTTTCACTGGCGATGCCGTCGATCAGAATATCTTCTGCCTGTACCGAGTAACTGGCTGCAGTCATGAGCGAAGCAAGGGCAATGGCCTGGGTCAGGGTGCGCAACGGTTTCATAGGCTTACATTCCGTGTGATGGCTGATGAAGCCAAGAGCATAGATGCTTCTGACGGACTCAGGCGGTGTTGTTTTGCCGCAGTTGCTCAAGCAGGGCATCTTTGTCCTGCCACAGCTGGTTGATCCATTGCTGAAAGGCCAGACGATAAGCCTCATCCTGGTCGTAGTTGTTGCCCAGGAACTCAGCCGGAATCGCCAGTTCTTCCAGATGCACGACGATGTGCTTCACCCGTCCGCACAGCAGATCCCAGAACCCCGGTGCACCGGCTGGGTAGTGAAGGGTGACGTTGACGATCGACTGCAGCTGTTCACCCATGGCATCGAGTACGAAAGCAATGCCGCCCGCCTTGGGCTTGAGCAGGTGCTTGAACGGCGATTGCTGCTGGCGGTGCTTGGCTGGCGTGAAGCGGGTGCCTTCGGCAAAGTTGAAGATGGCGGTGGGTCTGCCGCGGAACTTGGCGCAGGTACGACGGGTGGTTTCCAGGTCTTTGCCGGCTTTTTCCGGGTGCTTGGCCAGGTACGCCTTGGAGTAGCGTTTCATGAACGGAAAGCCTAATGCCCACCAGGCCAGGCCGATCACCGGTACCCAGATCAGCACCTGCTTGAGAAAGAACTTCAGTGGGCGGATGCGGCGGTTGAGCACGTATTGCAACACCAGGATATCCACCCAGCTCTGGTGATTGCTGGTGATCAGGTAGCTGTGCTGGTAGTCCAGCCCGGCCAGACCTTCGACCTGCCAGCGGGTTTGGCCCAGCAGGTTGATCCAGGCGTTGTTGTTGCTGATCCAGGCCTCATGGATATGGCGCATCAGTTCGTCGGTGAGCCGCTGCGCCGCCGCGAACGGCAGGCACAGCTTGAACAGACTGACGATGAACAACGGGGTACAGCAGACAATGGTGTTGAGCCCCAGCAGCACCGAGGCAATCACCCCGCGCAGTGGCGCGGGTAGAAATCCGAGCATGTTCAGCTATCCAGTGAGCGGTTGGCCTGAATCGCGGTCAGGGCAATGGTGTAGACGATGTCGTCGACCTGAGCGCCGCGAGGCAGGTCGTTGACCGGTTTGCGCAGGCCTTGCAGCATCGGCCCGAGGCTTACGCAGTCTGCGCTGCGTTGCACCGCCTTGTGGGTGGTGTTGCCGGTGTTCAGGTCCGGGAACACATACACGGTCGCGCGCCCCGCCACCTGGCTGTTGGGCGCCAGTTGCCGGGCGATTTCCAGGTTAGCGGCGGTGTCGTACTGCAACGGGCCATCGATCTGCAGGCTGCGTTGGCTTTCCTGGGCCAGCAAGGTGGCTTCGCGAACTTTCTCTACTTCTTCGCCACTGGCTGAATCACCGCTGGAGTAGCTGATCATCGCCACCCGCGGGGCAATACCGAAGGCCTCGGCGGAGTCGGCACTCTGCAGGGCGATTTCCGCCAGTTCGCCGGCGGTGGGGTGCGGGTTCATCACGCAGTCGCCGTACACCAGCACCTGCTCGGGGAACAACATGAAGAATACCGACGACACCAGGCTGCAGCCCGGCGCGGTCTTGATCAGTTGCAGGGCCGGACGGATGGTGTTGGCGGTGGAGTGGACCAGCCCGGAGACCAGGCCATCGACCTCGTCCAGGGCCAGCATCATGGTGCCGATGACCACCGGGTCTTCCAGTTGTTGCTCGGCCATGGGCGCGTTCAGGCTCTTGCTCTTGCGCAGGCTGACCATCGGCTCGACATAGCGTTCGCGGATCAGGTCCGGGTCGAGGATTTCCAGGCCCTCGGGCAAGGTGATGCCCTGGGCCCGGGCTACCGCCTGAACGTCGTCGGGTTTGGCCAGCAGCACACAGCGGGCGATACCGCGAGCCTGGCAGATGGCCGCGGCCTGTACGGTCATCGGCTCGGCGCCTTCAGGCAGGACGATGCGTTTGTTGGCTTGCTGGGCGCGCTGGATCAGTTGATAGCGGAATACCGCTGGCGACAGGCGCAGCTCACGCGGCGTGCCGCAGCGCTGGTGCAGCCAGTCGGCGTCCAGGTAGCTGGCAACGAAATCGGTGATGATTTCCGCGCGCTCGCGGTCATCCACCGGGATTTCCTTGTTCAGCTGGTTCAACTGGTTGGCCGTGTCATACGAGCCGGTACTCACCGAGAGGATCGGCAAACCGGCCAGCAATGCACCTTGGCACAACTCGAGAATGCGCGGGTCAGGCTTGCTGTCGCTGGTCAGCAGCAGGCCAGCCAGGGGCACACCGTTGATCGCCGCCAGGCTGACGGCGAGGATGATGTCGTCGCGGTCGCCCGGCGTTACTACCAAGGTGCCGGGCTTGAGCAGTGGCACGGTATTGGCCACGGTGCGGGCACAGATGATGATCTTGTTCATCCGCCGCTGTTCGTAATCACCGGCGTTGAGCACCTGGGCACCGAGCAGTTCGGCCACATCGCGAGTACGCGGGGCGTTGAGCTCGGCCTGATAGGGAATGCAGCCCAGTAGTCGGAAGTCATCGCCGCGCAGCAGTGGCGAGTGTTCCTTCAGGCGTTCGGCGAACACGCTCATGCTCTCGTCGGTGCGCACCTTGTTGAGGATCACACCGAGTACTTTCGGGTCTTTCGGCCCGCCAAACAGCTGGGCCTGCAACTCGACCCGGCCGGAGAGCTCGGTGAACACTTCGTTTTCCGGTGCCGAAACCAGGATCACTTCGGCATCCAGGCTCTTGGCCAGGTGCAGGTTGACCCTGGCGGCATAGCTGGCGTGGCGGGTCGGGACCATGCCTTCGACGACCACCACGTCTTTGCCGACGCACGCTTGCTGGTACAGGGTGATGATTTCTTCGAGCAGTTCATCCAGCTGGCCATCGCCGAGCATGCGCTCGACATGGGCCAGGCTCAGCGGCTGTGGTGGCTTGAGCCCGTGGGTGCGGGCGATCAGTTCGGTGGAGCGCTCGGGGCCAGTGTCGCCGGGGTGCGGTTGGGCAATCGGCTTGAAGAAACCGACTTTCAGCCCGGCACGCTCAAGGGTGCGAACCAGGCCCAGGCTGATGGAGGTCAGGCCGACACCGAAGTCGGTCGGCGCGATGAAAAATGTCTGCATGCGAGCTTCTCGAAATGAGCTGTGCAAAAAGAATCAATTGCCAAGGGTATCGCTATCGGCACCCTGAGCGCACCCGCCACAGGTAAAAGCCCGGCATTGGGCTGGTGGCGGCCTGTCCCGTTTGTCCGGGTTGCGTTCGCTTTCAGGCGATGCGTTGGTTACACTTGTTCGTTCTACATTCTTATGCAAAAGGTCTCGCCCCATGCTGATCGCCGCCAACAAGGCTGTCTCCATCGACTATACCCTGACCAACGACGCTGGTGAGGTCATCGACAGCTCCGCCGGCGGCGCTCCGCTGGTCTACCTGCATGGCGCAGGCAACATCATTCCAGGCCTGGAAAAAGCCCTGGAAGGCAAAACTGCCGGTGACGAACTGGAAGTTGCCATCGAGCCGGAAGACGCCTACGGCGAATACCTGGCTGAACTGGTCAGCACCCTGAACCGCAGCATGTTCGAAGGCGTCGATCAGCTGGAAGTGGGCATGCAGTTCCACGCTTCCGCGCCCGATGGCCAGATGCAGATCGTGACCATTCGCGACCTGGATGGCGACGATGTAACCGTCGACGGCAACCACCCGCTGGCCGGTCAGCGCCTGAACTTCAAGGTCAAGGTCGTCAACATCCGTGACGCCAGCGAAGAGGAAGTAGCCCATGGCCATGTCCATGGCGAAGGTGGCCATCACCACTGATTTTCTGCGCTAAGCTCAGAGAGTCGCGAAGGCGCCCGGGCAAGTCCGTCGCATTCCAGTAGGGGAAGACGGCTTGGCAGGGCGCCTTTTTAATGGGCTGGTGTTACTGATTGCAGCCCGTAGCGGCAACCAGGATCTGGAGAGGGGAGTACGTCATGAGTGCATTTCACGACCTGAAGTTGCAGGCGTTGAATGGCCAGGAGTTGCCTCTGGCGCCGTTCAAGGGCCAGGTGGTGCTGGTGGTCAATGTCGCTTCCAAGTGTGGCCTGACCCCGCAATACGCGGCGCTGGAAAACCTGTATCAGCAGTACAAAGGCAAAGGTTTCAGTGTGCTGGGGTTGCCGTGCAACCAGTTTGCCGGGCAGGAGCCGGGCACTGAAGAAGAAATCCAGCAGTTCTGCAGCCTGAATTACGGCGTGACCTTCCCGTTGGGTAGCAAGCTGGAGGTCAATGGCACTGAGCGTCATCAGCTGTATCGCTTGCTGGCCGGGGAAGGCGCCGAGTTCCCGGGGGATATCACCTGGAACTTCGAGAAGTTTCTGGTTGGCAAGGACGGCCGGGTGCTGGCTCGCTTCTCGCCTAGGACCGCGCCGGATGATGCGGCAGTGGTGCAGGCAATCGAGAAGGCGTTGGGCTGACAGGTCCTATCGCGGGGCTTGCCCCGCGATGCTGTTAAATCACTCAAATCAATAGTACTGGGCCGCTCTAACGGCGCGCCCTATCCTCAGGCGCATTCCTACTTCTCTGGAGCGCCGCATGTCCGCCACTGCACTGTTCACCCCTGTCCAACTGGGCGCCCTCGAGTTGCCAAGCCGCGTGGTCATGGCGCCGATGACCCGGACGTTCTGCCCAGGTGGCGTGCCGCATGTCAAGGTGGTCGAGTATTACCGCCGGCGTGCCGCCGCCGGTGTCGGTCTGATCATTACTGAAGGCACCACGGTCGGTCACAAGGCCGCCAACGGTTATCCGAACGTACCGCGCTTCCATGGCGAAGACGCCCTGGCCGGCTGGAAAAAGGTGGTCGATGCAGTGCATGCCGAAGGTGGACGTATCGTCCCGCAACTCTGGCATGTCGGCAGTGTGCGGCGCCTGGGCAGCGAGCCGGACGCCAGCGTGCCGGGCTATGGCCCAAGCGAGAAGATCAAGGATGGCCAAGTGGCGGTTCATAGTATGAGCCGGGACGATATTCGTGACGTTATCGAGGCCTTCGTCCAGGCCGCCCGCGATGCCCGGGCCATTGGCATGGACGGCGTCGAGATCCACGGTGCCCACGGTTATCTGATCGACCAGTTCTTCTGGGCGGCCAGCAACCAGCGCACCGACGAGTACGGTGGCGATCTGGCCGGGCGTTCGCGTTTTGCCATCGAGCTGATCCAGGCCGTGCGCGCGGCTGTCGGCGCGGACTTTCCGATCATTTTCCGTTTCTCCCAGTGGAAGCAGCAGGATTACAGCGCCCGCCTGGTTGACAGCGCCGAGGCCTTGGGCGCGTTCCTGCAGCCGCTGGTCGAAGCCGGTGTGGATATCTTCCACTGCTCCACCCGCCGCTTCTGGGAGCCCGAGTTCGAAGGTTCGGACCTCAACCTGGCCGGCTGGACCCGTCAGCTCACCGGCAAGCCCACCATCACTGTCGGCAGCGTCGGCCTGGATGGCGAGTTCCTGCAGTTCATGGTTGCCACCGATAAAGTGGCGCAGCCAGCCAGCCTGGAAAACCTGCTGACGCGCCTGAACAATGATGAGTTCGATCTGGTTGCCGTGGGCCGTGCACTGTTGGTCGATCCGGATTGGGCAGCCAAGGTCCGTGATGGGCGTGAACAGGACATCCTGCCGTTCAGCCGCGAGGCGTTGACGACTCTGGTTTGATCGTCAGCGCCGTCGGGTGCCGGGGCGCGACGCTGCCCTGGCCTTGGCGACAGGCCTCGCGCAGGTGGTTCTCGAACTGCTCGATAATCGCTGGCCAGCCTTGGCGGCTGGCGTGTTGACGAGCATTCAAGCGCACCCGACGCAAGGCTTCCGAGTCTTCCAGTAGCCAGTTGCACGCATCAATGAAGGCGTCTTTGTCGCCGGGCATGGCCAACGCGCCGCTGTGGCCGTGACGAATGTGCTGGGCGGCGGCCGCCTGATCATAGGCCACTACGCCCAGGCCTGAGGCCAGGGCTTCGAGCACGACGTTGCCGAAGGTTTCGGTCAGGCTGGGGAACAGGAAGATATCCCCCGAGGCGTAATGTTCGGCCAGGGTTTCGCCGCGTTGTGCACCGCAGAACAGGGCATCGGGCAATTGTTGTTGCAGCGCGCTGCGCTGCGGGCCGTCACCCACCACAATCAATTTGATGCGCCGCTGGGGATAGTGTTGTCGAGCAGCCTGCAGGCATTGCTGCAGCAAGCCAAGGTTCTTCTCCGGCGCCAGGCGCCCGACATGCAGCAGGGCGATATCATCATTTTCCAACCCCCACTGTTCACGTAGCGCCTGGCTTCGCCTTCCTGGGTTGAACAACTGACTGTCGACGCCGCGGGCCATCAGGGTCAGGTTGTCGAAGCCGCGGCGTTCCAGCTCAAAGCGCTGGCTGACGCTGGGCACCAGGGTGGTGTGGGTGCGCCGATGAAACCAGCGCAGGTAATGGGTGAGCAGCCTTGCCAGCAGGCCCAGGCCATACTCGCTGGAGTACTGATGGAAGTTGGTGTGAAAGCCGCTGACTACGGCAATCCCCAGCCTGCGTGCCGCCCGCAGGGCACTCAAGCCCAACGGACCTTCGGTGGCGATGTACAGCACATCAGGGCGCTGCCGACGCCAGCGGCGGATCAGCTTGTGCATCGACACCTGGCCCCACTGCAATCCCGGATAACCGGGCAGTGGCCAGCCGCGGCAGAGCAATTGCCGATCATTACCGGCACCCGCCGGATCGTCGGCCTGGCGGGGGCGCACCAGCTCGACCTGATGGCCGCGCTGGCGCAAGCCTTCGCTCAGGCGGCCAAGGGTATTGGCCACGCCATTGATCTCGGGTGGGAAGGTTTCGCTGATCAGGGTGACATGCAGGGCTGGTGCGCTCATGAAGACCAGTTTCAGCGGCCTCGATTGCGCTGCTGTGACGTATTTATGACTGATTTATGGCGTCCGATTTACGGCGTTCTTCGGCAGAAAATATTTCCCAGGGGGGCGCTCAAGAATGTCTGACAATCAGCCGATGCAGAAGCATTCGAATGATCGATTTCGCTCCAGGAGAGCGTTGATGTTCAACAGCAAACTGAAAAAAGAAAACCTCCAGCTGCGCGAAGAGCTGCTGTCCATGGAACAAGTCAAGAGCAGCCTGGACAGCGAGATGCTGGTATTGCAGCTCGACCCCCACGGGCGGATTGAATCGGTCAACAGCAATTTCGAGAAAGAGATGCTGTACAGCAGCCATCAATTGATCGGACGCAATATCGAAGAGATCGTGCCAGCCCATGTCAAACAGCTGGATTTCTACCAGCGCATGAAGATTGCCATCACCCGTGGTGAGCATCTCAATGGTGCGTTTCGCCTGTTGCGTGGCAATGGCCAGGAGGCCTGGTTGCGGTCGATCCTGCAGCCGGTCAAGAACAGTGAGGGGCGCCTGAAGTATTTCACCCTGCACTCCAGCGACCTGACTCGCACCATCGAAACCTCGCGCGAACATGAAAGCCTGATCAAGGCACTGATGCGTTCTACCGCGGTGATCGAGTTCAACCTGCAAGGTGAGGTGCTGGCTGCCAACGATCGCTTTCTGCAAACCATGGGCTATCGCCTGGAGCAAGTGGTCGGCAAGCACCACCGTCAGTTCTGCGAGCCGGAGGAGTACAACTCCCAGGCTTACCAGGCGTTCTGGGACAAGCTACGCCGCGGCGAATTCGTCGCCGAGCGCTTCAAACGGGTGGATGCCCATGGCCGCGTAGTCTGGCTGGAGGCTTCCTACAACCCGATCATCGATGCCCATGACGTGCTCTACAAAGTGGTCAAGTTCGCCACCGTGATCACCGACCAGGTCAATCAGGAAATCGCCGTGGCCGAGGCTGCGGATATTGCCTACAGCACTTCGCTGGAAACCGACAACAGCGCGCGCAGTGCCACTGCGGTGGTTACCCAGACCGTGGAGGTGATGCGCGGCCTGGAGTCCTCCATGCAGGAGGCGGCCAACGGTATCGAGGCGCTGGACAAGCAGTCTCAGGTCATTGGTTCGATTATCAAGACCATCAGTGACATTGCCGGCCAGACCAACCTGCTGGCCCTCAACGCCGCCATCGAAGCCGCCCGTGCCGGTGAGCAGGGCCGTGGTTTTGCGGTGGTTGCAGACGAAGTACGGCAACTGGCCTCGCGTACCAGCACCGCCACCGAGGAAATCGCCCGCGTGGTGCAGCAGAACGAGCAACTGGCCAAGGCCGCAGTGGACATCATCGACAGCAGCAAGCGCCAGGCCGAGCAAGGCCTGACCCTGGCCGGGCAGACCGGTACAGTGATCGTCGAGATTCAGGAGGGCGCGAAGAAAGTGGTCAATGCGGTGGGGCAGTTCTCCAGTCAGCTTTCGAGCTGATGACTGCGTGCGGCGTAGCTGCTTTAGCCGGCAGCTACGCCGTGCTGCCTCAATGCCGTTCCCGCACCCAGAACAGCGTGGCGCCTGCCACCGCGGCCGGCATCATCAGGATGTTGAGGAAGGGCACCAGCAGCACCAGGTACACCGAACCGCCAAAGCCCATGCTCTGCCAGCGTTTTTCGCGCAGCCAGGCGAGCATGTCCTGCCAGCTCAGCTTGTGGTTGTCCGCCGGGTAGTCGATGTACTGGATGGCCATCATCCAGATGCCAAACAGCAGCCACAACGGTGCGGCGATGATGTTCACCACCGGGATCAGCGAGAGGATGAACAGCGCGATCGCCCGTGGCAGGAAATAGCCTAGCTTGCGCATCTCGCGGCCTAGGGTGCGTGGCACCATGGCCATCAGTTCGGCCCAGCTGAAGGCCGGGAAGTCATCGCTGCCACGTACCACCACTTCGACTTTTTCCGCCAGGAAGCCATTGAACGGCGCGGCAATGATGTTGGCCAGCATGGTGAAGGTGAAGAACACCATCAGCCCCACCAGGACCACGAACAGGGGCCAGAGCACATAATCGAGAAAACTCAGCCAGCTCGGCAGGCTGGGCATCAGTGAATCGACCCAGAGGCTGAACTGATGGCCAGCAAAGTAGATCAGGCCGACGAATAGCAGCAGGTTGACTGCCAGTGGCAGCAACACGAACAGGCGCAGGCTCGGGCTCAGGACCAGTTTCAGTCCTTCGCGCAGGTACTGAGGGCCAGAGAGGACAGGGGCTTGCATAGGGGGCTCCGGGTAAAGGCAAACGCGCTGACCTTACCGAGTTTGAGCGACCGGCGAAAGCGCGGCGCAAGCTGGGACACGGGCTGTAACAAAAGCTCGGCAGGTTGTAGGGCGTACCTTCATAGGCAAACAGCTGTAGTCCTTGGTGATGAATAGAGTCGGCCTATAAGGTGGATTGTCTAAGGATATTTCCTTAATCTCTGCGGCCTCGCTAAAGTGTGCACATCTTTTCAACGCCTTCGAATTCTAATCTTCAAGGAGTTTTCATGAGCATTCTGGTCAACAAGC
Organism: Pseudomonas sp.; assembly: GCF_050739775.1. Taxonomy (GTDB): domain Bacteria; phylum Pseudomonadota; class Gammaproteobacteria; order Pseudomonadales; family Pseudomonadaceae; genus Aquipseudomonas. The sequence continues at coordinate 23,059 of NZ_JBOICA010000030.1, forward strand.
AAGCCCCTGATTTCGATGCGGCGGCGGTGCTGGGCGACGGATCGATCGTCGACAGCTTCAAGCTTTCTTCTCTGCGCGGCAAATACGTCGTGCTGTTCTTCTGGCCGCTGGACTTCACCTTTGTCTGCCCGTCGGAAATCATTGCCCACAACAATCGCATGGATAAATTCCGTGAGCTGGGTGTGGAAGTGGTCGGTGTTTCCATCGACTCGCAGTTCACCCACCACGCCTGGCGCAGCACACCCGTCGAGAAAGGTGGGATCGGCGAAGTCGAGTTCACCATGGTTGCCGACGTCAAGCACGAGATTACCCGTGCTTACGGTATCGAACACGATGACGGCGTAGCACTGCGTGCCTCGTTCCTGATCGACCAGCAAGGCGTGGTTCAGCACCAGGTGGTCAACAACCTGCCGCTGGGTCGTGAAGTCGACGAGATGATCCGTCTGGTCGAAGCCCTGCAGTTCACCGAACAGCACGGTGAAGTCTGCCCGGCCGGCTGGCGCCCAGGCCAGAAAGGCATGAAGGCTGACGCCAAGGGCGTTGCCGACTACCTGGCGGAAAATGCTGCCAGCCTGTAAGGCCGCGGTTTAACGATTTTCAGGACCTGCGGCCAAAAGCCTTCCCCAAGTGCTTCGCAGGTTCTTTTTTATTCCAGCCGGCGATCCCGGCGTTACGATGCGGGCAATACAGCGCCCGCATCGACAGGAGAGTGTCATGTCTGAAGTACGTCATTCGCGAGTGATTATCCTCGGTTCCGGCCCTGCCGGTTACAGCGCTGCGGTCTATGCCGCCCGTGCCAACCTCAAGCCGCTGCTGATCACCGGCATGCAGGCTGGTGGCCAGCTGACCACCACCACCGAAGTCGACAACTGGCCGGGCGATGCCCACGGCCTGACCGGCCCGGCGCTGATGCAGCGGATGCAGGAACATGCCGAGCGCTTTGAGACCGAAGTGGTGTTCGACCATATCAACGCCGTTGACCTGGCCAGCAAGCCGTATACCCTCAAAGGCGACAGCGCCACCTACACCTGTGATGCACTGATCATCGCCACTGGCGCCAGCGCTCGCTACCTGGGCCTGCCGTCGGAAGAAGCGTTCATGGGCAAAGGCGTTTCCGCCTGCGCGACCTGCGACGGTTTCTTCTATCGCAACAAGCCGGTGGCAGTAGTTGGTGGTGGTAACACCGCAGTCGAAGAGGCCCTGTACCTGGCCAACATCGCCAGCAAGGTCACCCTGGTTCACCGCCGCGAGACCTTCCGCGCCGAGAAGATCCTGATCGACAAGCTCAATGCCCGCGTTGCCGAAGGCAAGATCGAGCTGAAACTCAACGCCACCCTGGATGAAGTATTGGGCGACGACATGGGTGTCACCGGTGCACGCCTGAGGAACAACGACGGCAGCTTTGATGAAATCAAGGTTGACGGTGTGTTTATCGCGATCGGCCATACCCCGAACACTTCGCTGTTCGAAGGCCAGTTGACCCTCAAGGACGGCTACCTGGTGGTCAACGGCGGCCGTGACGGCAACGCCACTGCGACCAACGTTGAAGGGGTGTTCGCGGCTGGCGACGTGGCTGACCACGTTTACCGTCAGGCCATCACCTCCGCCGGCGCCGGCTGCATGGCGGCGCTGGATGTCGAGCGTTACCTGGATGGGCTGCAGAACGCTTCGTTCTGATAAGCCTAATCGCGGGCTGTTAAAGAAAAAACCGGCCTGATGGCCGGTTTTTTTGTGCCCTCAGAGGCTCAGTCGCATCGACAGATCCACTGCCTTCACATCCTTGGTCATGGCACCGATCGAGATGTAGTCGACGCCGGTTTCGGCAATCACCCGCAGGGTGCTTTCATTGATCCCGCCACTGGCTTCGAGTTTGGCCTTGCCAGCATTCAGGCGCACCGCTTCGCGCATGTCGTCCAGGCTCAGTTCGTCGAGCATGACGATGTCGGCACCGGCATCCAGGGCTTGCTTGAGCTCGTCCAGGCTTTCCACTTCGACTTCCACCGGCTTGCCGGGGGCGATTTTGTGTGCGGCATTGATGGCCTGGGCAATGCCACCGCTGGCGGCGATGTGATTTTCCTTGATCAGGAAGGCATCGAACAGACCGATGCGGTGATTGTGGCAGCCGCCGCAGGTGACTGCGTACTTCTGCGCCAGGCGCAGGCCCGGCAGGGTTTTGCGGGTGTCGAGCAGTTTGACCTGGGTATCGGCGACTTTGTCGGCGAGAAACTGGGCGCGAGTGGCCACGCCCGAGAGCAATTGCAGGAAGTTCAGCGCACTGCGCTCACCGGTCAGCAGCGAGCGGGCTGGGCCTTCGAGATGGAACAATGGCTGGTTGGCCTGCGCGCGATCGCCATCCTTGACCTGCCAGTGCACCGCCACCCGCGGATCGAGCTGACGAAACACCGCGTCGACCCAGGCGGTACCTGCGACTACGCAATCATCGCGGGTAATGATGGTGGCCTTGGCCAGGCGCTCGGCCGGGATCAACTGGGCGGTGATATCGCCGCTGCCGATGTCTTCGAGCAACGCACGGCGCACGTTGGCTTCGATTTCGGCGGTCAGGTCGGCGAGGCGTAAATTCGGCATGGCAGGCTCCACAAGCTAAGTGCCCGGGATTATAGGGCAGCCCGTGCTGGCGAGTGTCTTGATTTTGCCAGATAATGCGACTTGTATTTGGCGTCATGGCTTTGACGATCTGTCGCTTCATTTCAAGATTACCCTGCAAGGAGTCCGGGATGCACAAAGACGGGAAGGTGGTGCCGATCAAGGCATCCATCGATCAGGCGCTCAATGCGCCTCTTGCTCGTCTGCCAGTGGTGCTTCTACAGGTCCGTGACAAAGCCGCGTTGCAACTGCGCCAAGGCTTGCAGGCCTTGTTCGACAATGCCGACGATACGCTGTTTGAGATGGCCGACACGGCGGTCAGCAACAGCGAGCAGAACTTCCTCTTCGAAGCCATGCGCGACCTGCGCCTCAAGCGCAAGAGTATCGAGCGTGGCTACCTCGATCGCTTCTACGAAGCCTTCGTGCGGGTCGGCCAGAGCGTGCCGATGCCTTTGCCCACGCAGTTGGGCAGTGATGAACGGGAGCGTACTGTGGCGCTGGATGCCATGGTCGAGCGGGTCCTGGTGCGTGACGGTTTCAGCCTCAACCACTTGACCCTGCGCCTGTCGGCCCTGACCGGGCGGGCCCTGGATGACCGGCGCAATCCGCTGGGACCGGCAATGCTTTGCGACTACTTCCTCCAGGCCGGGCGCAATCTGGGCGTTGGCATCAAGGTCAAGCTGATCATCCTCAAGCTGTTCGAACGTTATGTCCTGCAAGATGCCGCGCAGCTCTATGGCGAAGCCAACCAGTTGCTGATGGCTACCGGCGTGCTACCCGAGCTCAAGACTGTGCACCGGCGGCGTGCCGAGGCTCGACCGACGCCGAGTCCACAGGGGCTGGCCGGGCAGAGGGCAGGGCAAGAGGCGCAGCTCGATGCCAACGAACAGGCTGTATTTGCCTCCTTGCAGAGCTTGCTGTCGAGAGTACGCGGACGTGTTGCACCACGCTTTGAGTCATGCAACCCGATGCAGCCGATCAGGACCTGCGACCTGCTACGCCTGCTCTCACACCTGCAGCACTATGTGCCGGCAACCGGCGAGATCGACGAGTTCGACCTGCACCAGCAGCTAGAGCAACTGCTCACGCGGGTCAGCGTGAAAAGTGGCACCTGCCGTAAGGTCGAAGGGGGTGATGAGGATGTGATCAACTTGATCGCGATGCTCTTCGATTTCATTCTCGGCGACCGCAACCTGCCGCATCCACTGCGGGCCTTGATTGGACGCATGCAGATTCCCATGCTCAAGGTCGCGGTGCTGGACAAGGGCCTTTTTAGCCGCAGCAGTCATCCGGCTCGGCGTCTGCTCAACGAAATCGCCACAGCGGCCCAGGGCGCCAGTGACGACTGCCAGCGCGATGCGGTGTATCTGCGGGTGGAGCAAATCGTTCAACGTCTGCTTAATGACTTCGACGATGATCCGGTGATCTTTTCTGATCTGCTCGCCGAGCTCAATCGCTGCCTGCTGGCCTGCCTACAGCAAACAGCACCTGGGTACAGCCCGGTGCGCCAGCCCGATGACACCCTGCTGTTCGACCGGGCGCTGGATTCGGTGGTCAGTCAGTTGCGTCGGCATCAGGCCGGCTAGTTTCCTGCACGTTTTTATCAATGCATCCCTGCACGCCTCGGGGCATACTGAAAGGGTGCTCTTGTGCCTCAGGATCTGCTATGCAACTGGACCGCACTACAGGTTGGTTCGCCGGTATCACCCATTGCCCTTCGCCGAATTTCAATGCCCGCGCCGAAGACGAGGTCATCTCCCTGCTGGTGATTCACAACATCAGCCTGCCACCGGCGCAGTTCGCCACCGGCAAGGTTCAGGAATTTTTCCAGAATCGTCTGGACCCCAACGAACACCCATATTTCGAAGGGATCAAGCACCTGCGCGTATCTGCGCATTTTCTGATCGAGCGTGACGGCAAGGTCACCCAGTTTGTCTCTTGTCTGGACCGTGCCTGGCATGCCGGGGTGTCCTGCTTTGCCGGGCGCGAGGCCTGCAACGATTTTTCCATTGGCATCGAGCTTGAAGGCACCGACGAGTTGCCTTTTACCGATGCTCAGTACCAGGCATTGCAGGACCTGACCCGCCAGATCCAGGGCGCTTGGCCGGCCATTGGCACGGATCGGATTCAAGGTCATAGCGACATTGCCCCGGGGCGCAAGACTGACCCGGGTCCGGCTTTCAACTGGCCGCGTTACCGTGCGGCCCTCAAGGACAACGAGGACAGATCATGAGTTTTCTGGTGTTGTTACTGGTGCTGTGGGTCGAGAAGTTCTCGGCACTGCGCCAGCAACTGCAATGCGATGGTTTCTTTCGCACCGAACTGGCGCGCCTGGAGCGTAACGGCAAGGGTCATCCGTGGTGGGTGTTGTCGATCCTGGTGCTGTTGCCAGTGGCAGTGGTGGCCTTGCTGGTCCAGGTGCTGGAACCGGTTGCCTATGGCCTGCTGGCACTGCCGGTGCACCTCTTGGTACTGATCTACAGCTTGGGGCGAGGTGATATAAAAGCCTCCCTTGGACCTTTTCGCGATGCCTGGCGACGGGGTGATGAACAAGCAGCGGTGCATGTCGCCGAGCGCGATCTGGGCGTGACAGGGGACGACGCCTCATCCCTGCTCGGGCGGGTTCAGGGCCATTTGCTGTGGCAGGCCTACCAGAGCTTCTTCGCGGTGATTTTCTGGTATGTCCTGCTGGGGCCGGCCGCAGCGTTGGCCTACCGCTTGCTCGCCCTGACTGCTGAGCATGCCCATTCACCGGCGCTACGCGAGCGTGCCGAGCAATTGCGCCATGCCTTCGACTGGGCACCGGTGCGGATACTGGGTGTGAGCTTTGCCCTGGTCGGCAATTTTGTGGCGGTGAGCCGGGTGATGCTGCATGAGCTGCTCCACTGGAATATCACGGCCCCCAGGCTGATTGCTGCGGTCGGTCAAGTCGCCGGGGATTCGCCTGCCGGTGCACCGTCGGGCCCCGAGGGTCTGGTCGGGCTGGACTCGCTGTGGGAGCTGTTGTTGCGCTCCGCGGTGCTCTGGTACGCCTGTTTTGCCTTGTGGACCGTATTGGGCTGAAGGTGAAGACGGGGCAGCCGCTGGTCTGTCCCCTCACCGCTTAACCTTAAGTTACAAAACCCCGCTCCGATATGCGTTATACAGGTACTGGTGACAATCATCAGTGGCCTAGTGCCACTGCGCGCGCAGAACAATAAGAATCGGAGGGGACCACCCGTGAATAGCCTGTTGTATCCGGCCATCGCGCTGATGAATCGGTTGAGCTTCGGGATGAAGTTCAGCCTGATTAGTATCCTGTTTTTCCTGCCCATGCTGGTGACCAACTATTACCTGGTCCGCGATTCCTATGCGCAGTTCCATGCCACCCAGGTCGAGCTGCAGAGCCTTGAACTGCTGGGCAGCAGCCTGGCCTTGCGTGGCGACCTGGAGACCCTGGGCAACCTGGTACAGATCAACGCAGTGCTCGGTCAGTCGGGCAAGGCCGAGGATGTCGAGGCGCAGATCAGCACGCTCGAACAGCAGGTGCTGAGTCAGCTTTCCGGGCTCACCGCAGTCATCGCCGACGAGACGCAAGCCAATGATTTCCACACCAAGCGTGACGAAATGCTCGGCGTGCTCAAGGCAGCCCAGGCGGAATCGTCGCTGTCGAACAAGGTAGCCCAGCTCGACAAACTGCTGGGCCAGGCCCAGGTGCTGAGTAAGGTGATCGCCAGCCAGGCCGGGCTCAACCAGGACAGTGACTCAGCGATTCGCCAGCTCAGCGAGCTGATGACCACAGTGACCCCGCAAGTCACTCAGACCCTGGGTGAAGGCCGGGCCATGGGCGCGTACTCCCTGGGCCAGGGTTTCCTCAATTCGGCGTCCAGCACCCGCTTCGAAGACTTGTTGCAGCGACTCGAAAAGCTCGGTGCCGACTATGCCCTCAAGCTTCAGGACGCCCTGGTCACCGAGCCTGGCTCGCAAGCCCGGCTGGGCAGCCTGGCGGCCAGTAGTCAAGCTTCGTTGAAACAGGCCGGCGAGCTGTTTGAAGAGCAGGTGGTCATGGCCGAAACCCTCGATGCGCCGTGGCCGGTATTCTTTGAGCAGGTCAGCAAACTGATGGCGCAGACCTATGCGCTCAACACCGCCACGGGCGAGTTTCTCGACCAGCAATTACAACAGCGTCTGGGCGAGCATCGATTGCACATGATCCTGCTGGTGTCGGCCCTGGCAGGGGTGTTTTTGCTGATCGTGTATCTTTATGGCGGCTTCTACGCATCGACCCGCCATACCCTGAAAACCCTGGGCGCGGTCATGGACAAGGTCGCCGCTGGCGACATGACGGTGAACTTCCGAGCCAGCAGTCGTGATGAACTGGGGGAGTTGGGCCAGGTGTTCAATGGCACAGTGCGGCGCATTCACGACCTGATCGAGCAGGTTGGTCACACCGTGGTCGAGGTCGAACGCCAGGCCGAGCAGGTGCACGCGGTGTCGGCACGCAGCAACCAGGCGGTCAGCGGCCAGCGCGGGCAAATTGAACAGGTCGCCACGGCGATGAACCAGATGTCGGCCACCGCCCAGGAAGTGGCACGCAGTGCCGCAGCGGCGGTCAGCAGCGCGCACAGCGTCAATCAGGAAACGGTCAGTGGCCGTGGCTTGGTCGAGTCCCAGCAGGGCAACATCGTGCGCCTGGCCGGTGAAATCGATCAGTCCGTGGTGGTGATCAACCAGTTGGCCAGCGACAGTCAGGCCATCAGCTGCGTGCTGGAGGTGATCAAAAGCATCGCTGAACAGACCAATCTGCTCGCCCTCAATGCGGCCATCGAGGCAGCGCGGGCCGGGGAGCAGGGGCGAGGTTTTGCGGTGGTGGCCGATGAAGTACGCACCCTGGCCAAACGCACCCAGCACTCGACCGAAGAAATCGAACAGATGATTTCACGCCTGCAGGGCGGCGTCGGTGCGGCGGTCAAGGCCATGGACGCCAGTCATCAGGTGGCTGCTGGCACGGTCGGCCAGTCGCAGCAGGTGCAGCAGGCACTGGAAAACATTCTCGGCGCGGTCGGCAGCATCGTCGACCAGAACCAGCAGATTGCCGCGGCGGTGGAGCAACAGACGGCGGTGGCTCACGACATCGACCAGAACATCGTCGAGATCAACCGCGCGGCCGAGCACACCACCCAGGGTGCTCACCAGACCGAGGACGCCAGCCGCCAGTTGTCGGCCCAGGTCATGGAGTTGAAGCGCCTGATCGGAGCGTTCAGGGTCTGAGATCAGCGGTTGCTGAACTTTTCCGGGCTGTGACAAAGTAGCGCCCTGAAGGATTCCAGGGAGCCGGATGTGTCGGCAACGCCGCGGGTGTAGTCTCACCCTCACAGCAACGGAACCTCGAGTCCCCCGCGATTCGGCTCCCTCAGCATATTCACTGACGAGGTACAGACATTGGCCATCATCCATCCTAAAGTTCGCGGTTTTATCTGCACCACTACGCATCCAACCGGTTGCGAGCTGAACGTACGTGATCAGATCGAAGCCACCCGCAAGCAGGGCGTGCGTAAGGATGTTCCGAAAAAGGTCCTGGTGATCGGTGCATCCAGTGGCTATGGCCTGGCAGCACGTATCACCGCAGCGTTCGGCTTCGGTGCCGACACCCTGGGTGTGTTCTTCGAAAAGCCGGGCACTGAAACCAAGGCCGGCACCGCTGGCTGGTACAACGCCGCAGCCTTCGACAAATTTGCCAAGGCCGAAGGCCTGTATAGCAAGTCGATCAACGGTGACGCCTTCTCCGACGAAGCGCGGGCCAAGGTGATCGAGCTGATCAAGAACGAAATGGGCGGCCAGGTCGACCTGGTGGTCTACTCGCTGGCCTCGCCTGTGCGCAAGCTGCCACAGACCGGCGAATTGGTGCGTTCGGCGCTCAAGCCAATCGGCCAGCCGTACAAGTCGACCGCTATCGACACCAACAAGGACACCATCATCGAGGCGTCCATCGAGCCTGCCAGCGAGCAGGAAATTGCCGATACCGTCACCGTCATGGGTGGCCAGGACTGGCAGCTGTGGATCGATGCTCTGGATGCTGCCGGTGTACTGGCGCCGCAAGCGCGCACCGTAGCCTTCAGCTACATCGGTACTGAAATCACCTGGCCGATCTACTGGCACGGTGCTCTGGGCAAAGCCAAGATGGACCTGGATGCAACCGCCAAGCGCCTGGAGCAGAAGGTCGGTGGTGGTGCCAATGTCGCGGTGCTGAAATCCGTGGTGACCCAAGCCAGTTCGGCCATTCCTGTGATGCCTCTTTACCTGTCGATGGTCTTCAAGATCATGAAGGAAAAGAACGTTCATGAAGGTACCCAGGATCAGCTCGACCGTCTGTTCCGTGACCGTCTGTACCGCGCAGATGGCGCGCCAGCAGCACTGGACGAAGAAGGCCGTCTGCGTCTGGACGACTGGGAACTGCGTGATGACGTGCAGGATGCCTGCAAGGCTCTGTGGCCACAGGTTACTACCGAGAACCTGTTCGAAATAACCGACTACGCTGGCTATAAGAAGCAGTTCCTCAACCTGTTCGGTTTCGAGCGCCAAGACGTTGACTACGACGCTGATGTGGCTACCGACGTACGGTTCGACTGCGTCGAGCTGTAAGTAGCACCCGCTAAGACCTTGTTGCCGCACCTGTTTTTGCACAGGTGCGGCAACTGTTACAAACTCGAAACACAATTTGAAACAAGTCCATCGCTGGCCTTTTGCTATTCCCCCACTGCGCTGATCTATACCACTTTCTGCATGCCCTTTAAAACCGCCAAGGTTTCGACAGGAGGCACCATGAGTGGACTGCAAAAATTAAAAGAGCGGATCAGGCAAAAGGGTCTACAGAAGACCCTGAAAACCCTGTGCGAGCGCTATATCTTCTTCCACTGGGAACTGCTGTGGATGGAGCGTGACCTGGTCAGCCCGGTACCCCCGCACAACCTGCGCGACCATCCCCCGGTGCGCCGGGTCGATATCACCCCGGACAATGCCGACGCCTTTGCCTGTTACTTTGGTGACCGCGTGGAAACCATGCGTGAGCTGGCCGCCGAGGGCCACACCGGGCATATGTACCTGGATGAACAGGGCGATGCCGTGGCCTTTATTTTCGGCAGTATGCGCGACTATCACGATCGCCATTACTACGGTTGTACCTTCCCGGTGAAGCCAGGTGAATTCTTCGAGTTCGGCGGCGAAATGACCCGCGCCTATTTCGGCACCCGTTTGTCGGTGGATGCTCAGGTCGCACTATGGGATGCCATGCGCGCCCAAGGTTGCAGCCAAGTGGTGGACGTGTGCGAAACCCATAATATCCCAGCGCTCAAACTGCATATTCGCATGGGCTATCACGAACAGGGCCGGGTGATGCATGTGTATGGCCTGTTCGGACGCTGGCGCCTGTTCCGTGAAAGCCGTTACGATGGCTCTCGCCTTGGCGGCCTGCGCAAGGTCCCGGCGCCGCGGGTAGCGGCTTCGGCATAGAAGGTCGATGAGCAGTCTCGAAGCATTTCCACCGCTGCCAGTCTCACGCAACACCGGGCAAGCCTTTCGTGAAGTCGCCGCTGACGGTTACCCCCTCGGCGGTTGCTGTTGGCGCCATGCCGCGCCGGACCGCACGCGCCCGGTGGTGATCATCAACGCCGCCACCTCGGTGCGCTGCAGCTATTACGCGCGTTTTGCCCAGTACCTGTTCAGCCACGGCTTCGATGTCATGACGTATGACTATCGCGGTATTGGCGAGTCGCGCCCGGCTTCGATGCGCCACTTCAAGGCTTCCTGGACCGACTGGGGGGCACTGGATTTCGAAGCCATGCTGCAACGCGCCCAGCGTGAGTTTGCCGGGCAACCCATCGATGTCGTCGGTCACAGTTTTGGTGGTTGTGCGGCGGGGCTGGCGCCATCGGCCAATCAGTTGCGCAGGCTGGTTACGGTCGGTGCGCAGTTTGCCTACTGGCGTGATTACGCTGCCGGCAGCCGCTGGCAACTGTTCGCTAAATGGCATGTGCTGATGCCACTGCTGACGCGGCTGTTCGGCTATTTTCCCGGCAAGCGCCTGGGTTGGCTGGAAGATACCCCGGTCGGGGTGGTGAAGGATTGGAGTACGCTGACTGCGACCTATGAAGGTAGGCCCAGTGGTCGTGCGCTCAGTGCGTTACCGTTTGCAAAGGTCAGGGCGCAAACCTTGGCCATCAGCCTGACTGACGACCCCTTTGGAACAGTTGCCGCCATTGATCGACTGCTGGGCTATTTCGAGTCGAGTGATTGCAGCCATCTGCGCATCGACCCTGGCGATATCGGCGAAACCCGGATCGGCCACTTCGCCTTTTTTCACAACCGCTTCGAGAGCCGACTCTGGCCAATTGCCCTGCAGTGGTTGCAGCAGGGACAACTGGCCGAAGCGACGCCGGGGCGATGGATCACGCCTGGCGGGCTTTGAGCGGCTGGGCGTCGAACTTGACCCCGGCCAGGCCGTGCTGGATCAGGGCACGGATGTTGCCGTGGTCGCTACCTGCTGGGGTGGCCAGTACCGAGCGGTAATGTTCGCCGAATGCCAGCAGCGCTTCTTCATCGCTCAGGCCTTCAAGCAGGGCCAGGCCCAGGGTCTTGCACGAGCCTTCGTTCTGCCCGGTGGCGTTTTCCACGCCGCCGTTGTTGAAGGCTTGTGGTTGGTAGTCGTAGTGGCCGGCGATGAAGGCCAGGGTGTCGGCGAATTGATGTTCGCCGGATTTCAGGCTGTTGCGCAGGGTGTTCAGATCAGTCATTAGGTTTTCCTTTGGCGAACGCCGCTTGCTGTTCGGCGCTGGCTTCATTCTGGTACAGGTTTTTCCATTCGGCATAAGGCATGCCGTAGACCACTTCACGGGCCTCATCCATGCTCAGTTCGATCTGCTGCTCGTCGGCGGCGGCCTTGTACCACTTGGACAGGCAATTGCGGCAGAAGCCTGCGAGGTTCATCAGGTCGATGTTCTGCACATCCTTGCGGCTGTCCAGGTGAGCCACCAGGCGGCGGAAGGCGGCGGCTTCGAGCTCAAGTTTCTGTTGGTCGTTCATGGTCATTCTCGTGACAAGGACAATTCAGTCTACCGCGATGCGGTTTTTCAGATGGCGGCCACCGTTGATGACCACGTTGCTGCCGGTGCTGTACTGGCTTTCAAGGAGGAACTGCACCGCCTCGATCAGCGGTTGAGCGCCGGGCTCGAATTCCAGCAAGGCCTTTTTCAGGGTTTGCTGGCGGTAGGCTTCGTCGCTGTTTTCCTTGAGTATCAGCAGCCCTGGCAGGATCGCGTTGACCCTGACCACCGGCGCGTACTTTTCGGCGAAGGACAGGACCATATTCTGCAGCGCGGCCTTGGTGGCGGCATAGCCGATATGGCTCTTGCTGCCGCGTGAGGAAGTCTCGTCGCAGATGTGGATGATGTCGGCCTTATCCATCTTCAGCAGTTGCTCACCCAGCGCCAGGTTCAGGTGGTAGGGCGCTTCGACATGCAGTTTGAACATGGTGTTGAGGTTGGCCAGATCGTCGTCGAGCCACAACGAGGCGTTATGGATGATTGCCCGCAGGCCGTCATAGTTGCTCTGCAGGTGTTCGATCAGGGCCTGGCGGTCCTCTTCCCGGCACAGGTCGGCCTGGAACTGGATGATGTTCGGATGCGTAGCTTCAGCGCTTTTGCTACGGCTGGCGCTGACCACGGTATGGCCGGCCTGCGCCAGGTTCAGGGCCAACGCCAGTCCGACTCGCTGGCTGGCTCCGGTGACAAGAATTGGGCTGTTCATGGTGGGGGCGGTCAACTTTTACCGGTTCGCTTGGATAACCCCCAGCATACCCGAACTAGGCAGGCTTGCGCGCACCCTGCGGCCCGGAGCGGGACGCTGGGGTATTAAGCCAATTGGCCAGCAAACGGGTCGACAACGGAATAAAGAAATACACCATCAGCGGTGTCAGCCCCAGCGTGCTGAGCAGCATCCGTGGCACCAGGTCCAGGGCACTCAGCCAGTGGCCGAACAGCAGGTTGAACAACAGAGAGACCGGGAAGAACGCCAGCCAAATTGCCACGGCTTGTTTCCAGCGCGGCGGACGCTGCACCGTGTTGCTGCCGAACCAGCCGTCCAGGCCACTGGCCCGCAGCTCTTGTGGTTGTTCGAACAGGCCGTTGCCGCGGGCCAACCAGGCCTTGCGCGAGGCCGAGTGCTCCCAGGCCTGCATGGTCTGCTCGTTGGTGAAACGGAAGATGATCTGAAACTCGTCACCCTGCGGGGGTGGCGCAAGGACGCCGGAGCCCAGGTAACCGGTAAAGTCGGTGGCCAGTTGTTCGCCTTCGTGCAGCCAGCTCATCAGGTCCTGATAGCGGCCTTCGGCGACACGGCGCGTCACCATCAAGGTAACGGGAGGGGTAGACATTGTGTATCTCCTGGCAACTGGGCATGGCGGGTGGCCGGCCCATGAAATGCGTCCGGGGTGGTGGACGGCATCTGGCTGCATGCAAAAAGCGGGCACGGATTATTCCTGAAATAACCTGACCCGTCAGTGCTGAGACGTTGCCAGTCGAAAGAAATGCCAATAGTCGCTCTCTACCGCCAGGGGTAGAATGTGCGCTGGCCCTCCAGAATCATGGTTTTCCGGCAATGCTTGAACCTGCCCAGCCTTCGTTGAATCCTGGCGACCTCAATCATGAGGAGCTGTTCCCCATTCGCGAAGTCTCCCGTCTGACAGGCATCAACCCGGTCACCTTGCGGGCTTGGGAGCGCCGATATGGGCTGATCCAGCCCACACGCACCGAAAGTGGGCACCGTCTCTATTCACAAGCGGATATCGCCGAAGTACGCAACATCCTCGGTTGGATCGAGCGTGGTGTGGCGGTCAGCAAGGTCGGCAAGATTCTCGCTCGCAGCCAGAGTCTCAAACCGCAAACTGAACCTGTCCGCAACCAGGCTTGCGAGGGCGACTTCAAGCAATGGCAGTTGCACCTGCGCCAAGCTGTGAGCGCATTCGATGAGCGGCACCTGGCGCAGGTCTACGGCCAGGTGTTCAGCAGTTATCCACTGGTTGTAGTCTTCCAGGACATCTTTTTGCCGGTCTGGCAGGCGTTGCGCAGCACCCAGGAAGCCTTCGGCCACCTCAGCGAATGGCTGTTTCTCGATGGTTTTCTGCGCGGGCGAGTGCTGCAGCGCTTGCAACTGTCCGCTGACCAACAACAAGTCAGGGTGGTGCTGGCTGCGATTCCCGGGCATTGCCGGGAGCTTGAGTTGCTGGTGACGGCGCTGTTGCTGGGCTCCAGTGAAGTTGGCGTGACGGTATTGGGGCAGGGGCAGCCTGTGGAAGAGCTGAGTCTGGTCTGTGAGCGCATGGCGCCCCATGCCCTGGTGCTGTTCTCGAATCATCCACCGGCGCACGACCTGCGCAAGCGTTTAGGCCGTTTGGCCTTGGCCCTGGAGTGTCCGTTGCTGCTGGCCGGGGAGGCTGCGGACCTGGCCCAGGACAGTCTGGTCGGTTCGCAAGTGGCGTGTCTGGGCAGTGAAGGGCGGCTGATGCAGCGTCGCTTGCAGCAGTTTCTGGCCGGTCACCTGGATAGCTGAGGATGCAACTGCGGATGAGCCAGGCGGTGGGCCTGGAGGATGTACTCGCGTAGCCGTTCGATCTCTGGTTGCCGGCTCTCACTCAGGTTGTAGGCGGCCAGGCTCTGGCCGGTACGCCGTTGCAGGATGCCGTGCAAGGCGATCGGGGCGCAGTTGTCAGGGGTGAACCAGAGGTCGAAGGTGCTCGGCGGCTCGGGCTGGTCACGAACTTCCAGCAGCACCCCCTTGAACGAGATTTCCCGCACCCACAGGCCGGTACTCAGGCCCAGCTCATCTTCCAGTGCCACCGGCGTATCCAGAGTCAGGCGCCATGGGCGCACCATCGGGCCTTCTTCATAGATGTGCGGCGCGCCCAATTGCAGCTGCAGGGAGTGGAACTCGTCTTCGACCAGATGCAGAGGAAAGGTCATCTGGTGGTTGTCGAACTGCGCCTGCAAGGTGACCTGCTCCTGGGCAATCAGCCGGGTCAACAGATCCTTGATCTCGCTGCCGCCATTGACCATCAGACGCGACATCGACTCAGCCGAAGAGGGTTGGGATGCGTGCTGCATGGTCCTGATGAAGTCCAACTCGTCCTGAGTCAGAAGGGCATCTGCTTGCATGGTCGAACTCGAAAGTGTCAGTCGTGAATGCATTTCTTCACCGTCATGGACAGCCAAACGGTAGTTTTGTTTTTACCGTTCGTCGCCTTCCTGTTCGGCGAGCCCGATGCCGTCGTTGGAGGCATCGATCATGCGTTGTAGCAGTTTGGCGTTGATCATTGGTCAGGCTCACAAGGTCTGAGCAGTGGTGCGGCAAGTGATTCTAGATGATTGGTTCGGGGCTCACATCTTAAGATTTGGATCCAGCGCCAATCACTACCCGGCATGTTTAGCTCGCAGTCACTGCGGGCAACGATGAAATCAGCGCACAGCCACAGGCGCAGCGATGGCCGTTGAGTGCGATAGGTACGCCACGGTCCCTGAAGGTAGGGTGGCCTTCAACGATGACTGTCGGACCATGACCGGGAACAGGGCAACCGACGGGATCACCGACACGCGCTACGCCGATGCCTCTGGCCTTCATGGTGGTGGAGCCCGAAAGCACAGTGCCTCCACTGGTGGTTTTGTCGCCGATACGAATGACGCCTCTCATTAATTATCCTTACGGGTCCAAGTTGCTGAGTGCCAACTTGTCGAAGTGGGGGGAATCCGGCAATGGCCGCCCGGTGGCGGGATCGAGTTGCCTGGCTTTGGCCAGTTTCCGGATCAGCGCTTCGCTGGGTTTGGGCGGTGGGACATTGGCGAGGCGTTCTTCCAGCCACTGGAGCTTGCCATCCCAGGCTGGCAGTTTGGCCGGGGGTAACGGGACGATTTTGTTGATCTCTGGGACTTTGGGGGAGGCGTAGGAATAGTTTGCGAGCACTCGCCAGATCTTTTCATAGCGTTCGGCGCGTTCTAGGTCTTCTTGCTGGCCGAGGTAGAGCAGTTCATCGGATGGAGACGTGTCACGGAATGCTTCTTCCAAGCGTCCTGCAGCACTTTCATTCCCTGCGGCAACACCCATCTGCAAGACTTCAAGGGCTTCAATGTAATTTTTCTCATTTTTAAGAGCGATCGACAAAATCTCGGCTGCTTTGCCCTGTCCCTGTTCGGCGGCGCAACGGCGCATTTGCCGGGCAACAGCTGGGGCTATGTCGCTCGGTGCAAGTTTGTCAGCCACATAATATTGCGCCTCGGCATTACCCTGATTGGCCGCCTTGCGGTAATAGCGCAACGCCATTTGCGGGTCTTGCTTCAACCCCGCTGCGCCCTGCTGCAAGAAAATAGCGATGAAGTAATAGCCTGTCGCTACATTCGCCTTGATTAGTTGCTGGCTGAGGCGAAGATACTCCGCACCGCGAAGTCTGAAATGGCGGCGTATTGCGCCATTCTGCAGGTTGATATTGGCTTTGTAATGACCATGCTCAGTGGCGATGCGATATAGCCGTTCGATTTCTGCATCGACACTTTTGTCCTCTTTAAGCTGATTGTTTTTCTGTAGCCAGCGCGCGTACTGGAACAGGACGTCGGCCTCTGGCGGCGACTCCGGAATCGTTTCGTGCACACAAGTAAAGGCCAGCTTGGCGTTGATCTCTGTGAGCGGATTCAATGGATGTTCCTTTTTTGAATCGGTCACGGCATTGCCAGGTTTACAAGCGCTCAGCAACATAATGGTCAGCAGTAGGCATCGCCGCATCAACTGAGCTCCTTTATGACCCAACGAGTACACGGCGTGCTTTGTCTGGAATGGATGCACGGTGCCGCATCCACTAATCGGAGACGCCTATAATTACGCTTCACCGAGCATTACCCATTTGACTTTCTCTTCACCGACGGTGGTTCGGTCGGGCAGAGGCCAAAGGCGCGAATGGTTGCGGCGAACAACCAGCGTAGGCAGTATCTCGCCCTGTTTGAAGCGGCGGGTTTCGCCCAGGCTCACGCGCCCGAGGTGACGGAAATAGCCAGTTGCTTCCCAGTAACCACTGTGTGGACAGGGTTGACCACTGTCACAGGTGGGCGCGGGATAAGCGACCTTGATGAAAGCGGGAGACTCCGGCATTGGTCGGCCGGTGGCGGAATCGAGTTGCTTGGCTTTGGCCAGTTCGCGGATCAACGCTTCGCTGGGTTTGGGCGGCGGGACATTGGCGAGGCGTTCTTCCAGCCATTGGAGCTTGCCGTCCCAGGCTGGCAGTTTGGCTGGAGGCAATGGGACGATTTCGTTGATCTCTGGGACTTTGGGATAAGCGTAAGAGTAGTCTGCTAGCACGTTCCAGATTTTTTCATAGCGTTTTGCGCGTTCTAAGTCTTCCTGCTGGCCGAGGTAGTACATTTCATCGGATGGAGGAGGGTTGCTAAAGGCTTCTTTCAATCGGCCGGCAGCGCTTTCATACCCTGCGGCAGCGCCCATCTGTAATACCTCAAGGGCTTCGCTGTATTTTTTTTCATCCTGAAGATAGATCGACAAAATAGTTGCAGCTCTACCTTGGCCCTGTTCGGCGGCGCACCGGCGCATTTGCCGGGAAACAGCTGGGGCAATGTCATCTGGTGCAAGTTTGTCAGCCAGATAATATTGCGCTTCGGCATTACCATGATCGGCTGCCTTTCGATAATAACGCAGTGCCATTTGCGGGTCTTGCTTTAACCCAGCTGCGCCCTGCTGCAAAAAAATAGCGATAAAGTAATAGCCTGTCGCTACATTCGCCTCTATTAAATTCTGGCTGAGACGAAGATACTCCGCACCGCGGAGCCTGAAATGGCCACGTATTGCGCCATTTTGCAAGTTGATATTAGACTTGTAATGATCATGTTCAGCGGCAATACGATATAGTCGCTCAATTTGCGCATCGATACTTTTATCCTGCTTGAGCTGGTTATTTTTTTGCAGCCAGCGTGCGTGCTGGAACAATATATCGGCATCGGAAGGCGACTCCGGAATGGTCTCGTGTGCACAGGTAAACGTCAGCTTGGCTTTGATCTCCGTTAGCGGATTCAATGGGTTTTCCTTCTTCGAATAGGTAGAGGTATCGCTAGGACCACAAGCGGTCAGCAGCAAGATTGTCAGCAGTAGAAACAGCCGCATCAGTCGAAGTCCGTCAGGGTGGATTTGTCGTAATAAAATTCGATGAGCGGGGCGTAAGGTGTATCTTTGATGCCTTGCAATTTTTTGTTCCTATCGATGATGTCTTGCCAAGCGTTGAATGCTTGCTTAGGGGCATCCTGCCCCCCCTTCCCACCGGTATGTAAATCCCACAACTCCCGCCGCAACGCCTGGGTCTCACTCATCCACTCATGAGCGATATTCAGCTCGCTATCGACCTGCATGCTGCGGGTGTTGATATTGGCCGAGCCGTGGGTGGTGAACACGTCGTTGACGATCATCAACTTGGAATGGATGTACACCGGCATCCAGGCTTTCCCCGGCGGGGAGTCGGGGGCGACCAGCGAACACACGTGAATTTTCAGGCCAGGGCGCGGTTCTGGCGGGACAGGGCTTTCCTGGATTTCCCTGATCTGGTCTCTGAGCACGGCTTGCCGCCATTCGTTATCAAACTGCTGGGTTTCCCTGGCCTTGCTGCTCATATCGCCGCCTCCCAAGGCGTCGGTTACGCTGGTCAGCATGAGCAATGCCTGTTTTTCAAGCAGATCAGCGACACTTGGCGTTTCGGCGGCGGCCTGGGCCTTCGCCTGTTCGATGCGCTGTAACTTGGTGACCTCGGGAATGGTGTCGGCGCGTCCGAGGCTTTCAAGCATGCGCTGGGTGCTCACCGAGCCTGCGCCCATGCCCTCATCCGTGGCATTGGTGATCACGAACAGGTGCAAGGCGCCATGCAGCCCCGGGTCGCGCCCCTCACGGGTCTGGTCGGCCGCTGCTTTTTTGATCGCCTCGGCCAAGGGCGGCCAGCGGAAATACTGGTTTTCGATGTAAATGAACTGGGTCGCGTTGTTAACGGCTTTGAGGTAGAGCTGCTCGATATCGCGCTTGCCTTCCTGGGCCTGGGTGCGCAGCAGTTGCGCCAGTTGTCGGGTCGCGCCAGGGGGGCATTGCAGTTGTGGCCCCAGGTGTTTGGCCTGGCGCGATGCGAGCAGGTCTTCAGCGGTTTCCTTGCGCCAGGCGGTGGCGAAGTTATGGTGCAGGTGCTCCAGGATCGGCCCGCTGACCTGGCAGGAAATATCCTGACGTGGCGTATCGCCACGGGGGCCGCGATTGGGCGCGGGCTTGGTGTCTTTTGAGCGATTCAGCGCTGAGTGGCGATCGGTGTCCCAGTATTCGTCGAGCATGTTGTGGCCCATGACAAATCCGACCGCGCGCTCTGGCAGTTCGTAGTCGACCAGCACGGTCTTCTGATGGTGCGTCACGGTGCTGGTCAAAGCGACCTGGGTGATGGCACTGAGGTGTGGGTCAAGGCTTTTGTATTTCACCTGATAGGCAATTTCGGCCCTTTCGTAGAAGCTGAAGCCGCGACTGACGAACACCGGAATACTGCGCTCGGCACGGAGCGCAGCGGCCATGTCGTCAGGTGCGCTGCAGGTGGCAAACCACTGGCGGTCATAGGCGTACTGGTCCTCGGTGGACGGTTGCAGCGCCCGATCCTGAATGCGAAACGGGCCTTTACCGGGCAGGTTGGCCTCGCCACCCGCGCCAGCGCTGTTGAACGGAAACTCCCAGCCGAGGATGCGCACCTCGACACCTTCCCGGGCCTTGCGCATCAGCAGTTCGCCAATGCAAGGGGCACTACCGTCCCTGATGAAGTACATCGAGGGCTGAAAGCCCCAGCAGATGATATCGATGGACTTTGTGGCTTGAGCGATTGCCAGGTGTACCGCCTTGAAGGCTGCTTCGCCATTGATCAAGGGCTGATAGGTGGCTGCCACGGGGTGGTATTCGGTGTTCTGCACGTACCAGGGCGAGGTGCAGGACGCCTGTTGGGTATGCTGGAGTGCAATCGGCACGACGATTTCAGGCTGAGTCATTGCACTTCCTCCTGGCGGGTTGCTGGTTTTTCGAGTGTCGCTGTGTACAGGGCGCGGTGGTCGGTATGCGAATCGGGCTGGCTTACCTCGATGTCGGTTTTTGAGGGGTGGTTATGCAAACCGCCATTGGCCAGGTGCGCCTGCTCGGCATTGCGGTAGTCGCTGGGGATCGGAATCTGGTAAGTCACACCGTTGGCCATTTCCAGCCGGTAAGCGGTGGTGATGACCTGGTGCTCGATCTGCAACTGCCCACTGCCATCCAGCACGCCTTTTTGTAGCGGGACCGCACCGGCATACAGTGTGTAAGGCATGCCCACCCAGGCCGCTTGCGGCGCATTGGGCGCCTGAGGAATGTGCAGGCGAAGATGCTGTACGGACGCCAGTTTCGGATAATCCGGGTGAGAGGCCTGCATGTTCGCCGGCCCTTGATTGTCGTAATACGCCGACTTGACGATGTAATCGCCGGTTGTACCCGACTCGATGCCACTGGGGCTCAAGGTGATGTAGCTGCCGCCGACATTAAGGGTAATTTTCTGTTTGGCGGTGATATGGATCTCGTCATCAGTGCTGACGATGTCCAGCCCTTGGCGGGCCAATAGCTCCATACGGTCGTTTTGCGCCTGCAGCTTGACCGCGCCCTGGTTGGCGATCAGCTTGATGCCGAGCTTGCGCACGAACAGGCTCAGCCCTTCGCCGACGCCAATGAACAAGCGCTTGACCACACTGATGTCGGCGTTGGCGCCGGCGTTGAGCATCAGGTTGCGCTGGGCGGCCAGTTGCAGGTGATTGCCACTGGTGAGGGCAATCCCTTGCGGAGCGCTAAGCAGCAGTACGGAGGTTTTCAACTGCTCCAGGTCTTGCCTGAGCAGTTGCAGTTGCGCCTGCACATCAGCCGGGTCGGCCTGGGCCGTTTCGGCATCGCTGGAAAGCCTTTTCATCTCATCGCCAGCCTGCTCAAGACGGGCCACAGCCTCTTGCATGGCCAGCACTTCGCCTTGGGCTTTGGGCTGTTGATCGGCACTGATGAGCAAGCCCTTGCCTGCACGCAACGCCCCCCAGTCATCGGTACGCAGCTCAAAACCCTCACCACGCTTGCGCCGCTCGGCGCCAACCAGATGGCCCAGATTCAGCTGGCTCTTGCCGCCGTAGTCGGTACTGAGCTTGATGTGCTCTTCACCCCGGGTGTCGTCCAGGCGCAGTTTGTTGTTGGCCGGGGTGCGCAGCACGTTGCGTTTGTAGTTGCGCAGGTTGACGTGGTCGGGGTGGCGGTTGTCGTGCAGGGCGTGGGCGATGTACGGGCGGTCCGGGTCGCCCTGCTCGAACGCCACCGCCACTTCGGTGCCGGCCAGCAGCGGCAGGTGCAGGCCGTGAGTGTCGCCGGCATAGGGCCGCGCCAGACGCAGCCACATGCTTTCCGCACCGGGTTTCCACGGGTCGCGGTCGAACAGGAAGCTGACCTTGTAGCGGCCTTCGATATCGATATGGCCGTAGGGGTCGTTTTCCCGCGTGCTGGTGACCCGCGCCGGCAAGGTGCCGGCGATCTGCGGCTTGGCCCGCAACGCCGGGCGAAAGCACACTCGTTCGGCGTAGGGGATGGCCTCGAAGCTGGCCTGGTAACTGCTGTCGCGGCCGGCGCGAACGTTCAGGTGGGTGAGCACCGCGCCGGGGGCGAAGGCGTGTGGCGCGTTGCCGTCGATTTTCAGCACCTGGCCGGGCGCCAGGGTCGGACTGCTGCTCACCCCGCTGAGTCTGGTCTGCGCGTTCAGGTAGCGTTCATGGCGCAGGCGCGCATAGAAGTAGCCGCTTTCGCTGAGCAGGTCTTCGTCCTGGTCGAGGGCGTCGCCGAGCACGGTGTAGGGTTCGGCGTAGTGGTAGGCCTCGCCGTAGGTGGTGCGCGCGCCACGGGTCTGGTCGACCTCGGCATCCAGGTAGGCATGGGCGTCGCGGTGGTGGTAGGCGCGGATGTTGATGTGCTTTTCCACCACCTGGTGGCGGGTCTGCAACTGCCACACGCTGTCCTGGCCGCTGCTGCTCAGGCCCGATTGCGGGCGGTAGGCCAGGGTCACGCCGAACTGGTAGCGGCGCTGGTCGTCGTGAAACTCGACGACCTCGATCTTCAGGCGTTCATCGCTGGTGAAGCGGTACCAGATGCCGACTTCGGCCAGCAGGCGGCTGATGAAGGCCAGGTCGCTTTCGTCGTACTGCATGACCTGGGCGCGCTTGGGGTACTCGCGCAGCAGGTTGAAGTAGAAGTCCTGGCCTTCGAAATCGTGGCGGCTGCGCAGGATGCCGTCGACGATCTCCGGCACCGACTGGTGCTGGTACAGGCGCGTCTGCTTGCCACGGGCGAGCAAGGCCAGGCGCGGTTCCAGGGGGACTTCGTAACGGGCTTCGTCGTTGGAGCCGGACAGGCGCTGAAAGCCGCTGATCACGCCGAACAGGGTGCGCAGGGCTTTGGCTTCGGGCTCGTCGGGGAACCTGAACAGCAGCGGTTGCGGCGCGGCGTACAGGCTGAAGCTGGCGTGTTTGCCGAGCAGTTGTTCAGCGCTGAGGTCACGCTCGCTGGAGGTGAATTCGATGTGGTATTCGAACGGCTGGCTGAGGTACTCGTCGCCGTGGAAGGCGAGGATGTCGAGCCCGGCATCGATGCCGCGCACCTTGAGCTTGTGCCGGCTGTGGTCGAAGAACGTGCGTAATTCATTGAGCATGTTCGAGCCTCCCTGGTCTGTTTGTGGCGTACAGGGGGCTTGGCTTCCTCCCTAGTTAGCGCGCGGGGAAGCCTTTCACGGTGCTGGAGGGGGCGATATAGGATCGGTCTGAATAAGTTGCGGGAAAATTCTGAGGCTTATGGGTAAGTGGCTTGGCATCGCCAGCTCAACTGCATGTTTTGAGATTTGCCTGCAGAACCTAGTATCCTACTGTTCTACTCACTCGGAATCCATTATGAAAGTCGCCATCCTTTCCGGTTCGGTCTACGGTACGGCCGAAGAAGTCGCACGGCATGCCGAATCGCTGCTCAAGGCCGCAGGATTCGAGGCCTGGCACGCTGCCCGCGCCACCTTGCAAGACCTCCAGGGCTTTGCCCCCGAGGCCTTCCTGGCGGTGACTTCGACCACTGGCATGGGCGAGCTGCCCGATAACCTGATCCCACTGTTCAGCGAAATTCGTGACGTGCTGCCCGCCGCCTGGCGTGGTCTGCCCGGTGCCGTGATCGGCCTGGGCGACTCCAGCTACGGCGACACTTTCTGTGGCGGCGGTGAGCAGATGCGTGAATTGTTCGCCGAACTGGGCATCAATGAAGTGCAGCCGATGCTGCGTCTGGATGCCAGCGAAACCGTCACCCCGGAAACCGACGCCGAGCCTTGGCTGGCTGAGCTGATCGGCAAGCTGCGCGGCTGATCATTCTGCCTGCGGTTGCTCGCGTAGCAATTGCAGCCAGGCCTGGGCGGCCCGCGACAGATAAGCGCCCTGACGCCAGATGAAGGCGATGTCCCAGCGCAGATCGGTCGGCTCGCTCAGGGTCAGGCGCACCACACCGGGGCGCTCCAGACCGCGGGCCACTACGCGGGGCAGCAGGACAACCCCTTGGCCTGCGGCGACCAGGGCGGCGAGAAAGTCGGCCTGGCCGCTACGTCCACCTTCCCTGGGGGTAAACCCTAACTGCTGGCAAGCGCTGAGCAGTCGATCATTGAGCACAAAGCTGCGCTGATAGAGCAGAAACGGCGTATCGGCCAACTGCGCCAGGCTGACCTGGCCGGCCCCGGCCAGGGGGTGATCGATTGGCAGCAATGCATCGAGTGCTTCATTGCAGAACGGCTGGAAAGCGAACGCCGGATCGTTCGGCGTCAGGCTACCACCCAGCTCCAGTTCGCCGCTCAATACCGCCTGCTCGACACTGCGGCTGCCGCCTTCAAGCAAGTGAATGGTGATGTTCGGATAACGCTGACGGTACTCGGCAAACAGTCGGGCAAAAAGCGCGTCGCTACCTAGCAACGGCAGGCCGAGGCGCAGTTCGCCGCGACCCAGCAGGCTGAGGTCATCGAGTTCGTTCTGCAGCTCTTGGCGCAGGCGCAGCATTGCTTCGCCACGTTCCAGGACAATCTTGCCGGCGGCCGTCAGGTGCAACTGCGAGCCTTGACGCTCAAGCAGGGGAACGCCCAGGCCCTGTTCCAGCTGGGCCACCTGTTTGCTTACCGCCGATTGGCTGATGTGTAAGGTGTGGGAGGCTTGGGTGAAGCCACCGCGGTGGATCACTTCAATGAAGCTGCGCAGCTGTTTGAATTCCATCATTGAAATTCCATTTCAGAATGGATGCTAGTCTAACAATTCGTTTTTAGCGTGGCGAAGGGGCTCTTAAAATAGAGCCTTGAAGAGGTCCCCGCGATGAAACCCGCATCAGTCAAACGCTTCCTGCGCCTGCTCGCCGAGCTGGCGGTGTTCCTTGTGCTTTATGTTTTAGGCGGCCAGTTGGCGGCCTGGCTGGGCTGGCCGATACCGGGCGGAGTCATGGGCCTGGCGCTGTTGTTGCTGGCGTTCGCCCTGGGCTGGCTGAAACCGGCTGCCTTGCAGTTGGGTGCCGGTTTGCTGATGGCTGAAATGCTGCTGTTCTTTATTCCTGCACTGATGAGCCTGCTCGACTACGCCAGCCTGCTGCGCGATGAGGGCTGGCGGATCCTGCTGGTGATCGGCGTCAGTACCTTGATGGTCATGGTGCTGACGGCGCTGACCGTGGAGTGGGTGTGCCGCTGGAGGATGCGCCATGACGCTTGAGCCCATGCCGCTGTTCTGGCTGGCCCTGACCCTGCTGGCCTACCTGGGCAGCCGCTGGTTGTACCGGCGAACCGGTCGTTACCTGCTGTCGCCACTGATCCTGGTGCCGCTGGTGCTGCTGGCGGTTGCCATTCCCCTGAACACCGCTTATGCCGAGTACTCGCGCGATACCCATTGGTTGATGTCGGTACTGGGGCCGGTGACGGTAGCCTTTGCCGTACCGATCTGGCAGCAGCGTGCATTGCTGGCACGCCACTGGCCAGCATTGACCTTGGGCATGCTGGTGGGCAGCACCGTATCCATTTCCAGCTCCTGGGGCCTGGCGCATCTATTGTCGCTGGATAACGCGGTGAGTCTGTCGCTGTTGCCCCGTTCGATCACCACACCTTTTGCCATGCCACTGGCCCGGGATCTGGGTGGGATACCGGAGCTGACAGCGGTTTTCGTGATGTTTACCGGAGTATTGGGGGCCATGTTCGGCGGGGTGCTGCTCAGGTTCCTGCCGTTGCGCACGCCCTTGGCCCGTGGTGCGCTGTTCGGCGTCGGCGCCCATGGTGCCGGGGTCAGCCGGGCCCATGAAGTGGGCGGCGAGGAGGGCTCTGTTGCGGGCCTGGTGATGGTCCTGACCGGTCTGCTCAACTTGTTGGCGGCGCCGCTGCTGACATTGATAGTGTGACGGAGCACGCGATTTTGCTGACTGACTCACAAGGTCAATAAGCTGGCTGCCAATGCAACTCACCTTTGCCAGCGTGCTGACTAGACTGCTGCACAGTAGAGCACACGAATGTGCCGAGGTGATTGCAATGATCGCAACTGATGCCTTGCTCAACACGACGTTCTTCTATTCACCGGGGCTACGCTGATGCCTCTGGCCGAGATTCCATTGTGTGTCTGGCGTACCCGGGGCCTGAATTTTTCGTTCCGCGGCCAGACCATACGATACTGGACGGCAGGGCAAGGTGAGCCGCTGCTGCTTATCCACGGATTTCCCACTGCGAGCTGGGATTGGCACTACCTGTGGGCACCACTGGCCCAGCGATTCCGCGTGATTGCCTGTGACATGCTCGGTTTTGGCGACTCGTCCAAGCCCGTGCATCACGATTACAGCCTGCTCGAGCAGGCTGATCTGCAGCAGGCTTTGCTCGAACACCTGAAGGTTGATCAGCCGGTGCACCTGCTCGCCCATGACTATGGCGACAGCGTCTCCCAGGAGCTGCTGGCGCGGCACCATGCAGGGCAGGTGAGTATCGCCAGCTGTGTGTTTCTCAACGGCGGCTTGTTTCCTGAGCGCCATCGATCGTTGCTGATCCAGAAGCTGCTGCTCGGTCGACTGGGCTGGCTAGTGGCGCGTTCGTTCGGGCGCGACGACCTGGTGCGTCATGTCACTCAGATCTATGGCCCTTGCACACATCCCAGCGAAAGCGCGCTTGATGACTATTGGAGCCTGATTGCGTCGAACTGCGGCACGCGGATCCTGCACAAGCTGGTCACCTATGTGCCCGAGCGTGCGGTCCACCGCGAACGTTGGGTCGCTGCCCTGCAGAATGAGGGCGTGCCCTTGCGCTTTATCAATGGCGCGGTCGATCCGGTGTCTGGTGGACACATGCTTGAGCGTTACCTGGAACTGGTACCAAATCCCGATACCGTGCTGCTGCAAGGCATCGGTCACTACCCCCACATCGAAGCACCGGTACAGGTGCTGCGCCACTATCTGGCTTTTCGCGAGCAGCCACTGGAGCATGTACCGCAGAAGGTGGCCTGGTCCTGAAGGGCCAGGCCGGTAGTATCATCTTCTGGCCTTATCGCCTGCCATTCACCCTGTGCCCGCTTGATTGTGTGCTGGCCGGTGCTGGCCGACACTCGGGCATTCCTTGCTGATTTCACTGGAGTGTTGAACATGAACGATTCGCTGCGGCTGGACGATAAAGTGGTGGTTGTTACCGGCGCTGGCGGTGGCTTGGGCCGGGCCCATGCCTTGCTGTTTGCCCAGCACGGTGCGCGGGTTGTGGTCAACGATCTGGGCGGTTCGAGCCATGGTGAAGGCGCCAACGTCTCTGCGGCTGACCGGGTAGTGGCGCAGATTCGTGAAGCGGGCGGTACGGCGGTGGCCAGCTATGATTCGGTGGCCGACGGGCAACGTATTGTCGAACAGGCGCTGGATACCTTTGGCCGGGTCGATGTGCTGATCAACAATGCCGGCATCCTGCGCGACAAGACTTTCCACAAGATGGAATACAGCGACTGGGAGCAGGTCTATCAGGTGCATGTCGAAGGCGCTTACAAGGTGACCCGTGCCGCCTGGCCGTATCTGCGTGAGCAGAACTGGGGGCGGGTGATTTTCACCGCCTCGACCTCGGGCATCTATGGCAACTTCGGCCAGGCCAACTATGGCATGGCCAAACTCGGACTGTATGGCTTGACCCAGACCCTGGCCATTGAAGGACGCAAACACAACATTCTGGTCAACGCCATCGCACCCACCGGTGGCACACGCATGACCGAAGGGTTGATTCCGCCCCAGATTTTCGAACAGCTCAAGCCGGAACTGGTCAGCCCGCTGGTGGTTTACCTGGGCAGCGAGCAGTGCCAGGACAGCGGTGGCCTATATGAAGTGGGCGGCGGCTGGGTTGGTAAAGTGCGTTGGGAGCGTAGTCTTGGCGTGGGCTTCAACCCGCATCAGGGGTTTAGCCCAGAGGATGTCGCGGCCAACTGGCAGGCTATTGGCGACTTTGCTGACGCCGTGCACCCGAGCGACAGCCTGGAGGCGTTGCAGCAGATGATGGCCAATCTGCAAAAGTTCGCGCAGAACTGAAGACTGCCTGAGATTGTGGTCGCCGGAGGTTCCTGCCTATGCTGGGCGGCCACGACCGATGCAGGAGTACAAAGTATGTACGAGTCCAGAACCGAAGCGGTCATTTCGTCCCGCCAATTCCGCTTTCGATTGCTACGCCATGGCCTGGCGGCTTGCCTGCTGCTGATTGCTTCGATCCTCTTCGGCGTGCTGGGGCACCTGTATTTCGAACCGCACATTCCCTTACACGACGCGATCTTCAACGCCACCTTGCTGCTGGGTGGCGTAGGGCCGGTGATCTTGCCCGAGAGCATTGGCGGCAAGCTGTTCTTTGCCGGTTACGGCTTGTATGTCGGGTTGGTGTTTGTTGCCAGTATCGGTCTGATTCTGGCCCCCATCGCTCATCGACTGTTGCATCGGTTTCACTTTGACGAAGCTGATGATTGATTGGCAGGGGGGCAAGCCCGCTCCCAGCACCTAGTCTCGCAGGTGGCAATTTACAAGAGTGGTGTGGGACTTTTCTCTATCGTTATGCGCTGAGTTCTTGCCTGTAAATGCCGTGCTCGGCCTGGAACGTTAACGGAATACCGATTGCCGTTGACGGTGTGCAGATCAACTTCGGCTGCCCGCCCGGCAGAAACCGGCTGATAGCGCCCCTGGGCGGCAGGGAGTCTCCAGTTGCGCGCACCACCCGCGGTTTTTCCGAGCCAAGCCCTCAGGCCATCAACGCGTCTTCGTCGAAGTCCACGTCCAGCGCCGCTTCCTCAGCTCGCTCGATGCGGACCATGTCCGCCGCGCCGGGCACTCTGGAACCTGGCTTTTATGTGGTGCCACGCAGCATGTCCGGCCAGCAGGTGCTGGCCCAGCTCGGCGGTGAAAGCCGCTATCTGACCGCCCGACTGCACCGGCTCAATCCCACCTTTGCCCAGGGCTTCAAGGCGGGTGAACTGTTCGTCATCGGCGATCCTGAAAACGGCACGGCCTGTACGCAGGAGGAGGCCCAGTTGATGGCTGCTGCCGCCCAAGTGCGTGAGGCTCTGGCACCGCTCAACGAGGACGAGGCCAATTTCATGGTCCGTTACCAAGGTGAGATTGCCGGGTTGCTCAGTGGTGCGAGCCTGTCGATGGGGGTTGGCAAGGACATGCTCGACCAGGGGTTACGCTAGGTCGAAGGCGGCTTGCGGGCGTTTGAGCAACTGCAGCAACGCATGTTCAGCACTTATGGGCACCTGAAGAGCCCGGAGTTCTTCGCCTCACGCCAGCAGTTGTACCGCCAGCTGGATGCCCAGTTGAAGAGCGCGTTCCTCAACAAGCAGTTGAATCTGGGCAGCTACGACAGCTTGCGCCGTGACCTGGGTATTTCCACCAAGAGCCTGGTGCACCACTGGAGCCGAGCCGGTGCGCCTGGTGAGATTCCGGGTTATGCCACGCATCTGGAGCAGGTGTCGAAGACGGCGAAGTACCTTAAGTACGGAGGGTATGTGGGTATCGCTTTGGGTGGGGGAGTATCTGCTCTAACGGTCCAGGAAGTGTGCCGGGCGGAAGAGACGGGGGCGTGTAAAAAGATTCGATTTACTTCAGGCAGAAAGCTTCTCCGGAGGGTTAGGTGGTGGTGCTGTTGGTGCTTTGATGGGACAAGCTGCCGCTGGTGTTGTCTGTGGCGCAGTGGTGGCATTCTCAGGCGGAATTGCTACACCAGTGTGCGCCATTGTACTGGTCGGAGCCGGGTCGCTAGTTGGCGGCGCTGGAGGCACTAAAGGTGGTGAGCTCATGGGTGATGTGCTTTACAACTGGATAGAGCAATGACTGCCAACGTTCACTTCTGGCATCCCGGTATACAGTTTGCGTTCTTGCTTTGCCCTTTTGTGATCGGTTTGTCAGGTGTGGCCATTAACTACTACGTCGCCTGTAGTCGCCACTTTCAGATCATGTTCGCAGCGCTGCCAAATAGCGCCTGGCCTCAGGAGCAGCTCTACAAAGGAGGAGTTATCTTGCTGATATCACGTCTTAACATGATCGCTGGTATCAGCGGTTTCATGCTGTTTCCACAGTACAGCGTTCGAAAAGGGCTAGTGGATGCTGATGATGTACATAACTTCCCCCGCCTACCTTCGGCGTTGGTTGGTTACTTCCTTGTGGCTCGCAATAATTGGAGGAGTTTGGCTGCTCTTGGGGCTGGGCTTGATCAAGCTGTTCCCAAAAGCCTGAAGCGAGGGCGACGTATCGTTGTACGAGCTCCCGTTAATAGAGAACGGGCAAGGCTGGAATCAGCCATAAAAAAGGCCGCTGCACTGCAGTGGCCAAGTAAGACGTAGATCAAGGAGCTTCAAAATCAACGTCGGTGAATCTGTTGCCTGGAGGCGCGGTGTATACGCCTGAAATTCCCAGGCCAGACGGGCTGCCAGCGATGGCGCGGTCCAGCTGAAAACAGAATAAGCCGCTGACTCAGAAGGAAAAATAGTCAATTGAGACATTCACTGTTGCACGGCTGGCAACAGTGCAGCGCTGTTCACACTAGCGCAGGATCTTGTGAATGAGTGTGAGCCTTTGTAAGCAGATTCAAGGGGTTTCTTCGTAGCCCATGCGCCAGCTGATCATCTTCGCCGCTGCCAGCAATTGCTGCGCTGCCGGGCCTTGTTCGTCGGCATGGAAGATCGAAGTCGGACCGACCACAGTCAATACGGCGGCAATCTGGCCAACGGCATTGAGCACGGGTGCCGAGAGCGCATCTACACCGGGCATCAACAAACCATGGACATGGTGCAGGCCACGCTGACGGATAGTGGCAAACAGCGCTTCATATTCGCTGGCGCTGTGACCCAGGGTGGCCAGCTCCTGGTCGCGCAGCTCGACAGTCTCGCGCTCCGGCAGGTAGGCGCCGAACACTAGCCCGGTCGATGAGCTGAGCAGTGGCAGCACTGAGCCGATCTGGGTCACGACGGTCACTGCGCGGACTGCTGGCTCGATGTTGACCACGGTTGCCCCCTGGTTACCCCACACGGCAATGAAGCAGCTTTCGTTGAGTGCGTCGCGCAACTGCGACAGCGGCATGGCCGCGACTTTCAGCACATCCATCCCGCCCAAGGCGGCGAGGCCCACGCGCAAGGCTTCACGCCCCAGGCCATAGTGGTTGGTGGCCGGGTTCTGTTCGGCAAATCCGCTGGCAATCAGCGCCTGCAGGTAACGGTGGACCTTGCTCGCCGGCATGTCCACATGCTCGGCCAGGCGCGACAGTGAGGTCGAGGGCGACAGTTGGGCCAGGGCCTTGAGGATGTCGGTGCCGACTTCGGCCGAGCGGACCTTTTGTTTGCCGGCGCTGTCGGCGGGGGAGCTGGCTTTGGCCATGGTGCATTCGATCCGGGTAGTCCAGGTGGGCGTCTTTATAGCTTGACGGTCTTCGTCAATCAAATTACGTTATGCGTAATGTAATTACGATAAAAATAACGCAGAAGTGTTGCTGCCGTGAACGGCGCGCAGCCAACTGCCATCAACCGGCCTGCAGTGGGCCAGGAGGCTCGATGAACCTCGATAGCACCCCCGTCCTCGACTACTTGAGCGGTTTCGGCAACGAATTCGCCAGCGAAGCCTTGCCCGGCGCCCTGCCGGTGGGGCAGAACTCGCCGCAAAAGGCGCCTTACGGCCTGTATGCCGAGTTGTTCTCCGGCACCGCCTTCACCATGACCCGCAGCGAGATGCGCCGCACCTGGCTGTATCGCATCCGTCCGTCTGCGCTGCATCCGCGTTTCGAGCGCCTGGAGCGGCAACTGGCCGGTGGCCCGCTGGGCGCGGTGACGCCAAATCGCTTGCGCTGGAGCCCACAGGAGGTTCCGAGTGAGCCGACCGACTTCATTGATGGCTGGGTCGCCATGGCAGCCAACGCTGCCAGCGAGAAACCGGCCGGTATCAGCATCTACACCTACTGCGCGAACCGCTCCATGGAGCGGGTGTTCTTCAACGCCGACGGTGAGCTGCTGCTGGTGCCGGAACTGGGCCGCCTGCGTCTGGTCACCGAATTGGGCGTGCTGGTGCTCGAACCGCTGGAAATCGCCGTGCTGCCGCGCGGCTTGAAGTTCCGTGTCGAGTTGCTCGACAGCCAGGCCCGCGGCTACATCGCCGAAAACCATGGCGCACCCCTGCGTATTCCGGATCTGGGCCCAATCGGCAGCAACGGCTTGGCCAACCCGCGCGACTTCCTCGCACCGGTGGCGCATTATGAGGATCATCAGGGTCCGGTACCGCTGGTGCAAAAATTCCTCGGTGAGCTGTGGGGCTGTGAGCTCAATCATTCGCCGCTGGACGTGGTCGCCTGGCACGGCAACAACGTGCCGTACAAATATGATCTGCGCCGCTTCAACACCATCGGTACGGTCAGCTTCGACCACCCGGACCCGTCGATTTTCACTGTGCTCACTTCACCGACCAGTGTGCCGGGCATGGCTAACCTCGACTTCGTGATCTTCCCGCCACGCTGGATGGTGGCCGAGAACACTTTCCGTCCACCGTGGTTCCACCGCAACCTGATGAACGAGTTCATGGGCCTGATCAAGGGCGAATACGATGCCAAGGCCGAAGGCTTCCTGCCCGGCGGTGCGTCCCTGCACAGTTGCATGAGCGCCCATGGCCCGGACGCGGAAACCTGCGCCAAGGCCATCGCCGTCGAACTTGCGCCAAGCAAGATCGACAACACTATGGCCTTCATGTTCGAGACCAGCCAGGTGCTGCGCCCGAGCCGCCATGCCCTTGAGTGCCCGCAGCTGCAGGCCGACTACGATAGTTGCTGGGCTTCATTGCCGAGCACCTTCACCCCGAATCGGAGATAACCCATGAATCAGTCCGCTATTGCCCGCAGTTGGGTCGAACACGCCAACGGTCATCGCGATTTTCCGCTGCAGAACCTGCCGCTGGGGATCTTCACTCACAAGGATCTGGGCAAACGCTGCGGTGTGGCCATTGGCGATGCGATTCTCGACCTTGAAGGCGGGCTGGCTGCTGGCCTGTTCGAGGGCCAGGCCCGTGCCGCCGTCGAGGCGACCCGTGGTGGCGCGCTGAACGCTTTCTTCGCCTTGGGTCGCGATGCCCGCGTGGCCTTGCGCGAGCGTCTGCTGGAACTGCTTGGCGAGCACAGCGAGCATCAGGCGGCGCTCAAGCCGCTGTTGCTTGCCAGCGGCGCGTGCCAGCTACATCTGCCAGCACAGATCGGTGACTACACCGACTTCTATGTGGGCATCGAGCACGCCAAGAATGTTGGTAAGTTGTTCCGTCCGGACAACCCGTTGCTGCCCAACTACAAATATGTGCCGATCGGTTACCACGGCCGCGCCTCGACCATTCGTCCGTCCGGCACCGATGTGCGCCGGCCCAAGGGCCAGACCCTGCCAGCCGGGCAGAGCGAGCCAAGCTTCGGCCCCTGTGCACGCCTGGACTACGAGCTGGAGCTGGGCATCTGGATTGGCCAGGGTAACGAGATGGGCGAGTCGATTCCGGTCGCCGAAGCGGCTGAGCACATCGCCGGCTTCTGTCTGCTCAATGACTGGTCTGCCCGTGACATCCAGGCCTGGGAATACCAGCCGCTGGGCCCGTTCCTGTCCAAGAGCTTTATCTCGACGGTTTCCCCCTGGGTGGTGACCGCCGAGGCCCTGGAGCCTTTCCGTTGTGCCCAGCCTGCGCGCCCTGAGGGCGATCCGCAGCCGTTGTCGTATCTGCTGGACAAGCGTGACCAGGCCGCAGGTGCTTTTGATATCGAACTGGAAGTGCTGCTGCTGACCGAGCGCATGCGCGAGCAGAATCTGCCGGCCCATCGTCTGACACTGAGCAATACTTCAAGCATGTACTGGACCGTCGCGCAAATGGTCGCTCACCACAGTGTCAACGGTTGCCAGCTGCAGCCGGGTGATTTGTTCGGCTCGGGCACGCTGTCCGGTGCCCAGCCTGGCCAATTCGGCAGCCTGCTGGAGATCACTCAGGGTGGCAAGGAGCCGGTGCAGCTGGCTTCGGGTGAGGTGCGCAAGTTCCTCGAGGACGGTGACGAGATCACCTTGCGTGCCCGTTGCGTGCGTGATGGCGTGGCATCGATCGGTTTCGGTGAATGCCGCGGCAAGATTGTTCCAGCCAAGTAAGAGGGCAGGGCCATGGATCTGTTCAACTACTTCCGTTCGACCTCGTCCTATCGGGTGAGGATTGCCCTGGCGCTCAAGCAACTTGAGTATCAGTACGTGCCTGTCAACTTGCTCAAGGGCGAACAAGGGCAGGCTGATTTCCTTGCACTCAATCCTCAGGGCCGGGTGCCAGCCCTGAAGATCGATTCCGGTGAACTGCTGGTGCAGTCACCGGCGATCATCGAGTACCTGGAGGAGGTTTATCCGCAGCCGGCGCTGCTGCCCGAGGAACCTGTGCTGCGCGCCCAGGTTCGAGGCGTGGCGGCGCTGATCGGTTGCGATGTGCATCCGCTGCACAATGTCAGTGTGCTCAACCAGCTGCGCGGATTGGGCCATGACGAGGAGCAGGTCAATGCCTGGATCGCGCACTGGATCAGTCAGGGGCTGGCGGCGGTGGAGAAATTGATCGGTGATAGCGGCTATTGCTTTGGTGGAGAACCAGGGCTGGCAGATGTCTATCTGATTCCGCAGCTGTATGCCGCACAGCGCTTCAATATCAGCCTCGCCGACTACCCGCGCATCCGCCGCGTCGCGGCACTGGCCGAGGAGCACCCGGCGTTTGTCCAGGCTCACCCGGCGAGACAGCCCGACACGCCCTGAGTCTGTCAGGAGGGTTAGTGCACCGAGGGGGGCGGTTGATGCAGTTGCCCCAGACGCTCGGTCAGGCGCAGGCGCTGGATTGGATCGTCACTGAGCAACAACGCATGCTCCAGGTCGAAGCGTTCGGCCTGGGGGCAGTCCAGGTGCTGGTACAGGGTGGCGCGTGCCAGGTAGTCGCTGGCGGTGGCCGGGCCCAGTTGCAATACCCGTTCGGCGTCCTTGAGTGCTGCCAGGTCATCGTCATGGGTTGAATGCAACTGGCGCAGGTTGCGTGACAGGCGCTGGAGCATCTGCTTGGGGCTGGCGCTGAGCAGGTGATCCGCGTTGAGTTGCAGTTGCGGGCCGAACTGGCGGCCGAGCAGTTCGCGGCAATCGGCAGGGTAGAGCCTGCGGCCGCCGCATGGGTCGAGCAGGTGGTCGGCGCCGGGTACGCGCAAGAGAAAATGCCCGGGAAAGTTCACGCCTTCCAGCGGAATCGATAACCCGTGAGCCAGTTCCAGGGTCAGCAAGGCCAGGGCCAGCGGCTGGCCGCGGCGACGCTCAAGGACCTTGTCGAGCAGGGCCGCCTGGGGCCGCAACGGGTGATACTCATCTTGCAGGAATCCCAGGGCATTGAGCCTGCGCAACAACGGCTGGGCCAGCTCACTGAGCGGCAGCATCGGCAGGCCGGCGCTGACCTCCTGTTGCAGCGCTTTGACCTGGAGCATGATGAGCTGGGGCTGGACGCTGCTGTCGTGTTCGGCGGCAACCCATAGCGCGGCCTCCAGCAAGGCAACCGGATCATGTTCCAGGCAGGCGAGACAGGCTTGGCGTGGGGTCATGACAATCTCCGTTCAAGCTTCTTTTGTAGCGCTGGCCAGGCTTTTCGTCCAGTGGTCCGGGTGTTGTCATCAATCGGCAAAGTGCGGCCTATACTGGGATCAGCACCTCACTGAGGAGCCCGTTGATGTTCGCGCTGATGCAAAGCACTCGCACGCAATCGCTGCACCTGTGCATCGACCCACCAACCGGCCTGAAAGCGGTGGTCGCCATTCACAGCGAACACCTTGGGCCGGCCATGGGCGGCTGTCGTTACCTGGCCTATCCAGACGACGACAGCGCCATGATCGACGCCATACGCCTGGCCCAGGGCATGAGCTACAAGGCGGCGCTGGCTGGGTTGCCGCTGGGGGGGGGCAAGGCGGTGATCATTCGCAACCCTCACGTTGAGAATCGTGCGGCGTTGTTCGAAGCCTTTGGCCGCTTTGTCGAGACCCTGCAAGGCCGGTTCATCACCGCGATAGACAGCGGCACCTCGACCGTGGACATGGATTGCATTGCCCAGACCACCCAGCATGTCACCAGCACCACCGCAGCCGGCGATCCCGCGCCTCATGCTGCCATGGGGGTGTTCGCCGGCATTCGCGCCACCTCCATGGCCCGCCTGGGCAGTGACAACCTGGAAGGCTTGCGGGTGGCTGTACAGGGTCTGGGTAATGTCGGCTATGCGCTTGCCGAGCAACTGCATGCCGCCGGCGCCGAATTGCTGGTCAGCGACTATGACCCTGGAAGGGTGCAACTGGCCATCGAGCAGTTCAATGCACGTCCGGTAGCCCACGAGATGCTGATCAGCACGCCCTGCGACATCTTCGCGCCGTGCGGTATCGGGCCGGTGCTCAATGGCCAGAGTGTGATGCAACTGCGCTGTGCGGCAGTGGCGGGGGCGGCCAACAACCAGCTGACCACCTTGCAGGTGGCCGATCAACTGGAAAGCCGTGGGATACTCTATGCGCCTGACTACGTCATCAATGCCGGTGGCCTGATCTACGTGGCACTCAAGCACCGTGGCGAGCCACTGGGCACCATTACCGCCCACCTGGCGCGCATTCCCTCGCGCCTGACCGAAGTGTTTGCCCACGCTCAGGCAGAAAAGCGTTCACCTGCGCGAGTGGCGCAGATGCTTGCCGAACAGTTGATCTACAGCTGACGGGCGTTATTCGGCGGCAGTGTCTGCGAGCAGCTCGGACAAGGCGTCAGGCTGGCTCTTGAACGCCTTGGCAAACACGTCGCGGTTCTTGGCCATATAGATGCCGGCGTCCTCGACCTGTTGTTCGCTGAGCGACGGTACGGCTTTTTTCAGGACCTCGGCGAGCAGCTCGGCCAGTTCGAGCATCTTGTCGTGACGGTCAGCTTCGGCTTTATCCATGAACAAGCGCTCCAGATCGCGGCTGCTGCGGTATACCACTTCGACGGCCATTCATCACCTCACATGCCTTTTGAATATCGATGTGTTTGACACTGTTTATTTGTACAGTGTTAATGATAGGATAATCCACAGGACTAAGATAGTGGCAATTCAGTTTTCTGCTTCGCGGAGCCGGTCATGCCAGCTTGAACCCGTCTGGTGTGGCACTTTTACCGTTCTTGAAGGTCTTCTTGAGCGTGTAGAATTCCGCGCAGACAGTCGAGCCATTCAGTCAACGAAGGATATGCAATGAACGAGCAAACATCGCACCTGAACCGGGAGCGGCGCTTTCTGGTGCTGCTGGGGGTGATCTGCCTGGCCTTGATCGGCGGTGCCTTGTACATGCAGGTCGTGCTCGGTGAGGCACCTTGCCCACTGTGTATCCTGCAACGCTATGCGTTGCTGCTGATTGCCGTGTTTGCCTTCATTGGCGCCGCCATGCCCGGACGCCGCGGTCTGACCCTCCTCGAGGGCCTGGTGGTGCTCAGCGCCATTGGCGGCATCGCCGCGGCCGGTAACCATGTCTATATCCTGGCCAACCCTGCGGTCAGCTGTGGTATCGACACCCTGCAGCCTATTGTCGATGGCTTGCCGCTGGCGTCGGTGTTGCCACTGGTGTTCCAGGTCGACGGCTTCTGCTCCACTCCCTACCCGCCAGTGCTGGGGCTTTCGCTGGCGCAATGGGCGCTGCTGGCCTTTATCCTCACCGCTGTTCTGGTGCCCTTGGGCATCTACCGCAACCGTCGCAAGCCTTAGACAAAAGTCATGTGTTGATGCAAGTCTGTTGTGTAATGAAACTTTCTTTCGGTGTCGCACTTGGGTTGACTTGAATCAAGCCTAAAGCCTTGTATTACGAAGGCTTCAGGGGTATTGAACGGGGTGCGACAAACTGTCGCGAAACTGATTTTTCAGACTTGATTGTTGTCAATTCTGTAAAAGACTGTTGCTCAATTAGTCATAGTCATTGAATGACGACCTATCTACAATCGCCCCCAATTTCCGTTCGGCACCGCTTGCGAGTCGCAGGATTAAAGGAGCCCCAGGCTCTTTTTGCTGACTCAGACGAGCATCGCCTGCGGCGATGCCGGGCTGACCCCCCTCCGTGATTTCCCGCACCAAATGGAATTGGTCTGAACACAGGCCTGTTGCCTACGAAGTCAAAACAATAAACACCGTAATACCCGGTTTATGCCGAGCCGCCGCAGCTGGTCTCAAGGTATGGCCGTATTCGATCCCATAAATGCTGACGCTTGGCAGGACGAAGTGTTGGCGACCAAAACACAAATTGCATTGAAGCAAGCTGCTCTAGAGGTCGTGAGATGAGTAAAAAGCGTTACCCCAGACTGTTTGGCATTCTGCCCTTTTTAGGCATGCTTTTACTCAGTGGGTGCAACTGGACCCTGCTCGACCCGAAGGGCCAGGTCGGCATTGAGCAAAAGAACCTTATCCTCATCGCTACCGGCTTGATGTTGCTGGTGGTGATTCCTGTCATTTTCATGACGCTGGCATTCGCCTGGAAGTATCGCGCTTCCAACAAGGCGGCCACCTACACCCCTGACTGGTCGCACTCGACCAAGATCGAAGTGGCGGTCTGGACCATCCCGGTGCTGATCATCATTGCCCTGGGCTATGTGACCTACAAGACCACCCACGAGCTGGACCCTTATCGTCCGCTGGTTTCCGACGTGAAGCCGGTGCAGATCGACGTGGTCGCTCTGGACTGGAAATGGCTGTTCATCTACCCGGAACAAGGCATTGCCACGGTCAACAAGATCGTCTTCCCGGCCAACACCCCGGTCAACTTCCGCGTGACCTCCGACTCGGTAATGAACTCGTTCTTCATTCCGGGCCTGGGCGGCCAGATCTACGCAATGGCCGGCATGACCACCAAGCTGCACCTGATCGCCAACGAGAACGGCGAGTTCGACGGTATCTCGGCGAACTACAGCGGTGCCGGCTTCACCGGTATGAAGTTCAAGGCAACCGCCACCTCCCAGGCCGATTTCGAGGCATGGGTGAACGAAGTCAAGCAATCGCCTAAACAGCTGGACGCGGCTGAATACGCGGCATTGGCCAAAACTAGCGAAAACAATCCAGTCGCGCTGTACAGCGTGGCCTCGCCTGAGCAGTTCCAGTCCATCGTCGACAAGTACGAAGGCATGAACCGCGGCCGGCCAGTCCACGAAAAAGAGCAGAGCAAAGAAGCGGCCGGTACCGAAGGGATGGACGTGAGTATGCATTCAGCTGCTGGGGCAGAGGAGTAAGAGATGTTCGGTAAACTAAGTCTGGATGCGATTCCGTATCACGAGCCGATAGTCATGGTGACACTCGCCATGATTGCGCTCGGCGGTCTCGCGGTGGTTGGTGCAATCACCTACTTCAAGAAATGGACCTACTTGTGGACCGAGTGGCTGACTACGGTCGACCACAAGAAAATCGGGGTGATGTACATCATCGTCGCGATGATCATGCTGCTGCGTGGTTTTGCTGACGCCATCATGATGCGTACCCAGCTGGCGATGGCCACGGGTGGCTCCGAAGGCTATCTGCCGCCTGAGCACTATGACCAGATCTTCACCGCTCACGGTGTGATCATGATCATCTTCATGGCAATGCCATTCTTCACCGGCCTGATGAACCTGGCCCTGCCTCTGCAGATCGGTGCACGTGACGTTGCCTACCCGTTCCTGAACTCCCTGAGCTTCTACCTGCTGCTGGCAGGCGTGCTGCTGGTCAACATCTCTCTGGGTGTCGGTGAGTTCGCCAAGACCGGCTGGGTTGCTTATCCGCCGCTTGCGGGGATTCAGTACAGCCCCGGGGTGGGGGTGGACTACTACATCTGGGCGCTACAGCTATCAGGTCTGGGTACGACACTAACGGGCGTCAACTTCCTGGTCACCGTGCTGAAAATGCGCGCACCTGGCATGAAGCTGATGGACATGCCGATCTTCACCTGGACCTGCACCTGGGCCAACGTTCTGATCGTCGCTTCGTTCCCGATCCTGACCGCTGCTCTGGCACTGCTGACGCTTGACCGTTATATGGACTTCCACATTTTCACCAACGAGCTTGGTGGGAATCCTATGATGTACGTCAACCTGTTCTGGGCCTGGGGTCACCCTGAGGTTTACATCCTGATCCTGCCGGCCTTCGGCGTGTTCTCGGAAGTGACCTCGACCTTCGCCGGTAAACGTCTGTTCGGCCACAAGTCGATGATCTACGCCTCGGGCGCGATCGCGGTACTGGGTTTTGCGGTATGGCTGCACCACTTCTTCACCATGGGTTCTGGCGCGAGCGTCAACACCTTCTTCGGTCTGGCTACAATGCTGATCTCGATCCCGACCGGGGTGAAGTTGTTCAACTGGCTGTTCACGATTTACCAGGGCCGTCTGCGCTTCACCGCGCCAGTACTGTGGACCCTGGGCTTCATGGTTACTTTCTCGATCGGTGGTATGACTGGCGTTCTGCTGGCTGTTCCAGGTGCTGACTTCGTTCTGCACAACAGCCTGTTCGTAATCGCTCACTTCCACAACGTGATCATCGGTGGTGCGGTATTCGGCTACATCGCCGGCTTCGCCTTCTGGTTCCCGAAAGCCTTCGGTTTCACCCTGAACGAGAAGTGGGGCAAAGCTGCCTTCTGGTTCTGGATCTCCGGTTTCTACGTGGCCTTCATGCCGCTGTACGCACTGGGCTTCATGGGTATGACCCGTCGTCTGAACCACTCCGACAACCCACTGTGGGAACCCTACCTGTACGTAGCCGTAGCCGGCGCCGTGCTGATCCTGTTCGGTATTGCTTGCCAGCTGATCCAGCTGTACGTTTCGGTTCGCGACCGCAAGGACAACATGGACGTGACTGGCGACCCATGGGGCGGCCGTACCCTGGAATGGTCGACTTCGTCGCCACCTCCGTTCTACAACTTCGCTCACATGCCTGAGAAAGTTGGCCTGGATGCCTGGCACGAAGCCAAAGAAGCCGGTGTTGCGCACAAGGTGCGTGGCAAGTACGAAGCGATCCACATGCCGAACAACACCTCTACCGGTCTGTTCATGGGTCTGCTGCTGACCGTCTTCGGTTTCGCCTTCATCTGGCACATCTGGTGGCTGGTCGGCGTGAGCCTGATCGGTACCATCGCGGTCTTCGTCGCCCACGCTGCGCGTGACGACCAGGGCTACATGGTTCCAGCCGAGGAAGTGGCGCGCATCGAAGGTGAGCGTTTGAAGTCCCTGGGCCTGGCTACCGGCTCGCCGGTTGGCGCACGTGTCGAATCGTTTGAACGGGTTTAATCAATGTCCAGTCATGTAATTAACGCTGATACTCATGCTCATGGTCACGACCATGGGCATGACGACCACCACCACGACTCGGGCCAGATGACCATCTTCGGTTTCTGGCTGTACCTGATGACCGACTGCATTCTGTTTGCGTCGCTCTTCGCCACCTACGCGGTGCTGTCCGGCAGTTTTGCCGGCGGCCCGTCGGGTCATGACATTTTCCAGCTGGACTTTGTCGCGGTTGAAACCGCACTGCTGTTGCTGTCGAGTATTACCTTCGGCTTCGCCATGTTGCAGCTGTTCAAGGGCAACAAGGGCGGCGTACTGGGCTGGTTGGCTGTGACCTTCCTGCTCGGTGCCGGCTTTATCGCGATGGAAATCTACGAGTTCCATCACCTGATCGCCGAGGGCTTCGGCCCGCAGCGCAGTGGCTTCCTGTCGGCGTTCTTCGCGCTGGTCGGTACCCACGGTCTGCACGTGACTGCAGGTCTGATCTGGATGGCGGTACTGATGTACCAGATCAACAAGCACGGTATCACCAACACCTCCAAAACCCGCATGAGCTGCCTGAGCCTGTTCTGGCACTTCCTGGACGTGGTCTGGATCTGTGTGTTCACCGTTGTCTATCTGCTGGGGGTTCTGTAAATGGCTAACGCACATAACAGCCACGCCGAGGGCAACCACGGCAGCGTAAAGTCCTACCTGATCGGCTTCGTCCTGTCGGTGATCCTGACCGCGATTCCGTTCGGCCTGGTGATGTTCCCGAGCATGCCGAAGGACATCACCATCATGGTGGTGGTGGCCCTGGCAGTCATTCAGGTGGTTGTGCACCTGGTGTACTTCCTGCACATGGACCGTTCCGAAGAACAGCGTTCCAACGTCACGACCTTCCTGTTTACCGCGATGGTTATTGCTCTGTTGGTCGGCCTGTCGCTGTGGATCATGTTCAGCATCCACACCAGCATGATGGCGAAGTGAGGTAAGACGACATGTCCGTTAAGCACTTTATCCAAATCACCAAACCGGGGATCATTTTCGGTAACGTGCTTTCTGTGGCAGGCGGTTTCTTCCTTGCCGCGCAAGGGCATGTCGACTTCATGCTGTTCCTGGCCACGGTGATTGGCACTTCGCTGGTGGTGGCGTCCGGTTGCGTGTTCAACAACTGCATCGACCGTGACATCGACATCAAGATGGAGCGCACCAAGAACCGTGCCATGGTTCAGGGCCAGATCTCGCTGAAAGTCGCCTTGGCCTACGCCACCCTGCTCGGGGTGGCCGGTCTTGGCCTGCTGTATGTGCAGGCCAATGCCCTGGCAGCGTTGTTCGGCCTGATCGGCTTCGTCATCTACGTGGGTTTCTACAGCCTGTACCTGAAGCGCAAGTCGGTGCACGGCACCCTGGTTGGCAGCCTGTCCGGTGCCATGCCTCCGGTGATCGGCTACTGCGCCGTGAGCAACAGCTTCGACCTGGCTGCACTGACCCTGCTGGTGATGTTCAGCCTCTGGCAGATGCCGCATTCCTATGCCATCGCGATCTTCCGCTTCAACGACTACCTGGCTGCCTCGATTCCGGTTCTGCCGGTCAAGCGTGGCATCCTGGTGGCCAAGAAGCACATCCTCTGGTACATCGTCGCCTTCCTGGCGGCAACCCTGATGCTGACCATCGGTGGTTATGCCGGCATGAGCTACATGGCGGTGGCTGCGGCCATGGGCATGTACTGGCTGTACATGGCCTGGACCGGCTACAAGGCTGTCGATGATCGCCTGTGGGCCCGCAAGCTGTTCGTGTTCTCGATCTTCACCATCACTGCCCTGAGCGTGATGATGTCGCTCGACACCAAGGTGCCGACCGAGCTGCTGCTGACCTACGCACATTGATACCGATGTGCTGAAAAAAGCCCTGGGCGCAAACGCCCGGGGCTTTTTTTTGGTTCTTCACGGAATCCCGGGGACTAGGATCCTTGGGTTGGGTTGGGTTGGGTTGGGTTGTTGAGGCTGTGAGCTTATCCATTTGCTGTGGCGCCATTGCTGGCCCCTTCCGCCCTCACGGCGGGTCCCTTTTGTCTTGGCAAAAGGAACCAAAACCGCTTGCTCCTGCATACGGCCCTACGCTGCGCTTCGGGTCCCCTCGCTTCGGTGTCTTCCAGGGGCATCGCGGCCTACGACTTGCTGCGCCAAGTCTACGGCTCGCGACTTCGGCTAACGCCGAAGGGTGCTGCGCACCAGCCCCCTCCAGACACCTCCGCTCGGCCTCCTGAAGTCGCAAAGTTACGGGCGGCGCCTGCAACTGGCGTATCTTCGACATCAGATGTTGGCGGAGCCAGGCTGAGGCCATCACGGGACAAGCCTGCTGGTAAACTCAGTAGCAACTCGCTCTTGATCTTCCAGCACGTAAGTTCAGGCGCCCCGGAAGGCGCCGTAGCAAGTCAGATGTGGCTGCATTTTGGGAATTGTCCTACATCAGCCATCAGGAAGCCCGAAGTTTGATATAGCCTCTCCTCCTTCTTCGTGAAGTGAGGGCTCGGTCAGTCGAATGAGCAAAAGCACTTTACAGTCCCCCTCGTGACGTTCTATCTTGC
Source organism: Pseudomonas sp. (assembly GCF_050739775.1). Lineage (GTDB taxonomy): Bacteria > Pseudomonadota > Gammaproteobacteria > Pseudomonadales > Pseudomonadaceae > Aquipseudomonas. Next base: position 66,127 of record NZ_JBOICA010000030.1, read on the forward strand.
CGCCTCGGCCACCGCAGTGGCCAACGTCGCTCGGACGGTTCCGGGCGCTTACGTCTTCGAGGAAGCCATGGCTGACCAAGGTTCGCCGCGCCGTTTTGCGCGCATTGATCGTCTCCCCCCTTACGTCTTCAACATCACCGCCGAACTCAAGATGGCCGCACGCCGTCGTGGCGAGGACATCATCGACCTGAGCATGGGCAACCCTGACGGGGCCACGCCGCCGCACATCGTCGAGAAACTGGTACAGGTCGCCCAGCGCGAAGATACCCATGGCTACTCGACGTCCCGCGGCATTCCGCGCCTGCGCCGGGCCATCTCGCGCTGGTACAAAGATCGCTACGAGGTCGAGATCGACCCGGAAAGCGAAGCCATCGTCACCATCGGCTCGAAAGAGGGCCTGGCCCACCTGATGCTCGCCACCCTGGATCATGGCGACACGGTGCTGGTGCCCAACCCCAGCTATCCGATCCACATCTACGGCGCGGTGATTGCCGGTGCCCAGGTGCGTTCGGTGCCGCTGGTGCCGGGCGTGGACTTCTTCAACGAACTGGAACGGGCCATCCGCGAGTCGATCCCCAAGCCGAAGATGATGATTCTCGGCTTCCCTTCCAACCCGACCGCGCAGTGTGTCGAACTGGATTTCTTCGAGCGCGTGGTGGCGCTGGCCAAGCAGTACGATGTGCTGGTGATCCACGACCTGGCCTACGCCGACATCGTCTACGACGGCTGGAAGGCGCCTTCGATCATGCAGGTGCCAGGCGCCAAGGACATCGCGGTGGAGTTCTTCACCCTGTCCAAGAGCTACAACATGGCCGGCTGGCGTATTGGTTTCATGGTCGGTAATCCGGAGCTGGTCAGCGCTCTGGCGCGGATCAAGAGCTATCACGACTACGGCACCTTCACGCCGCTGCAGGTGGCGGCGATCGCTGCCCTGGAAGGTGACCAGCAGTGCGTGCGCGACATTGCCGAGCAGTATCGCCAGCGCCGCAACGTGCTGGTCAAGGGCCTGCACGAACTGGGCTGGATGGTCGAGAACCCCAAGGCGTCGATGTACGTCTGGGCGAAGATCCCTGAGGAGTACGCGCACCTGGGGTCGCTGGAGTTCTCCAAGAAGCTGCTCGCCGAGGCCAAGGTGTGTGTCTCGCCGGGCATCGGCTTTGGTGACTATGGCGACGATCATGTACGCTTTGCCCTGATCGAGAACCAGGACCGTATTCGTCAGGCGGTGCGGGGTATTCGTCAGATGTTTCGGGCGGATGGGGTAGGCAAGTCGCAAAAGTAGCGCTTTCATCGCGGGGCAAGCCCGCTCCCACAGTGCCATTTC
>NZ_JBOICA010000031.1:0-61762 GCF_050739775.1 Pseudomonas sp.
GTTCAGCTCAACTTGTTCGTCGTCACTGAGCACGATGTCTTGAGAGTTCATAGCGGCACTCCATGTCACGGCTGACTATGGAAGAGTAGCTCAAGTAGGAAATTTATTTTTGAGACAGAACACTAGGACTCGCAACCGCGGATAGAATTGCAGAAAAATGGCTGGAAATTTCTCGTTCAGTAGATATTGAGGACCGCTTAAGCGGTTTCACTTTTATGTTTACTCTCGCGAGCATGGATTTCGGCGACGAACCGTTGTTCGCCAAACCGAAGATAGCGCATGCCTCCTTCTCGAAAGTCGATGTCGCAGATCTTCGTAATACTTTGATCAAGATGGCAGCAAGCGCTTGGCCTGCCCAATTGAGTGTTAGCGAGGCGGCCGAGCTGGCAGCGACCTTATTACCAATTGTCGGTTGCAAATCACCGCCGTCTACCAAGTGCATTCCAAGTGGAGACTTGACTAATACCCCCTTGGAAGACCTTCTAGCTCTTCTAATCACTTTAAGAGAAGTAGATTTAGATGCTGCACGAGCTGTCATTGAGATGTGCGGAGGCACGTCTGCTCTAATAAATCGCTTGTACAGTGAGACACCTTGGGTAACTTGCCCTGAAATCGGAGAGTCTGATGGCAAGCTCAGTGTGACTGGGTACGTTCGTTTCGTTCATTCTGAGGTTCAGTCAGATCTGAATGAGGAGGTCGTACGTTTATGCACGGCCATGAGCGCTGTGGTACCTGATGCCGAGCTCCTCATTTCAGACGCGATCTTCTGCGACGGCCATCCCGTTGGGTATGGAGCGCACTCTCAGAACACCAAACGAATGCCGCGCCATGCCGTCATAGCTCCGATACGAATTGCCTGGAACCAGGCTCAAATTCGAGCGATCAACCGATTGGTAGCTGCTCCCACCGAGACCCAACGCACAACAGACTTAGCCGTTGCAATCAATGAACTTGGAGTAAAGCTGAGGGAGGCGGGGGATTTCTACTGTCGGATGGAAACCCCAGGAGCGAAGTGGAAAATGCTTCTGCAGATTCGAGATTGGCTAACAACGTTCATTCAACCTCCGAGTATTAGTGAGTCAATCTCCGGGCCTCTATCACCAGGTAAGTCGAATGATGGTGACAAACTTCATGACTTTGTTACAGGTCTGCAACGACTGATGACTGAACTGACTGATGGAGTTTCGGAAAAGCCGAACCTAATGGCTGCCCGGACAGCTGGCTTGGTGCGCGACGCGGAGTTATTACATCGCCCAGAGTTATGGCGCATGACCAGCGAGCCCCCCCTTGAAATGTTGGTTCAAATAGCCGAGACGCTTCGGCAGATACGCGCGGTACTTGCCGACGCTGCTATGAATCCGGATCAGCGCCGCGTTTCTGCAAGCCGCTTTCGTACCATGAGTCGTCGGCACTCAGTTCTACGTCGCGCTGCGAATGATGCGTTTCAAAGGGCTGACTCATTGACATCCGCTCGCCGAACACAGATACGGCTCGCTATGGCGGAAAAAGGGTTAGACGTCGAAGTGTATTCGCGTAGACAACCTAAAAGCAGGGGCGCTCAATGGCCTGATGCTGAGTTTGCTGTTCTCTTGAAGGTAGAGACGCTTTTTGATTGGTTAACCACGGAAGAAGCTTTCTCCGCAGTGGCAGCTGCACTATCAAACAACGCAACGATTAGCTATGGAGCGGTAATCAATGGGTGCTTATCTCCTATTGGCATGACTTTCATACTTTCGCTATTCCCTGACGCCACGTTCGCTGACAAATGGAAAGACAGCTTGCCGTATCCCCCGATAATTGATGATGATTTGAAATTTTATGATGAGGCGCTGGATGCCATCAGTGCTATGTCGGCAGCTTGCGCAGAATCAGGGCGTGAGATGAATGCCAAAGAACTTGAATTTGTAACGAGCATGATGGAGCGATGCCGACACAGTATGGAGTGCATTGCGACGAAGCTAGACGATACTGTAGATGATGAGCTTATCGACGCAGCAGGTTCTCTTAGTCGTATATTCAGTCGCTTTCAGAATGAACTGGAAAATGAAGTGGACGTAAGATTGGCTTCTGATTTATCAGCCGGTCTACGCGGAACCGTAACGGATCTGACGTGGGAAGTTTTACATATTCGCTTAGCCCTTATGGAACGTGCTGCCTTTCGATAAGGTAGCGCGAAAAGTCTAATGGCGCGCTCTTGTGAATGGACTGTGGATTAGTATCACAGAGCAATAGTTATTAATTTTATTGTTAAGCAGGCTGCGTAATGGATGTAGTTTCTATTTTATCAGGGGCTGTCAAGTCTATATTGGTTCGGGCTTTTAAGCCTGCATTTGAGCTTGTCGAGAGAATTCTATTTGAAGAGGCATATAAAGCTTCAGCCGAGTACCACATCTTTCAATCCCGACAAGTAATTGCAGACCAGATGAGAGAATTATCCTCTTATCTCGGCACGCCCCCTTTGACTCAAATCGCGCACCTTGTAGCAGCTGCCACAGGCTGCGTCCGACCGCAAAGTAGCGGTCGAAAATTAAGTCAAAGGCGATCGCGGGCAATACCGCTGCGAACACGCAAGATATCGGCAAGGACCGCCAAGGCGATCTCCGCCGGAGTTTTGCTGCCCAGGTTGAGGCCGATTGGAGCATGAATGCGGGCCAGCTCCGGTTCACTCAAACCGCCAATACGGCGCAATCGCTCGAAACGCTTTTGCGACGTCTGCATCGATCCCATCACCCCGATATAAAACGCATCGGTGCGCACCGCTTCCATCATGGCAAGGTCGTCGATGCGCGGGTCGTGAGTCAGCGCCACCACGGCCGTATCGCTATGGCAACCACCTTGGGCAATGAACAGCGACGGCAGCTCGCGACGAATCTCCACGTTGTCCAGCACTACACCTTCAAGCGCCTCTTCACGCGGGTCGCAGAGGATCACCTCGAAGCCAAGGCCCACCGCGAATTCCGCACAGGCCTGCGCCACGCTGGAATAGCCGGCAAGCAGCAGACGCTGGGCCGCGCCGATGCGCAGGCGCACGCGCTCCTTCTCGCGCGCTACGCGCGGCCCGTGTTCATGGTCGGCAACCAGGCGTCGTGCGCCACTGGCCAGATCGACCTCGCGGATCAACCGGCGCTGGCCAAGCAGGGCGGACTCCAGTTCGCGCAGGTGCGCTTGTACCTCACAATCGGGTTCAAGCTTTTCCACCAGCACATCCAGCAGGCCGCCGCAGGGCAAGCGCACCTGCGAGCGAGGGTCGTCGCCGTCGCCGTAGCGCACCACGGCGACGGCATCAAGAAACGCGCCCTCGGCCACGCGGGCGAGAAAATCGTCCTCCACGCAACCGCCGGACAGCGAACCGATCCATTGCCCGGAGCTGTTCACCGCCAGCAGCGAACCCGGCGCACGAGGCGCCGAGCCATAGGTACAGAGCACCGTGCAGAGCCAGACACGCCGGCCAGCGTTGGACCAGGCCAGCGCCCGCCGTACCACTTGCAGGTCGAGATGCTGCATGTCAGCGCACCTTGTGCTCGGCCGGAGCTTCGGCTTTCAACTGCTCCACCTGGCTGACTGCCAGCTCGGTCGGTTGACCACCCCAGGCCTGGCGCAGGTAATTGAGCAGATCGGCCAGTTGCTCGTTGCTGAGCTTGTCGGCGAAGCCCGGCATCGGTTGCATGCGTTCGAACCCGGCAAACTTCTGCTCGCCGATGCCGTCCTCGATCACCCGCAACAGGTTGCGCGGGTCTTCCAGGCGCAAGGTGGTATTGCCTTGCATGGCCACGGCGATATGCGGTTTGCCTTCGCCGCCAACACCATGGCAGCCGGCGCACACATTCAGGTATTGCAGGCGGCCACGCTGAGCGCTGGCACTGAGCTTGTCCACTGGCACCTCGACCAGGGCCTTTGCCGGCGGCGGCTGATCGCCGAGCAGAAAGGTCGCCATGGCGGCCAGGTCCTGGTCGTTGAGTCGCTGGGTGCTGTTGTGGAACACCGGGAACATTTCGTTGAACATGGTGCCCTGGGCGCTCATGCCGTACTTGAGAAACGAGCTCAGGTCCTGGTGGGTCCAGCCGCGCGCGGCCAGATCATTGGCCAACAGGCTGGGCGCCAGGTAGCCATTGAGAATGCCGCCGGTCATGCGCTTGTCCTGCTCCAGCGCGCCGGGCAAGCCGCGTGGGGTATGGCATTCGCCGCAGTGACCGAGCACATCGACCATGTACTGACCGCGCTTCCAGGCTTCGCTTTTGCCATCGGCGGGCGCCAGTTGCACACTCTTGCCGTAAAGCAGGTTCCAGCCGATGAGCCCCAGCCGCACGTTGAACGGAAAGCTCAGGCGGGTGACAGGCGCCGCACGGTTGATCGGTGCCACCGTCAGCAGGTAGGCATGAATGGCGTCGGCGTCCTCACGGGGCATCAAGTGATAGGAGGTGTAGGGCATCGCCGGATACAGGTTGGCGCCATCGCGGCGTTTGCCTTGGGTCAGCGCGGCGAAGAATTCGTCGCCGCTGTACAGACCAATGCCGTGCTCCTTGTCCGGGGTGATGTTGGTGCCATAGATGGTCCCGAACGGCGAGACGATCGGCAGCCCGCCGGCATACGGCGCCCCGCCGGGCGCCGTATGGGGGTAATGCCGAGATAAAGGAAAATTAGGACATTCGCTCTGTAACTTTTTGATATAGCTAGATTTTTATATCACGACGCTTTCCTCTGCCCGCGCACCCAGTTTTGCCCTCTACGCTGATGCTTTCGATTTTCTTGAGGAATGATAGCTATGGCATCTCGGGAGCGGACAGCCTAGTCACCTCGATGCGCGCGGCATCGGTCATCAGCGTATTGCGGTCGACGTCGACAAACACCGGCGTGGCGACGAGCAGGCAGATCAGGGGTTATGCCGAGATAAGGGGAAAATTCACTCACTTCACCCGTAATTATGTTCTTAATAGCCTTTCTATTATTTGGTGACTGCGCAGCCGAGTATCAAACAGCTCCCGTAGGAATCGAGGACTAGGTTGATGGCTTACGCCGTAATAACGAACCGGCGGCGTTGTCTTCAAAGGCTCCCGCCTCCTCGATATAGCCGTGCACAGTGCCGTCGTGCCGCCAGCCACCCTGGCGCTTAATTTCCAGAAAGTCCGCCCCGGCACGATGGGCGCTGGTGGCCAAGCCTCGGCGTAGACTGTGACTGCTCATCTCCAGGTCATGGAGGAGCCCCGCTTCGCGGGCGCGGCGGGTCAGAATGCTATTCACACTGCCCTCGTACAGCGCCGCCTCACCGACTACGCCCCAGCGGCTGATACGCCGGAACAGCGGGCCCTGCTCGATCTGAGCGGCATCCAGCCAGCACCGTAACGCCTTTGCTGGGCAGCACAGGCTGTCGCCATAGGGAATAGCCTTGTTCAGGCCTTCGCTCTCCTGGTCCGTCTTGGAGCGGGGCAACAGGATGAGCAGACCTTCGCGCTCCCACTGTAGATCGCTGACCTGCAGCGTGACCAGTTCGTTGCGCCGAAACGCGCCGAAGAACCCCACCTGCAACAGCGCGCTGTCACGCCGCGCGGCAAGCCCGTCGAGCGCGTCCAGGTGCCTCACCAGGCGTTCAAGATCTTCCAGGAGCAAGGCCTTGGCCTTTTGTCGCGGACGGCCATGCACCCGCTCAATCCCGCGCAAGGTTTTGCGCACGGTGGCGGTCGCGGTCGGATCGGGAAAGCCCTGATAACGGTGCCACTGCGACAGTGCGGTCAGGCGCAGCGTCAGGGTGCGCGGGTTCAGCGCTTCCGCAAACGACAGCAGGTAGCGAATCACCGCCGCCTCATCACACGGCAACACGCCGCCCCAGGCTTGGAAGTGGCGAATCGCCGAGCGGTAGGTACGCCGGGTGTTGTCAGAAGTAGCCGCCGCGAGAAAGCGCTGGTGTTGTTCGACTAACTGCTCGGGCGTGGCAAGCGTACCGTGGGTACGGGTAGGCGCCGCCGGGTCATCAGACCGTGCTGCGGGGACGCTGTCGTCGTTATGGCTCGTCGTCATCACGAAACGCCTGTTTAGAGCCTGTGTACCGCAGAGTATAGGCGGGAATACCAAACAGAGGCATGTAACCCACGATAACCACGCTTATCGTGGGTTAACGGATAGTTTCACAAGGCTGATCTATTCTGTACTGAAATCGTTGTATTACGTTTTCCATATTATGGTACGAAAAAATCGGAGGCGTGTATGGCTCGCTCAGGAGTTCTCTATGTGCATGTTGCCAACGCCGCGGCCCGACTCGCGGCCGAAGGCCAAAATCCTACAATCGACAGTATCCGTGCCGCCCTCGGCGGAACCGGTAGTAAGAGCACGATTGCGCCCTTGTTAAAGCGCTGGAAAAGCGCACACCCAGGCACGGTGGTCCAGGCCGAACTCGGCTTGCCGGCCGAACTCGTGCTGGCGTTGAAAGAGGTGTACGAAAAAGTCCAGGCGCAGGCGACCCTGCAACTCGAGCAAGCGGAGCAGATCCATCAGGCATCTACCGCCGCGCTGCACGAACAGTTGCAGCAGGCGGTTGTGGAGCAGGAAGCTCTACTCAACGTCCAGGAGCAGCAAGCCCAGGCTCTTGTAGCAGCCGATACGCGTCTCCAAGAGTTGGATGAAACCGTGCACCGTCAGGAGATCGTCTTGGCCTGTCTGGGCAGTGAAAAGACCGGGCTCGAACAGCGACTGACGGATCGCGCCAGCGAGGTGGCCTCATTGACCCAGCAACTGCAGCAAGGGCGAGTGCAGTTTGAGCATTACCAAGTCTCGGTCGCTCAACAACGTGCCGACGAGCGCCAGGCCGCGGAGCAACGCCAGCATCGCCTGGAACACGAACTGACCGAACTTCGGCAACGACTGCTCGTTCAGCAAACCCGCCTGGGTGAACTGCACGCTCAGGAACAGCGCCTATCGCAAGACAATGATCACCTAAAAAACACTTTGCTCACGACTCAGGAAGCGCTTACCCAAAGCCGCAGCGCGCAAGAGCATGTGGCACTTCAATTCACCGCGCTGAAACAGGGCCATCAGGCACTGGAACAACGCCATGGCCATGGCGAGCGGTGTTTGGTTGATACGCAGACGAACCTTGCCGTGATCGAGCGGGAGCGAAGCCTACTGGCGGAACGCTTAACCCAAACTGAAACCCAGTTGACCGAGTTGGCCACAGAAAAGCAGTTGCTCCTGCAAGACAGCGCGGTGCTATCCAGCCAACTCGCGGAATTCAAAGCCAAGAGTGGACAACCCTGACGTGCTCATCGGGGTATTTTGGCCTCAACATGCTGTCGACGCGAGTATCGTGTTTAATCGCTGGAGCGTCGCACGCCCCAACAGAAGCTGGAGGATCTGTCAGCGCGTTGGGTTGGCTAACTAACCCGGCATTGATCCCCTACGGCGCGGGAAACTCCAGGTGGAAGGCTGTCGAGCCGTTGGCTGAGGTGCACCAGACCTTGCCTTGATGAGCTTCAATGATCGAGCGGATGATGGCCAAGCCCAGGCCAACGTTGCTCGGACTGCCTTCGCATCGAGCTGGATGGACCCGGTAGAACCGGTCGAACAACCTTTCCAGGTGCTCAGGCGGGATGGTTTCTCCAGGATTTTCCACCGTCAGTATAGTGGAGGTGCTGTTCTGGCTGAGCTGCACGCTGATAGTTTTACCCTGCGGGGTATATCGCAGCGCATTGGAAAGCAGGTTGGAAATAGCGCGATGTACCATGAGGACATCGCCTTGAATACTCCCCGATCCAGACAGTTTGAGTTCAATACCGCGCTCATCCGCCAGCAGGTAGTAGTATTCAAGAATCGTATCCACCACCCCCTCAAGAGCGATCCACTCGCGCTCAGGAACGACCAGACCGTTGTCCGCTTTGGCCAAAAACAGCATGTCGTCGATCATTCGAGACATGCGTTTCAGGTCCTCCAGATTCGAGTACAGATTTTCCTCGTAATCCTCGACACTTCTCTTTTTCGAAAGAACAACCTCTGTGTGGGTCATCAGATTGCTGACCGGTGTACGCAGCTCATGGGCAATGTCGGCCGAATAGTTGGAGAGCCTTCCGAAGGCGTCGTCCAGTCTCGCCAGCATGCCGTTGAATGAGGAAACAAGCTGCCGTAGTTCCGATGGAATCGACGCCGTTGGGATACGTTCTTTGAGTGAGTTGGCAGAAATTGAAGCTGCGGCCCTGGTCACCTGCTCCAATGGGCGCAAGCCTCTGTGAGCGACGCCCCAGCCCAAGCCTGCACAAACGACGATGCAAATCAACAAACCTATCCAGAGCCACCACTTGAGCGTTTCGAAGAGGAACATATTGTCGGTGACATCGAGCGCGATGATCAACGTCATGGGGTTCTCTTGCCCCGCAACGGCGACCTGCGTGGTCATGCCGCGAAACATTTGCCCCTGATCCTGCCACTCCCAAGCTTGGTGACTTGCGTTGCGGAACCGCTCAGGAATGTCGAGCGCTGCCGGATGGGCAAAGAGTACCTTTCTACCTCCGTCGAAAATGCTCGCGATGAGATCTTGATTCGTCCCCAGCAAGGCCTGAAGTTGTGGCTTCAATTCATCGAAAGTACCAATGTTGGGCATCGCCCCCAAAATGCTTTGGCTGGTTTGCAGTTTTTCGACCAGCGTTTGCTGATTAAGCGAATTGAAATGCTGCTGACAGAGATAGTTGAAGCTGAACCCTGCAACCGTCAGCACCGCAACGACAACCAGCATGAACATCACACTCAGACGCGTCGTCAGGGAGAATCTATTCATGTCGACTCCGGTGTATCGAGCATGTAGCCCATTCCCCGCACGGTACTGATCAACTTGAGGTCGAAGTCATCATCAATTTTGGCTCTAAGCCGCCTGATTGCGACCTCGATGACGTTTGTATCACTGTCGAAATTAATGTCCCAGACCTGCGAGGCGATCAGCGACTTGGGCAACACCTCACCCCGTCGGCGCAGTAGTAACTCAAGAAGGGCAAACTCTTTGGCCGTGAGATCGATGCGCTTGCCGCCGCGAAGGGCTCTCCGCTTCATCAGGTCGACTTCAAGGTCAGCAATCTTGATATGGGATTGTGCCGGAGCATTGCTACCCCGGCGCAAGAGGCTCCGGACCCTGGCCAGCAGTTCGGAAAAGGCAAAGGGCTTGATCAGGTAATCGTCCGCACCCAGCTCCAGGCCCTTAACTCGATCCTCGACTCGGTCACGAGCGGTCAGGAAGAGCACGGGAACATGCTTGCCTGCCGCGCGAACCATGCGCAGTACTTCCCAACCATCCAGGCCGGGCATCGTAACGTCCAGTATCAGCAGGTCATAAGCTTCGCTTAGGGCGTGCTGAAGGGCGTTGGTACCGCTGGTCACCAGATCTACATTGAATCCGGCCTCATTCAGCCCCTGTTGCACGTAGATACCAATTCTCGGCTCGTCTTCAGCTAACAGGAGTTTCATAGGGGTGTTCTCACGTGGCTGGCACCTGGAGTGTGCGTGGGGTTGAGCTCACCCACCAGATACTTACAGAAATGTAATTTTCGCTTCAGCTTTCTATCAGGGAGGCCATCTAGGGTGAAGTCATGAGCACCGTGTAGGGCTCATGTCGACAGCCAAACGTAAACCCTATTCTAGGTTGTCGTTGAACATTTACCCGCTTGAGGAGACTGTCTCATGAAACTCATCAAAATTGCGCTGGTGGCCGGTTCGGTCCTTTTGTCCTCCATAGCGTGGGCTGAAGGTGGTGGAGACCGCGTTATTGCACGCTTTGCCGCTCATCAGGATCAGGACAGAAACATGGCACAACAAGCTGTGAAATCGCAGCCAGCGCCTAATCTAAAGGGGGTAATGGTTCATAAATAGGCTTGAGTCAGGTAGGAGTGGCTGTGTGGTACAGGAGCGCTCCTGAGCTTGTCTCAAGGCGTACTCTTCAAAGTTGAGGGAGCTATGTGCTGTGATGGCTCAAAATCTGGATAAAACCTTGATCAAGCTGCTCATGGTGCTGCTGTTAGTCGTAGCGGCAGCACATGGTCAAGCCTTGATGTTTGGATCTGAGTCTTCAAATACCTCTCTTAACTGTGCGGCAGCGCAGAGTATGCTTTCTGAATCCAGCAGAATGAATATCTGCCCTGATATGTCGAACCAAGTCACTTGTTCGATAAATTGTTCCATTCCCTCAACGGGAGCGGTCACGTTTCTTGTTTCAATCTGGTACGCCTTAAAGTCATCTCCATACGACTGCCATACAACTTCACTCGGTCGTATGCCCGTTGCTCCAGATCCTTTTCCTCCTAAACATTCCAGCCTATCCTAACCACGCCGAGGGCTAGCTCGTTCGTTCTTCAGTAATACCACCAGAAGAACATCAAGGCCGTCGCTCGGGACTACAACTAATATTTTTATCGTCAGCGGAGAAGGATTAGGTGGTTACCGTGAATAAATCAGCCACATTTTGGGGTGGGATGTTACTCGCACTCACTGTCCTTGCGATGCCTATAGTTAACGCTGCTGAAGAAGTCGTTCTCTATAAAAACCCAAGTTGTACGTGCTGCGATAAATATGCGGACTATCTGCGCGAAGGTGGTTTCAAGGTGTCGATTGTCGCGGATTCTGCACAGCTTCAGCAGGTCAATAAGGCATCTGGTCTTCCCTACTCTTTGGCAGGCTGCCATGCCGTTGCCATTGATGGTTACGTTATTAGCGGCCACGTCCCGCTAACAGCCGTCAATAAATTACTGGCAGAGCACCCTGCAATTCGCGGTATCACCTTGGCCGGGATGCCACCTGGATCGCCTGGCATGGACGGCACCCAGCAGAAACCGTTCGAAATTTACGCCTTTGACGGAGATAAAAGCTGGCTCTACATGACCCAGTAGAAGCGTCTGAGCATGAGTTTTTCTGAGAAAGTGTAGATAAGTATCTGAAATTTAGAGGATTCACCATGATCAAGAATATAGCGCGACATGCAAAAATTATGTTGCAACATCAACCGCTGATTGCAGGGCTTGTCGTTGCAATCGTGTTCACTTTGCTTTTTAACCTGAACGCTCTGTTTGCGGTAGTCACTCTGCCTGCTCTGCTTTCTATTCTGCCCTGCCTGTTAATGGTTGGGCTCTGCATGAAAAGCATGGGCGGTAAAACTGCCTGCGAGCAGAAGGCTCCGGATCAGTCGTTGCTGCCCCAGAGCCTATCGAAACCCCAAGTCGTTGATCAGGAGAAGCATCATGCGTAACGCAACTGCCTACACCGCCGTACTCGCCGTTCTCCTAACTCTTGGAACTATTCCCACGAGTTTTGCCGAGCAGCCAAAAGCCCCTACTAAGGACAGTTCTGACATGATGAAGGGACAGGATATGCCGATGATGAAAGACGGTAAAATGCCGATGATGGACATGATGCAGGAAATGTCCGTCATGATGAAAAACTGCAATACGATGATGGAAAATATGAACAAGCACATGGGCAATGAACCCGCTCAAGGCAGCACTAAGACTCAATAACAGTTCGTTTAATCGTTAACCCCGTGCCCTCTTAGCCAGAGAGGCACGGGCAACTACTTCTGAGTAGGGTATCGCGCGCGTAAGCCATATCGTTACTCGGATGCTCCGATGGTTCTTCCTGGGGCCGATGCTGAATGCCGATCCGCTGTTGATCGAGATGGAGCCTAATCATGAATAGCTTTTCCATGCACTATGGGCACTGGGGGTGGGTGCTGATCATGGTGCTCATTGCATCCTGGGTTTTCTACCGTTTTGTCGCTCCACGCAGTTGGCGCGACTGGATGGGCGCAGGTTTAGTGCAAGCGTTCATCATCGCGTTATACGCCGAGATGTACGGTTTCCCACTGACTATTTACCTGCTGACTGGTTTCCTGGGAATCGATATCCCGCTGACCGGAATTTCGGGCCATCTCTGGGCAACAATGCTGGGCTACGGTGCTACCGGGGCCATGCTGGAAATGATGTTGGGCGGTGTGTTCATCGTGATCGGCCTGGCGCTGTTGATCCGGGGCTGGGTACAGGTTTATCGCACAAGTCTGGAGGGGAAGCTGGCGACACAGGGTGTCTACGGTGTGGTCCGCCACCCGCAATACACCGGGATCATGCTAGCGGTCTTTGGGCAGGTGATTCACTGGCCGACGGTGATCACGTTATTGTTGTTTCCCCTGATCGTCTGGGCTTATGTCCGTCTAGCGAAACGCGAGGAGTCGGCCTTGACCGAACGTTTTGGCGAGGAGTATCAGACCTATCGACAGCGGGTGCCCATGTTGTTCCCACGCTTACGGAATTGGCGGGAGTTCATCCATTCACTGCTCTTTGCTTATCAGCAATAACCTCGTGCCCTCTGAACCTGCGTGACGAACACGTCACCACAAACGGGTCACCCAGAATTCGTATTGACCGAAAAAAGGCGCCTACCTCAGGCGCCTGAAACCATCCTCCAAACCAAAGGAGTCAAACGAGAGGATGGTGGAGCAATAAACTCTTCATTACCCCGTAGGGCTGCCGGCCTTTCGCTGACCTGTGTGTCGATGAATGGTGGATAGCTGGTCCGGTATCAGCTTGGTGGTCGAACCAGCCATCCATGCCATGGTTACTTCAGGGGCTTGATCGACACGATGGTGGCTCCCATGCCCTCGGCACGAAACTCAAACACTACTTGATCCCCAGCCTTCAGGCCTGCCAGTTGTTTGGTTGTGGCGTTGAATGCCATGGTCATGGCCGGCCACTGCACGGCCGGTACGGCGCCATGGGCGATGGTTACCGTATGTTTTGTGGTATCGATGGCCTTGATCGTGCCCTCGGCTTTGGCCACTGGAGCCTGCTTGGTCTCCTGCGCCATCTGCATGCCTTGCATGGGCGTAGTGTCCATCTTCATACCCGGCATGTCTTCTGCTTGAGCAGGAAGGGACAGGGCAACGACGGTGCTTGCAACAGTGATGAGGGTCAGTTTCATACGACTTTTCCTTGAGGATTGGTGGGTGCAACGGGGAGGTGCCGACGGCGCATCAAGCGGTAGGCCGCCGGAATAACAAACAGGGATAACAAGGGAGCAGTGACCATGCCACCGACCATCGGTGCGGCGATGCGACTCATGACTTCGCTACCGGTGCCGCTGCCCCAGAGTATCGGCAATAAGCCGGCGATGATCACCGCCACGGTCATGGCCTTGGGGCGAACGCGCAGCACTGCACCTTCGCGAATCGCGGCCAGTAGCCCGCGCTCGGTACTGTCGCCGAGGTCTTCGCGTTCGGACCAGGCGTTCTTCAGGTAAAGCAGCATGATCACGCCAAACTCGGCCGATACGCCGGCCAAGGCAATAAAGCCGACCCCGGTAGCCACTGACAGGTTGAAGCCCAGCAGATAGAGGAACCACGCTCCGCCGGTGAGAGCGAATGGCAACGTGGCCATGATCAGCAAGGCCTCGTCGAAGCGAGCAAAGGTCAGGTAGAGCAGGACGAAAATGATTAACAGCGTGGCCGGCACCACCAGCTTGAGTCGTGCATTGGCTCGCTCAAGAAATTCGAACTGCCCCGAGTAGCTCAAACTCATGCCTGGCTGCAGTTTGACCTGCTCACTGACGACCTGGCGCAGGTCGGCGACTACCGAGGCAATATCCCGGCCACGCACATCGATATACACCCAGCCAGAAGGTCGGGCGTTCTCGCTCTTGAGCATGGGAGGGCCATCGGTAACCTTGACCTTCGCCACAGTGCCAAGGGTGATCTGGCTCCCCAGCGGGGTGTAGATCGGCAGTTGTTCCAGGGCGCCAAGCGAATCACGCCACTCACGCGGATATCGCACATTGATCGGGAAGCGGGCGAGCCCTTCAATGGTCTCCCCGATGTTTTCACCGCCGATAGCACCGGCCACGATCGACTGCACATCGGCGATGTTCAGCCCATAGCGAGCAGCAGCTTTGCGGTCGATATCCACGTCGATATAGCGGCCACCGGTCAGGCGTTCGGCCAGGGCTGAACTGACCCCAGGCACGTCTTTGGCCACGCGCTCGACCGCCTGAGTGGCGGCATCGATCTCCGTCAGGTTGCTACCGGCAATTTTCACCCCGATCGGGCTCTTGATCCCGGTGGCGAGCATGTCGATGCGATTGCGGATCGGTGGGATCCAGATATTGGTCAGTCCCGGAACTCGGACCACCCGATCCAGTTCCTCCACCAGCTTCTCTTGGGTCAGGCCGGGTCGCCATTGCTCACGCGGCTTGAACTGAATGGTGGTCTCGAACATCTCCAGTGGCGCCGGGTCGGTGGCGGTTTCGGCGCGGCCAGCCTTACCGAAGACATGGTCGACTTCGGGGACGGTCTTGATCAGCCGGTCAGTCTGTTGCAGCAGTTGCGCGGCTTTCTGCGCCGACAACCCTGGCAGCGCCGAGGGCATGTAGAGCAGATCGCCCTCGTCCAGCGGGGGCAGGAACTCGCCCCCCAACCGGGACATCGGCCATAGCGCGCTGAGGAACACCAGCAGTGCGACCAGCATGGTAACTTTGGGTCGACGCAGCACCGCGTCCAAGGCTGGCTGGTAGAGCCTGATCAACCAGCGGTTCAGCGGGTTCTGTTCCTCATTGGGAATCCGCCCACGAATCCAGTAACCCATCAATACCGGCACCAGGGTCACCGACAGTGCGGCCGCCGCAGCCATGGCATAGGTCTTGGTGAAAGCCAGCGGGCCGAACAGCCGTCCCTCTTGGGCCTCCAACGTGAACACCGGGATGAACGACAGCGTGATGATCAACAGACAGAAGAACAGTGCCGGACCGACCTCGGCCGCCGCTTCGGTCATTACATGCCAGTGATGTTCACCCTTCAGCTCTTCGCCGGGATGGGCCTTGTGCCAGGCCTCGACCTTCTTGTGGGCGTTTTCGATCATCACCACTGCGGCATCAACCATGGCACCGATGGCAATGGCGATCCCGCCCAGGGACATGATGTTGGCGTTGATTCCCTGGTAGCGCATGACGATGAAGGCCATCAGCACCCCGACCGGCAGCGAGATAATGGCCACCAGGGACGAGCGCAAATGCCAGAGGAAGATCCCGCAGACCAACGCGACGACGATGAACTCTTCGAGCAGCTTGTGGCTGAGGTTTTCCACGGCGCGGTCGATCAGCTTGCTGCGATCGTAGGTGGTGACTATTTCCACCCCGGCCGGCAGGCTTTTCTTCAACTCGTCGAGCTTGGTTTTGACTGCTGCGATGGTCTCGCGGGCGTTCTTGCCGCTGCGCAGAATCACCACGCCGCCGACGGTTTCACCCTCACCGTCGAGTTCGGTGATGCCACGACGCATCTCCGGCCCCAGCTGGATCGTGGCCACATCGCCAAGGGTCACTGGCACGCCACCCGCAGCGAGCTTCAACGGGATTGCACGAAAGTCATTGAGGGTCTTCAGGTAACCGGAAGCGCGGACCATGAACTCAGTCTCCGCCATCTCCAACACCGCACCACCGGTTTCCTGGTTGGCTTTGCCAATCGCCTCAGTCACCTGTGCCTGGGTGATGCCCAGGCTGGCCAGTTTGAGCGGATCGAGCTGCACTTGATACTGCTTGACCATGCCGCCCACGGTGGCCACTTCCGCCACGCTCGGCAAAGTCTTGAGTTCGAACTTGAGAAACCAGTCCTGTAGTGCGCGCAGCTGCGCTAGATCATGTCCACCGGTGCGATCCACCAGGGCGTACTGATAGATCCAGCCCACCCCGGTGGCATCTGGACCCAACGCCGGTTTGGCACTGGCCGGCAGGCGACTTTGTATCTGGCTCAGGTACTCCAACACCCGCGAGCGGGCCCAATACATATCGGTACCGTTTTCGAACAGCACGTACACGAAGCTGTCGCCGAAAAAGGAATAACCGCGCACGGTTTTCGCCCCCGGTACCGAGAGCATGGTGGTGGCCAACGGGTAGGTCACCTGGTTCTCGACGATTTGCGGTGCCTGGCCCGGATACGGGGTGCGAATGATCACCTGAACGTCGGACAGGTCCGGCAGCGCATCGATGGGCGTGCTCTGCACCGACCAGACGCCCCAGGCCGTGACGAACAGCGTGGCCAAAAGCACCAGAAAGCGGTTAGCGACTGACCAGCGGATCAGGGCGGCGATCATGGCTGGCCCCCGAGTTTTTCCAGACGCTCAACGCGCAAACCATCATCGGTTTGACTGACTGATATACGAACCTTGTCACCCGATTTGAGCCCTTGCATGAGTGCCGGGTCGGCTAACGGAAAGGTCATGGTCATGCCGGGCATGCCCAACGTCTTGAAGGGGCCATGGGCGAGCGTGACGTCTTTGCTATTGATCTGCAGGACTTGTCCCTCCGACTCATGAAGGGTCGGGGCAGCGGTGGGAGGTGCTGGCATTTCCAGCGTGCTGGCGACGATGCCCTTCAGGCTGGCCTCGGAGTCGAGCAGGAACTGGCCGGAGCTGACTACCTGTTGACCTTCTTGCAAGCCTTTCAATACCGCCGTCTTGCCGTCGTTCTCCTGCCCGAGTTGCACCTCTACCGGACGGTAGCGACCCGCATCTTCAGCGAGCATCACCAGCGTGCGCCGGCCGGTGCGAATAACCGCCTCGCTCGGCACCCACAACGCAATTTGCTCGCTCGTGTGGTTCAGGCGTACCTGCGCCGTCAATCCGGGTCTGAGACGCCCGTCAGGGTTGGGCAGCTCGACGCGTACGCGAACGGTGCGGCTGTCCGGATTGGTCTCAGGCAGAATTGCGCTGACCGTGCCGTTGAGTACCGTCCCCGGGAAGGCCGGCAAGCGTGCTTCGACCGTTTGCCCGACGACGATCGATCCAGTTTCCGACTCTGGAACCGCCACCGCCAGCCAGACACTGTTCAAGCCATTGACGCGAGCCAGCGTCTCGCCAGCCGCCACGGTCATGCCCGTACGGACATCCAACTCTTGCAGCACACCACTGATGGGGCTGGTGAGGGTCAGGTTCGGCTGAATCTTGCCGCTGCGTTCTACTTGGGTAATCAGCGCCGTTGGCATCCCGGTGAGGCGTAACCGTTGGCGGGCCGCCAGCAACAAGTCGGTATCGCCATTACGTTTCAGCGCGAGGAATTCTTCCTGAGCTGCGGCCCATTCCGGTACCAGGATATCTGCCAATGGCGCATTGGCCTTGAGTACATCACCGGGCGCACGGGCATAAACCCGCTCGACAAAACCGGCGGTACGCGCCTGGATAACGGCGACGTCTCGCTCGTTGAACGCCAGCACGCCGACCACGTCCAAACTGGAAGCGAGGACTCCACGGGTGACGGTCGCCAGGCGGAGTCCCAGATTCTGAGTCAGGCCCGGGTCGATGCTGATCGCGGCACCGCTGGTTGCGCCATCCGCGTATTGCGGTACCAGCTGCATGTCCATAAAGGGCGATTTGCCCGGTTTATCGAACTTCTGCTGCGGGACCATCGGGTCGTACCAATACAGCACCTTACGTTCGTCTTGTGTCTTGGGACTCTGTGCGGCGAGCGTATCAGGCGTTGTGTTCGGGCGTTGCTGAGCGAACCAGTAACCGCCGACAACCCCTAGGGCGACCGACAAGCCAGTCAACACAGCCCCTTTCCAGATTCGAGTGCTCATTGGCTGGTTTCCCCATAGTTGAAATACAAGCGCGCGTTGGTCAGGGCTCGCTGTTCTTCGACGTCGATTTGTTTGAGACGGGCCTCGATGAGTTCACGTCGGGCCGCGATAACAGCCGCCAGGTCGCCTTTACCGGCACGGTAGCTGGCCATACTCAGCCCGACCTTTTCCTTGGCCAAGGGGACCAGGCTGTCCTGGCTGCGGCTCACAGCGCGATTCAGACGCTCGTAGTCGGCCAGATCCGCCTCCAGTTGCTCGGTATGCTCGCGTGTCAGGGCTTCGCGCTCGGCCTCCAATTGATTCAATTCGGCATGTTTGGCGGCGATCTTGGGATTTTGTCGGGAGCCGGGGAACAGCGGCAGGTCGAAGGTGAATTGCACGCTGACCATGTCGCCGAACTCCCGCCCGCGGCGTTGGTAATCGAGTTCCCAGCTCCAGTCGGACTGCTTCTCCGCTTCGGCTTCACGCACCTTGGCTTCGGCCTCGCGGGTCATCGGCGTGAACGCTGCCAACGCGGGATGATGCTGCAGCTTATGGGAATAACCTGATGTATCGACGGGCCAATGCGGCAAGCCACCCGTTGGTTCGTCTTTGGCCGCCGGGCCAATCCAGCGCTTGAGCGCCGCTCGGGTCTGCGCCCGCAGGCGGATCAGGTCGTCCTGTTGTTCCGCCAATTGCGCAGCCTCCTGTTTTGGCGTGACCGCATCGGCAGGCTGGGCACGACCGCCGGCGATCTGGGCGCGCACGGTATCGCTCAACAGACGATTTTCTTTGTAAAAGTCCTGGAACAGCGCCTCTTTACGCTCGACGGAGTAGCTGCTGATCCAGGCCAACGCCGTGGCCTGTCGGACATTCAGCCGTTCCACACGACCTTCAGCCGCAGCTCGATCAACGGCCGCTTCGGCGACCTCAACACGTGCTTTGCGTTTGTCGCGGTTGGGCACTTCCTGCATGACCCCAACCATCTGCATGGTCATGAAGTCCTGGTCAATGCTCCAGCGATCCGGGCCACCAATGGGATAATTCTGCACCCCCAGTAGTAACTTCGGGTCGGGTAGCTCACCGGCGGGAATGGCAGCACTGCTGGCAGCCTGGAGTTTCGCGGCTTGGGCGGTCAGTGACGGGGCGTTGTTTTCGGCCAGCCGCAAGGCTTCATCGAGTGTCAGCGGGGCGGCGACGCTCGGCAATGCCAACACGCTTGCCGCCAAGGCGGCCACGACGGGCCAGCCTGTGCAATAGCGTAGGGAGTTCATGCTCACGATTCCTGTGATGTTCCACTGCGCGCCTCTTAGACATGCACGCAGAAATGCCATCCCGCCAAGGCAGGATGAGACTCAGTGTGGTACAGGAATCAGGCGCGGGGCGGTCGCCATACCCCGGACGGGGTTTGAAGGGGTAGGAAGTCGCTGAAGAGGGAAAGCACTACGGGGCTGGATAAGGTAACCGGAGGCTTGATGATCGAGATTTGCAGCATACCGCCGGTCTTGCATTCCTGGCCTGGCTTGCAAGGTTTGCCGTGTTCGGAGGGACTTTTCATATCGTTACAGCAGTCCATGCCCATGTCGTCCATCATCGCCATCCCCGCCATTTTCATTGGGCAAGGCTCTGTCGGTGCCTGAGTCCCCGCCATCCCGCTGAGGGGAAGCGCCAGGCTAATCAGGAAAATGAGACAACACCGCAGGTAGCGTTTCATGCGGGGGAGTCTAGTCGTTGCTAACGAACCGGACAATTACAAATCAGTCAGAAAGAGCTCATTGGCTAGATTTTGAGGGGCAATAAGCACTTCCTCGGGTACAAGGACTCGCTGAACAACCAAGCCCAACTCCCTGAGCGTGGGAAGTGGTTACCACTTACGGCCTATCGTCCGGATCTCGTTTGGTTGGTTTGACCTTCTGCGTGTCATCTGTAGTCGATGCATCTTTGTGCATGCCACGCATACAAAACACCATCATTAGCGGGCACAGCAACACCAGAAAGATCAGCGCGTTTGCCACGATCCAGGCTTGAAAAGTTGGAAACAAGAGATAGGCAACTGCCAGGATAATGGCCGCGCCGACACCCAGCTGGACCATTGAGGGTTTATTACGAGTCATGATGCTCTCCTTTTGGGCAGGTCGTAGGAGGTAGGTCATCCAGAACCGGCCCAGGTGGTAGCTCAGCGTCATCACAATGCTCGGCCAGATACGACAGGACCTCGCGCATGATCTGAAGCGTGGTAATACGCGCATTCAGCGCGTCGATGTTGCTCAGGGCAATGGCCTGAACCTCGTCATCAGGACGATTGCGGTCCCGCCATAACGCCAACATGGCACGAACCCGTTCGATCGGCATTCCCTGATCTCGTGCATGGTGGATGAAACGTAAAATGTGTACATCGCGTTCGCAGTAAACGCGATAACCAGACAACGTGCGCTGTGACGGCGGGATCAGGTCAATGCGTTCGTAGTAGCGGATCATTCGAGTGGACAAGCCGCTGACACTTGCCACCTCACCAATGTTCATTAGATCCTCCTGTTCGCTGAGCCACCGAATCAGCTCCCTTCTCGTTGTGCCGGCTGCCATCGCTTCAGCAGCAAGGCGTAAGTCACCACTGAGACGCTGGACAGCGCCATTGCCGCGCCAGCCACCACCGGACTTAACAGGCCCAGCGCCGCCAGCGGAATACCGATCAGGTTGTAGACGAAGGCCCAGAACAGACTCTTCAAAATCCGCCCATAGGTGTGACGGGACAGCAGCAAAGCATCCGCCACCAGCGCCGGGTCGCCGCGCATCAGGGTGATACCCGCGGTATGCATCGCCACGTCGGTGCCAGTCGACATCGCGATACCGACATCGGCCGCCGCCAGTGCCGGCGCGTCGTTGATGCCGTCGCCAACCATTGCCACGACCGCGCCGTCGACCTTCAGTGCCAGTACCGCCGCCGCTTTGTCGCCGGGGAGAACCTCAGCGCGCACCTCGTCGAGGCCGAGCAGCCTGGCCACGTCGGTAGCGGCTCCAAAGTTGTCGCCGGTTATCATCACAGTTCGGATACCCAGCGCTTTCAACCGGGCCACGGCTAACCTTGCGGAGGGCTTCAGCACATCACCGAAGGCAATCAGGCCCAACAACTGTGGCGCTTTGGATAGCTCGGCAAGCCAGGACACGGTGTTACCGGCCTCGGCCAATGCCGCTGCACGAACCGCCAGCGGCGACAGGTCCACACCCATCTCCCGCATCAAACGCGAGCTACCCAGACGCAGATCGCAGCCTGCCACTGAGGCCGCCAAACCTCGCCCCGGCAAGGCCGTGACCCTGGAGGCCGGTAATAGCGTCACACTTTCTTGCTGGGCTCTGCCCTGCAATGCCTGAGCCAGAGGGTGCTCGCTACCGGTCTGAGCTGACGCCGCTAGCTGCAGCAAGCGCACACTGTTGCCATCCTTCGCTTCCAGCGCCGTTACCTGGGGTTTGCCCAGTGTCAGCGTACCGGTCTTGTCAAAGACCACCACGCTCACCCGATGCGCAATTTCCAAGGCTTGCGCATCTTTGATCAGAATGCCGTGGCGCGCGCCGACCCCAGTACCCGTCATGATCACGGTCGGTGTGGCGAGGCCCAACGCACAAGGGCATGCGATCACCAACACCGCCACCGCGTTAATCAGCGGACCGGCCACCTCGCCGGTCAGCCACCAACCAATCAGCAAGGTCATGGCCGCGACCACCAGCACCACCGGTACGAAGACGGCACTGATCCGATCGACCAAACGCTGGATCGGTGCCTTGGTCACCTGGGCGTTTTCGACCAAGCGAATGATCCGGCCCAGAGTGCTTTCCGCACCGATCGCTGAGGTCATGATCAGTAGCAGACCTTCGCCATTGATTGCGCCACCGGTCACCGAGTCGCCTGCACCTTTCGCCACTGGCAGGCTCTCACCGGTCAGCAGTGACTCGTCGAGATGGCTTCGCCCTTCGTGCACTACGCCGTCCGCCGGCACCTGCTCACCCGGCCGCACTACCACCAGGTCTCCGACGATCAGTGCGCTGGCTGAAACCTTGTACTCCATCCCGTCGCGTCGCACGCGGGCGATGTCCGGCCGTAGCGCCTGTAGCGCACGGATAGCGTCCGCCGTGTGGTGCTTGGCTCTAGCTTCCAGCCACTTGCCGAGCAAGACCAGGGTAATCACTACCGCAGAAGCCTCGAAATAGAGGTGCGGGACGCCGAGGCCGGAATGCGTCGCCAGAAGATAGACCGACAGCCCGTAGCTCGCGCTGGTACCGAGCGCCACCAACAGGTCCATATTGCCGCTGCCTACGCGCAATGCTCTCCAGCCCGCCCGATAGAAACGCGCACCCAGCCAGAACTGAACAGGCGTGGCTAATAACAGCTGCACCCAGCCTGGCAGGCTCCACCGTGCGCCCATCAATGCGGCGAGCATCTGTATCACCAACGGCAAGGACAGCACGGCGGCTGCAACCACCGGCCACCCGTCACGGTGAAGCGGCGTACCAGTGGACACCTCGGCAGCCGGAACGCTGGCCTCGTAGCCGGCAGCTGCTACCGCTTGCATCAACACCGACAGCGATACTACGCCGGACACGGTCCGAACCCGGGCGACCTCACTGGCCAGATTCACCGCTGCTGACTGTACGCCCGGTACTTTCAGCAGGGCCTTTTCGACGCGCCCGACGCACGAGGCACAAGTCATGCCGCCGATGGCCAAGACCAGTTCGTCTTCTTTCACACGGTAGCCCGCGTTTGCTACGGCCTGGAGCAGGGGCGTCAGTGCTGTGTTGACATCAGCTTCGACGGTTGCCGTTTCGCTGACCAAGTTGACACTGACAGCAGAAACACCAGGCACTTGGGTTAATGCTTTCTCGACACGTGCTACGCAGGAAGCACAGGTCATGCCTGCTACGCCGAGCATCCATTGCTGGACAGGAATGGACGTGGCAGTAGCGGTATGGGGGAATAGGCTGGCCATCACCAACCTCCTGAAGAACCTCTCTACCGTAAGGTTGGACCTTGCCATTGCGGCAAAGTCAAGCAGCAACGCGATAGCTGGGCGAGTCCGCGAAAAGAGGATTGAGGCTAGTCTGTCGGCTGAGTACCAACCTCAATGCTTATGACGCATAAAAATACAATAATTCAATGGCTTACAGAGTTAACGCGTTGGTTTCCTCCTTGTCTTGGTGCGTCTCCTATACTGATTCGCGCCGACAGGTTCAATGCAGACATTCGAACGCCGTCGCAACAGCAGTCAGCGTGCTGACAGCTACCCTCTCAGTCACTGCAAGGAGACCGAACATGGCAATCCGCATTGGTGACGAAGCACCGGATTTCGCCGTCGAAACCACCGAAGGCCCTCTCCATTTCCACGAGTGGATTGGCGACAAATGGGCCATCCTGTTCTCGCATCCGAAGGATTTCACTCCCGTCTGTACCACTGAACTCGGTTATATGGCCAAGCTCAAGCCGGAGTTCGACAAACGCAATACCAAGATAGTCGGGCTCAGCATTGACCCGGTCAGTGACCACCGGGCCTGGGTCGGCGACATCAATGAAACACAGGGTCATGCGGTCAACTACCCCATGATCGGCGACGAGAACCTGGTCGTGGCGAAGCTCTATGACATGATTCACCCGAATGCCAGTGGCGGCTCACGCACTGCGGTGGACAACGCCACGGTGCGTTCGGTGTTCATCGTCGGTCCGGACAAGAAGGTCAAGGCGATGCTGATCTACCCGATGAGTGCCGGGCGCAACTTCGACGAAGTGTTGCGCCTGCTTGATTCGCTGCAATTAAACGCCAAACACACAGTCGCCACCCCGGTGAACTGGCGGCCGGGTGAGGACGTTATCATTCCCACTTCGGTGTCCGACGAGGAGGCCAGGAAGAAATACCCGCAGGGCTTTAAAACGTTGAAGCCCTATCTGCGCACCGTGGCGCAGCCGAAGTAACAACAACCAGCAAGGGCTCAATCACGATTGGAGAATGGATTATGTATCTGGGAACGACTCTACGCCGGACGATATCGATTGGCGTGTTGATTGGGCTCACCCACCTGACTGCCGGCGCCGCGACGACGGTCACCTTGAAGCATGTCCACGGGCTCGCTTTCAGCCAGGATGGGCAACAGCTTTCCATCCCCAGCCATGACGGACTGGCCCTATACCGTGATGGACACTGGAGCAAGGCACCTGGGCCTGAACACGACTACATGGGCTTTTCTGCCGGCCGTCAGGCGATCTATAGCAGCGGCCATCCCGCCAGTGGCAGTGGCCTGGTCAACCCTCTCGGGCTAATCAAGAGCAGTGACGGCGGAAGTACCTGGCAGCAGCTTGGATTTCAAGGAGAGTCGGACTTTCATCTGTTAGCCAGTGGATTCGAGAGCGGGGCTCTATACGTTTACAACACGCACCCGAACTCGAAAATGACCTCTGCTAGCTTGTACTACAGCCTGAACGACGGAGCCACCTGGCAGCATGCATCGGCGCAGGGAATGGGGGCAGCACCGAGCGCCTTGGCGGTGCACCCCATCGATAGCAAAATCGTAGCAGTGGCGACTGAAAGCGGCTTGTTCTTATCAAGCGATGCCGGCGAGCACTTCCAGCCAGTTCTCCAGAAGGTTCAGGTGCTCAGCGTCAGCTTCAGCATCGACGGAAAGAGCTTATGGTTCGGTAGCTATGACAAGGTCGTGCAGCTCTCGTCCCTGGACCTGAAGAGCCACGAGATCAGCTCCCTCGGTTTGCCTCCACTCAATCAGGATGCCGTCGCTTACCTGGCACAGAATCCGGTTAATGCTCAGGAGTGGGCGATGGCGACTATCAAGCGTGACGTCTATCTGTCGCAAGACGAAGGCAAGACTTGGAAAGCGATCGCACAGGCGGGGCAAACGTTGGAATAATTCCTCAGACTGCGCGCACCAAACGGATAGGCCAAAATTCAGTTTGTGAGCGTTGAGCCAAGCATCCTTGTTGCTGTTACTTTACTGTTTTGTAGGCATAGCTCGTTTGTCAACAGCGTGTTGCCCCCCGGGGGGGCTTACTAAAGCCCTGTGATGTCACGTGATACGACGTGCTTGGCTTGAAGCAAATTGTTGGCAGAGTTCTGCAGGCGCGATCGTGATGATACAAATGAACCGGCAAGCCTCTCAAAGCAGCTTTGAGAACATCATGAGAATGAAGCGTTCCGCTCGCGATGAACAGGTGCGTGCGGTATATGATGCCGATCAATCGTCGCTGGATCTTGCCGCAGTGCAGATTAAATCGGTCATACGTGGCGTCGGCAGTGCCGCCCCCGTCGTCAGCGAATCTCATGCCTTTTACTTGGTTGATGCGGGCTTCGATATCGGGTATTGATCCAGTTCGGTGACAGCCTCGTGCGGAGAAACTGGCCTTGACACGGGCTCTTTCGTTTTATGAGGCAGCCCCGGTCGTCCGACGCACTGTTCACACAATTTGCAGCCTCAAGGAGCACCTATGTCCGGACAACTTTTGACCGCTCACGCAAAGAGCGTGCTTGCGGCTCTACCAGACTATTCCGTGTTGAATGTCGCGGAGCGAATTCAGCTGGAGTCCGCGGCTGAGAGGACGTTCAATGATCGCGGCAATCGCCCTGTATTCCTGGTGGCGACCCTACCAATATGTCTTGCCGACGTGATCGGCGCCTGGGGCCGCATAGCGCCAGAAGTAGTGCTTGATGAGGTGGCGGACGCGATTGAGGCCCTGCAAGGAACGGTTCTTGCCTAGCATCCAATTAACGCCCCCCTTGGGCACGGCTATTAATAGTTTGTTTTCGCGTGCGCTGCCGCTGACGGGAGCGCCTCCGCACGGCCTCGCCCATGTTGATGGTCTAGTCCTGATAGTCAGGCGCAAGTGCAGCCAAGGGGTCAACGTGTTTAGAACCCCCTTGCAAGCAAGAACATAAAGCAGAAATATCCTCTTGAAGGGCCATCGCCTCTTCCCAAATGCTGTCGACATCACTGGCAGCTACAGTTAGGGGCGAGCCTTCCATTACCGTCAATGCCATGGCGTGCAGACGTAAAAAATTGTCCCGAATACTGCCGATTCCTCCGATTTCAGCAAGGCAGGCATCCAGCCGGTCCACCACGCTAAGCAATTGAGAGGTTTCATAGTCCTGACGCAGGGAATCAAGTGCTTTGGCATCGACTTCCCCATAGGGTGTCACTCGAAACGAAGCGGGTGGGATGTGCATCAGTTCGTCTCCTCAACTTTGCTATTGGGCGCCTGTTGCCCACGAATTGAACCCGCAGCCTGCTGGAAAATGGAATCCTTGATCCAGGGTTCCGGTGGGCGCTTGAGTTTTAGGTTGAATTCTCCAAAGCGTTTGACGTTGCTGGTCAGATAGGGACTAAGAAACGATACGTCCTCATCGGTAAACTGCCAGCCATCACGGGAGAGCTTCTGCAGGATGCGCATCATGTCGACGGTGTTCTGCAGAATCACCGAGGAAGCGATCATATCGTTGTAACGCAAGCGCTTCTGTTGTTCATCGGGATCGTTCTCTGCAATCACATCGCCGCCGAAGGACAGCCACTTCGAGAAGCCGTTGTAGGACTCGATCTTGTTGGTATTTGCGGTTACTTCTTGGCGCAACTCACGGTTGCCAATCCATTTGAGCAGGAAAATTGTCCGGATCACACATCCAAGCTCTTGCGCTGCATGGTAGAGCTTGTTGCGCCGACTGTAAGAACCGAGTTTACGCAGCAGCATTGGTGAGGATATTTTGCCGGCCTGAATCGACAGCGCTACCTGCATCAGATCTTGCCAATGGGTCTCTATCTGGCTCCAGTTGACGGTATCAGTGAAGAGGCTGTTGATGTGCTTGTACTTGACCGAGCGATCGGGCCGATACATGACCAGGTTGCGCCAGTTGCGGATGCGAGGCATTAGATTGATGCCCAGCAAATGGGTGAACGCAAATACTGTGGCGGACTGGCCTTGAGTGTCTGAATAGACCGTATCGACTTCAACGCTATGATCCGCTTTCAGTAGCCCCTCAATGACATAGATGGCCTCCCAAATGCCTGGCGGGATGAAGTGCTGGAAGACCGCGATGTAGTTATTGGCCACATGCCGATAGGCGACTGCGCCCATCTTGCGATAACGGAAGTGGTAGCCCGCGAGTAAGTTATCATCGTAGAAATCGAATTGAGTTCCGTCGGCCGCGACCGCCTTGCCGTCGCCCCAGAGCTTGGGCAAATCGAGCTGAAGGTAAAGTTCGACCAATTCCCGGTTGGCCTTGTCCAGCTTGTCGAGCGGGAGGTGCCGACGATTGGTGTAGGACAGCATGTGTGGGGTCACGTTACCTGCCAGATGGCGAGCGGCCTGGTTCGGCCCTAGGTTGCAGCCCATGGCGAAGATCGTCATTAGGTAGCGCTCGGCCGGCTCCTTCAGCTTGGGATCGCTACCAGATATCGGCCCGAAATGCCGAGTGAACTGAATCCAGTGTTCGATGTTGGCCATGATGTCGAGCACATGCCTGGCAGGCATTCGCTGCGTAATCGCCGTTTGTAGCGAGATTGCTGAAGGCGGGATGTCACGGGCGACCACTCGGCGCAACACCGGTTCTCCTGCCTCATTAATCGACACATCGCCGCGGCAATTGGGGAATTTGTCATCCAACTGCTGAGCAGTACTCTCAAGTTGTTCCTTCAAGCTGGCGACAAACTCTTTGGCCGTACTCGGCAGGCCGACCTTTTCGCAGTACTCCGGCAGACGGGCCAAACACTCATCCCAAGGCAGTAACTGTTTGCGGTAGTCAGCAAACGACTCCGAGCCCAGAACACAGATATCCCCAGAGCGAAGCTCGTTGGCTAGATGGGAAAACACGCAGACTTCCAGGAAGCGCCGGTTGGTCGGTGGCCCTTCGCTGGGGGAACGCCGAACAATTTTGAGCCAGCGATCCGAGGCGAACGACAAATCCACATGCTCGTCGATCCATTCCCTGTGCAGGTTCTCGTTGTCCTGGACCATCTGCAGAGCCTCGATAAGCGAGCGGTCCTGGGTTGTTGGCTCCAGTTGCAGCAAATGGCTCAGACGGAACAGTAATGATCGATGGGACTTAAAGTGCTTCCAGAGTAGTGGAAGATAGTTACTCCCTCCCGTCGCCTGGACTTCTGCGCAGGCCTCGCGAAGCTGATCAAGATTCCCCTCGGGGGACAGATACTCGCGAATCAAGCTGCCAGCTTCCTGATCACTTGGTTCTTGGCTGAGAATTTGAATCACACCATCCAAGGTTGCCACGAGCAATTCTAGTTTTTTACGCTGACGTAGCTGAATCTGCTCTAACTCATCTTTGGCTCGTTTGTGAATGGTAGCGATTCGTTTGATGAACATCTCAGCAAGGTGATCACGTGCTCGTACACGCATGAGGTAGATCAGAGCCAGCATCAAGGTGTAGCGCTTTGGAAGCGAACAATCCTTCAGTTCAGACACATCCGACTTTGCCGCTTGATTCGCAAAAAACCAAATCTTGGTATCCACGATCCCCTCAAAGATGGCGTCGAGATCACCGAACCCCTCCAACCAGTCCAAATGGTCGATCAGTATCTCCAAGTGTTTACGTGATGGTTTCTTGGGGACTTGTTTCAGGACGTTGAAGTCGCTTTGGCGACGACCAAAATCGGTGTCAAGAAGGTCTCTTAGACGGTAGATCATATCAATCGGGGCTCTATCGACGACGCAATTGAAAATCTTTTCCTGGAGAGCAACTTGTGCATCTTCAGCCGCGTCATTGAGCGTTGAGTAGGCCGGTAGTTCGTAGCCTCGCTCAAGCAGGACGCCAATCAAGACATTGATAACGTCAACACGTTGATCAAGGACCACTACGGTTTCGTGGGCAGTTTCCTTCGCGATTTTTAGGGCATCGCTACCATAAAACGGGGTGATCTGTAGATATTGGCGGATAGCTGTTTGATGACGATACAGGGTTCGGGAGTTCGCATAACGAGGAACTATGCGCGCGCCGTAACTTAAGCAAGACCTGACATGATTGACGATTTCAGCTGAAATCTCTTCGAGAGCGGGGAAGTAATGAAGCTGTTGGAATGCTTTCAGCAGAACGGCTAACCCAATGGTAAGCGCAGGACTTTTAGCCGATCTAGAGAGCCATTCGAGCTCAGATTCCGAGAGCGAGTAGCTTTGATGAAGTTCTTTCGACGACAGATTCGTTGGCAGCTTCGGATAGGCTGTCCGCTCCAGAGAGGCCATGGAGTTCGTCCCTCAAGGAAAAGCAAAAGCTTCAGCATAGACGGCTAAACACAGGATGAGAGAAGGCAACACAACAAAAAACTAAAACATTATCTATATCAATATGTTACATAGAAGATGTCCTAATTTTCCTTTATCTCGGCACAACCCCGTATGGCAGGCCATGCAGTCAGCGGCGCGGGCGAGGTATTCACCCCGCTCGATCTGCTGCCGGTCGGCCGCCTGGGCCTGTTGGGCCAGCATCAGTGGCACGGCCATGCCCACCGCCATGGCGAGGCGGGAAACGAGTCGTTTCATGCTCAACCCTCCTTGACCAGGCCGAGATCGAGCAACACATCGCGCGTGGCGGTGTAGTAGCGCACGTAGCCGGTGCAGCGGCAGATGTGATGGCCAAGGCTGTCTTCGATCACCTGTTCCATCTGGCTTTTCTTGATCGGCTGGCGCTGCAGCTTTTCCACCAGTACCGTGGCCGCGTTGACGAAGCCAGGCGCACAGTAGCTGCACTGGAAGCTGAACTGGTCGACGAACTTCTGCTGGATCGGGTTGAGTTCGGTGACCTTGCCGCTCTCGTCAACTTTGGCGTGGCCTTCGATCGTGCGCACCTTCTTGCCTTCGAAGTAGTGCGCGCCGGTGATACAGGTGCGTACCTGCTCGCTGGTGCCGTCGGGGTTGTCGACAATCACTACGCAGGCGTGGCAGATGCCCTGGCCGCAACCCAGGCGCGAGCCGGTGAGGTTACGGTACTCGTGGAGGTAATCGATCATCGGCAGATCATCGGGGACCTCCACCGGACCGACGGATTGACCATTGAGGGTCAGTTGCAGCGGACGATTAGCCATTGAGGGCCTCCTTGATGCGCGCAGGAGTGATAGGCAGGTCGCGAATACGCTTGCCGATTGCGTGGGCCACGGCGTTGCCGATGGCACCGACCACCGGGATCATCACCACCTCGGCGATGCCCTTGGACGGGTCGCTCGGTGACAGCGGCGGCAGGATCTCCGACGTCTGCTTCCAGACCGCAACATCCTTGGCGAGCGGCAACCGGTAACGGTTGAAGTTCCAGTCGCCTTCCCCAGGGCCGCCTTCATACAGTGGCATTTCTTCGAGCAACGCATGGCCGATGCCCATGGCGACGCCACCCTCGATCTGGCCCTTGACCAACTCAGGCACCAGCACCCGGCCACACTCGACCCAACTGTGATGGTTGAGTACTTGCACCTCGCCCGATCCCTTGTTCACCTGCAACTCGACCAACGTCGCCACGGGGCTGTAGTAGGTCACCGCCGCGTTGTTCAACTGCGTGTCCGGATAGGTCACGGTTTGCCGATCAAGCAGATGGAAGCCGGCGCTGCTCATTTGCGCCTTTTTCACGTTCGGTGCGCCGTCGCCATACTTGACCGCCAGGCCATCGAGCGGCAGACGCTCACGCACGCCATCGATACTGAACTCGGACTCGGCCCAGCTCCAACGGTTGAAACCGTGCACGCTGGCGCCGGTCACCAGACCGCGTTCATGGGCGCGCTTGGCCAGCACGGCAAACGGCAGCGGCTCCATGCCATTGGCCGTGAGTTTGCCATCGACCCAGTGGGCATCTTCGCGGCGCACCACATAGGGGTTGGCCTGGCCACCGTAAGGGCCTTGCCGCCAGATTTCCAGGGCCGCCGGCCACAAGCCGTGGTTGAACAGCACACGCGCAGCTTCTCGGGTAGCGTGGCTGAAGTAGTACGCCGAGTTGGTTGCCGATGATGCCGAAGCGATCTTGCCGACCCAGCGCGGATTGCGCAGCGCTGCATCCTGCTCAGCCTGGCTCATGAGGTAAGGGTTGCCGCTGCTGGTCAGTTGCAGCTCGTTCCACTCGGTGACGCCGGTTGTCACTTCATTGGCCGGGTTGCCGAGGAAATCGGCAACCACCAGGGCCTGGGAGGTGGACATGCCGGTGCCGATCTCGATACCAATGTGGCGCAGGGTGATATGCCCAGAGGCGGTGAACTCGATACTCGCCATCGGTGCTTCGGAGCCGGTACCGAAGTCTTTCTGGCAGATCGCAAAACCAATGCCGTACCAGTTGTCCGGGTCCTGCGCATCGAATTGCTGCTTACGTGCGTCGCGGTTCTTCCAGACGTCGTGGGCGGCCGCCTTCTCGAGGATCTCGTTCAGCCGCAGGGCGCCTGCAGGCACTGCACCCTGGGTGTTCTTCATGCCCGAGAGCAGCACGTTCTTCTTGCGCAGATCGATCGGGTCGATACCCAGGCGACCGGCAATTTCATCCACCATCATCTCGGTGGAGGCCATGCTCTGCAGGGTGCCGTAACCGCGCATGGAGCCCGCTTCGACGCCGCGTGAATGGTAAGCGGTGACCTGTAGATCGTTCTGCGGCATGTAATAGATCGACTGCGCAGCCGTGGCACCGACTGCCGCCACCGACGGGCTGTAGTTGATCCGGCCGCCACCGTCGACGCTCATCTCGGCGCGGAAGATCTTGAAGCTGTGATCCTTCTTGTCCACGGCCAACTGGTAACGGATATCGAAGGGGTGCCGCTTGATGCCGCTCTGGAACTGCTCATAGCGATCATTGGCCAGGCGTACTGGTACTCCTGCGCCATACAATGCTGCCAGGGCTGCGTAGTAGACGAAGATGTTGTGGTCCTTGGAGCCGTAGCCAACGGTGTAGCCCGGGTGCATGTTGAGCTTGCCGAGGCCGAAACGCGACGGTGCGATCATTTTCGCCGTTTCGGTGGCCGCTTCTACCGGGCATTGGGTGGCCACGACGAAATGCAGGGTCTTGCTCGCCGGATCGTACCAACCGTTGCCGTTGTCCGCTTCCAGCGCAGCGGGTTCGATGGAAGGGGTTTTATAGCGTTCATCGAACACCAGCCAATCTTCGGGCGGTGTTTCCAACTGCTGCTTCATGCGCTCAGCATAAAACAACCCACGCTCGGTCAGGTTGCCATGCAGGTCAGGTTGCGAGTTCCAGACCGGGCGCCGCTCACGGATCATTGGGAACAGGATCGAATCCTTGAGGCTGGCGAACTCGTCTTCGTCTGCCGAAGTCGGGCCGCCGACGCGTACATAGCGGAAGCTGCCATAGGGGTCACCCTCGTAGTAGGGCACCGTGGCGCCGTAGCGGATGGCCTTGTCATTGAACTTGAGCTGGGCCTTGGCCTGGCGGTAGCGCTCGAAATCGTTCCAGATCAGGATCGCGACCGGATGGCCAATGAACATCGGCACCTTGCCGGCAGGCAGCAGCGGGTCGGGCGCGTGTTCTTCGGGGAAGGCGATACCGTCTTTTTGCAAATCCTCGGCGGTGACGATGCGATCAGGCTGCAACTCGGCACCCAGCCAGGACAGGTCGTAGCCGTCGTAAATGCGGTCGGCGCGAATGGTTTTCAGCAACATGGCATGGCCCTGTTGCTGCGGCCAGCCGGGCATGTCCCGGGAGCGGATGTCACGGGCAAACACCTTGCTGCCACAGACCTTGGACAATGCATCGTTGCGAATGCGCGCCTGGCCATTGCTGCCCAGCCATTGCTCGGCCGGCACGGTCACGCTGTTTTCCATCAAGGCAGCGAAAGCCCGGCTGCCGAGTGGGGCCAGCGTCACGCTGACGCCAGCAACCAGCCCGCCCTGAAGGAAGGAGCGTCGGGATATGTCACGGTTGGACATGGGTAATCCTCTGAGCGCTAATGATCTGCGCCCATGTCGTTATGTTCTTGGATAGCTTAGGCCATGTGGAAGCCCTTCCAGATATTGCGAAGGGTGGAATTCTGACAGAACAAAGTTGACCTTAAGGTTAACTTTATCGAATTTGTCCGCCCAAGACAAAGTAATAGCAGTTCAGACTTGTTGGGGCGGCCCTGACGCTTAGGCGATCACAGGTCAGGCAAGCAGGACTTCATCATCGTCTTGATCAAGCACCAGAAATGATGCGGATCCGCCGCTACTGCGCCGGAGGCCTGGCCGCCATCGATCTGGTGGTGGAGCTGCTGGCGCGGGGCTGCGGGCGGACGTGCGCACTGAAGGGGCTGGCCGACATGCTGGTGGACGAGACCCACAGCAGCCAGCGCCAGTTGAAATCCCGGGTAGCGACTGGCTCCGGAATGGGCCCTGTCGATCGCGCGATCGCCCTGATGCGGCTCTGGATGGCATCCGACCGTTGCATCGAGCAACTGGCCGAGGGTGTCGACATCTCCCGCCGCCAGCTCGACCGCCTGTTCCGTGCCAATCATGGCGTGACGGCTAGCGAGTATTGGGCCGAGATGCGCCTGCGCCATGCGCAGTGGCGCCTGCTCAACTTGCTACAATCCTGAGGAATGAGGGGAGGCCACCGACCGCTTCCTATTGCACCAGCAGCCGATCCGTCGGCTGAAAGGGTCGTGGACATTGCCTGTGATGTCTGCTGTCAGATCACTCGCGTGGAAGGCTATGCGTTGTTTGCGCTGATGTTCAATACCGGTGCTCGCATGCAGGAGTGCCGCACATGCATCATGTGCCATCAATCAAGTGCCAATGCGCCAAATTAGATCAGTACACTGATGAAGTGAACGTTGTAGATGCCGGGTTGATTGTCAAAGTATTTTCCCGGGGGGAGGGCACAGGAAATCAGGCTTTACAGGCATGAACCCAGCACCCTAATCTTGCTTTTGCCATAGCCGACGGGCGCCGACCAAGCCGTCCGAAGGCGGCTCGACTCTCGCAGCGACCCTTGCGGGGCTTCGGGGGAACCTCCAGGAGAAAGACAATGTTGTTCACCGACGTCGTCATTGAACAGGCCGAGGGAGCACCCATCCCAAGCGCAAGGCGCGCCGTCACTGCTGTGGTACTGGCTGCGGGCTTGAGTCGCCGGATGGGGCGCGAGAACAAATTGCTCCTGCCGATCTCTGGCGAGCCGCTCATCAGGTTCGTCGTTCGTGCGGCGCTCCAGGCTCGCTGTCATAGGGTCTTGGTGGTACTGGGGCATGAGGCGCAGAGCGTTCGGCGAGCTCTGGTCGATCTTCCGGTCGATTTTGTGTTCAATGAAACCTTCGAAGAAGGCATCGGCTCGTCAGTACGGGTTGGCGCGAACGCTGTCAGTGATCAAGATGCGGTGGTCTTTTGTCTGGCAGACATGCCTAGCATCAGGGCAAGTGTCATCGATCAATTAATCGACGCCTTTGAGGAGAACCCCGGCTTTATGGGCTTCCAGGCCAGTTATGGTGGAAAATGCGGCAATCCCGTGCTATGGGCGCCAGGTTGCTTACCCCTGCTGCGAGAGTCTGCAGGCGATGAAGGCGCTCGACCGCTATTACGGCAATATAGCAAGGCGGTGATGTCGGTCAATGTCGGGGTGTCGTCAGTGATTGATGACATTGACACCCCCGAAGACTACTCACGTGTAAGCAACGGGTAGGCAGATCGTACTGTTATCTGCGCCCCCTTCGATGATCACCTTTAGCGACTGCATGGCGAACTCCTTGGCGAAAAACTCATGACTCGGGGGCTTCTTCGTCCTTGTTGATCGCCACATTCACTTCAGAGGCGAAACCGATCTACCGATTGCAAGAGCTTGCCCGCCAGGCTGGACAGTTCATCGGTGGTCGCCGCGGTCTGGCCGATGATCCGGCTGTTGCCTTCGGACATGCCAGCAATCATTTCCACCTGATGGGCGATTTCATTACTGGCCAGGCTCTGCTCAGCGATAGTCCGGGTAATGTCATTGACCTGCTGAGTCGTATTCAGTGTGGCTTCGAGGATTTCGCGAATGGCGCGCTCGACGTCAGCGGTCACCACCATGCCTTTGTCGACCTGCGCAACGCCTGCCTCCATGCTACTGACTGCCTCGCGCGTGCCTTGCTGGATACGCGCGACCATGCTGGCGATTTCCTGGGTGGAGGCGCTGGTTCGTCCGGCCAGGCTCCGCACCTCGTCGGCAACCACGGCAAAACCACGCCCCTGCTCACCGGCACGAGCGGCCTCGATGGCGGCGTTAAGCGCGAGCAGATTGGTTTGGTCGGCGATGCCCTTGATCACCTGAATGATACTAAAAATCGACTCGGACTCTTTGTCCAGTGTGCGGATCACCTGTGCCGAGTGCTGCGCCGAGCGAGCGATGCCGTCCATATCGCTGACTACCTGCTGAATCACTTGGCCGCCATCCTTCGCCAGCTCTTCGGCCTGGTTGGCCATATTCCGTGCACGCTCGGCATGCCCCGTGATTTCCTCGATGCTCACGGTCATTTCGCTGGCCGCAGCGGCCATGGTGCTGGCCGCTTCGCTTTGCTGCTGACTGCTGCCGGCCACCAAATGGCAGCCGCTGCTCAATTGCTGGCTCATGTCACTCACGCCATGGGCGTTGCTGCGAACCACCTCGATCATGCCGCGAAGGTCACGCTGCATGGTCGCCAGGCTGCGAATCAGGGTGCTGGCTTCGTCCCGTTGCCTGGGCTCGACTATCGGCTGGCTCAAGTTGCCATGAGCAATGCTGTCGGCAATCCGACTTGCAGACCGCAACGGGCCCATGATGCTGCGAATAACCCATTGTCCCTGGGCAAGTAGCAATAGCAAACTGGTGATGAGCACGCAGCCGAGGGTGAAGTTGGCGTTGCTGATAGCTCTCTGTGTGCCTTTGCTGGTCAGTTGGGTGTTGGTTTCGATCAGCTCGCTGAGAGCGGCCATCTCGCCTTCCAACTGGATGAACGTGTTGTTGAAAGTGTTCAGTTCCAGCTGAGCGGCATCCGGGTCGTCGAGAGCCAGCCCGACGATGCGTTCGGCCCCACTGATATACGTGTCGAGGCTGGGCCTGACGTTATGCAGAGCCGCTTTGATGGTGTCGTT
The DNA here is from genome assembly GCF_050739775.1 of Pseudomonas sp. Lineage (GTDB taxonomy): Bacteria > Pseudomonadota > Gammaproteobacteria > Pseudomonadales > Pseudomonadaceae > Aquipseudomonas. The sequence goes on from NZ_JBOICA010000031.1 coordinate 35,586, forward strand.
GACCGGCAGCTTGAGGTTGTCGCCGAGCACCTCACGAAAGTGCGCCGCATGTTCATCGATGGAGCCGCGCACCTCTGCTTGACCGCTGGTGCTTTTGCCCACCCCTACCAGCATTGCCGATAGCACGTCGGCGCGAAGCGCGTCGTGCATCATGTCGGCTTCAAGGTGATTGCGCAGTGCGGTCATACTGACCTCATTGTCATTTATCGCTTCGGCCATCCGGGCACTCCCCAGGTAACCGACCAGACTCATGATCAAGGCGGTAATCAGGCCTGTAGCCATCAACACAAGTAAGCGTAGTTTTATCGACACCCTGTGATTCCCCTATTGGCATATGCGAGGTCAGCTGGGTAAAGCTAGCTGCGGGTTGCTTAACTCCAAGAGTTATCGGCGGCTCCAGCCTGTTACTTAAGGTTTTTCCACACAGTTCTGTTTTTCGACCTCCTGCATACGATGAGGGGTGGGAACGATCACTGATCAAGGTCAGCCTGGCCTACCGCAAGATCACCTGGCCCCACATGGTGTCTGCGGCATCTTCCAGGCGCCGGTAGGGAAGCTGCGACTCGATGAGCGCGTGCAAGCGGCGGGGCAGCGCTAGGTGGTCGCGCCGGCCGAGCAGGCACAGGACGGTGCCGAACGCTGAGAACGGGAAGATATCCGGGCGGCGCAACCCCAGCCAGATGCGCTCGAGGCGGGCGATGCCGGTTTCGTCGGGGGCAGCGGCATAGTAGGCACCGTTGATCGCCCCATCGAGGCGCCGACGACAAAATCGGGGGTGATGCGCGCGCGGTTCAGCGCCTTGAGCATGCCGACCTGCACGGCACCGAGGCTGCCACCGCCGGCCAGCACGAACGCGGTCTTTCGGGCTTTATGCTGATTCATGTAAACCGTCCCAAGACTCATCCGCCCCCGAGGGGACGCGGTCAACCCTGCAACGTCGCCTCGATGGACAGGTTGTCCAGATCACGCCCGACCGATGCCGCCGCGACGAGTATCCCCGCGCGAAAGAACCGCGCCGTGAAGTCCTGTTTCGACAACGTGCCGTCGATCCGGACTTCGTCCCAACCGCCCGCGTAGCCGGTGTAGCGAAGATCCACGCCGTAGTGGTGGGTCCAAAAGAACGGCACATCCGTGAACGCCTGCCCGGCGCCCAGCATATTGGCCGCGGCAGCCTGACCCTGCCGCTGCGCATGTACCCAGTGCTCGACACGAATCAGGTCCGCGCCGTACTGATAGCGCGCCACATCGCCGGCAGCGAAGTGGCCGGCGACCGAGGTCTGCAGGTAGGGATCGACCAAGATGCCGTCTTGTACCGCCAATCCGGCCGCGGCTGCGAGTTCCGTTCGCGGCGCGACACCGGCGCCCACGATCAGCAGGTCCGCGGCAATCCGGGTGCCGTCTCCGAGTGTGAGCACCTTGCCATCGAAGTCTTTGGCCACCGACCGAAGGTGGAACTCCACCCCCTGTTCCTGGTGCAGGCCGGCGATGAAACCGCCCAGGTCGCCGCCGAGCACACGCTCCATCGGCACCTCCTCGGGTGCTACCACATGCACTCTGAGCCCGCGCGCACGCAGGGCCGCCGCTGCCTCCATGGCGATGAAGCCGGCGCCGATCAGGGCCACCGAAGCCGCGCGCTTGCTCGCCTCGACAATGGCCCGGGCATCAGCCAGCGAGCGGAGCATGAATACGTTGCGCCGGTCGAACCCCGGTGTGGGCAGGCGCCGCGGTTCCGCGCCGGTGGCGATGAGCAAGATGTCATAGGCCAGCCGCTCGCCTGATCCGGTCAGCACCTGCCTTGCGTCGGTATCGATCGCGGTGACGTCGCAGCCCAGGCGCAGGTCGATCTGGCGATCGGCGTAGAACGCCGGGCCTTGCAGGGGAATCCAGTCTTCCGGTGCGGTGCCGGCCAGGTAATCCTTGGACAGATTGGGCCGGTCGTAGGGTGCCGAAGCATCGGCGCTGAGCATCGACAAGGCGCCGGTATAGCCCAGCTCGCGCAGCCGTTCGGCCGCGGCGAACCCCGTGGCGCCGCCACCGATGATCACGATGCGTTCCCGCTGGCGGTGTGGCCCCTGCGGCCGCAACGGCCCCGTGGTGGTCTCCCCGGCATGCACGAACACGGTCTCGCCAACGATCTCCACACGCCAGGTCGCCAGCGCTGCGAACGCAGGCGCTCGCAGCGCGGCGCCGGTGCGCAGGCTGAAACACGCATGGTGCCAGGGGCAGCGGATTTCGTCATTGACCACCAGGCCATTGGCCAGTGGTGCACCGTAGTGGGTACAGGTCCCACTGACCGCATGGAGGCCATCATCCAGTCGCACTAGCAGGACGGGGCTTCCATCAACATGGCCGGGGAGCACACCGGCGGACGGCACACTCGCCAAGGGCACGCCTTTGGCCAGATCGGGGGTGGAGGAGGGGGTTTCGGTTTGAGCCATGGCGCGACTCCTTCACTGTGGGTAATCCGCTTGCCTTGCAATCGTCTTGCACGGACCGCACGACCAGGGTCCAGCCGGCAAGGGCAGGTTGCCGTCGGGCGCTGCGGGCACCCCATGCAGCTGCTCGACTGCGTCCACGAAAGCAGGATGCATCAAGATGTTGCCTTACCTATTGCCTGGAAGCCCAGGCTTCAACTTAGTAAAGCAGTCATCGGGCGGGCCCGTCACGATATCGGCGTGGCCAGGGCTTTCGGGCGTCTGTGACCATCGGTGGACATTTCGGGCTCTACCGACCAGGGCTGGTGGTTGAACCTCTGTTCGAAGAGCAACGGGTCTATGTGACCACCCACGCAACACAAGGACGCGAAGCGAGTCAGTCTCCCATGGACCAGCGACGCCTTCACTAGGCTAGGCTGAACGAACCATCTCTCCACCGCCTACGGACGGTGCACCTATCGATAGGAGAAAGCCCATGTTCCCGATCCCTCTCAACCCGCGTGGGGCCATGGCCGCTCTGGCCCTGAGCTGCAGTGTCGCCGCACAGGCCGATATGACTTTCTTCGTCACCAGCGTCGGCATGGGCAAGGGTGCCGACCTGGGAGGTCTGGCCGGTGCCGACCAGCATTGCCAGACGCTGGCCAGCACCGCAGGGGCGAGTCAGCACGACTGGCGCGCCTACCTCAGCACCAGCGCCACCGGCAGCGAAGCCGCGGTCAACGCTCGCGACCGTATTGGCAAGGGGCCCTGGCAGAACGCCAAGGGCGTGGTCATCGCCAGCGACGTCGCGCAGCTGCACAGTGACAGCAACAACCTGAATAAAGACACCGCGTTGGACGAGCATGGCCGCCAGGTGAAGGGGCGCGGTGACACGCCCAACACGCACGATATCCTCACCGGCTCGCAGGCCGATGGAACGGCATTCGTCGGTAGCGATGACCGTACCTGCGGCAACTGGACGCAAAGTAGCGAAGGCGCGGCGATGGTCGGCCATCATGATCGCAAGGGGCTCAGCGACGATGCGCCGGCGCGCTCATGGAACGCCTCGCACCCCTCGCGCGGCTGCAGCAGTGAAACCTTGGCCGCCTCGGGCGGTGCGGGATTACTGTATTGCTTTGCTGCCGATTAAGAGACCGATGATCGGCGGTATGCCATCCGGCGCGGTGCGGGTCATCGCATGCACCGGTCTAGGCAAATCGGCTACTTACAGAACATGGCGGCTAGTTAATATCACGTATGTTTTGACAGAGCGACACAGGCTGATACTCCACTACCCCTCTCTGAGGGGTATTTTTTGACCTGCGAATGTGAAAGCCATACCCTGATTTAGCACGGGGTGTAGGCGAGCTTCAGTCCTATGCAAGACCATGTTGCGCTCTACGGCAAAGTCTGTGCACCAGGTAACGCATCAACCATTCGTTGGCCTGCGCATGTCTTACTCCTGGTTCGACGGAATTACTTGAACGCGATCGGTTCACCGTTGACGGCCCAGCTCACGCCGAAGCGGTCGGTCAGCATGCCGAAGGTCTTGGCCCAGAACGCGGGTGCCAGCGGCATCGTCACCTGGCCACCTTGCGACAGCGCGTGGAACGTGCTGTGGGCCTTGTCGATCGTGTCGTACTGGAGCGCGAGCATCACGCCCTTGACGCCTTCGTATGGCATGCCGGGCGGGGTGTCGCCGGCAAACAGCATCGCGCCACCGGGCAGCGCCAGGCAGCCGTGCATGATGCCGTCCCCACTGGGTGCGCTGCCGCTATCACAGCCTTCGCCAGGGTTGGCGGACGCAGGCATGTCGGCGTAGCTCATCATGGTTTCGATCTTCGCGCCGAGCGCCTTTTCGTAGAATGCAAAGGCCTCGCGAGTGTTGCCGTTGAAGCTGAGGTAGGGAGTAAGAGTGGTGCTCATGGTGGGCTCCTGTTGCCAACGTGGATGGACTCGATGTGTCGGCATCATTTAGTCGAACGGCTTCGCCGCCTTTCGACAGCCGCAACAAAAATTTCTCAACCCCCACTTTGGCCAACCGGCGCAGTAGAAAGCGGCACTCGGGCTCCTGCCGCGCCAAGGCCGCAGCAGCTCGATAGTGCGTCTGGGCTTCGTGCTAAATAGTCGTTGGGAGCATGTGGATCTCAAGCAGCGCACTTGGTTAATTGCGCTGCTCATCGCTGAACTCGACCAAACCCTCGCCGTAGAGGGCGGAAAGGTGCTGGCGCACGGCCATGGCCGTCACGCCTAGTTGCTGTGCGACCTGCGCCGTGGCCTGGGGGCCTCCCGCTTGAGCAGGAAAAGGACCCGATCCCGACCGGAGCCGGGCGCCTCGGCATTCTTGCTGGCCACACGCATCGGTGCTTCCATTTCCATACTTAGGAAAGTTCATTATTGACATTCGAGGGGCGACGGTCTAGCAGTGAAGTTTGGCGGCTCGGCAGCCCTGCCGGGGGCCTCGGCCGCAGCCTGGAGTGGCGCCATGAGTGAATTCGTCAGGGTCGCCCGCGTGGGCGACATCAAGCCGGGTAGCGGCAAGACCGTGTACCTGGGGGCTACGCCCGTCGCGCTGTTCAACGTCGCCGGCCAGTACTTCGCCATTCACAATAGCTGCCCGCACGAAGACGGCCCGCTGGGCGAAGGCACGCTCTGCGGCTGCGTGGTGACCTGCCCCGTGCACGCCTACGAGTTCGACGTGACCAACGGCGAATGCCTGACGGAATCGGCCTATCGGGTCGAGCAGTTCGAGGTGCGGGTGGAGGGCGACGACATCTTGCTGCGGCCCTCGGCGGAGGCCTGACGCGCTGCTGGTCTCGCTGCCCGGCGCCGCGCTCCGCGACCCGCAACTCCCCCGCGAGCCGTCACCGGCAAGTGCGCGACCGCCCCGAGTCAGTGATTTTTCCGAGTATCTCTACTTTAAAAAGAATATAGTTGCTAAATATGGAGCTGCGCTTCACGGATGAGCGATCGAATCCTCCGTCGTGGGGACGAGGAGGGCAGTGATGAGCACTGATAATGCGAAGATCCGCGAACTCAGCAGTCGGGCGTACAAGTACGGCTTCGTCTCCGACCTGGAGAGCGACGCCGCCCCGCGCGGGCTCAACGAGGACATCATCTGCCTGATCTCGGCCAAGAAGAATGAGCCGCAGTGGCTGCTCGACTGGCGCCTGAAGGCCTACCGTCACTGGCTGACCATGCGCGAGCCGAGCTGGCAGAACGTCCACTACGCCCCCATCGACTACCAGGACATCATCTATTACTCGGCGCCCAAGCCGAAAACCCCGGGGCCCAAGAGCCTCGACGAGGTTGACCCCGAACTGCGCACGATGTTCGACAAGCTCGGCATCTCGCTCGCCGAGCAGGAGCGCCTGACCGGCGTGGCGGTGGACGCCGTGGTCGACTCGGTCTCGGTGGCGACGACCTTCAAGCAAAAGCTGGCCGAGGTCGGCGTGATCTTCTGCTCCTTCTCCGAGGCCGTGCAGAATCACCCGGATCTGGTGCGTAAATACCTGGGTTCGGTCGTCCCCTACAGCGACAACTTCTTCGCCACGCTGAACTCGGCGGTGTTTTCCGACGGCTCCTTCTGCTACGTGCCCAAGGGGGTGCGCTGCCCGATGGAGCTGTCGACCTACTTCCGCATCAACGCCGCGGACACCGGCCAGTTCGAGCGCACCCTGATAGTCGCCGAGGACGACGCCTACGTGAGCTACCTCGAGGGCTGCACCGCGCCGATGCGCGACAAGAATCAGCTGCACGCGGCGGTGGTCGAACTGATCGCGCTGGATGATGCGCAGATCAAGTACGCCACGGTGCAGAACTGGTACCCGGGCGACGCCGAAGGGCGCGGCGGCATATACAACTTCGTCACCAAGCGCGGCAAGTGCGCCGGCAGAAACTCGAAGATCTCCTGGACCCAGGTCGAGACCGGCTCGGCCATCACCTGGAAGTATCCGGGCGTCATCCTCCAGGGCGACGACTCGGTCGGCGAGTTCTACTCGGTCGCCCTGACCACGAACCACCAGCAGGCGGACACCGGCACCAAGATGATTCACATCGGGCGCAACACGCGCAGCACTATCCTCTCCAAGGGGATCTCCGCCGGCCATGGGCAGAACACTTACCGCGGCCTGGTGAAGATCCAGAAGGGGGCGGCCGGCGCCCGCAACCATACCCAGTGCGACTCCCTGCTGCTGGGCAGCCAGTGTGGCGCGCACACCTTCCCCTATCTCGAGGTGAAGAACCCCAGCGCTCGGGTCGAGCACGAGGCCTCCACCTCGAAGATCAGCGAGGAACAGCTGTTCTACTGCCGGCAGCGTGGCATCCGCGAGGAAGATGCGGTGCCGATGATCGTCAATGGCTTCTGCCGCGAGGTGTTCAAGGAACTGCCGATGGAGTTCGCGGTAGAAGCCCAGAAACTGCTGGGCGTGAGCCTGGAGGGTTGCGTCGGCTGAGAGCCGAGGTTTGAAGGCTGAGGTGGAGCATGCTCGAGATCAGGAATCTGCACGCCAATGTCGAGGGCCGCGAGATCCTTCGGGGCATCACGTTGCGGATTGGCGCCGGCGAGGTGCACGCGATCATGGGGCCGAACGGCTCGGGCAAGAGCACCCTGGCCCAGGTGCTGGCGGGCCATGAGGCCTACGAGGTCAGCGGCGAGGTGCTTTATGAGGGCCGGGATCTGCTCGCCATGGCGGCGGAAGAGCGCGCGGTCGCCGGCATCTTCCTGGCGTTCCAGTACCCGGTGGAGATTCCCGGCGTCGGCAACCTCTACTTCCTGCGCACGGCCCTCAACGCGGTGCGCAGGCAGCGCGGGCTCGAGGAGCTCGACGCGCTGGACTTCCTCACGCTGGCCAAGGAGCGCATGGCGCTGGTCGAGATGGACCAGAGCTTCATGAGCCGCGCGGTCAACGAAGGCTTCTCCGGTGGCGAGAAGAAGCGCAACGAGATCTTCCAGATGATGATTCTGGAACCCAAGCTGGCCGTCCTCGATGAAACCGACTCGGGCCTGGACATAGATGCGCTGCGCACCGTCGCCGCTGGCGTCAACGCGCTGCGGCGTGAAGACCGCGCGCTGCTGGTGATCACCCACTACCAGCGCCTGCTCGACTACATAGTGCCGGACCATGTGCATGTCATGGCCAACGGCCAGATCGTGCAGTCCGGCGACAAGACGCTGGCCGTCGAGCTCGAGAAGCACGGCTATGCCGGCTTCGAGCAGGGGCCGACAACCGGAGCCACGCCATGAACGGCGAATCGAGCACGGCGTTCCTCGCCCGCCTCGAACCCAGGGTCGACGGTCGCCAGCCGGTCTGGTTGGGGGATCTGCGTCGCGCGGCGTTCCACTGGGTGGCCGAACAGGGCTTTCCCACGGCCAAGGACGAGGCCTGGAAGTACACGCGAGTCGCGCCCATCCTCGCCATCCCGTTCCAGCCGGCCGGGCCCGGCGCGAGCCGCCAGCTGTCCGCCGCGAACGTCGAGCAGCTCTGCGGCGACCTCGGCGGCCCGCGGATGGTCTTCGTCAACGGCTATTTCGCCGCTGAACTCTCTGCGTTGAAGGGCCTGCCCCCAGACGTCCAGCTCGGCAGCCTGGCCGCTCTGCTCCCGGCCGACAGCGGGGCGCTCGAGGACCTGTTCGCCCGTGCGTTCCACGCGCAACCGCAGGCCTTCACCGCGCTCAATGCGGCTCTCGCCGAGGACGGGGCCCTGGTGCGGATCCCCGCCGGCACCAGGGTCGAGGCGCCGATCCACCTGGTGTTTCTTTCGGCCCCCGGCACTACGCCGCTGGCGGCGCATCCGCGCGCCCTGGTGCAGGTGGGTGCCGGGAGCTGCGCGACCGTGGTGGAAAGCCACCTGGGTAGCGGGGCAGCGGTCTACCTCAGCAATGCCGTCACCGAACTGGTGCTCGAGGCTGGCGCGACGCTCGAGCATTACAAGCTGCAGGACGAGAGCACCTCGGCGTTCCATGTTGCGCTCCTTGACGTGCGCCAGGCCGAAGACAGCCGCTTCGTCGCGCACTCCTCGGCACTCGGTGCGGCGCTGGCGCGGCAGGAGGTGCGGGTGCTGCTCGAAGGCCCCGGCGCCCAGGTCGTTCTTGATGGTCTTTACCTGCCCCGCGGCGAGCAGCACCTGGACAACCAGACGTGCATCGAGCACCTGGCACCGCGCTGCACCAGCCGCGAACTCTATAAAGGCGTGATCGACGGGCGTGGCCACGGGGTCTTCGACGGGCGGATCATAGTGCGCCCGGGCGCGCTGAAGACGGATGCCAGCCAGACCATCAAGACGCTGCTGTTGTCGGCGTCGGCCCAGGCCAACACCCAGCCGCGGCTGGAGATCTTCGCCGATGAAGTCAAGTGCGCCCACGGCGCCGCCGTCGGCCAGCTGGATGAACAGGCCGTTTTCTATCTGCGTTCGCGCGGGATATCCGAGGCGGCGGCGCGGTCCCTGCTGACCTATGCGTTCGCCAGCGAGATGCTCGAACTGATTCGCCTGGAGCCGCTGCGGGCCCGGGTGGAGCGCCTGGTGGCCGCGCAGCTGCGGGGCCTGGAGGTGGCGGCATGAGCAACCTGGAAACCAGCCTGCAGACACCACCGAAACGGCTCGACCTCACGGCCGGCTACGACGTCGAGCGGGTGCGCCAGGCCTTCCCGATTCTCGCAGAGACGGTCTACGGAAAACCCCTGATCTACCTCGACAGCGCTGCGACCAGCCAGAAGCCACAGGCAGTCATAGACGCGATGTCGCGCTTCTTCCTGAAGGAGAACGCCAACGTGCACCGTGGCGTGCACTATCTCTCGGTGCGTGCCACCGAGGAGTATGAGAAGGCGCGGGCGAAGGTCCAGCAGTTTCTCAACGCCGAGCACGTCGAGGAAATCGTCTTCGTCCGCGGCACCACCGAGGCGGTCAATCTGGTCGCGCAAACCCTTGGCAAGACCCAGGTCCACGCCGGCGACGAGGTGCTCATCAGCGCCATGGAGCACCACTCGAACATAGTTCCCTGGCAGATGCTCTGCGAGCAGACCGGCGCCCATCTGCGGGTGGCGCCCATCGACGATGCCGGCGAACTCCTGCTGGATGAGCTGGAACGGCTGATCGGGCCCAGGACCAGGCTGGTGGCGGTCGCCCATGTCTCGAACGTGCTGGGGACCATCAACCCGATCCAGCGCATTGTCGAGCTCGCCCATGCCCGGGGGGCGCGCGTGCTGGTCGATGGCGCCCAGGCGGCCCCGCACCTGAGGCTCGACGTGCGCGCCCTGGGCTGCGACTTCTATGCCCTGTCGGGGCACAAGATGTACGGCCCGACTGGCGTAGGCGTGCTTTATGGCCGCCGCGAACTGCTTGAGGCGATGCCGCCCTACCAGGGCGGCGGCGACATGATCCTTTCGGTCAGCTTCGAAAAGACCCTCTACAACAAGCCGCCCTACCGCTTCGAGGCGGGCACGCCCAACATGGCCGGCGCGATCGGGCTCGGCGCGGCGATCGACTTCCTCGGCGAGCTGGGGGCGGAGGCCATCGCTGCCCACGAGCAGGCTGTGCTGTCCTACGCGCAGCAGGCGCTCGCGGCGGTGCCCGGCCTCCGGCTGATCGGCACCGCGCCGGAAAAGGTCGGCGTACTGTCTTTCGTCCTCGACGGTATCCATCCGCACGATATCGGTACCGTCCTCGACCGCGAGGGTGTCGCGATCCGCACCGGGCACCACTGCGCCCAGCCGCTGATGCAGCGATTCGGCCTGACCGCCACGGCCCGCGCCTCGCTCGGCTGCTACAGCACGGAGCAGGACATCGATGCGCTGGTGGCTGGCCTGGCCAAGGTCCGGGAGCTGTTCCAATGAACGGCGAGCTGCGTGATCTCTACCAGGACGTGATCATCGACCACGGCAAGCGGCCGCGTAATTTCCGCCCGCTGGAGGGCGCTACCCATACGGCGGAGGGCTTCAATCCGCTGTGCGGCGATCAGCTCAGGGTTTATATCCAGCTCGCGGACGGGGTGATCGAGGACATTGCCTTCCAGGGGGCCGGCTGTGCCATTTCCCAGGCCTCGGCGTCCTTGATGACCATGGCGGTCAAGGGAAAACGGCAGGAGGAGGCGCTGGCGCTGTTCGACCGGGTGCATGCGTTGCTCATCGAGGGTCCGGATGCCCAGGCGGCACTTGCGGAGCTCGGCAAGCTGGCAGTGCTCGCCGGGGTCTGGAAATTTCCGGTGCGGGTCAAGTGCGCGACGCTGGCCTGGCACACGCTGCGCAGCGCCCTCGAAGGGGGCAGCGCGCCGGTCACTACGGAGTAAGCCATGGCAGCCGAGCGGCATATTCCCGGCATCCGCTTCAGCGACGCGGCACGGCAGGTCCTGCGCGACGCCCTGGCGGACGGCCGCAGCGGCTTGCTGCGGCTGAGGATCGACGAGCGCTTCGAGCATGAGCTGCTCTTCGGGTCCGGGACGGAGAGGGATATCGGCGTCGAAACGGACGGCATCAGCCTGTGGCTCGACCCCGCGAGCGCGCGCCGGGCCGATGGGCTGGCCATCGACTACGTGCAGGAACTGCGCGGAGCCGGTTTCACCTTCGACAACCCCAACCAGCCGGGCCAAGCCCAGCGGATAGCGCTCAAGCGAGATTGCACGGCCACGCTGATTCCGCGCGGGGAGCCGCTACGGCTGGCACAGGGCGAGTGGGTCGTCGTGACCCAGTCGCTCGGCGGCAGCTTCACGATCAGGACCGCCAGCAGCCAGCTCGCGCGGATCGCAGCCGGCGAGGCCGACGCCCTGGGGCTGAGCATGCCCCAGGCAAGCGCCCAGCCGGCGTCCGGTACTTTGAACCTCCAGCAGGTCCTCGACGTGCTGCGGACCGTCTACGATCCGGAGATCCCGGTCAACGTGGTCGATCTCGGGCTGATCTACCAATGCCAGTTCCAGCCGCTGGAAGGCGGCCAGCGAGTAGTGATCAGGATGTCGATGACCGCGCCCGGCTGTGGCATGGGCGAGGTGCTGAAGGAGGAGGCGCGGGCCAAGGTCCAGGCGCTCCCCGGCGTCAGTCAGGTCGAAATCGAGCTGGTCTGGGAGCCGCCCTGGGACCAGAGCCGCATGTCCGAGGCGGCCCGCCTGCAGCTTGGTTTGTTGTGAGGGGCCCGAAGGAAGCAGTTCCAGAGAACCCATTGTGAGGCGCCAGACATGAGCAACCGACTCGCCAATGAAACCTCGCCCTATCTGAGGCAACACGCAGAGAACCCGGTGGACTGGTATCCCTGGGGTGACGAAGCGTTCCGTCGCGCCCGCGACGAGGACAGGCCGATCCACCTGTCGGTGGGCTATGCCGCCTGCCACTGGTGTCATGTGATGGCCCACGAGTCGTTCGAGGACCCGGACCTCGCGCGCCTGCTGAACGAGCACTTCATCAACATCAAGGTCGACCGCCAGGAGCGACCCGACCTCGACGACATCTACCAGAAAGTCGTGCAGATGCTGGGGCAAGGCGGTGGCTGGCCGCTGACGGTGTTCCTCACCCCGCAGCGCGAGCCGTTCTTCGGCGGCACCTACTTCCCGCCGCGGCCGGGCCACGGCCGGCCCGGTTTCGCCCAGGTTCTGCTTGGGCTGAGCGAGGCCTGGCGGAACAATCGCCCGGCGCTGCGGCAGAACGTCGAACAGATCCACCAGGGCTACCGCCTCATGGCGGAGCTCCAGTTGCAGGGTGATACGCCGCCGGAGCAAGACCAGCCGGCTGCGGCGGCCCGGTTGATCGCCAAGAACACCGACCGCATCCACGGTGGCCTGGGGCAGGCGCCGAAGTTCCCCAATCCCTCCTGCCATGACCTGGTCCTGCGGCTCCATCAACGCCTGGGCGAGCCGGACCTGCTGAGTTCCCTCGAGCTGACCCTCGAGCGCATGGCGGCCGGTGGCCTCTACGACCACCTCGGCGGCGGCTTCGCCCGCTATTGCGTGGACGAGCGCTGGGCCGTGCCGCACTTCGAGAAGATGCTCTATGACAACGGCCAGTTGGTGAAGCTCTATGCCGACGCCTATCGCGCGACCGGCAATCCCTCCTGGCGGCGCGTGTTCGAGGAGACGATCGACTACATCCGGCGCGATATGACCCATCCCGAGGGCGGCTTCTACGCCAGCGAGGACGCCGACAGCGAGGGTGAGGAAGGCAAGTTCTACGTGTGGACTCCGGTGCAGGTGCAGGCCGTCCTCGGCGCTGCGGACGCTGCCTTGGCCTGCCGGGCCTACGGCGTGAGCGCGGCGGGCAACTTCGAGCATGGCAGCACGGTGCTGCACCGCGCCACCGCGCTGGACGCGGGCGAGGAGGCGCAACTGGCGGGCCTGCGCGAGAAGCTGTTGGCGGCGCGGGCCCAGCGCATTCGTCCGGGGCGCGACGAAAACATTCTCACCAGTTGGAACGCGCTGATGATCCAGGGCCTCTGCGCCGCCTACCAGACCACGGGAAGCGCGGGCCACCTGGACACCGCGCGGCGCGCCGCCGAATTCCTCGAGGTCCACCTTTCGACCCCCGAGGGTGGCCTGTACCGGGCCAGGCGCGAGGGCACTGCCAAGGTCCCGGGCTTCCTCGAGGACTACGCCTTCCTCGCCAACGCGCTGCTCGATCTCTACGAGTGCGACTTCGACCCGCACCATCTCGCCCGGGCCACGCGGCTGGTCGAACTGATCCTCGAGAAGTTCTGGGATGATGGCCTCTACTTCACCCCCAGCGATGGTGAGCAGCTGGTGCACCGGCCGCGCGCGCCGCACGACAATGCCTGGCCTTCGGGTACCTCGACCAGCGTGTTTGCCTTCCTGCGGCTCTTCGAGCTGACCGGCCGCGAGCTCTACCGCGAGCATGCCGAGCAGGTATTCGCCATGTACCGCGCCGCGGCCGCGCAGAACCCCTTCGGCTTCGCCCATCTCCTGGCCGCGCAGGACTTCGCCCAATGCGGCCCGCTGAGCGTCGTCATTGCAGGCGAGCGCGAGGCCGCCAGCGCCTTGCTGGCGAGCCTGCATCGGCGCTACCTGCCGGCACGGGTGCTGGCCTTTGCCGAGGACGTTCCCCTGGGTGCGGGACGCCCGCCACTCGCCGGAAAAGCCACCGCCTATGTGTGCCGCAACCGCACCTGCGCTGCCCCCGTGACCAGCGCTGCGGCGCTGGTCAAGCGTTGCCTGGGTGAAAGCGCGTAGCCGATGGAAAGCGCCCAGGATGTCGAGCGCCTAGTACACCGCCGAGAAGCGGCTGATCGCGTCGATCACATAAGTGCTGACGGAGATTGCGGTCAGTTCGCCCAGTAGCAAGGTGACCGAAAGGCCAGTCGCGGCCAGGGTGACATTACAGCCCCACATCCTCGTCGGTGTGAGCCTGGAGAGGATCTCCGGCGACACCACGATCTTTGGTTTGAACTTGGGAAGCCACGTCCTTAGGGCGTGGTTTTGAGTAACCGGCTCTGCCTGTTACGACTGTGGTAGTCAAGGTTGTGCGACGACGCTGCGCGCGAGGGCAAGCCAGGAGTTGCACGGAGCGTCCAGGAGCCCTGTGCCGGTGTTTTGCACAGCGGTTGCAGGATTCGGTAGCCCGGATGCAATCCGGGGGAAGCTCGGCGACTCCCGGATTTCATCCGGGCTACGGTTTGCCAGCCTTCTCAGAGGGCGGGCTATCGCCCCCTTCCAGGGAGCAAAGGGCAAGTCCACGTTCTACGAACGTGCAGCGCCGTCGTGGGTTTGATCCCAAGCGTCTCGCCGGCGGCGAGGAGAATGTCGCTGTTCAGATGTGCCAAGCGGTCTTCGGTTCCGATCGGCCAAGCACCTTATATGGATAAGAGGACGGTGCCGCGCAGAATAAGACGAATCCATGGCGCTTTCGTGACAGTGCAGGGTCTTATTGCCGCCGGGAAACCGATAGGGAGCAAGGCAAACAGCGAAAATCAGGCGCATAGTTGGACACTGAGGAGGCGAAGACATGAAGTGGGATATTCCGTTTCGTGACCGGGTGGAGGCGGGCCAGACCCTGGCCGCGGCGTTGGCGGCGTGGCGCGAGCAAGCCGATGTGCTCGTGCTGGCCTTGCCACGGGGCGGCGTGCCGGTCGCCTATGAAATTGCCAGCGCACTGGCCCTGCGGCTGGATTTGATGCTGGTGCGCAAACTAGGCACGCCCGGTCATAAGGAGCTGGCGATGGGCGCCATTGCCAGCGGCGGCGTGCAGGTGTTGAACGATGATGTCATCCGTCACCTGCACATACCCCCAGCGGCCATCGACGCGGCCGTGCAAGAGGAAGTTCTGGAGCTGCATCGCCGTGACCTGGCCTATCGGGGCGAACGTCCCGCGCCATCCGTGGCCGGGCAACGGCTGATACTGGTCGATGACGGACTGGCGACCGGTGCCACCATGCGTGCGGCGATTGCGGCGGTACACCAGCAGGCGCCGGCGCGCATCGTAGTCGCCGTACCGGTCGCGCCCGTGGAGACGCTGGCGATGCTGCGCCCTCTGGTCGATCAACTGATCTGTCCGCTCGCCCCACAGCCCTTCTTTTCCATTGGCCAGTGGTACCTCGATTTCGGCCAGACCACGGATGAGGAGGTGAAGACCTTGCTGAGCCAGGCTTGGCGGAGGGAACTGCGTGACGCTGCGCAATAGCCCTGCGCGCAGTCGCTGGAATGCCGGGTGACAGGCCGTAGTGCGTGATCGTGGAGGGCTGTTCTGTCTGCAAGGCAAAGACCTGAGTCTTGGCTAGTCGTGAGCCGAGTCAGGGTCTGTAGTGGACTCGCTGCGCTCCGAACAAGTCAGGATGACTTGCGAGGGGGAGCCCGCAGAATTCGGAAAAAATCGTACGCTAAGGTTTTCGCGAACCAAGGTGGGCAGGTTTTTCAATGACTTAACATATGACCCCTGTGCGGGCTCGCGCACCTTGCGGGCGCTCCGCGTTGACGTGGCTTTTGGGGCAACGTCCAGCTTAAGCACTTTTCAACTAAGGCCGAGAAGTCGGCGTAACCAGGATCGTTTCGTGGGCGAATGAGGTATTGATATAAAGCCGATCGGAATCTCGCACCGTATTGACCGCCCAGACCGATCGACCACTACTGCCGATGTTGCCCCTAAAGGAACTTCGATGGCGATACGACATACGGCAGTGCTCGCCGGGAAATTCTCAGTGAGAAGCCGTACGTCAGTATGACCGTGTTGCGGGAGCCAGCTGACTGAAAGCATTACTGGTAGGGGTGAATCTTTGCTGAAATATTCGAGTTCAAGAAGGGAACCAGATGTCACTCGCGCCGGCCTGTACGAGATCAGACTCGGGCGCGATTTGTCCTTTGCACGCGCTATATCTATGGTAAGCCTGCATTCTTCACACCTCAGCTCCCCTTCAACGAGTTCATAGTAATGACGATCTTGGCAGAAAGGGCAGTCATCCCAAGGGCCGGCGGTATTCATACCTCTCTGAGCCATATCTGCATGCGAAGACCCGCATTCGGAGCAATAGGCGCTAGAGTTTCGCCAAACCGTGACCGTTCTTTTGCCGCAGTTGGCGCAGTGAGACAGATGCGTTTGCATGGCGTGATTTGGGAGCCTTAACGTTCTGACATATACAGCGCCCGATTACGGATGCCGCCCGCTGTTGCGTGTCTGCTTACTGGAAGCGTTGGGCGCCGACGTGCCGACGCCCGATGCAGTGCATGGTTTGGGGCACTTCTAATCGAGTAACGCATCGAGACTGCGCTTCGCTTCAGCGACTGCGGCAGCATGAGCTTCTTCAGGCGATTGGTATACGCCAGGTAATGTGCCTTGACAGACAGCGCGGTAAGAGTTGTTCGGCTCGATGCGCCATGCAGAGTACGAGGCAACCCACGGGCCAACCGTGGGGCCTGAGGCGTGCGGAAATATTGTGTGACCGAGGTGGTCATCCGGTAATTGAGCCACACTGACCTCCTTTTGAAGTCGCGAGCGACGAGCACCTTAGTGATTCAGCGTAGCTTAAAGTGGATTGCGCTAAGGTTTTTCAGGCAGCCATAGCACCCGAAACTTCCGTCCACCAGCATGCGTGCGGCCAAAATCCGTTGCGCAGCGGTTCAGCCGAACCTCTTGGCGTATGTAAGTAGCTGCTTGTTGAGGTCATCGGCGTATGGCGCATAATGCGCTTCGCGGTGACAGCACGGGCACAGGGCCACGCAGTTGTATACACGGTCTGACTTCTCGGCCCCTAAGATGTGATGAACATCCAGGAAACCAGGGAAGTCCCGGCGCTTGCCACAATCCTCACGCTCGCACGCAAACCCGGCCCTTTCTAGTACAGCTCGACGTACGTGCGGATCGCGGCGGACCTCCGAGCGAAGCACGGGCACGCGCTCACCTTCATCCCGACCCAGAGACGAGTAGTCCGGTGCCGGACAGTCGTCGTAGGTATCGTCGACCAGTTCCGACTCCCTCGTATGGGGAGTGAGCTTGGCTAAATCGATCACACCCGGCCACTGCCACAGTGCATCGGCCACCTCGTGTCCGTCAGGTGTCCGGTCATCCTGTAACCACAGAGTCGGGCTGGTGCCGTTCTGAGCGTGATTCTTCTTGGCCCGTCCCTTCAACTCACGGCGTTGCAGGTCATCGCTGACCTCGCGCTGGCGGTTCCAGATGGCATGAAGGCTTTCGATAGGAATGAGCGCGGCAAAGATGATGGCGCCTTCGTCACGCTGCACGAGCAAATTGTGAGTGAGCCCGCGCTTCGTGTCTCGCGATGTGATGTGCTCCAGCGTCGCATCCCATCCACCTTGCCGCAGGTGCGCCGCCAACTGAGCCGCCGCGTATTTCTTCTCGTTGGGATTTCGTCCATCGCGCCGCCAGCACAGTCGGACGCGCATGCTCAGTACCTGGCCATCAGGAGTACGGATACTGATGAACTGCTGAGTGGCCACGCCCGTTTGAATTCGCTTGTCGGCAATGACAACGTAGCCTCGATCATTCAGGAATGGCGCTAGTGCATCCCTGGATAGCTTTTCCGCAGCATGACTTTCAAGCCCCCGGAAAAGGCGGTCTCCTTTCGACATCTTGACACCCCTGCTGTTGATCTATGACGAAGCCATGCCGAGATAAAGGGAAATTTCACTCATTTGATTCGTAACTAGCTGTTTTTAGCGTAGTTATTACTTATAGCTTTCGCAGTGGTCGGTACTTCCCGTCTTCCAGCCGGCGACTCTGCCGCCAGACGTAATCGCCAGTCAGGTTGATGTGCTCCCAGCCCAGCGGCGACAGGTACTGATACAGGTCGGTATTCACCGGCTTTCCGGCGTCAGCCAGCCCTTGGGTGGCCCGTTCCAGGTAGACCGTATTCCACAGTACGATAGCAGCTGTTACCAGGTTGAGGCCGCTGGCCCGGTAGCGCTGCTGTTCGAAGCTCCGATCCCTGATTTCTCCAAGGCGATTGAAAAACACCGCCCTGGCCAGGGCGTTGCGCGCCTCGCCCTTGTTCAGGCCAGCATGTACACGACGGCGCAGCTCGACACTTTGCAGCCAATCTAGGATGAACAGCGTGCGCTCGATCCGGCCCAACTCCCGCAGGGCCACGGCCAGGCCGTTCTGGCGTGGATAGCTGCCCAGTTTGCGCAACATCAACGAGGCGGTGACGGTGCCCTGTTTGATCGACGCGGCCAGACGCAGGATCTCGTCCCAGTGAGCGCGGACGTGCTTGATGTTCAGCGTGCCGCCGATCATTGGGCGTAGTGTCGGGTAGTCCTGGACACTCTGCGGCACGTACAACTTGGTTTCGCCCAGGTCGCGGATGCGCGGCGCAAAACGAAAGCCCAGCAGGTGCATCAGGGCGAAGACGTGATCAGTGAAGCCCGCCGTGTCGGTGTAGTGCTCCTCGATCCGCAGATCTGACTCGTGATACAGCAGTCCATCGAGCACATAGGTCGAATCCCGCACACCGACATTGACTATACGGGTGCTGAACGGTGCGTACTGATCGGAGATGTGGGTATAGAACAGCCGCCCCGGTTCGTTACCGTACTTCGGGTTAACGTGCCCGGTGCTCTCGCCTCGACCACCTGCGCGGAAGCGCTGGCCATCGGACGATGAGGTGGTGCCGTCTCCCCAGTTGGCCGCGAAGGTATGGTTGAACTGGCTGTTGACCAGCTCGGCCAGTGCCGCCGAATAGGTTTCGTCGCGGATGTGCCAGGCTTGCAGCCAAGACAGCTTGGCGTAGGTCATTCCCGGACTCGACTCGGCCATTTTGGTCAGCCCAATGTTGATGGCATCGCCGAGGATCGCCGACAGCAGCAGCGTCCGATCCTTGGCCTGGGCACCGTCCTTTAGGTGGGTGAAGTGACGGGTGAACCCCGTCCACTCATCCACGTCCATCAGTAGTTCGGTAATCTTGATGCGCGGCAGGATCTGACTGGTCTTGTCGATCAGTGCCTGGGCGGTGTCCGGTACCGCCGAATCCAGCGGCGTGATCTTTAGTCCGGACTCGGTGAGGATCGCGTCGGGCAGTTCGTTGTCCTTGGCCAGTTTGGCGACGGTGGCCAACTGCTGCTCCAGCAACTGCAAGCGTTCTTCTAGGTACTGGTCGCTGTTGGGATTGATCGCCAATGGCAGCGCCTGTTCCTTCTTCAGTGCGGCAAATTTCGCAGGCGGCAGCAGGTAGTCTTCAAAATCACGGAACTGCCGAGAGCCCTTGACCCAGATGTCGCCGGAGCGCAGCGCGTTTTTCAGTTCGGACAGCGCGCAGATCTCGTAGAAACGCCGGTCAATGCCTTCCGGCGTGATCACCAGCGGTTTCCAGCGCGGCTTGATAAAGGCGGTCGGGGCATCCGACGGCACCTTGCGCAAGTTGTCTGCGTTCATCTCGCGCAGCTGCTGGATGGCATCCAGTACGCGTTGCGCTGCCGGTGCGGCCCGCAACTGGAGCACCTCCAGAAAGGCCGGGGTGTAGCGCCGCAGCGTGTTGAAATTCTCGCTGACCAGGTGCAGATGGTCGAAGGCCTCGGGGCGGGCCAGCAGCTCGGCATCGGTGACACTCTGGGCGAATTCGTCCCAGGGGATGACCGCCTCGATAGCGGCGAACGGATCATCACCTGACGCTTTAGCGTCCAGTAATGCTTGGCCGATTTTCGAGTACAGGCGCACCTTGTCGTTGATCGCTTTGCCCTGTTTCTGGAACTGTTGTTGATGCTTGTTCTTGGCACTGCTGAACAGCTTGATCAAGATACGGTCGTGCAGATCCACCAGTTCATCGGTCACCGTCGCGGTGCTTTCCAGCACCACGGCCACCAGGGTGGCGTAGCGCCGTTCGTTCTCGAACTTGCCGAGATCCTGAGGTGTCATCTGCCCACCTTCACGGGCCAGCTTCAGCAGGCGGTTCTGGTGGATGTGCCGGTCGAGCCCTTCGGGCAAGGCCACCAGCTGGAAGATTTTCAGCCGCTCGATGTGCTCCATCATGTGCCGCGAATTTGGTTTCAACGGTGACTGACGCAGCCAGGTCAACCAGGTGCTGTTGCTGCCTGCCTTGAGGGTCAGCAGTTCATCAAGCTTGTTGCGATGCTGCTGACTCAGTGGCTCGATCAAGGCACGGTAGACTCTCCGGTTGGCTCGTGCCACGGCTTCGGAGCAGGCTCGGTCGATCACCGTCAGTGTGGGTAAGATCCGCCGCTGCTGACGCAGGCTTTCCAGTGCCTGCCCAGCCAGCAATAAGCCTTTGTCGGTCTGCTGGGCCAGGTCAGTCAGCTCACGTACCAGAGCACGAAATTCCGACAGCCCGAACGGCAACAAGCCGAGGTAGGTACGCAGCTCCTGGGCGTGTTCGCGGCGGGTCACGTCGCGCTCACCGTATTTCGCCCAGCTTTCGGGGGCCGCCTGGACTTGTCGAGCTACCCACTCAATGACCGGATCGGGCAGCACACTGTCGCTGGCCAGCGCGTAACCGGGGTAGCGCAGCAGACAGAGTTGCACGGCAAAGCCGAGGCGATTGGCATCACCCCGTCGCTGACGGATCAGCGACAGGTCGGACTCGTTGAAGGTGTAGTAGCGGATCAGATCGTCTTGGCTGTCCGGCAACGCAAGCAGAGTGTCGCGCTCAGTAGCCGAGAGTATCGAGCGACGGGGCATGTATCAGTCATCCGTGCGAAGGTACTGGTAGAGGGTTTCCCTACTTATACCGAACTCACGGGCCAACTGGGCTTTCGGTTCGCCGGCAGCGGCGCGTTGCCGGACTGCGACGGTTTGTTCGTCGGACAGCGCTTTCTTGCGGCCCCGGTAAGCGCCACGTTGCTTGGCCAGGGCGATGCCCTCGCGCTGTCGCTCGCGAATAAGCGCTCGCTCGAACTCGGCGAAGGCCCCCATGACCGACAACATCAGGTTGGCCATGGGCGAGTCGTCGCCGGTGAATACCAGGCCTTCTTTCAGGAACTCGATACGCACGCCGCGCTTGGTCAGCTTTTGTACCAGGCGCCGCAGGTCATCCAGGTTACGGGCCAAGCGATCCATGCTGTGCACCACAACAGTGTCACCCTCGCGGACGAAGCCGAGCATGGCCTCCAGTTGCGGACGCTGGGTATCCTTGCCAGAGGCCTTGTCGGTGAACAGCTTGCCCACCTGAGTCTGTTCCAGTTGGCGTTCCGGGTTCTGGTCATAGCTGCTGACCCGGACATAGCCGATACGTTGTCCCTGCAAGGTGCCTCCCTAGACTAGGTCGATGATTACTGACCAGACGTGGCATTCGCTGCTTCTCGACCATCCAACTGGGTTGCTTGGCATGTTGTTTTCCTATCGTGCCGCGTCTGGTCGCCAAACAGGCGCAGCGTTTGCCAGGGTCATGGAGGACTGTTTGGTAAACCATGCATGCCTGTCAACTTGCGCGGCATGCCCTGCTATTACCCGATGAACAAGCTCTTTAGGCCAATGCGGCGCCCTGGCCTGCACATGGGCTGTGTGCTCGATCAACGCCTTAATCAGCTGATCTTCAAACCGAACTGATGAAAAACCCTCCAGCCAATGGGCTAGATCATCCTCACGGTACAATTCTGGGATGGCTTCAGTGAGATTGTGCGGATCAAAAAAATAGACAACATCCTTCGCAGGCATTCGCACGATATTTTTAACTGGTGAAGCCCAAAACCGTGGCGACGGTACGCCATGAAGCAAACGGGCACAGCGCGAACCTATGAATGGCTTGTTCATCCAAACGTCCAGTCGGACTTCATCTTTCCAGCTGCCAGCAGTGCGAAGCTCGCGCTTGGCCGCTGACACCAAGCTGGCTGGGCTACCAGAAAATTTGGATGCGGCCCGCTCGATCAACATTGTTTCGGTCTGACCGCTGATAATCATTGGCGATTTCCCGTGGATTCAGTTGTGTTTGCCAAGGCCGATCAGTTTCATGCCAGGTTGGTGATCGACGGTCATGACAACTGTCAAATATGAGGGTGTTCACGACCACAGGCATCAATCAGCTGTTGCTTTAAATCCCTGTACTCTTCAAGGCTGATGATTTCCGCATCGGCCAGTGTGGTGATGATCCCGAAGGCCACACCGTAGTAATACCCATCGTAAGGCACACCGTCTAACTGGCGCTCAAAACACCCGTTTATCAGGCTGTTGATGCGTGGTAGCTGAATATTGCGAATTGCATTTTTCAATTCATTCATCTTTAGGCCTTTTTTCTCGGATTTTCAGGAGCGAAAAGCGCGCCCTGGCAAATTGTGTAAGGCTGAAATCTTAGACCTTTAGTATCACATGTCAACAAAGTCATTATCAGGCTCTAACCTGACGGATTGTCCTATAGCGTCCTGACATCAGGTTAGGGTATAGCTCAACCTGACAGCAACGCTTGACGACGCACAGTTATTCATTATGATTAACTGTAAATCGAATTGACGCATCGATACGCAAAACAAATCACAAAGGATAGATGATGAACCATTCCAGCCCTTTGACGCTCCAGGATGCCAACCATCGCGATTCCGCGTGGGAACGCGCAGCCAATTATGAGAAGGAAGAGCGGCCCATCCACCCGGTGCGCAAAATTGTGGTCAAGGGCGCGGTGGATGTCGTGTTCTTTCGTTCGTCATCGGCGCACCTGGTCGTGGCCGGGGAAAGCCAAGAGGCCATTCGTAGCATCAAGACCCGCTTCGACGGTGACAAGTTGGTCATCGAGCAGGAAGGCGTTTCCATCAGTGGCGCCGGAGGCAACATTCATATTTCTGGTACCGGCAACATTTTTGTCGGGGGATCGATCAATGTGGGTGGACGCCAAGGTGGCATCACTATGCAGTTCAAGGGCCGAAGCATTGTTGGGATCGCGCTGCCTGAAGCGCCAAGTATCCGCATCAAGGGCAGTGGCGATGTGACCCTGTACGACCTTCAGCAAACCGTCCTCGATCTCGGCGTCCAGGGATCGGGTGACATCACGGCCTTTGGCCAAGTGGATCTCCTTGACGCTGAGGTGGCCGGTTCTGGCGATGTGGACGCCAGTGAGCTGGTGTCTACATCCGCGAAACTAATGGTCGCTGGCTCCGGCGACATAGACGCTTATGTCAGCGACTCCGTGAAGGCCCGAGTGGCGGGCTCTGGCGACATCGTGATCCGTGGTAACCCACCGGTCCGCGACCATTCCGTTGCTGGTTCCGGCGACATCAAATTCAAGAAGAAGTAAGGAGTAACCCCATCATGGCAACCACCGCGAAAACCCGATCTGTCACGGCTCACGTCCCTGTGCAACTAGCCGAAAAGGTCGATTTGATGGCTGAACGCCTGGAGCGCTCCAAGAACTGGATCGTCAAACAGGCTCTGTCCGCATGGATAGACCAGGAAGAAGAACGCAGTCGCTTGACCCGTGAAGCTTTGGCTGATGTGGACGCCGGTCGTGTGATTGACTACCAAGCAGTCCAGGCCTGGGCTGATAGCCTCAGCACCGACACTCCGTTGCCGGTACCGCGCTGATGGAGTTGAAGTGGACAAGCAAGGCGCTTTCCGACATTGCCCGGTTGTACGAGTTTCTGGCGGCGGTGAATCAGCCTGCCGCCGCACGAACAGTGCAGCAACTCACGGCTGCGCCGACCACGCTGCTGGCCAACCCGCGCATTGGCGAACGTCTGGAAGAGTTCGAGCCACGGGATGTGCGCCGAATTCAGGTCGGCCATTACGAGATGCGCTACGAGGTAGTGGATTCGACAATCTACCTGCTGCGCCTGTGGCACACACGCGAGGATCGATAACATGGCTGTTGAAGTCGCTTCTGACGAAGTTATCAGGAAAGCCGTGCTGACTCTGTTGGGCAGCCTGCCGCCGCAAACTCAGATGCGCTTTTATTGGAGCGATGAAGGGCAGCAGTGTTTCGAGTTTCTGGACGCAAAGGGGCAAGCGGAACATTGCCAGCTCATACGCCACAACGATGATGGCAAGGGCACAGTCATGCCGCTGATAAGCACAAGTCGAAATTGAACCTGGACTTCTTCACCTGAAAGCGAGGGCGTTATGTTTCCAAAAGAGATCAAGGCCGAGCGAGTGTTCCTGGAAGGAGGCCGCTTCGCTTTCAACCTGCGTCACGATACGTTGGGTGAACTGGGCCGGATCGTGCTGCAACCCGCGCCGCAGGGAGGAAGCCAAGTTACCTGCGAAGTACTCGACCTTCCTGATGACAGTCTGGAACAGCGTAAGGCTGTGATGGAGTCGCTGGGCAAGATCGTCATGGACGCATTTGAAAAGGCCGGCCGTTAGGGGCTCAGAGGCTTAGCGTACGATTTTTTCCGAATTCTGTAGTCACCCCTAAATGCTTGGAGTTGTTGTCGGAAAGAGAGCCAAGGGTAATTTTGATCGCTGGCGAGCGTGGCTCGGGGTTGAGTTCAGTCCTCTATGAGGTTGAGCGCAGATTGAGCCGAAGCAAAGGCCGGGCGCTTGCCCTTTATGAAGATGACGACAGTGATCCACGCTTTGTTCTGCAAAGTGTCGTCGAAGCGCTAAAGATGCCAAACTCGATCCGTAAAGATGCGACCCAGAAGATGCCAGCAGTTTTTGAAAGCGTGCTAGCCATGCGCGATTATCGATATTTTTTGATCCATGATGCTGGTCGGTATCTTATGTTCACCCGCCATATCACTCGGGGCACGCATGCTTCGCTGACATACCTCTTGTCGTTACCCATGGGTGCGAAGCTTGTGATCGCTGGAACACAAAGCGATATGAAGAAGTACCTCCAGCTTCTGGAAGCATTGAAGCCCGAGTGCCTGAAATTGGCGCCAATGACCAATGATAAACGGTACGGCGTTTTCGTGCAGGAGTTGGTGAAACAAAACTTCTCAGTCTGGAGCGCCTTTGCTCCTAATGTTAGTGCAATTCATCAGCAGACGCGCGGGCTGGTAGGCGCGACGGCAGTAAAGGTGTTTGAACAATGCCAGGTGTGTTTAGACGCGTGTAATTGATCTTGTCAAAAATGGTGGACGACATGCCAGTATGCTCAAGGCTGCTCAGCCCGATTTATGATGAAGCGCTCTCGTCTTGGCTCGCACGACTGGTTCTTGGCAGCTTCGTCGACCGGACTGCTATTCAGGAGCACATTAAAGCTCACGTCCATCGCATATCAGGTGACATAGATGCTCTGGTGGCAAGCGAGAGTTTTACTCAACCGTTTGAGCCATTTTTCAGCGTGCACAGCGCTTCTGTTTTCCGACTGCCAGACATGCCATTGCTGATGTTTGATTCGAGTACCGTGTATTGTCCCGAGTGCCTCTGTGGTGATGTGGCAAACAATCAGGCACCTGCGTGGCGTCGTTCTTGGCGTATCCAAGGCGCAGCTGTTTGCCTCATGCACGAATCGCCGGTGTTGCTGAGAAGGGTACAGGAGACCCGCTTGAATTACGTAAACAAAGCATGGGTCGCATTTGAAGAATATGTCGGCAGTCCCGCTATCAGGTTACAGGTCAACTTCGCATTGTCCAGTTCGAGCTCACAATTAGCTCTTGCGGAAAATCGTTTTCTGCTGCGATTGATTGCACGGTCGCAGCAATGGCTCAACCTTCAGGTGAGACGCGGAAGCGTTTCTGAACTGAGCTTCAATTCTGCGAGATTTTTGATGTATCTATGGCTTTGGCGTGATGTTTACGGGGGGCTGGTTTCTGGATTCGCGAGCCAGTATTTCCGTCCCTTACCAGGACGGAGGTATACGAGTTATCGGAGTCAAGGCATAGGGGTTGATGCCGTGTTCGATGAGGCAGAACCTATCCACTTGTGTGTAGCGTATTGGCTGCTTGGTATTGCTTATGGAGTGATTTCAAAGCATGAGGCCGAGTTGATACGAGCGATGACTCGCTCGACCACTTGGCTTTTTCCTGTTCATCGTGCGGAAATTGCAGAGCGTGGGCGGGTAGCGCTGGATAAGGAGGCCTTCATGGTCGTGAGGAAAGAGGCTAGTGAGCAGCTCTCCGCCGTTGAGCTTGAGCAAATCGCTTGGGCGATCGGAAACCCTACTTGAGCCTGACACTCGCCAGTGCCTCCCCACAGCCGGCTTGGAACCCCCTAGCCCTCGGGCCACCTCAGCCCTTAAGCTTTCAGACGCTGCATATTTTCACGGCGCTCCTGTGCTGCCGCCACTCTGGAGTCAGTCCCTGTATCAGGTTTGATCGACACTGCTGCTACTGAAAAGCCCGTGGTGGCCATTTCATTGGAAACCCTTTCTCGAAAGATCCTTAGTAAGCGGTTGGGGAACACACCTTGCTCAGGTCAGCCCGACATCCATTGATGCGGTAGCAGTTGGTCGATCTCACTGGCCTTCTGCGTCGGCAACCGCGTCAGCACGTCCTTGAGATAGGCATAC
>NZ_JBOICA010000032.1:0-61761 GCF_050739775.1 Pseudomonas sp.
GTGGTTCGACAGGATGGGTCTGGTGCGTCTCTCATAACCTCAATCTCTCGAACCGCCCGGTGCGGACCCGCATGCCGGGTGGTGTGGCAGGGGCGCGGCCTATGAAGGCCGCCCCCTATGCCGATTTCCGGCGTTTTTAGCGGAAGGCTAAAGCTGCTGATTTTTTTATGAAATTTCGCTTTACGACAGGTACATACCTGCGTATTATGCGCCCCACAGCAGGCACATAGCTCAGTTGGTTAGAGCACCACCTTGACATGGTGGGGGTCGTTGGTTCGAGTCCAATTGTGCCTACCAAACAAATCCACACTGCTGTGTGGTAACAAAAATGGCGATCCGCAAGGGTCGCCCTTTTTGCGTGTTGGCTGTAATTAAATGGACTCGCCCCGCGATCGTAATCCAGCCAGCACCTAATCTGTTGTCTGTACAGTCTTATCGCGGGGCAAGCCCGCACCACACCCGTTCCGCGATAGCGCCCTAAAATCCAGCCAGGAATGCTAAAATCCGCCGCTTGCATTCAGGAGATAGACGCGTGCGCAAAGTGGCGGTGGTAATGGCGGTGCTGGCTCTGGCCGGTTGCGAAAATGAAGTCGAAGGCGTGCACAAGCAGATTGCCGAGCAGTTGCCCAACCCCAAGACGGCCAAGTTCGGCAACGTACGAATCGACAAGCAGGGCGCCATCTGCGGCCAGGTACGCAGCAAGGATGACGCCGGGGTCTTCTTGCCTTACCGCAGCTACGTGGCCATCAAGCAGGCCGACGGCTACGAGATTGTCCTCGCCGACAAGGACAGCAACCTGCAGATTCGGGAAATCTGCGGTGGTGCCGACCTGCAGCGCCGCGCCGACGCCCTGGCCGACCAGCCAGCGCCTGAAGGCTGGGACGTCGAAATCGTCCAGGGCCCGAATATGGGCGCCCTCAGCGACATGACCGCACGCCTGATCGAGAAGCAGATCCCCTCGTCGGTGGCCTACCGTGACGGCAAGCCAGTGGTGCTGCTCGGCCCGTTCCAGAGCAAGGCTGACGCCGAAGCGAAGCAGGCCGATGTGATGGCGCGCCTGGGTACCGACTCGGTGGTCATCCAGCACGGCGCAACGCGCTAGCCAGCGCCTTTCCCGGCCTCGTGCGCTCACGGCTCGACAGTCGCTTGCTGGCGGCCGTGCTCGAGGTGGCAGACAACTGGATG
This sequence comes from Pseudomonas sp., assembly GCF_050739775.1. Classification (GTDB taxonomy): domain Bacteria; phylum Pseudomonadota; class Gammaproteobacteria; order Pseudomonadales; family Pseudomonadaceae; genus Aquipseudomonas. The sequence continues at coordinate 1,186 of NZ_JBOICA010000032.1, forward strand.
GGGCTGCAGCGCGTCGAGCTGACCGTATACACCGACAATCAACCGGCATTGGCCCTTTATAAGCGCCATGGCTTTGATGTCGAAGGACAATTGCTTGACTATGCTTTGCGAGACGGCAGGTTGACCGACGTCTACAGCATGGCGCGTCTGAAGCGACGCGAACGTTGAGCAGGAGGGCCTTATGTCTACGCTTGAACGGGCCATTGCGGTGGCGGCCAGGGCGCATGAAGGGCAACAGGACAAAGGTGGCGCAGCCTATATCCTGCACCCGCTGCGGGTGATGCTGCGGGTCTCGACGGTCGAGCAGCGCATCGTCGCCGTGTTGCACGATGTGCTCGAAGACTCGCCCATGACCTTGTCGGGCCTGGCCCGTGAGGGCTTTGCCCTGAAGATCCTGGCGGCGGTGCAGGCGCTGAGCCGCCGCGATGAGGAAAGTTATGAGGCGTTTGTCATTCGCCTGGGCGGCGACCCGTTGGCGCGGGTGGTGAAGCTTGCCGACCTTGCCGACAACAGCGACCTCTCGCGCATCGCCATTCCCGGCCCGGAAGACATGGCCCGCCTGGCCCGTTACCAGCAGGCCAGCGCCTACCTGCAGGCGCTGGCTTGATCCTCAGCCGCAGGTACTGAGGTTCACCGGGCCGACAAACTCATTGCCGTGCCCCATCACGCAGGCCACTCGCTGATTGCGCTGGCGCTCCCAGGGCTGCGGCGGGTAGGTCTTGTTCCAGGCTTCATAGAGCTGGCGGTCCTGCTTGGACAGCTTGAGGCTGTACTGCTTGCTCATATAGAAGTAGGTGCGCGCAATCATCCCGCGGATCGATGGGCGCGGCATGACCTTCTTGGCCTTGAAGTCGACCTGGGTCAGGCATGAACCGTACTGCCCACGCTGCTCGGGCAGCCAGCCGAAACTGAAGTTGCTGCGGTCACCGTTGACCTCGCCAATGCTCGGCACCAGGTTGTGCAGGTCGGCTTCGGCGCGCTGGTAGACCTTGTCGTTGCGCGTGCAGTTCTTGCGCCCGCCGTCTTGCCAGCACTGGCGCTGATGGCCGATCTGCCAGGCCGGAACGATGTGCTCCCATTCAATACGCGAAGCGCGGTTGGCGTTTTTGCGCGGGATGTAGCCGCACGCGGCGAGATCAACCTTGTTGCCGTTGTACTTGCAGCCACAGTAAAACTCGGTGGACTGCGGTGCATACAGGCGCCAGGCGACTTTCTTGGCTTCGCTGAAGGTACGGGGTGCATCGGCGTGGGCGGTGGTGACACTGAACAGCAGGCAAGCGACTGCAAAAAACGAAACTCTCATGCGGGTTCAATCTTCCTTTGGCACAACCCAGAAAATCTGCACGCCACCGTCATCGCGGTAGGCGAGGGTGACGTTGTCGTTCTCGGCGATTTCCTCAAGCAAGGTCGCCCAATCGTCGGGGGATTCATGCTCGAGGCGGAAGATCAGTGCGGCCCGGGCCTTTTGTGCGGTCGGTGAATTGATGATTTTCTGGATGCGAATGCCCAGTTGCTCGTAACTGCTGGCAGGGGCGGAAGTGGTGGCCACGAAACGTTCCTTATTTAGCTGTATGCGCATACAGTATTTTACTGTAAGCAATTTCGCAACAGCTCGTCGGTGAAAGAGCGCATTCGACCGCAAACCGCGCAGTTTGCTGCGGTCTGTTTAAAGTTTTTTTGCCGAGGATAGGTGAGGCATGCTTGCCCGTCCTACAAGACGGGCAAGTGCCGGAGGGGTACTTGACTCAGTATTCCCAGAAGATCCGCTGCAGCTCTTTGCTGTCCTGGGTCTTGGTCAGGGCGACCATGGCCAGGATCCGGGCTTTTTGCGGGTTCAGGTCGTGGGCCACGACCCAGTCGTTCTTGTCGTCAGGCTGCTCGGCGTTGCGCAGCACGAAGCCGCCGGCGTTGACGTGGGAGGAACGAATGATCTGCACGCCTTCCTTGCGCAGTTCCTGCAGGGCAGGCACCACGCGCGACGACACCGAACCATTGCCGGTACCGGCGTGGATGATCGCCTTGGCGCCGCCCTGAACCAGGGCTTTGTAGGCGGTATCGGTGACGTTGCCGTAGCCGTAGGCGATGTCCACGGCAGGCAGGCTGCTGATGTTCTTGATGTCGAATTCCGAATCCATGGTGTGACGCTTGGCAGGCAGGCGGAACCAGTAGGATTTACCCTCGACCACCATGCCCAGCGGGCCCCATGGGCTCTTGAAGGCTTCGGTCTTGATGTTGACGGTTTTGCTGACGTCACGACCCGACTGGATCTCGTCGTTCATGGTCACCAGTACGCCTTTGCCGCGCGATTGCTTGTTGCTGGCAACCGCCACGGCGTTGTACAGGTTGAGCATGCCATCGGCGGACATCGCGGTGCCCGGACGCATCGAGCCCACGACCACGATCGGCTTGTCGGTCTTCTCTACCAGGTTGAGGAAGTAGGCGGTCTCTTCCAGGGTGTCGGTACCGTGGGTGATGACGATACCGTCAACGTCCTTGCTGTCGGCAAGCTCGGCAACGCGCTTGCCCAGTTGCAGCAGGTTGTCGTTGTTGATGCTTTCGGAGGCGATCTGCATCACCTGTTCGCCGCGCACATTGGCAAGGTTTGCCAGTTCCGGAACGCCAGCGATCAGCTTGTCCACCCCCAGCTTGGCGGCCTGGTAGGTCGCGCTGTTGGCGGCGCTGGCGCCGGCGCCTGCGATGGTGCCGCCGGTGGCGAGGATCACCACGTTGGCCAGTTTCTGTTGATTCTCCACTTCCTTGGCGTTGACGCCTGCGGGCAGTAACAGCAGCAGGGCCAAAGCGCCCGGAACGAAGGAGTTAAGCGCAGCTTTCATCGTTGATCTCTCTTATGAATGGAGTTCGCTGTGTAGCTGGCAGGAGGGAGCAGAAAACGGGCCAGCTCTGCCGCTCGTCGTATTTCATGTTCAATCTATTGATTTATATGAATTTTAAATGGTCTGAGAAGGACTGGCTGGGTGTCTTGCTGTTCGGAAATCCGAATAATTACTGCTTTGGGGTTCGGTTTTCCGGTTAATTTGACGATAATTCCGACATGCAACTTCCAGTGCGTTTGCGGCGGCGAATTTGACAAAGGCTGGTTGCGTTCGCATAGTGAGCTAACGCAAACGTTTGCGAGCCGATAAAAATCATAAGATTCGGAGTAATCCCATGAAGCTGCCGTTCGCAGGACGCCTTTTGGCGGTCGCCGTACTGTCCTCGCTCTCCCTCGCAACGCCCCTGTCCCAGGTCCAGGCGGATGAAAAGCCCAAGGTCGCCCTGGTAATGAAATCCCTCGCCAACGAGTTCTTCCTGACCATGGAAGACGGTGCCAAGGCCTACCAGAAAGAGCACGCCGCCGACTTCGACCTGGTCTCCAACGGCATCAAGGACGAGACCGATTCCGGCAATCAGATTCGCATTGTCGAGCAGATGATCGTTTCCGGGGTCAACGCCCTGGTCATTGCGCCGGCCGACTCCAAGGCCCTGGTGCCGGTGGTGAAAAAAGCCATGGATGCCGGCATCACTGTGGTCAACATCGACAACCGCCTGGATCCCGAGGTGCTCAAGAGCAAGAACCTCAGCGTGCCGTTCGTGGGCCCTGACAACCGCAAGGGCGCGCGCCTGGTGGGTGAGTACCTGGCCAAGGAGAAGCTCAAGGCTGGTGACGAGGTCGGCATCATCGAAGGCGTATCGACCACCACTAACGCCCAGCAGCGTACGGCCGGCTTCAAGGATGCGATGGAAGCAGCGCAGATCAAGATCGTCTCGGTGCAGTCGGGCGACTGGGAAATTGCCAAGGGCAATGCGGTCGCCGCCGCCATGCTCAATGCCCACCCCGGACTCAAGGCGCTGCTGGCCGGTAACGACAGCATGGCCCTGGGCGCGGTCTCGGCGGTACGCGCGGCGGGCAAGGCCGGTCAGGTCCAGGTGGTCGGTTACGACAACATCAACGCCATCAAGCCGATGCTCAAGGACGGTCGCGTGCTTGCCACCGCCGACCAGTACGCCGCCAAACAGGCGGTGTTCGGCATCGAGGCAGCGCTGAAGATGCTCAAAGGCGAAAAGCCTGAAGTGGATGCCGACAATGTCATCCAGACACCGGTCGAGCTGGTTACCAACAAGTAGTCGCACGGTGCGCCTGCCCGACGGCAGGCGCCAGGAGAACAGGCAATGTCAGCGACTGCGGATGTCGTACTTTCAGTCAGCGCAATCGGCAAGACCTACGCCCAGCCGGTGCTGGGCGATATCGATCTGAGTTTGTACCGTGGCGAGGTGCTGGCCCTTACCGGTGAGAACGGGGCGGGCAAGAGTACCTTGTCGAAAATCATCGGCGGCCTTGAAACGGCCACCACCGGGCAGATGCACTATCAGGGTCAGTCTTATCAGCCCGGCAGCCGTGCCGCCGCCGAGCGCCTTGGCGTGCGCATGGTCATGCAGGAGCTCAACCTGCTACCGACCCTGACGGTGGCCGAGAACCTGTTTCTCGACAACCTGCCCAGCCGTGGCGGCTGGATCAGCCGCAAGCGCCTGCGCCAACTGGCCCAGGCGGCCATGGCCCAGGTCGGCCTGGATGCCATCGACCCGGACACCCCGGTCGGCGAGCTGGGCATCGGCCACCAACAGATGGTGGAAATTGCCCGCAACCTGATCGGCGACTGTCATGTGCTGATCTTCGATGAGCCCACGGCCATGCTCACCGCGCGCGAGGTCGAGTTGCTGTTCACCCAGATCGAGCGCCTGCAGCAGCGCGGCGTGGCCATCGTCTACATCTCTCACCGCTTGGAAGAGCTCAAGCGCATCGCCCAGCGCATCGCCGTGCTGCGCGACGGCAAGCTGGTGTGTGTCGAACCCATGGCGCGCTACAGCAGCGCAGAGCTGGTCAACCTGATGGTCGGCCGCGAACTGGCCGAGCACATCGACCTGGGTCAACGCCAGATCGGCGCACCGATCCTCAAGGTCAATGGCCTGAGCCGCGCCGACAAGGTCCGTGAAGTGTCCTTCGAGGTCCGCAGTGGTGAAATCTTCGGCATCTCCGGGCTGATCGGCGCCGGCCGTACCGAATTGCTGCGCCTGATCTACGGCGCCGACCGCGCCGACAGCGGCAGTATCGAGCTGGGTAATCCTTTGCGTGCAGTGCAGGTCGACTCGCCGGTGGCTGCCGTGCGCGAGGGCATTGCCCTGATCACCGAGGACCGCAAGGGCGAAGGCTTGCTGCTGTCGCAATCGATCAGCGCCAACATCGCCTTGGGTAACCTGCCGGCGATTTCCCGTGCCGGCGTGCTCGACAGTAAAGCCGAACGTGAGCTGGCCCAGCGCCAGATCAGTGCCATGCGCATTCGCAGTTCCAGCCCCGAGCAGGTGGTCGGCGAGCTGTCTGGCGGCAACCAGCAAAAGGTGGTGATTGGCCGCTGGCTAGAACGTGACTGCACGGTGCTGCTGTTCGACGAACCGACTCGTGGCATCGACGTCGGTGCCAAATTCGACATCTACGGCTTGCTCGCCGAGCTGGCGCGCCAGGGCAAGGCGCTGGTGGTGGTGTCCAGTGACCTGCGCGAACTGATGCTGATCTGTGACCGCATTGGCGTGCTCAGTGCCGGGCGCCTGATTGACACCTTCGAGCGCGAACATTGGACCCAGGATCAATTACTGGCCGCGGCCTTCGCCGGCTATCAGAAACGTGATGCGTTGCTGCATGAAGCAGCACCCAGGACAACTTCATGAAAACCACTCCAGTGGACACTGCTGCTCCGAGCGCCAAGCGCAACAGCAGCTATTACGGCCTGGGTACTTACCTGGGCCTGGCCGGCGCCTTGCTGGCAATGATCGTGCTGTTTTCCTTTCTCAGTAGTCATTTCCTGTCTTACGGCACCTTCAGCACCCTGGCCAACCAGATCCCCGACCTGATGGTGTTGGCGGTGGGCATGACCTTCGTCCTGATCATCGGCGGCATCGATCTCTCGGTAGGCTCGGTGCTGGCCCTGGCGGCCTCGGCAGTCAGCGTGGCAATTCTCGGCTGGGGTTGGAGTGTGCTGCCGGCCGCCTTGCTTGGCATGGGTGTGGCGGCGCTGGCCGGGAGCATCACCGGTTCGATTACCGTGGCCTGGCGGATTCCGTCCTTCATCGTTTCCCTGGGTGTGCTGGAAATGGCCCGGGGCGTGGCCTATCAGCTGACCAACTCGCGCACCGCCTACATCGGCGACGCCTTTGCCTGGCTTTCCAATCCACTGGCTTTCGGTATATCACCGTCGTTCATCATCGCCCTACTGGTGATCATCCTCGCCCAGTTGGTGCTGACTCGCACGGTGTTCGGCCGCTACCTGATCGGCATCGGCACCAACGAAGAAGCGGTGCGCCTGGCCGGTATCGACCCGCGTCCGTACAAGATCCTGGTGTTCTCACTGATGGGGTTGTTGGCCGGCCTTGCCGCGCTGTTCCAGATTTCCCGTCTGGAGGCCGCCGACCCCAATGCCGGCTCCGGCCTTGAGCTGCAGGTCATCGCCGCCGTGGTCATCGGCGGCACCAGCCTGATGGGCGGACGCGGTTCGGTGATCAGCACCTTCTTCGGCGTGCTGATCATCTCCGTGCTGGCTGCAGGCCTGGCCCAGATCGGCGCATCGGAGCCGACCAAACGCATTATCACCGGGGCGGTCATTGTCATCGCCGTGGTCCTCGACACCTACCGTAGCCGACGTGCAAGTCGGCGGAACTGACCCATGGCAACCATCAAAGATGTCGCGGCACTGGCGGGGATTTCCTACACCACCGTGTCCCATGTACTGAACAAGACCCGACCGGTCAGCGAACCGGTGCGCCTGAAAGTCGAGGCGGCCATTGCCGAGCTCGACTACGTGCCCAGCGCTGTGGCCCGTTCACTCAAGGCGCGCAGCACCGCCACCATTGGTCTGCTGGTGCCCAACAGCGTCAACCCGTACTTCGCCGAGCTGGCCCGGGGCATCGAGGATGCCTGCGAGCGCAACGGCTACTGCGTGATCCTGTGCAACTCCGACGACAACCCGCAAAAGCAGCGCAGCTACCTGCGCGTGCTGCTGGAAAAACGCATCGACGGTTTGATCGTCGCTTCGGTGGGTGAAGACAGCGACCTGCAGGGGAGTCTGGCCAATGTGCGCACGCCGATGGTTATCGTTGACCGCGCCCTGGAAGGGGTTGAGGCCGATCTGGTGCGCATCGATCACGAGCTGGGCGCCTACCTGGCCACCCGTCATCTGCTGGACCTGGGGCATCGTGATATCGCCTGCATCGGCGGCCCGGCCAGCACCAGCACGGCGCAAATGCGCCTGGCCGGGTTCCAGCGTGCCCTGGCCGAAGCTGGAGTCACGGTGGGCGAAGACCACATCGTCAACAGCGACTTCACCAGCCTGGGCGGTTATGCCGCTGCCGCGCAATTGCTCGATGGGCAGCGGCCGACGGCGATCTTCGCCGGTAACGACATGATCGGCATCGGCGTGTTGCGCGCTGCGGCCGAGCGCAACATCTGCGTGCCCGGCGAGCTGTCGGTGATCGGTTTCGACGACATCCAGCTCAGTCGCTACGTGTTCCCGGCGCTGACCACGGTCGGTCAATCGATTCGCGAGCTGGGTGAGAGCGCCGCGGCCCTGTTGCTGTCACGTATCGCCCAGCCTCTGCGCGGCGCGCCGGAGCAGCGCATCGTTGCACCGAAGATCGTGCTGCGTGAGTCCACCGCGCCACGCCCGGATCTTTTCAATGATTACCGCTGAGAACAGAACACCCATGCACGCCAAGGTAGTAGTGGTAGGTAGCCTCAATATGGACCTGGTGGCCCGCGCCCAGCGCCTGCCGCGCGCCGGCGAGACCCTGGCGGGCGAGTCCTTTGCCACCGTGCCGGGCGGCAAGGGCGCCAACCAGGCCGTGGCCGTGGCGCGTTTGGGTGCCGCGGTGGCGATGATTGGCAACGTCGGCGACGATGCCTACGGTCAACAGCTGCGCCAGGCGTTGCTCGACGAGCAGATCGACTGTCAGGGCGTAGCGGTGTGTCCGGGGGTATCGAGCGGCCTGGCGCTGATCGTGGTGGATGCCAGCAGCCAGAACTCCATCGTCATTATTCCCGGTGGCAACGGCCAGTTGCTGCCTGAATCGGTACAGGCTTTCGACGCCTTGCTGCAAGGTGCCGAAGTCATCATCTGCCAGCTGGAAGTACCGCCGCAGACGGTGGCCTACACCCTGGAGCGTGGCCGTGCCCTGGGCAAGACTGTGATCCTTAATCCGGCGCCGTGCACGGGCCCGTTGCCGCTCAACTGGTACAGCGCCATCGACTATCTGATACCCAACGAAAGCGAAGCGCAGGCGCTGACCGGGCTGCCGGTGACCGACCTGGCCAGCGCCGAGGCCGTGGCCAGTCACTTGTGCAGCCTCGGGGTGAAAAACGTCATCGTCACCCTTGGCGCCCAGGGTGCGTTATTCGCCAATGCCCAGGGTTTCAAGCACTTTCCGGCGTCAGTGGTGCAACCGCTGGACACCACTGCGGCGGGCGACACTTTTGTCGGTGGTTTTGCCGCCGCTCTGGCGCGGGGCATGGAGGAGGGCGAAGCGATTGCCTTCGGCCAGCGCGCCGCGGCCCTCTCGGTCACTCGCGCCGGAGCCCAGCCTTCGATCCCTTACCTGGCCGAGCTGCAACCATGAAAAAGACGCCTTTGCTCAATATCGCCCTGTCACGGCTCATTGCCTCGCTAGGCCATGGTGACATCCTGGTCATCGGCGACGCCGGTTTGCCGGTGCCGTCTGGTGTCGAGCTGATCGACCTGGCACTGACGCCTGGGATACCCGACTTCGCCAGTGTCCTGCGCACGGTGCTGAGCGAGATGCAGGTGGAAAGCCATGTGCTCGCCAGCGAGATGTTCAAGGCCAATCCCCCAGGCCTGACCGCCATCGAGCAATGCCATGCCCATGGTCAGCTCGGCGCCCGCAATCTGCTCAGTCATGCCGAGTTCAAGCAGCTCAGCCGCAGCGCCCGCGCCGTGGTGCGCAGCGGTGAGTGTCAGCCCTACAGCAATATCGCCTTGATCGCTGGCGTCACTTTCTAGATTCTTACCTTACAAGGACGTGTCCAATGATTGAACTGATCCAACCTGCCAAACGTTTGCTCCAAGGAGTACTGCTGATGTCCCTGCTGTCGGCGGGTGCCGCCCAGGCTGCACCGATCGATCTGATCATCGACACCGACCCCGGTGCCGACGACGTGGTGGCCTTGCTGTTGGCCATGGCCTCGCCGGATGAACTGAAGATTCGCGCCATTACCACGGTGGCCGGCAACGTGCGTCTGGACAAGACCTCGCGCAATGCGCGGCTGGCCAGGGAATGGGGCGGGCGCGAGGACATTGCGGTGTATGCCGGTGCGCCCAAGCCGTTGCTGCGTACGCCCATCTATGCGGCGAACATTCACGGCGAGGAGGGCTTGCCCGGTGTGTCGGTGCATGAGCCCAGGCTAGGCCTGGCCAAGGGCAACGCTGTGCAGTACCTGATCGACACCCTGGGCAAGGCCGAGCCGCACAGCATCACCCTGGCCATGCTCGGCCCGCAGACCAACCTGGCCCTGGCGCTGATCCAGGCGCCGGAGATCACCAGGGGCATCAAGGAAGTGGTGGTGATGGGCGGTGCTCACTTCAACGGCGGCAACATCACCCCGGTGGCCGAGTTCAACCTGTTCGCCGACCCGGAGGCCGCCGAAGTGGTGCTCAGCAGCGGGGTCAAACTGACCTACCTGCCCCTGGATGTCACCCACAAGGTGCTGACCAGCGAAGCGCGGCTCTCACAATTGGCAGCGGTGAACAACCAGGCCAGCAAGCTGGTGGTGGATATTCTCAATGCCTACGTCAAGGCCGACATGGCGCACTACGGCATGCCGGGAGGCCCGGTGCATGACGCCAGCGTGATCGCCTATCTGCTCAAGCCCGAGCTGTTCAAGGGGCGGCAGATTCACCTGCAGGTGGATAGCCGCGAAGGCCCGACCTACGGCCAGACCATAGCTGACTGGTACAACACCCTTGAGCAGCCGAGTAACGTGATGTGGGTCGACAGTGGCGATGCCCAGGGCTTTTTCGACCTGCTCAGTACGCGGCTTGCGCGTCTGAAGTAGGGGGCGTATAGCGTTCAAAGACCTGATCGACGAAGCTGCGCGCAGCTTCGTTGCCCAGGTCTTTGACCAGCAGGTCGACGGCAATCAGCATCAACTCTTCGGCGCTGGCGGGGCTGTAGGCGCTCTGGCCCTCGGCCCATCTGACCTTGATGTCGGCATCGATGATATGGCTTGTCATGAGTCATTCCGAAAAAACTGCGTGCGCTGTGGGTTCAAATACCGGGTCCTGGCGTTTGAAGAGGGAGGCCTCATTGCGCTCCGCCCAAGCCTTCAGTAAATCATGCCCAAGCCTGCCAATGCACTGCGACTTAGGCATAAGCGCAGGGGCGTGGCAAACTAACGGTTTCCAGCGTGTCGGAACAGTGCTGTGCAGATCGATTTGAACAACCCCGAACAGTTCACCCTTGAATCCGTGCGTAGCCTGCTTGCCGCAGGCAGCAATGCGCTGCATAACCAGTTGCGGGTCAACCGTGGCGGTATCGCTTGGCTGTCGCAAGTGGTCGGTGGCCGTGAGCTGGAGGGGTTGGCCTTTCGCCTGGAAACCTGGGCGGCCGGTTCTGGTTGCGTTGGCGAACAGGCGGCGGCGGACGAGCGTTGGGTGTTGCAGGTGTTCAACGTGTTGAAGCGCAACTGGCCGAAACCCTCGAGCGACTACATTGACCTGTACTGAGTGTCGACGAGGTTTGTGCAAAATCCCGTGACGATTGCATTTTTACCTGAGTGCGCTGGCTCAGGCAGACTTGGCGGGTTTTGCAACGAAAAACCAGCGAAGCTGTCAGATAGACAGCAGTATTCCCGTATTCAAAGGAGGATTCATGTTCCGTGCATCATTGATGAGCCTGTTGGCGGTCACCGTTCTGGCGGGTTGCAGCAGCACTGGCGGTTCGTCGTCGAAGGCGCCTGAGGCTGGGGCGGCGAACAATGACGGCCGTTGCCAGGCCAGCGGCGCTGAGTTCGCCGTCGGCAAGCAGGCTACCCCGGTGTTGATCGAGCAGGCGCGCAAGGCCAGCGGCTCGCAACTGGCCCATGCCCTTGGACCGCATGATGCCATGACCATGGATTACCGCTCCGAGCGCCTGAACCTGCACACTGATGCGCAAGGCGTGGTTGTTCGCGTCAACTGCGGCTGATCCCAAAAAACAGGCACAAAAAAACCCGTCACATGGACGGGTTTTTTATTCGGTCAGATCTTACTCTGGACGAACTTGTGCAGCCTGCATGCCCTTCTGGCCTTTTTCGGCAACGAAGGAGACAGTCTGGCCTTCCTTCAGGCTTTTGAAACCGTCGGATTCGATAGCCTTGAAGTGAACGAACAGGTCGTCGCCGCCACCTTGTGGAGTGATGAAGCCGAAGCCTTTCTCATCGTTGAACCATTTTACGGTGCCGGTTTGGCGATTAGACATGGGTGTATCTCCAAGAAACATGATTTTCAGTAGTGCGGTGTTGCCGAGGCCAACAGGGTGCACCAAGACATCATAGTCTAATTATGGGCTTGTAGCCCCTTTTACCTTCGCAGATTGCTGATCTGGAGCAAATTAGCGATGGATTACCTGGCCAAAGGCCTATTTTTTCGGGGTGCAGGCAGCTGCGACCTGTTTTCGCGTGTTCTCCATTAGTGTCGCATTTACGCCATCCTGCAGGGTGTCCAGGTCCTTGATCTGCTCATCGGTGAGGTTTTTTTCGAGCACCTTTGCGGCGCAGCTGCAGTGCGCTTCGGCTTTGTCCTTGGTCACGCCTTGCTGCTTCTGCGCCTGAGCCACGCAGGACGTCTGGTAGTCGGCGGGCAGCTTGCCGGCATTGGCGCCCAGCGGCAGCAACAGGGCAGAAGCCGCCAGGGCGAGAAAAGACTGAAGTCGCATAGCCAAGCACTCCTTGGGGTCGAGTCTCACAAGAGTAGGTCGATTCACAAACTCTGAGCGGAAAAAATCCGTTCAAGTTCACCGCTTCGGCGTAAATTCCGAATATTTCTGCCTGGGCGGTCAATCTGCGGTCAATCGTGCAAAAGCTTTGTGCTAGCATGTCCGGCTCGGGATGTTCGGCCTTTTGCCGCCCCGGATCCTTTGTTCGTTTTACTCCAGTCACTCTGGTTCGTTCCCTGGCAGGCTTTCGGGCTTCTGCCACTGTGAGGCAGGCTTTGCTTGTGCAAAGACAGGGGCGGATCGCGTACTGGCTCATCCCAACCCACGTGACCTTTGGTAGGGGTCACCACTAGGAGAGGAGGCGCCATGCCCATTATTACTCTTCCCGATGGCAGTCAACGTTCCTTCGACAAGGCTGTATCCGTAGCCGAAGTCGCCGCATCCATTGGTGCCGGCCTGGCCAAGGCCACCGTCGCCGGTAAAATCGACGGCCAGCTGGTCGATGCTTGCGACCTGATCGAACACGACGCCCGTCTGCAAATCATCACGCCCAAGGACGAAGAGGGGCTGGAGATTATCCGTCACTCGTGCGCCCACCTGGTCGGCCACGCGGTCAAGCAGCTGTATCCGACCGCGAAAATGGTCATCGGTCCGGTCATCGACGAAGGCTTCTATTACGACATCGCCTACGAGCGTCCTTTCACGCCTGACGACATGGCTGCCATCGAGCAGCGTATGCAGCAGCTGATCGACACCGATTACGACGTCATCAAAAAGGTCACCCCGCGCGCCGAGGTGATCGAAGTGTTCAAGGCCCGTGGCGAAGACTACAAGCTGCGCCTGGTCGAAGACATGCCGGATGAACAGGCCATGGGCCTGTACTACCACGAAGAATACGTCGACATGTGCCGCGGTCCGCACGTGCCGAACACGCGTTTCCTGAAATCGTTCAAGCTGACCAAGCTGTCCGGCGCCTACTGGCGCGGTGATGCCAAGAACGAGCAGCTGCAGCGCGTCTACGGCACCGCCTGGGCCGACAAGAAGCAGCTGGCTGCCTACATTCAGCGCATCGAAGAAGCGGAAAAACGCGATCACCGTAAAATCGGCAAGCGCCTGGGCCTGTTCCACCTCCAGGAAGAAGCGCCGGGCATGGTGTTCTGGCACCCTAACGGCTGGACCCTGTACCAGGTACTGGAACAGTACATGCGCAAGGTCCAGCGCGAGAACGGCTACCTGGAGATCAAGACGCCGCAGGTTGTTGACCGTTCGCTGTGGGAAAAGTCTGGCCACTGGGCCAACTACGCCGACAACATGTTCACCACCCAGTCGGAAAACCGCGACTACGCCATCAAGCCAATGAACTGCCCTTGCCACGTGCAGGTGTTCAACCAGGGCCTGAAGAGCTACCGCGAGCTGCCGCTGCGTCTGGCCGAGTTCGGTGCCTGCCACCGTAACGAGCCGTCCGGTGCCCTGCATGGGATCATGCGTGTGCGTGGCTTCACTCAAGACGATGCGCACATCTTCTGCACCGAAGAGCAGATGCAGTCCGAATCCGCTGCGTTCATCAAGCTGACCATGGATGTCTACGCCGACTTCGGCTTTAAAGACATCGAAATGAAGCTGTCCACCCGCCCTGAAAAGCGCGTGGGTTCCGATGAGCTGTGGGATCGCGCCGAAGCCGCACTGGCTGCCGCACTGGACAGCGCCGGGCTGCCGTACGACCTGCAGCCGGGCGAGGGCGCCTTCTACGGTCCGAAGATCGAGTTCTCGCTCAAGGACTGCCTGGGCCGCGTCTGGCAGTGTGGTACCCTGCAGCTCGACTTCAACCTGCCGATCCGTCTGGGCGCAGAATTTGTGTCCGAAGACAACGGCCGCAAGCATCCAGTAATGCTGCACCGCGCCATCCTCGGATCGTTCGAGCGCTTCGTCGGAATTCTCATCGAGCACTACGAAGGTGCGTTCCCGGCCTGGCTTGCGCCAACCCAGGCGGTGGTCATGAATATCACCGACAAACAGGCTGAATTTGCTCAACAAGTGGAAAAAACTCTGGCCGAAAGCGGTTTCCGTGCCAAGTCCGACTTGAGAAATGAGAAAATTGGCTTTAAGATCCGCGAGCATACCTTGCTCAAGGTTCCTTATCTCCTGGTTATCGGGGATCGGGAAGTCGAAACGCAAACTGTCGCTGTGCGTACCCGTGAAGGTGCAGACCTGGGCTCGATGCCCGTCGCCCAGTTCGCGGACTTGCTCGCGCAAGCGGTTTCCCGGCGTGGTCGCCAAGATTCGGAGTAATTACTATTAAGCGTGATATGAGACAAGACAAACGAGCTGTACCGAAAGCCCCGATCAACGAGAATATCTCGGCACGCGAGGTTCGGTTAATTGGCGTTGACGGCGAGCAGTTGGGCATCGTCTCGATTGATGAAGCGCTTCGTATCGCTGAAGAAGCGAAGCTGGATCTGGTAGAAATCTCTGCTGATGCCGTACCTCCTGTCTGCAAAGTCATGGACTACGGCAAGAGCCTGTTCGAAAAGAAGAAGCAACAGGCCGCAGCGAAGAAGAACCAGAAGATCATCCAGATCAAAGAAATCAAGTTTCGTCCAGGGACGGAGGAAGGGGATTACCAGGTAAAACTACGCAACCTGGTACGTTTCCTTAGTGATGGGGACAAGACCAAGATCTCTCTGAGATTCCGTGGTCGTGAGATGGCCCACCAGGAGCTGGGTATGGAACTGTTGAAGCGGATCGAAGCTGATCTCGCCGAATACGGGACCGTCGAACAGCATCCTAAGATGGAAGGACGCCAGCTTTTGATGGTCATCGCCCCCAAGAAAAAGAAATAACCACCAGGGCACGGCAGGCCTTGCGGTTATGTTTATCAACTGAATGCGGAGTATCCGAACATGCCAAAGATGAAAACCAAAAGCGGTGCAGCCAAGCGTTTTTTGAAAACCGCTAACGGCATCAAGCACAAGCACGCTTTCAAGAGCCACATCCTGACCAAAATGTCGACCAAGCGTAAGCGTCAACTTCGCGGTAGCAGCCTGCTGCACGCGTCGGACGTGGCAAAAGTCGAGCGCATGCTGCGCCTTCGTTAATTTTTGGTTCTAGATAGAGGAAGTTACTCATGGCTCGTGTAAAGCGTGGCGTCATCGCTCGTAAGCGTCACAAGAAAATTCTGAAACTGGCTAAAGGTTACTACGGCGCACGCTCGCGCGTATTCCGTGTTGCCAAGCAAGCGGTCATCAAGGCAGGCCAATACGCCTACCGCGACCGTCGTCAGAAAAAACGTCAGTTCCGCGCTCTGTGGATCGCTCGTATCAACGCTGGTGCGCGTATCAACGGTCTGTCCTACAGCCGCCTGATCGCTGGCCTGAAAAAAGCGTCGATCGAAATCGACCGTAAGGTTCTGGCTGATCTGGCAGTGAACGAAAAAGCGGCGTTTGCTGCGATTGTCGAGAAAGCTAAAGCCTCGCTGGCTTAAGTACCCCGACAATCACCCGGCGTCATTTCCGGCGCCAGGTGTTAACGTCTTAATAGGGGAAGAGCCTGCGCTCTTCCCCTATTTTGTATCTGGAGTCTGTACATGGAAAACCTGGACGCGCTGGTCTCCCAAGCCCTGGAGGCCGTGGAACGCGCTGAAGACATCAATGCCCTGGAACAGATCCGGGTTCAATTCCTTGGCAAGAAAGGCGAACTGACCCAGGTGATGAAGACCCTGGGCAACATGCCTGCCGAAGAGCGGCCAAAAGTTGGCGCGCTGATCAACGACGCCAAGGAACGCGTCACCGAGGTGCTCAACGCGCGCAAAGCGGCTTTCGAAGAAGCCGAGCTCAGCGCCCGTCTGGCTGCCGAGTGCATTGATGTGACCCTGCCGGGCCGTGGCCAGACCTCCGGTGGTCTGCATCCGATCACCCGCACCCTGGAGCGCATCGAGCAGTTCTTCACCCACATCGGCTACGGCATCGCCGAAGGCCCTGAGGTCGAAGACGACTACCACAACTTCGAAGCACTCAACATTCCCGGCCACCACCCGGCCCGGGCAATGCATGACACCTTCTATTTCAATGCCAACATGCTGCTGCGTACCCACACCTCGCCGGTGCAGGTGCGGACCATGGAGTCCAGCCAGCCGCCGATCCGCATTGTCTGCCCGGGCCGCGTCTACCGCTGCGACTCGGACCTGACCCACTCGCCGATGTTTCACCAGGTCGAAGGCCTGCTGATCGATCGCGACATCAATTTCGCCGACCTCAAAGGCACCATCGAAGAATTCCTGCGGGTGTTCTTCGAAAAGGAACTGGCGGTGCGTTTCCGTCCGTCCTTCTTCCCCTTCACCGAGCCATCGGCTGAAGTCGACATCCAGTGCGTGATGTGCAGCGGCAAAGGTTGCCGTGTGTGCAAACAGACCGGCTGGCTGGAAGTCATGGGTTGCGGCATGGTTCACCCGAACGTGCTGCGCATGTCTGGCATCGACCCTGAAGAGTTCCAGGGCTTTGCCTTCGGCATGGGCGCCGAGCGCCTGGCCATGCTGCGTTACGGCGTCAACGATTTGCGCCTGTTCTTCGACAACGACTTGCGGTTCCTTGCGCAATTTCGCTAGGTCGCGCACCCGTAACGAATCTTTCAGGAGAGCAGGATGAAATTCAGTGAAAAATGGCTGCGCGGTTGGGTCAACCCGCAGGTATCCCGAGACGAGCTGGTTGCCCGTCTTTCGATGGCCGGTCTTGAAGTCGACAGCGTAACCCCGGCTGCCGGTCAGTTCAGCGGCATCGTCGTCGGTGAGGTGCTGAGCACCGAACCACACCCCGACGCCGACAAACTGCGTGTATGCCAGGTCAGCAGCGGCAGCGAGACCTTCCAGGTAGTGTGCGGCGCGCCAAACGTGCGCCCTGGCCTGAAGATCCCGTTCGCGATGATCGGCGCCGAACTGCCGGGCGACTTCAAGATCAAGAAAGCCAAGCTGCGTGGCGTTGAGTCCAACGGCATGCTGTGCTCGGCGGCCGAGCTGCAGATCAGCGAAGAGAACGACGGCCTGCTGGAACTGGCTGCCGACGCGCCGGTGGGCGAAGACATTCGCGTGTTCCTGGATCTGGACGACGCCAGCATCGAGATCGGCCTGACCCCGAACCGTGGCGACTGCCTGTCCATCGCCGGCCTGGCGCGTGATGTCGGCGCCTTGTACGACGTCGCGGTCACCCCGCTGGAAGTGCCGGCCGTTGCTGCCGCCCACGACGAAGTGCGCCCGGTTGAAGTGCTGGCTCCAGCAGCCTGCCCACGCTACCTGGGCCGCGTTATCCGTAACGTCGACCTGTCGCGCCCGACCCCGCTGTGGATGGTCGAGCGCCTGCGTCGTTCCGACGTGCGCAGCATCGACGCTGCCGTCGACATCACCAACTACGTGATGCTCGAACTGGGCCAGCCGATGCACGCCTTCGATCTCGCCGAGATCAACGGCGGCATCCGCGTGCGCATGGCCGAGGAGGGCGAGAAGCTGGTGCTGCTCGACGGTCAGGAAGTGGCGCTGCGTAGCGATACCCTAGTCATCGCCGACCACTCCCGCGCCCTGGCCATCGCCGGCGTCATGGGTGGCGAGCACAGCGGTGTTTCCGCCACCACCCGCGACATCTTCCTCGAAAGCGCCTTCTTCGAGCCGATCTCCGTCGCTGGCAAGGCGCGTTCCTACGGCCTGCACACCGATGCCTCGCACCGCTACGAGCGCGGCGTCGACTCGCAGCTGGCCCGCGAAGCCATCGAGCGTGCCACTGGCCTGCTGCTGGAAATCGTCGGCGGCGAAGCCGGCCCTGTGGTCGACGTCACCAGCGAAGCACACCTGCCGAAGGTTGCGCCGATCACCCTGCGTGCCGAGCGTCTGACCCAGATGCTGGGCATGGAAATGGCCAGCGCCGACGTCGAGCAGTTGCTCAACGGCCTGGGCCTGAAAACCACCGTCGGCGAAGGGCAGTGGCAGGTCGAAGTACCAAGCCATCGCTTCGACATCAGCCTGGAAGTCGACCTGATCGAAGAACTGGCCCGCCTGTACGGCTACAACCGCCTGCCGGTGCGTTACCCGCAAGCGCGCCTGGCCCCGCAGGCCAAGGCCGAAGCCCGTGGCGAACTGCCGGCCCTGCGCCGTCTGCTGGTTGCCCGTGGCTATCAGGAAGCGATCACCTACAGCTTCATCGACCCGAAACTGTTCGAGCTGTTCAGCCCGGGCGTCGAGCCGCTGCTGCTGGCCAACCCGATCTCCAGCGACATGGCGGCCATGCGTGCCTCCCTGTGGCCGGGCCTGGTCAAGTCGCTGCAGCACAACCTCAACCGTCAGCAAGACCGCGTACGCATGTTCGAAAGCGGCCTGCGCTTCGTCGGCCAGCTGGGCGACCTCAAGCAAGAGCCAATGCTCGCCGGTGTCGTCTGCGGCAGCCGCCTGCCGGAAGGTTGGGCCAACGGTCGTGACAGCATCGACTTCTTCGACGTGAAAGCAGACGTAGAAGCGGTGCTGGGCTTCTCCGGTTCGCTCGCCGAGTTCAGCTTCGTACCGGGCCAACACCCGGCGCTGCACCCGGGCCAGACGGCACGCATCGAGCGTAATGGTCGAGAAGTCGGCTACCTGGGTGCCATCCACCCGGAGCTGGCCAAGACCCTCGGCCTCGATCGTCCGGTGTTCGTCTTCGAGCTGGTCCTGGGCGAAGTGGCCGATGGCCGCCTGCCGAAGTTCAGCGAGCTGTCGAAATTCCCGGAAGTCCGTCGTGACCTGGCCTTGGTCGCAGGACGTGATGTTGCTTCGAGCTCGGTGCTTGAAGTAATTCGTGACAATGCAGGCGAATGGCTCACGGACCTCAGGCTGTTTGATGTTTATCAGGGTAAAGGCATTGATCCTGATAGAAAAAGCCTCGCCGTAGGCTTGACCTGGCAGCATCCGTCGCGCACTCTTAATGATGAAGAGGTGAACACCGCGACACAAAACATCCTCACCTCGCTCGAACAAAGGTTGAACACCACGTTAAGGAAATAGCGTATGGGTGCTCTGACGAAAGCTGAGATGGCCGAACGGCTGTACGAGGAGCTGGGCCTGAACAAACGTGAAGCCAAGGAATTGGTTGAACTGTTCTTTGAGGAAATCAGGCACGCTCTGGAAGACAACGAGCAGGTCAAATTGTCCGGATTCGGCAATTTTGACCTGCGTGACAAACGCCAGCGGCCGGGCCGCAACCCCAAGACCGGGGAAGAGATCCCGATCACGGCGCGTCGAGTCGTCACCTTTCGTCCAGGGCAGAAGTTGAAAGCCCGAGTTGAGGCCTATGCTGGAACCAAGTCATAACGACGAGCTTCCGCCGATTCCAGGCAAACGCTACTTCACCATTGGTGAAGTGAGCGAGCTTTGTGCGGTAAAACCGCACGTGCTCCGCTACTGGGAGCAGGAATTCCCGCAACTCAACCCGGTGAAGCGCCGCGGTAACCGGCGGTACTATCAGCGCCAGGACGTGCTGATGATCCGTCAGATCCGCGCATTGCTGTACGACCAGGGCTTCACCATCGGCGGGGCGCGTTTGCGCCTCTCTGGCGATGAAGCCAAGGACGACACCACCCAGTACAAACAGCTGATTCGGCAGATGATTGTCGAGTTGGAAGATGTGTTGGTGGTGCTGAAGAAGTAGCCCTTATCGGGCCGGGAATTTTGGAAAAAATGCTTCCATAATTCAAAAGGTTAGGGTACATTCTTCAACGTTCTTAGCAACTAGGAGAACATGCTTCAAGCCCAGTCGGGGCGTAGCGCAGCCCGGTAGCGCACTTGCATGGGGTGCAAGGGGTCGAGTGTTCGAATCACTCCGTCCCGACCATTATTTACTGAGTAAAATCAGGCAGTTAAGCCGGTTATCTGAACCGGCTTTTTTGTGCCCGCGCAAAACATGCGCAAAACTCGCGCAAAACTACCCGGCGAAATCGCCGATATCCAGGTCAGCTTCGACCTCGGACCACACCACATCTTCGTGCCCTTTCTGGTAGTTCCTGGTCATGCCTTCGGTAGCATGTCCGGCGATCTTCTGGCCGTCTTTGCCTGCTCGCTTGTACAGGTGAAGGGATAGGGCGCGCACTTCATGAAACCCCGGCATCTCTTCCTCTTTGAGGTCGTTGTAACAGCCGGCGGCATCCCTCGCATCCTTGAAGGCTCGGGTGAGAAACCTCTCATCCACCTTCGTCCAGTGGTCCTTTCCTTCGCGCTTCTTCTTTCGTTCCGGCCGGCGATGCACCAGATACGGCGACAGGATGTCGTCCCGGCATCTGGTCAGCACTTCGCCCAGTTGGTCGGTGATCTTGATTTTCAGCCAACCGGCGTCAGATGCCTTCTCGGTCTTGCTCTGGACCACGTACAGAAATCCGTCCCTCGCATCTTCAAACTTCATGTTGAGGATGTCGCCGCGTCGCTGTGCGGTGATCAATGCCAGGTCGATCGCGTTCTGCAGCCAGCGCGGGGATTTCTCGCGGATGGCCTTGAGGCCCTCGACGGTGTGGCGCTTGCGCTGCTTCTTCTCGATCTTGGGGATGGTGCTGGCCGCGGGGTTGTCCGGGCAAAGGCCCTTCGCCGCAGCGTGGTTGAATACGTCAATTAGGATTGCCCGGGCCTGGTTGCTGGCGCGGGCGGTCAGTGGCTCCAGAAACTCGGCAACCATGCGGATGGTGATTTGGTCCACCGGCCGCTCGCCGAGGGCGGCCCTGACTTGCTTGAACCTGACTGCGTACAGATCGAGCGTTGCCTTTGCCAGCTCCCGGGGCGGGAGAACGTCCCGCTCGTAGGTGTCGAGAAACTCCGCGATGGTGATCGATGTTTCGCCCAGGACGGCAGCCACGAGGTCGCCGCCGCGCAGGAAGGTGGTGTTCAGTTGCGATGCGGCGTCGATAGCATTGCCGCGATCGGCACCGAACTGAAACCACTTGCCATCCGTTGGGCGCCGGTAACGGTAAGTTCCCCGGCGCGCATCGAAGTAGAGGTTCTGGGGCAGGCCTTTGTTGGCCTTGTTCCTTGGTCGAGGAACCATTACGCAGCTCCTTTCAGCACCATGTCGACCAGTGCATTGCCAGTGGTCCGCTGGTAGGCGGCCCAGTCAACGTACCAGATATTGCCGATGCGCTCGCCGGGTAGCTTGCGGTCGCGAAGGTAATTGCGGATGGCTTGCGCACACAGAGGGGTGCCGTTTTCGCCCCATTTTCGGCGCTGAAACACGCTGATCTTGATCAGTTCTTTTTTCATGATTGTCTCCACGCCGCGCATGGCGGCAGAGGTGGGGAGGGGTTAGTCGACCTGGTAGTAGACGTAGCAGTTGACGCCCTGGGCCTTGAGCGACTGGTGCATGGCCTGCACCCCGGCGCTGTGCCGATTGCCGATCCCAGGCCACGGGGTGTCAAGGTGAATACCTTGCTGGTGATAGCGGCTTTTCTTCTGCACATAACCGGGCAGGGTGGGCAGCTGGCTTGCGCGCAGTCCCGGCACCGGGATTACAACGCGATCGAGATTCGCGCTGCCACCATCGTTGCTGCAGGCCGCTGCCGCAGCCTTGCCTGCCTCGATGGCGACCTGGACCTTCTCCGGCAGGCTGGCCAGCTCTTCTTTCGTCATGGCAATAGCTCTCCATGCCCACCTACCGGCAGGCTTGAGTTGTTGTAGGGGGAGGGGTTACTCGCTGTACTGCTTGCGGATGCGGCGGGCGATGGCGCGGAGCTCGAAGTCCATCTCGAACATCTCGTTGTTGTCCTTGCGCGAGACGACTGGCGACCTTGTGACGTTGCGTCCACCCAGGATCCAGGCGGCCAGCAGGATGAGCGAAGATTCGAGTTGGCGCCGAAGCCAACCTTTGTGCGGGATCATCGCGGCCCCCTGTAGATCAGGTAGGCCATGTAGGCGAGGGCGATCATAAAAGGTGTGCTCCGGCTTCCAGCAGGCCGTCTCGGTCTTCCCGAAGGCGATCGCGCTCGATCTTGAGCTGATCGCGTTCCCGGATGATTCCAGCGACCAAGCCATAGGTCGTTGAAATCGAAAGTGCTCCCGGCAGTATCGGCGGAAGAGGATCAGGGTCGACTACATTGCCTCGCAGTTTCTTATCGATCGACTCTACGATCTTGCTAAGTCGCTCGATCTCCGCGAGCAGGGCCAGAACAGAAGTAGCCTCAAGCTCCATCCAGTTACCATTGGCTGCGCCAGCCTCTGCCAGCACCTTCAACTTCGCTTTCTCGCTCACAGCTCATACCTCTCATCAATCCAGCGCCCAGGCGCCAGTACGGGTGTAGGTTCAGATTCAGTTTCGTGCGGGGAGAGCTGGCGCTCGTTGCCGACCAACTCAGGCTTCTGCAGCATCCAGTCGGGTAGGCAAGAAAGACCGGCGCGCGAGTCGTCTGACACCCAGCAAGTCACGCCCCGGGCGTCGTCATGCTTGGCAGTGGCGCCGGCAAATGGCCTGTCCCGCTTTTGCTGAGCTGCTTGCTCTGGGGTCGTTGGCTCGCAACCGACCAAGGTGGTCAGCAGCAGGAGGCAGAGGGCGAGGCGGTTCATGGCTGAGGCTCGGGGGATTCTTGGATCTCCTCGAACTGATACTCAATGATGACGCGCTCAGTCTTTCCGGAAACATTGATGAACTTGGCCTCATCCACCCAAGGGTAGGCGTCTGGGTCGCCGTGCTTTCCGCCTCCGCTCATTTGGCAGAAGGCGAGGGCGCGACCATCGGGCAGGATGAAGGCCTTCACGTCTACCTCGTAGTTCCTACCCCAGCTGTAATGGCACCATTCCGGAATGCCACTCACGGCTTCGGCCTCGTAGCGCACCTCATTGATGGCATCGTCATGCTCGTTTTCTTCGAAGACTACCTCCAGCAGATCACCCGGCGCCGCGGCGAGGAAGGCGAAGTCGACATCGGCGGACTGTCCTTCGTCGTTGGTGACCGTATAGGTGTAGCCGAACTCGAGGCCCTTTCGCATAACGAGCAGCATGGCGAGCTGGCTTGCGGTGAGGGTGTTGAGGGATTCGTGGATGTTTACGTCGAGCACAGGAAGTCCTTGGCCGCCATATCGCGGCTGTGTGAATTGATAGTTGTACGGATAAGTTTTCTTGTATCGAAGCTGTATAGCTTTAGGCGCCGGTTGTCTGGTTTAAGTCCAAAAACCAGAACCTCGAGTTGCCATTGCCGCTCTATTTATTACGCTTGAATTTCAAGCAAAACCCGAGCAGGAGGCGGTTATGAGACACAGAGGAGAGCAGTTCTGGGCATGGGCAGACCCGACTCTTCACCACCGCTGTCACGATGAAGTGCTTGATGATGGAACGAAAATTGACGTTCAAGTCCGTCTGTCACGGATCGGCGAAACTCAATTGTTCATCGGTGTTTATGCGGAGCAAGGAGCTCTAATCGTTGAGGAGTCTTACTACTCCCGCCCACAGGAATCGATGAGTCGCGCTTTAGTCTGGGGCGTTGGCCGGGCCAGGTCGTTTGCCGTTGGCGCGACTCCCATTAAATGCATCCAAACGGCGTAATCACTGGAGGCCGAAGCTCTAATGCTTCGGCCTCTTTACGTCCGCGCCATAGAGGGGAGAGGGGTTAAAGCGAAAAGAGTACAAATGTTCTCTTAAGTGCCAGGCCGGCACTTGAAGGCAAGCCAGATGTAGTGGCGACCCTTGGCGGTGACCTTGATCTTGTCGGCCTGTCGGTTCCAACTGATCAGGCGCAGCTCTTCAAGGACGCAGGTGATGGTATGGCCTTGGTGCCAGTTGGCCAGCGCCTTGATGCAGCCTTGAGCCAGCAAGCCACGGTAATCCGTGTGGCCGAAGTTGGTGCCATTGAAGCAGGCCTGCATTTGCTCGTCGGTCACAAGATCGGTGATAGCGTTGATGTTCGGGTCGCGGCGGTAGCAGGTATGCGTCATGGCTGGCGCTCCAAAGCCGCCCGGGCAATCGAGCCGTCTTCGACAAACCAGGCCTCATCCTCATGCCAGAGTATGTTCGCTGGCTCGCCGCTAACGTTATCCCAGTCACCGCGCATGTCTTCCGAGAAGTGATCTCGATCTGCGTAGAACTTCAGGGCGGCACGCAGCTCCTCAACTTCACCATCACGTGCCCTGAACGCCTTTGCGCCCTGGTCGGCCCTGTCACCGGCGCTGTAGCCGTCGGAGGTTGGTGGGTTGGCGTCGAGCAGGCCAATGCTGATGTGGCCTGGCTGCCCCGGTGGAATGTCATTGGAGAGCGTTCCGTTTGGTCGCAGGCGCACATCCCTTGGGTCGCGCTGGTGCTGGGCGGCTGGCTGGACAAGAACGGCGCGCAACTCAAACCCAAGCTGACTATCACTTGGCATATCTGTTAAGGCCGCGTCAATCAGGTCGCGTGGCACTCTGACCATCTGTTCGGTGTTGCTGGATAGGTTTTCTGTGGGCATGGGGATACCTCGTTGGTATATTTCGAATTGATAGGGGGTATGGAAATGGAGCAGAAAGAGATCGTTGGACTGGCGTCCAAGTTCAGGACGGCTCTTGAGAAATTAGCCGTTGAGCCAGAGGCATTCTGGAAGACGATTACCAATCGATTTCCGAATGGGTGTTGCGATGATGCCTCGATGCTTTTTGCCGCCTATTTAGCTGACCATGGATATCCAGGGGCAATGTGGGTCCACGGCGAGAATGGGGGTCGGACTTGTGAGCTCAAATCACACGTATGGCTGGAATTGGGCGGGCTAATCATCGATTTAACTGCGGACCAGTTCGGTGGGTACGACTTGCCAGCTGTGCTCGTGACCCCCTTCAGCTCATTCCACCAAGGATTCGAAGTTAAGAAAGGGCCGGAGATAGCAGACTTTCGCACCAGATATGCTGCAGATGAGAGGGCACTGCTTTATTTAAAAGCTATGTATCAAAAGGCCGTAAAACTTATGCCTTACTGATGCGCTGGGCGCGGTCGGTGTGAGTTAAGCAACCTTTGCGAGTGGTTCTGGCGAATAGTCCATCCACCCAACCTTCGGGGCCTTGGTCTTCTTGTTTATTACCGGCTTGCCAGCGGCATCGGTGATCACGCACTTAGCCCGAATCCGCAGATCGCGGCACTTACCGGTCTTCCTCGCAAGCTCAATGAACTGCTGGGCGTACTGCGGCGCATCGAACATCTGACTAAGCTGCTTAACCTTCTCGCCGGCCATGATCGCCGCCGCGCAATCGGCTACAGCCTGCTCCCATTCAGCCAGCGTCAGCTCTAGGGGGGGGGCAGCCAACTATCCCGCTCGGCTTGGTCGTCTTGGTGATCTTCCTGGCCTCAGCCAGCGCTACGTCGGCGGTCATGCCGAAGACTGCGAATGTGCTCATGGTTATCTCCAGGCAGCCACCAGCCTCGCCGGGGTGGCGTGATTCGTTGAAGTGGGGTATTGGTGTGCGGCCCGGCATGGAGCCGGATCAAGGAGTTGTCTATGGACTGTGCATTGATGGTGAACGTCGCTTCTCTTGTGTCCGGCGTTCTGTCGGCAGCATTCTGGGTAAAGTCAGCCGTGGTGAAGGCTCCGCCGCCGCCTGGGCTCGAGAACTCACCTGATATCGATTCATGGGATGCGACCATCGTCAACGGCGGCGAGCTGTACGGTACCCTCCGATTACAATCCAAGTGGAATAGTCGGGCCGCGATCGCGGCTGCCGTAACGGTATCGCTGCAGGCGCTAGCAACTCTACTTAGTAATTTTCCTGCGCAGTAATTCCATGCATGCGCCGCCCTCCGTAATGGTGGCGAGCTGGCGGCAATAAGGGGTATATATGGTGTAGTAATGAATGGGCTGGTCTGGGGGTGAAAATGAGTCGATATGAAGATTGTCTTGAGTTACTTTCAACTACTGAGGAATTTATCTCAAAGCTTGAGCAGGAATATTCAGAGGCAAAATCTAGTGATGAGATTTTAAATGTTCATCGCGTCTCAGTGAAATCTTGCCTTGAAAACATCCGGAGTGTATTCGAATATATTGCAATGGATGTTTACGAGTCTTACTCAAGAAAGAACTCTCGTATTTACTTTCCTTATGGTGAAGACGAGCCTAGCTTTAATCGCAGCCTAAATCGGAACATTCCCGGATTGGCAATCCAGGCGCCGGAGCTTTTGACGCTTGTCGAGAGCGTTCAGCCTCACAGATGCGGAGATAACTGGTTAGTGGAGTTCTGTAAGGCGACTAACTTTAATAAGCACAATCGACTGAGTCGGCAGATCCGGAAAAATTCCAGAAAAAGCACGGTTAAAATACCAGGCTTTATGCACCTAGAAGGCGTCGACAGCGTGGTGATGGAAAATATCACCATTAATGGCCACCCCTTGGTTAATGGGAGGTTGGTCATTGATAAGGACAGTCGTTTCAAAGACATGCGGAGCCAGATAAACGAGAACTTTTCGATTTCTCGAACGTTTGAATGGGTTGAGTTCAACCTAGAAGATGTCGAATACGACATTCATAAGCTTTTAAATCGTGCTCACTTGGAGGCAAAGCGACTGGCCATCGATGTAAGGGAGGTGATTTCAACCAAGGCCTAGTTGATCAGGCCGCTGCGGAGCGCCTGAGCTGGCTGATTAGCTTCATTGGCAGATTCTTGATAGTCAGGCTGGCATTGTCCTGGTCGAACTCAACGCGCTTGCCCAGTAGGTGCGCCTCGAAGCTGATCGACATGCCCTCGGCGCGTCCGGTGTAGCGGCGGTACTGGTTGAGAGTGCGCTTGTCGGCGGCGAAGCTTTCGGAGATCCCGTAGCTGCCTGCTCGGATGAAGTCGGCGAAGGTCTTCGGGCTGTCCTCGTTCAGCAGTTCGGAGAGATGGTCCAGGCTTATTGGCTCGCCAATCTTGCCTTGCGCCTGGGCGTAGGCCACCAGTTCGTGGCTCTTCTCGCTGGCTGTGTCGGCGGCCAGGTCTTCAGCTTTCACAAAGTCGGTGAACGCCTTCAGTAGGGTTCGGGTCTCGCCCGGGGCGTCGATCCCTTCTTGGCAGCCGATGAAGTCGCGGAAGTAGTCGGATGCCTTGCGGCCTTTCTTGCTCTTGATGAAGGAGATGTACTGGCGCGATGCTGGATTGTGCTTCCACTCGCTCAGGTTTATCCGCGCTACGAAGTGCAGAGTTCCGGTGTCCAAGTTCCGCGATACCGACACACTCAGGTCCGCAGCCACCGCCACCGTTTCGGCCTGCTGCAGGATGGCGATTGTCAGGTACTCGGTCATGCCTTGCTGGTACAGGGCGAACAGGATGTGCCCGCCAACGGCCAGGTTTGATTCCTCCATTAGCTTGGTGAGGTGTGCTGCTGCGGTGCGGGTGAAGTCGATGAACTCCGTATTACCACCGGTGAGCTTGGCCAGCCAGCCGCTGAAAGGGTAAGCACCGGATTCGCCATGGAAGAAACCCCAGGCCTTACCAGTCTTGGCGTTGTAGGTGTCGTTCACATCGTGCACCAGGTTCTCGATGGCCTGAGTCTCTGGCAGGTTTTCGCTGGCGAGGTGCAGAACGGCAGGGCTTCCGTCGGGCTTCTTGTCGATCTGGTGAATCACTGCGTGGCGAATGGGCATGGGTGTTTCTCCGTGGCCGGATGCGGCATGGTGGCAATTTGGTTTGGGATGGGGTATTACGGGTGACCGGCATGGGGCCGGGCCAAGGGGGTGAAGTTATGCTTCATGAAGATGATGACGGTAAAAGCGACTTCGTTTCGGAACTGCTGGGCGCCGATATGCTGGAAGGCGCCGCAGAGGGTATTGCTAAGCAATGGCTCGAGAAGGGCGAGCAATCGCTGAGCCCTAAGCAACTGCAGATTTTCGAAAAGTACGTGCTCGAAGCGAATGACCCAGGTGCGTGCAAGCGCGGGTGCGATATACCTTGGTCTGAGAAGTTCGAGGCCTTGGATAATGGCGGTTGGTGCAGCTACTGCGCTCACATGATCGACAAGGTCATGCGGGAGTGATGATCTCTTCGCCAGGGTCGCGTCTCAGTTCGGCCCGGCTGGCCTTGTCGAACTGACGCGCTAACCTCGTTGATATCTCAAAAGCTGGCGTGTCAGTTTGTTGCAGTCGGCGCGCTTGTTCTTCTGGGGAAGCGGCCAGGAACGACCGGTGCAGGTTTTGCAGTAGCTCCTGCAGTTGGGTGTAGCCGTGGACCTTCATCGCCACGGCCATTCCCGCCCGCGTTCCGGCAGCCATCTCCACTTGCATCCGCTCGATGCCAAAGCGTTCTGCTTCGGCCTTCTTCCTGCCGCGGTAGTCCGCTGAGTGCTTGGCTGCCCCTGTCTTCTTCTCGGCCATTGCCGATACCTCGCAAGCCGCTGGGCGGCAAGTTGATCCATTGCTGGCGCCGGCCATGCCGGACGCGGTTCATGCGCTTCACTTCAGCTTCCCTCGCAAAGGGAAGTCGATGCCGTGGTCATCGATCAGCCGGACCAAGTGGCCGTAGCTGATGCCAAGTTTCTGCGCCACCTGGTTCCGGGTGATGCCGGTACCGGCCAGGGTCTTGATCTGCTCGCAGTGCGCGGCTCGCTGGTCTTGGCGCTTCTTCTTTGCCGCTGTCCGGGCTCTACGCTCGGTGCTGCTGACCAAGAATGTGATCAGGTGCGCCTTCGATAGCTGGAGAAGCCTGGCGCGCTCGATGCCGCTAGCCTCAACCGCTTCGGTGAAGGTGTGGGTCTTGGCCAGGTCGCGCACCAGGTTGATCTCGGCACGACTGCCAGGCTTCGGTGGGCCGCTTTCCTCGACCACTGCGTCAGCTGCAATCGGCCGGGTAGGGCGCGGCTCGAACGAAGGGCCGGGCAACTCCTTTGGCTTGCCGCCGCTGGCAAAGAACTGGTCAATGCTGGCGCTGAGCTGATCCAGCACCTGCTGGCGCTCATTGGGGATAGGGTCGACGATCATTGCCGTCCGACCAGCTTGCGCGCTGCAGCTGCCTCCATCGCGTCGACGAACTGCATCGCAGCTGGGTACTTGTAGGCGAAGCCCTTGGTCGCACCGGTGGCGATCTCGATCACATCCCAGGTGCTGCCATTGCTCACGGCCTGGAAGAGAGGGGCGGAATGTCCGACCTTGGCGTGCGCTTCGGCTCTAACTGCCTTGCTGCGCTCGAGCAGAGCCGCGAGCACGGCAATCTTCTGCTGGAAAGCAGGGTGCATTGCAGTTTGCATAATGTCTTCCTCAGTAGGATCAAGCGTGCAGGTCGAAGGACTCGGCCTTGCGGATGATTCGAACCTGGGCGATTCTCCGTTCAGGTACGCGGCGATCGCGGCGCATCGGATCGGCATCACCCATGACTGCGTGCATGGCCATCAGTGCGGCCAGTACAAAGCACATCGGGCTGATGATTTGTTGGCGCATCGCCTTGGTGACGGCCTCTATACGGCGCCCGGCTTCAAGCTTGAAAAGCGCGTTCTCGATGCGGTTGGCCGCGGTGCCTGGGCTAACTGCCATCTGTCGGGCGATTTCTTTGGTGGTGAGGCCTTGGGCCACCCACAACAGTGCTTCAAGTTCACGGGGTGCCAGCGCCTTTCCGAGCTGACCAATCCATGAGCCGCAGGTGATCGTTTCCATGAAGTGTCCTCGGTGGGCTGCATTGGGGGCCAATCTCCAGGGCAAACTGGGTGTCGGGACGGGCTGCCGAAGGGCGGCCCGCGATCCTCGCTCACAATTCACGGCGATCAACCCGTGTTCAGATTGGCTTCCGATGCAGCCTGGTGATGGGGGGCCAGGTGATCGGGCAGTTAACGTCAGGCCGACGTGGCGCTGGTTGTTCAGTCGTCCTCGCCCTGGCTCAACATCTTCTCGATGTCTGCCGCCGTGGGCTTGTTCCAGTTCTTGATCTGGCCTGTCTCGAGGTCGATGTTCAGGATCAGGTAGTCGCCGTAGTGGGCGCCCGGGAAGAAGTCGGGCACGTAGCCCTCATAGCTACCCACCTCGTCGCCCTGCGCGTCCTGGAGGCCTGCGGCAAATCCGTCGCGCACCTTGATGTGAAGGCGAAGTTCGGTCACATCGACCTGAGCCGTTTTCTGTTGGTTGATCTGCATGCTGCGTTCCTCGGTTGATTTCCCGTCTGGCCCTGTCACCAAGGCCAGCCAGTGAAATCTGGTGTTTCTTTCTCTCCGACCGCGACCCTGGTCCGCCGGATAACTGTTCTTGGCGCTTTACGCTGCACGCCTGGGTCAGTTGCCAACCCTCTGGACTGTTGAGGCCTGTCCATCGCTGCCTTTGTTGCGGGCCGGTGGTGATCCGGCATCGCTTGAGAGAAATTTAAGCAAACTGAAATTATTGAGTCAAGCATGCTGAACAAATAATTTCAGATTGCTGAATTTAATCGACGTAAAAAAGCCCGCGCATTGGCGGGCTAACGTTCAAATGGCGTCGGTGAACTCGCGCCAACCTATGCGGATCGCGCCGGACTGCAAACGCTCGACGCGGATTCCGTGGGTTCCCTCGAGCTCTTCGATCAATCGGTCCCAATCGCTGGAGGCCTCTAATGGATCAGGCAGTACATCAATAACCTGAATCTTTTGCACGTGAGGTGAACAGATAAGGCGCTGGATTCTCTGACCTAGGCGCTCATAGGAAGAGCCAGGCGTTTGTGAGAAGGCGAGGGGCGGCATGTACGAAAACTCCATTTACTGTATATACATACAGTTATTCGATTTCAAGGAGCTTTGCAATAGGGGTAGGTATGTAAAGCTACTTGTCAGGTAAGTTTTTCGAGCGGGACCATATTTCATAAGGCACAAAAAAGCCCGGCTAACCGGGCTTGTGTGAGAGTACAGGCTTCAGAGCTTCATCATTGCGCGAACCACCACGCCCACGATGCGACAATTTTCTGCGCACATCTCAACCGGATATGCCGGGTTCAAAGGCTTCAGGAAGCGCCGTCCACCATCCTCCACCAGCTTCTTGAACGTGGCTTCGTTGCTATCAGAAAGCTTTGCTACAACGAGCTTTCCGGAGATCGCTTCAGCCTCGGTGTCGACCAGGATCATCATTCCTTCAGTGATGCTGGTGCCGACCGGCGATGTCATCGAGTCGCCTTTGACTTCCAGCCAGAACGCAACACCTTTCGAGTTGTAGTCAGAGATCTCATAGCGGTCAGAGAATCCAGGCGGGAAGGGCTCCACAGCCTCAGCCCAGGCACCTGCAGCGACCCAGCTTATGACTGGATAGCGATAGGACATTTTCGGTTGCATTGCCGGAGCAACATTACTCGGCTCGGGGCTATCGATTTCAGGCCCTTCCCCGATGGCAAGCCATTCAGCGCGGAACCCGGTCGCCTTCGCCAGGGCGTAGAGGTTCTCTGGTCTTAGGCTTTTACTTTCGCCTGAGATCCATTGAGTAACAGCTGAGTTCGCGACGCCACATTCGGCCGCGATCTCCCCCTTTTTCTTGCCGCTGACCGCAATGGCTTTGGCTATTCGCTCATGTCTTTCCATGGCACCGATATTAAGTTAACTGAATTTAAGTATGCAGTTGTCTTCGTGCTCCGTTGACGCATAAACTTAAGCATGCTGAAATTGGCTTACGCACGAACGAGGATGCGCAATGAAAACGCGTGAAGTAGCCGATTTTTTCGGTAGCAAGAAAAAGCTGGCGGATGCCCTGGGGATCCAGCCTAGCGCGGTAACCATGTGGGGGGAGTTTGTCCCTCAGTCGCGCCAGTACCAGATCCAGGTGCTTTCCAAAGGCCGCTTTCAGGCCGACCACAAGCCCTCTTAGGCCGATGAAGCGAATTATCCATCTCCTGGCATTGCGCCAGTAGATGACCAAAACACCTGCTGATCCATCCAGTACTCAAATCGCAGACACAAAAAAGCCGGGAGGCACCCCGGCTTCTTCACTGCACACAACGAGGTCGATTATGCACACCGCACTCGATGCTAGCAACACTAAGGAGAGAACGTCAGTTTTTGGTAATACGCCAAATCTGACGCGTCAGGTCATGTCGTCACGGGAGATAGCCGAGCTGACCGGCAAGTCCCACGACAACGTGCTGCGGGACGCCCGCGCCCTGGTCAAACAGGGTGTCCTCAAATCTGAGGAGACCCCCTACACCCACCCGCAAAACGGCCAGGCCTATCCGGAATTCTTGCTGAGCCAGCGTGACACCCTGGTGCTGGTGTCCGGTTACAACGCCCAGCTGCGCGCCAAGATCATCGACCGCTGGCAGGAGCTGGAGGGCAGGGTGGTCGCTCACCTTCAGGTGCCGACTAACTTCGCCGAGGCCCTGCGCCTAGCTGCTGAGCAAGCCGAACAGAATCAGCAGCTGCAGCAGGTCATCGACCACCAGGCGCCGAAGGTGGCCGCTATCAAGCGCCTGGCTGCTGCCGGTGGTGCGATCTGCATCACCGATGCCGCCAAGCACCTGCAGCTTCAGCCTTCGAAGCTGTTCGACTGGCTTGAGCAGCATCGCTGGATCTACCGCCGTAAAGGCTCCCGGCGCTGGATTGCTTTTCAGCCGCGGATCACCACCGGCCTGATGAAGCACAAGGTTACTGATCTGAAACCAGACCCGGAAACCGGCTTAGACCGTGCCGCGTTTGACGTACTGGTGACGCCGAAAGGTCTGAGTCGTTTGGCTGAGCTGCATGCTGAGGGTTCGCTGTGAGTGTTCAAGCCATGACCTGGGCCCTGGCCATTCCCAAGGCCGCATTGGAAAACCCAGCTGCGCGCCATGTACTTCTGTGTCTCGCCAACTACGCCGGCAGCGATGGCCGTGGTGCATTCCCTTCCGCCGGGACCCTTTCAGAAGACACCGGCCTGTCTGAGCGCACGGTGCGCTTGAAGCTGGATGAGCTTGAGAAGGCGGGCTGGATTGCTGAGGGCAATCAGGCCATTGCCGCAGCCTACATCGAGCGTCGTGACCGCCGCCCGGTGGTTTATGACCTCCAGCTGAAGCGGGGTGCAAATGCTGCACCTCGTAAAGAGCGGGGTGCAGATAACCGCACGGGGTGCAGCTCACAGCAGAACGGGGTGCAGGAAAACGCAGAACGGGGTGCAGCAGCTGCACCCAATCCGTCAGTGAACCATCAAGGAACCGAAGAGCAGCAGCCGCGTGAGATTTCGGATGTGATCGGGATTCAGGATCGCCAGGCGCTGGAATCGCAGGATGACTTGCAGCGCTTCGCAATGTTCGCCGAGTGGAACCCTCCGACCAAAACCGTGACCGCCCAACTGACCTTGGCCGGCCTGACCTTGGATGCGCTTACCGAGGAAACGCTGAAGAGCTTTCTGGGTTATTACGTCGCCAAGCCTCGCTTGCTCGACAGCAACGGCGGCTGGTGCTTCCGGCTGGCCAAGTGGCTCAAAAGCGAGAAAGCCAAAGGCGCAGCAGAGCAGGGCGAAACCCAGGTTGACTGGACTGAAAAGGGAGTTCGAGTATGACCGCAACCAGTGTTCGCCAGCTGCTAGCCAACCGCAGGACCGATCCGTCCTACCAGCCACCGGCAGAGCCCGGTGCAATGCCAATCGATCCGGCTACCCGCCAGGTGATCGAAGACCTGTTTCTTCGGTTGCGCGGTGCCTGCGGTGCTTGGCGGCAGTCCTGGCCGACGCCTGCTGTGATGGATGCGGCCAAGCTGGAATGGCTCGGCGAGTTTATGCGTTCGGGCATCACCCGTCTGGAGCAGATCGACCATGGCATGCGTGTGCTGAGCGCGAGCAAGTCCGCATTCGTTCCGGCGCCAGGCGTGTTCGTGAGCTGGTGCTTTGCGCCGGAAGGCCTGGGCCTGCCCAGCGTCGAGAAGGCCTATGCCCAAGGCCTGCGCAATTGCCACCCAGCGATGCGCGATTCAGCGAAGTGGATGCACCCAGCCGTCTACCATGCAACCGCTGCAGCGGGCTTCCACAGCTTGCCGCTGATGTCGCGCGACCTCGGCATGAGCTGCTTCGAGAAGCATTACCTGGTGCAGTGCCGAAAGATCTGGAAGGGCGAAAGCCTGGGTCCGGTGCCAGTTGCCGAACTCGCTGCCCCGGCCGCTCCGCGCTCGCTGGATGTTGGCCGCGCCGCCCTTGAAGCGCTCCGCTCCGCTCGAGGTGCTCGGCTATGACCGACCCGAAGCTGATCAAGCCAGACCTAGTCGACTACCACTGGGCTCTGTACGCGCGCGGTCACCTGCTCGATCTCACCTCCGAATCATATCCGCCCGTAGGCCTGTATCGCGACGAGCAGTCGGCAAATCTGCATGGCCAACGCATGTGGCCCGCCACCTTCACCGTTGTTGACCTCCACAAGGACGACCGCCCATGAGACAGACCAAGTTGACCAAGGCCGCGCGCGGCCGGGAATGCCAGGTGCGCATCCCGGGTGTGTGCAATGGCAACCCTGAAACCACCGTGCTGGCCCACTACCGGATGTCCGGCACCTGCGGCGTCGGCATGAAGCCGAACGACCTGCAGGGCGCTTGGGCGTGCAGCGCCTGTCATGACGCTTGCGACAGCCGTGGCAGCGCCATCAGCCGGGAAGAAGCCCGCCAGTACCATGCCGAGGGCGTCATGCGCACCCAGGCCTTACTGATCAGCGAGGGAGTGGTTGTCGCATGCTGAAAGCTGCTAAGCCGAAGCTGTTCGCTGCTAAGCCGCAGTGCAAGAAGCGGGTCGACCGGGAAGGGCAGGAGCAGGCCGCGCTGATGCAGGAGCTGCAGCTGCGCTTCCCAGTCGCCGCCAAGCTGATCTACCACGTCCCGAATGGCGGGCATCGGGTGAAAGCTGTTGCCGCCAAGCTCAAGGCTCAGGGCGTGAAGGCGGGTATTCCTGACCTGGTGCTGCCCATGGCCCGTGGCGGCTACTTCGGCCTGTACATCGAATTCAAGGCCAAGCCGCCCTTCGACGCGCCGGTGTCGGCCAGTCAGGACGCTTGCCTTCAGGCGCTGCTGGGGCAGGGTTACCTGGCCATTGTGTGCCGCGGCTCCATCGATGCGGTCGAAGCGATTCGCTCCTACCTGCTGCTGCCACAGACCAAGGTGGCTGTATGAGCAAGACACTTCTCACAACTTTCTCGGATGCTGAAATTAAACGCCAGGGCGCGGCGGGAAAAGTTCGCGACCTTCGCGACGCGCGCTTTCCGGGCATCTATCTGCGGTTCGGTCAGCGTCGTGATCGCGGCACCTGGTATCTGGTGTCTGGCTCCAAGTGGAACAAGATCGCCGGGTACCCGGAGTTGCCGGTGAAGAACCTGATCAGCGCACTGCCGGGTATCCGTGAGCGGCTGGCTGTAGACCCTGAGGCATCGGCTGCCGCTGGCACCCTCCATACCGTTGGCCAGTTACTTGACTGGTTTGCGGATCGACACTCACGCGACCGTAGCCTGTCGGTGAAGCGCAAGGCGACCACTGCCTCGGCAATCAGTTGCCACCTGAAGCCTCGCTTGAATGACCTGGCAGTGGCCGAGGTTTCTCGTTCCACGCTGGACAAGCTGCTGATGTGGCCGGCTCAAGCTGACGTGTCACTGTCCTATGTGCGCCTGATGTGGGGCGTACTGGTAGTGGCGTTCCGGCAGGCGACCAAGCTTCGGCTTATCACCACCAACCCTATCGCTGGCTTCAAGTTCACTGACTTCAACACCGCCCGGGTGGTGCCGAAGGCTGCACGCCTGCGTGCTGTTCAGATGGGGGTGGTGATTGACCAGCTGCGCGCACGGTTCGACGACGCGCCAGTGGACTGCACCCTGGCCCTGTTGATGCTGTGTCACGGTACCCGGGTTGGCGAGACCCGGCAGGCACGCTGGGCTCACCTGACTCAAGGCGCCCAGGCCGAGTGGTTCTTCCCGGCCGAGAACACCAAGACACGCTGCGAGCATCGCCTGCCGCTGACTCACCAGGCTCTGGCATTGCTGGAGCGGTACCGGGCTTGGCAGCAGGGCAAAGGCTATCAGGGTGCTTTCCTGTTCCCGTCGAAGAATGGGCGGCCCATGACCGAGAGCCAGGCCTGTGCAGTGTTCACCCGCTTGGGGCAGGGCGAGTGGACCAGCCATGACCTGCGCAAAGTGGCCCGCACTGGCTGGACCGACCTCGGGGTGGATTATCTGATCGGCGAGATGCTGGTGAACCACACCCTGACCCGCAACGTGCAGACCTACATTCACACCTCTGCCGAGCAGCTGAAGCGCGAAGCCTTGGAAAAGTGGCATGCCTGGCTTGATAGCAAAGGCTTCGCCGCTATTCACGGCTCGACAGAGACAGGAATCGGAATTTCGCATATTGCCGCCGAGCCCAACAACGGCGCGGCCTGCAAGGCAATTGCGGAATCCGTAAAAAGCGAGGATTAGAAATGGCAAAGCCAATGATCGCAGCGGCCCGGGGAGCCGGCGAAGATCTCGTTCGTCTTCGTGACGAGATCGCTATGCATGCCTTGAACGCGATGATTATCAAAGGGACATGGGGAGTGACTTCAGCGGACGGCACGTTCAAAAAGCACGAGAACTACCGGGACCACTCTGAGGCGGCGTATCGATTCGCTGACGAGATGCTGAAGGCCAGGGAGAAGCGCTGATGCTCTTTAAGGCGTACCGACTTCAGCAGATGGTGGTGTCTTGATGAGAAAGAGCCATGGACCCGCTTTCAGCAAGCAGATGATCGAGCTGGTTCAGTGTCCGACCTGCAAGGGCAAGGCAGTCATCAAGGGCGTTTTCCATGACCTGGCCTGCGCGCAGTGCAATGCCTCGGGCTGGGTAGTGGCTGCAACAGGCGAGGCTCTGCCGCTGGAAGAGTTGGTCACCCAATTGAGTCTGCGCCTGCAGGCCGCGCAGCGACACATCAGCGAATTGAAGCAACCTCGGGCCACTGGGCCGGAGGCTATTTATCAGGAAGGCAACCGCCGCGGGGCTGGTGGTTCGAACAGAACATTGGATTGAGGGGAAGGACATGGTTTATAGCAGCGTACTGGCGGCGGTCGTTTCGGCCCTCGCAGCGGAGGCGATCGATAACACAAGTAAGCAGGCTTGGCAGAAGCTCTATCAGCCCGGCAGCGAAGATGGTCATGACCTGGCGACATTGAGCCGGTCGGTAGAAGAGGGCGGCATCACCCGTATGGATGCTGATTGCTGGGTATTCGCCCGGCTGCACAGTTTGCTCAAGCCGCGGCACTGGGACGCCCTGGTGGCGAAGTACAGCACGCACCGCGCAAGGAAGGTCCAGTCTATTGGCCGGCTGCATCCGCTGGTGGCCTCGCATGCACCGAAGCTCTTCATCATTAGTGCGGTCACTGCTTGGGCGGTTCCCCGGCTGAAAGGGGCTGATGGCAAGCGCTCCACTGACATGATCGTGCTGCCTGCCGAGTTCTACGACATCAACCGCTGGGACCCGGAGGCGCGCCCGGAGCGCACGCGCCGTCGCTGGAAGAAGGGCATTGAAGATACGCTAGACGCAATGGTTGGGGAGGCTTTGGCCGAAGTTGGCGTTATCTTGGACTACGAGGGGTTGTCGATGCGAAATGCCGCTTGACATCATATGGCCGCATGGCCGATTATTTCCCCATCCTGTCATTCCTGCGCGTGTTGAGGAGTGACCCACAGAAGCCCGGCCATTGCGTCGGGCTTTTTGCTTTCAAATCTCTTAATTTAAAGCGCTTCGAGATTGATCGTAGGGCTCGGTGCTGGCAAGGTAGTTGCCAAGTATCGGTAGCCTAAAAGGATGTGAGCCATGTATGACCCTTTCCTGAAATCCCTCAATGAAATTGTGAATAAGCACGACATCTCGTTTGGAGTCACGCTTGTTGTCGCTGGCGGAGTGATTTCGGGGACATTGGTCTCTGCAAAGTCCTTCATCGACGGTTTCGCTGATTCTTTTTCCAGCGCATGGCCTGGCGGTCCGAACGAGAGTGTTCGCGCAGGACTGGAGGCGTGGGGGCAGCCTGCGGCGGAGAGTATTCACGAAGAGTTTGTTCACCTCAAAGGCGCTAGGTACGTCTTCGGCAAAGATTTTGCTCCGAACGTTGGGGGTGGAATGCTCTGGCGAGGTAGCCTCGAATCCATTAGTGGATTTTCCTTGGGGGGCTTGAACCAAGCCTAAATTGTTGCGGCATTAGTACCGCTTTAGTTAGAGCCTCGGCATTTGCCGGGGCTTTTTCGTTTTCGGCTCCACCACACCCATCGCTCCGAGCTGGGAGTGCTGTTGGGGCCGATCTATTTGAAGGCTCGCCATGTCGGTGGGCCTTTTTCGTTTCTGGAGAGCGCACATGAGTGAGCAGGCCGAGCGTTTCAAGCAAGCGGTGTTGGATGCGGTGGTGGCTGGCGATGCCAGTCGGCTGGAGTCAGCGCTGCGTCGTCTGTCGAAGTGCGACGGGAGCGCTTTCCTGGTAGTTACCAAGCAACTGCTGAACACCGAGCAAATGCGCTCCCTGTCCACAATGGTGTCGGTTGGTCTCGTCAACTCACTCCCGCCGTTCTATTACGAAGACCAAGTTGTATATGGCGCTGCATACACCGATGGCGTCGCTTTCATGGTGAAGGACGCGCATCGTTCCGGCGTTGGGATTGCGCGTGATGTGGTGCTCCCTATCGTAGAGCAGGCGCGAGCCGAGTATGACGCCGCGGTGCTGCTTCGAGTGCAAGCCCTCAAGGCCGAGATTCGAGAGCTGGATAGCCTGTTGTACGGGCACTCCTCGGCAGACTACAAGCTGATTAACTTCGGTGTCTGTGAGCTGCTGAAAGGCCAGGCGCTGCTGCTTGCTGCCGCTACGGGCAGCCAATAAAACCAAGCTCCCCGCAACGGGAGGAATTGAGATGGCACATATGCCCGAGAAGGATCCCGGCCTTTGGGCCGCAGTGTTTGCCTGGTTGATTGCACACCAGCCCCAGCTGTACACCGGTGGTACGGCAGCTGCCGTTGCGATGTGCCGCGTTATCTACGGTGGTGGTGGTCGCCGCAAGGTCATCCTTGAAGGGATCCTGTGCGGCTTGATCGGCACCAGCCTGATGCCTGTGCTCGAGTACTTCTCGCTGCCCACCAATCTCGCTGTGTTCGCTGGCTGCATGGTTGGCTTCATCGGTGTAGAGAAGCTGCGTGAATACTCTGATCGGTTCATGAGCAAGAAGGTAGAAGGTTGATGGCCAGGCTCAAGACGATCAAGTCGCCGCTCAAGATGGCGACAAGCCAGATCGCCAAGGTGCAAGTGGTGGCCGACAGGCGAATCACAGGCCGACGGTTACAAGCCCGTCGCCTGGCCGTATGGCAGCGAGACCCTGCCTGCGCAGCGTGTGGTCGAGTGGTCGACTACCCGCGGGGCTTCGAGCTCGACCACAAGGTCCCGCTCTTCATGGGCGGTGAAGACGTGGAGGAGAACTGTCAGGTGCTCTGTGTGCACTTCGAGGTGATCAACGGGCAGTTGACCAAGACAGGCTGCCACGCCTCCAAGACCTCGGCCGAGGCGCCCCGGGGCTGATCGCCGGGTCGCACTGAAATGGTGCGAAATCGGGGCTGTGACGTGCTTCAAAGGGAGGGGGAGGGGTAAAAGTTCCAGATCTTCCACGCTCGGAAACCTCGCCCCCTCCCATTCGTAGATTTTTTCCCCTCTCACGGAAAAGTTAAACATGGCGTTAACCGACAAGAAGCGACGGTTTGCTGACGCTTTGCTGTCGGGCGCGTCAAACCGAGAGGCGGCGATTGCTGCCGGCTATTCCGCCAAGACCGCATCGCAAGCGGGCTCCAAGCTTGCCAAAGACCCCGATGTGATTGCCGCGATGGGTCGCCAAATGAGGCGCAGGGATGCAGCCAAGGCTGAAGTTAAACCCGAGTTAAAAGTTAACTCCCCGCAGCCAGCTGCTGATGAGGATGCAGAGTTTCTGCTTGCCGAGTTTGACGACCCTAGGGACTTCCTGTTGGCGGTCATGAATGAACACGTGGCAGAACCCCGCCTCCGGGTCGAGGCAGCCAAGACACTCATGCCCTATGTGCACGGCAAGATCGCCGAGCAGGGTAAGAAGGGGCAGAAAGCCGATGCGGCAAAGAAGGCCTCAACGGGACGTTTCGGGCAAGGCGCGCCGCCACGGTTGGCAGTCGATAACACACGGTGATTTGAATGGAATGGTCCACTGCTTGCCTTGACTGGGAAGAGAGGATTGTTGCCGGCAAGTCACTGATACCGATGGCGCCATTGTTCCCCGGGGAGTCGGCTGCCGGCCTCGAGGTAATGCAGCAGCTTCGCATTGTGGACGCCCCGGGCAGTCCAACTATTGGCGAGGCATGCGCGCCGTGGGTATCGGACTTCGCAGGATCAGTGTTTGGGTCATACAACCCAGACACCGGCCGGCGTGAAATCAAAGAGTTCGCTCTGGTCATCCCCAAGAAGAACTCAAAATCTACGATCGCCGCAGCGATCATGCTGACGCTGCTGATCCGCAACTGGCGCCAGTCAGCCGAGCTGATCATCCTGGCGCCAACCATCGAGGTTGCGCAGAACGCCTTTGCTCCGGCACGGGATATGGTCAAGCACGATGAGGACCTGGCTGATTTGCTCCATGTGCAAGAGCACATCAGGACGATCACCCATCGCGAGACCGGGGCGACACTCAAGGTCGTGGCGGCCGACTCAAATACTGTGGGCGGCAAGAAAGCAAGCTTCATCTTGGTGGACGAGATCCACCTGTTTGGCAGCAACCACAACGCCGAGAACATGCTGCGCGAGGCCACAGGCGGCCTGGCCTCTCGCCCTGAGGGCTGCATCATCTACCTTACGACGCAGTCCGATAAGCCTCCGGCCGGGTTGTTCTTGCAGAAGCTGCAGTATGCCCGGGGCGTGCGAGACGGAAGGATTGTTGATCCCCGGTTCCTCGCGGTGATCTACGAGTTTCCGCGCTCCATGATTGAAGCGGGGGAGCACCGCAAGCCTGAGAACTTCCACATCGTGAACCCAAACCTCGGGTACTCGGTAGATCGGGAGTACCTTGAGCGCGAGCTGGCCAAGGCTGAGGAGTCGGGCGAAGAGTCGCTACGCGGGTTCCTGTCGAAATTCCTTAACGTCGAGATCGGGCTGGCACTGCTTTCGAATCGCTGGGCTGGAGCCGAGTTCTGGGAAGCTCAGGCTCGCAAGTTCGTGACGCTGAAGCACATCATCGAGCGTAGCGAAGTGGTGACCATTGGCGTCGATGGCGGCGGGCTTGATGACTTATTGGGGTTGGCCGTTGTGGGGCGTGATCGCGAAACCCGGGAGTGGTTGGCCTGGTGCAGGGCATGGGCTCACCCGTCGGTACTGGAACGCCGAAAAGATATCGCCGCAAACCTGCATGACTACGCGCGTAGTGGCGACCTGGTGCTGGTCAATCGAATTGGCGATGACGTCGAAGAGGTTGCTGACATCGTCGAAGAGGTGGACGCATCAGGACTTCTGCACCAGGTGGGGCTCGATCCTGCTGGCATCGGCGCGATTCTTGAAGCGATCAATGC
Organism: Pseudomonas sp.; assembly: GCF_050739775.1. Classification (GTDB taxonomy): domain Bacteria; phylum Pseudomonadota; class Gammaproteobacteria; order Pseudomonadales; family Pseudomonadaceae; genus Aquipseudomonas. Next base: position 42,515 of record NZ_JBOICA010000032.1, read on the forward strand.
GCGTGGCGTCGATCAAGAGAAGGTGGTTGGCGTCAGTCAAGGCTGGCGGCTCGGCGGGGCTATCAAGACAACCGAGCGCAAGCTTGCTGAGGGCGGCCTAGTTCACGCAGAACAGCCATTGATGAACTGGTGCTGTGGCAACGCCCGGGTTGAGCCCCGCGGCAACTCAATCCTGATTACCAAGCAGGCCAGCGGCTCCGCAAAGATAGACCCGCTGATGGCGCTGTTTTGCGCAGTGTCGCTGATGGCAACGAATCCTCAGGTCGAGCAGACGCTCTCGGCTCACATCTCAAAATACGGAATCAGAACCCTATGACCCCTGAAAACGAGGCGCCTCGTGATGACGAGGTGTCGGCCCTCGCGCGCCTGCGCGAAAGCTTGCCGGATTTGGTCGGCCTGGCCGGCTTCGGGCTGCTCGCGCGCGGTTTGTGGGTAGGCTTCGGTGAAGCCGTGTCGCTTTCTGTATGCGGGGTGATCCTGATGGGGCTCGCCGCTTACGCGATCATTCGAGGGGGCAGCTGATGCTTCGAGCACTCCTTGGGAGAAAGAGCAACCCACTGATTATCGACACGCCAGAAAAACTGGCGCAGGCCCTCGGCACTGGCTACGAAACAACGTCCGGCCAGCGAGTTACTACCAACAGTGCTCTGCAGCAACTGGTGGTGTTCAACTGCGTTCGCGTGCTGGCCGAGTCGATCGGCATGCTGCCGTGCCGGCTGATGAAACAGGCGGATAAAGTGCGCTTGCCGGCGACCAGCCATCGACTCTACCCGCTGCTGACCATGGCGCCGAACGGTTACATGACCGCCCAGGAGTTCTGGGAGATGCTGGTTGCTTGCCTGTGTTTGCGTGGCAACTTCTACGCCTACAAGGTCGAGGCTCTCGGCAATGTCGTTGAGCTTCTGCCGCTCAACCCCGACATCGTCCACCCGAAGCTCAACGACGATTGGTCGGTTGAATACAAAGTCAATTTCAAGGCAGGCCCGCAGACGCTCACACAGAAAGAGATCTGGCACGTCCGGCTGTTCACGTTGGACGGTTTGAACGGCCTGAACCCTATCGCCTACGCGCGGCAAACTCTTGGCCTTGGCCAGGCAATGGATGCGCACGCCGGCAAGCTTTTCACGAACGGGGCGGTGACCAGCGGGGTTCTGCGTACTGAGCAGCAGCTGACTGACGAGGCCTTTGGCCGACTCAAGACCGAGTTCCAGGGCGAGCACATGGGTGTGGCGAACGCCTATAAGCCGATGATCTTGGAGATGGGGCTGGACTGGAAGCCGATTAGCCTGAATGCCCAGGACGCCCAGTTCATTGAGTCCAAGCGCATGACCGAAGCGCAGCTCTGCGGCCTCTTTCGTGTGCCACCGCACCTGGTTGCGAACATGGACAAGATGACGCTCAACAACGTTGAACAGATGGGCATGAACTTCGTGAACTACTCACTGGTGCCGATCATCACGCGAATTGAGCACCGCATTCAGGTTGGCCTGCTCAATGAGAAGGACCGACTGACCCACTACGCCAAATTTAACGCCGGCGCCCTGATGCGGGGAGACCTAAATGGGCGCTACAACTCCTACGGCAAGGGCATCCAGTGGGGAATCCTGAGCCCCAATGATTGCCGCGAGCTGGAAGATGAGAACCCTCGAGAGGGCGGCGACATCTACCTGACCCCAATGAACATGACCACCAAGCCGGAGGGCGGCAATAGTGCTTAAGAAAATGCGTGTCCCCTTCGAGCTCAAGGCGCTGTCCGAGGCCGGCGAGTTCGAGGGGTATGGCTCCGTGTTCGGGGTCAAGGATCACGGCTCCGACATCGTCATGCCAGGAGCTTTCACTGACTCGCTGATCGAGTGGCGGGGCAAGAACAAGTTGCCTCCGGTTCTTTGGCAGCACAAGACCCACGAGCCCATCGGCCCTCACACCGACATGAAGGAGGATGAGAAAGGCCTGTATGTAAAAGGCCAGTTACTGATCGATGACGATCCGCTCGCTCGCCGGGCCTATGCCCACATGAAGGCTGGCAGCGTGACCGGTTTATCTATCGGCTACACGCTCGATGATTGGGAGTGGGACAGCGTCAAGGGCGCCTACCTGCTCAAGAAGATCACCCTATGGGAAGTGTCGGTGGTTACGTTCGCCATGAACGAGGCGGCTTATGTCACTGATGTGAAATCTCTGCTGGAGCGCGGGGAAACCCCGCCGCCCAGCAAAGTGGAGCGAGCCCTGCGAGAGGTAGGGTTTTCTGGCTCCCAAGCCAAGGCCTTTATGGCCAAGGGCTACGGCGCAGTTACACCGCGAGAGGCGGGTGCCGGCAAGTCACTGGAACACCTGAAATCCCTTTTGGACAAAATGTAAGGAGCCTCTCATGGCTGTTGAAGAAAAAGACATCAAAGAAGTTGCCGATGCCCTGGGCAAGAAGTTCGACGAGTTCAAGGAAAAAAACGACAAGCGCATCGATGGCCTGGAGGCCGAGAAAGGCAAGCTGTCGGGCCAGGTCGAAACCCTGAACGAGAAGTTGACCGAGCTCGACGCGCTGAAGTCGGCGCTGGAAAAGGAGCTGGCCGACCTTAAGCGTCCCGATGGCACCGGCACCAAGGCTGCCAGCGAGCACAAGACCGCGTTCATGCAGTTCGTCCGCAAGGGCATCGATACCGGCTTGGGCGACCTCCAGGCGAAAGCCTTGCAGATCGGTAACGATGCCGATGGCGGCTACGCGGTGCCGGAAGAACTGGACCGCAGCATCATTGAGCTGCTGAAAGACACTTCCCCGATGCGCCAGGTGTGCAACCAGATCACCGTCGGCTCGCCGGACTACAAGCGTCTGGTAAGCCTGGGCGGCGCTGGCTCCGGCTGGGTAGGTGAAACCGACGCCCGTCCGGCGACTGGTAACCCGACTCTCGGCCAGATCTCGGCGTTCATGGGTGAGATCTACGCCAACCCGCAGGCTACTCAGACCAGCCTTGACGACATCTTCTTCGATGCCGAAGGTTGGCTGAACAGCGAAGTGTCGCGTGAATTCTCCGAAAAGGAGGGGAGCGCGTTTACCAGCGGTAACGGCGTGAACAAGCCGAAGGGTTACCTGGCCTACGAACTGGTCACTGACAGCGACAAAACCCGCGCCTTCGGCAAGCTCCAGAAGCTGATTTCTGGCACCGCTGGCGGCTTCACCGGTGACAACCTGATCGACCTGATCCACTCCCTGAAGGCGGGCTATCGCGCCAATGGTCGTTTCATGATGACCAACCTGACTCTGGCCTATGTACGCAAGCTGAAGGACAGCGAAGGCAACTACCTGTGGCGCCCAGGCCTGGAGCTGGGCCAACCATCGACGCTGCTGAGCTACGGCATCACCGAGAACGAAGACATGCCAGATGTCGCTGCAGATGCCAACGCGATCTCGTTCGGCGACTTCAAACGCGGCTACACCATCGTCGACCGCATCGGCACCCGTGTTCTGCGCGACCCCTACACCAACAAGCCTTTTGTGGGCTTCTACACCACCAAGCGCGTCGGCGGCATGCTCGTCGACTCCCAGGCGATCAAGGTTCTCACCCTGAGCGCGGCCTGATTGTGTGGGCGCCGGCGGGCGCCCACTCACTGGAGGATTTATGCAGAGCATTCTCGTGAAAAAGCCGTTTCCATTCTCCCCGGACGGCAATCAGGTGGTTGAGGTTCAGGCCGGCGAGCAAGACGTGTCCGACCGTTGTGCGGTGGTGGCGGTTGAGCATCTCGGCGTAGCGGAGTACCTCGACCGCCAGCGCGGTCCGGGCCTGCGTGAAGATGGACCTACTGTGTCCCAGTGGCTGGAGGCTGGCTACCTGGCGGTGAACTACCCACCGGAGGGTTACACCTCGCGCAGCTCGCAGGAGGAGATCGACACGGCGATCCAGTTGCAGAAGGATGCCGAAGACGAAACCGACCCGCTCAAGATGACTGTGCCGAAGCTTAAGGAGTGGCTCGCGGCCAAGAACATCACGTTCGAGGCTGGGATGACTAAGCCTGCCCTGCAGGCGCTGGTGCCGAAAAATGATTGACCTGGCCATCGTGAAAGCGCATCTGCGCGTAACTCACGATGCCGAGGACGATCTGATTCAGGGTTACACGGAAGCAGCCTTGAGCACCTTCGAGCTCTGGACCAACCGAGAGCTGATCGAAGAAGGTGGTGTGCTGCCAGATCCAGTCGGCAAGGCCCTGGTCATCACCAAGCCCATTCGGCAGGGAGCCCTGTTGCTGATCGGTCACTGGTACGCAAGTCGTGAATCTGTGGTGATCGGGACGATCACTGCCGAGCTTCCCATGGCGACAAACGCTCTATGGACCCCGCATCGCTGGGTGAACGTATGAGGGCCGGTCCTTTGTGTCACCCCTGCGTTCTCCGCGGCTATGTCGAAGGCAAGGACGCTCTTGGCCAGCCCTCGAAGGTTTGGGGTGACCTCGGTCACTTGTGGGCTGAGATCAACATTCCATCGGGCCGCATGTATGAGGCAGCCTCGCAGATGCAGGTTCAGGTCAGCGCTGAGATCAACATCCGGTACCGCAAGGATGTGGTCGCTGGTCAGCACCTGGTCCACGACGGCATCAGCTACGAAATCATCGCCCCGCTGGCAACCAACCAGCGGGACATGCTCAAACTCATGTGCAAGACGGTGAAGCCCAAATGAGCAACGGATCATTGACTGTCGTCGGCCTGGGCGACCTGCAGGCCGACTTCGAGCGCCTGGCTCGGTCGGTAGGCAACAAGGTCGTGCGGGATGCTGTCATTGCTGGCGCGCGGGTCGCCCGGGACAAGGCGCGGCAGGCGGCCCCAATCAAAACCGGGAAGCTGAAGAAGAACATTGAAGCCACCCGCGTGAAGCAGGGGGGAACCCCGGGCACAGCGACGGCCGGTGTGCGAGTGAAGACGCCAGCCGGAAAGACCAGTAAGGCGCGGAAACGCCCGGGCAAGAAAGGGCAATCGACCACGACCGATTACGAGGCGCCGTTCTACTGGAGATTCCTCGAGCACGGCACCTCGAAGATGGCCGCCGCGCCGTTCATTCGCCCCACCTGGGATGCCAACCTGGCCGAGATCGAGAAGGCCACCGCCGACAAGCTCGCTGAAGGCATCGACAACGCAATCACCCGGTAATCCCCATGATCGAGCAATCCCTCATCGCCAGGCTATCGCCCTTGGTGGGCGGCCGCGTTTACTTCGGCGTTGCCCCGGCCGATGCCGAGCAGCCCCGCCTGGTGATCCAGACCATCAGCAGTGATACAGGGTTCACCCTGGCCGGCTGGGATGGCTCCAAGGATCTCACCATTCAGCTCGACGCCTGGGGGGAGAGCTTCCTTCAGGCGTTGACCCTGGCCGGCGAGGCTTTCGCGGTCATGACCACCGACGGCGATGACTTCACCACCGGCAGCGCAGATCGCCTGCCGGACGTTTTCGAAGATGACACCAAGCTCTTCAGCGTCAGCTGGGAGTACACCCTGCAACCATAGGAGGCCACATGGCCGCGCAGAACCCAACCAAAGCGAAGTTCGTCAAAACGCAGGGTACCCAGCTCAGCGTTTCCAAGACCACCACCCTCGACCCAGCCGAGGTCGGCCTCGAGTTCGCGGACCTCTCGGTTACCATCAAGCAGCCCCAGTTCCAGGGCGGCCAATCGGACGAGATCGAAGTGACAACCCTGGCCAGCGAGGCCAAGGAATACACCGTGGGCCTGGCTGACAACGGCACCTTCAGCATGTCCGGCAACTGGAAAGCTGACGATGAAGCCCAGACCGTGCTGCGCACCGCCCGGGACGATGGCGAGCCGCGGGCATTCAAGTCGGTGTTTAAGGACGGTACGTCCTCTGAGTTCCTTGGCCTGGTTACCCAGTTCACCTGGGACGCTGCACCCAACGGTACCGTCAACGGTACCTTCAACGTGCGCATCACCGGTAAGGTCGGCTTCAAAGTGCCGCCGGTGGCCCCATAATGGCGCGCGCAAAGGCTGCAGGCGCACAAAGCCTGCGCACCATGGCGCTCGACCCTGCTCGCAACTTCAAGCATGAGCTGCTGGACGTGCCGGAGTGGGATGGCGCAAAAGTCGTCGTGATGGCGCTGAGCGCTGGTGACTGGGCCGAGTATCGCCGCCGTGCCGCTGCTGCCGTGGCCGCCGCTCGCGCAGCTGTTGGGCTGAGCGAAGTTCCTGCAGAGGAAGAAGGTGAAGCCCCGGCCGCGCGCCTGGTTGATATCGATTCCTCGCCGCTGTACGCCTTCGTCCTAGTGCGCACCCTGCTGGATGAGTCGCACGCTCGCATCTTCGAGGATGCAGATGTGGAGACCGTGGCCAAGGCATTCAGCCCTGTACACGACCGCCTGGTCGGCAAGGCCTTCGAGCTCAGCGGCGTTGAGGCTGGCGCTGGCGCTCAGGACCCAGTGGAAGCAGCGGGAAACGACTGACGGAGGAGCCGGAGTTGGCGTTCATGCTGACTCTGGCCCTCCGACTGGGCATGACGCTGCAAGACCTGCGGGAGCGCATGAGCGCTGAAGAGCTGTTCCTGTGGATGGCCTACAACGAGGAATCCCCGCTCAGCGATGCCCGGGGTGATATCCAGGCCTCGATCATCGCCGCATCCACACTCCAGGCCCAGGGAGCCAAGGTCACACCGATGGACATGATGCCGAAATGGAGCCCGGAGAGAGGGCACCCAGCCGGAGAGGCGCCGGAGGAAGGAGAGGAGCTGTTCAAGGCATTCCTCATGGCGAGCGTCGACAGCGAGTAGTTTGGGCAGGGAGTGCTCGAGTTTTTCAGCAGTTAGAGCAGGTGTTAGAGTCGCGACGTCCAAAAGGAGGTTGCGGATGACTTTTATTCTATGGGTTGCGACGGCTGTAGTTGTCGTGTTTGTGATCGGGCTTTGTCGTGGGTTTGCAAAGACCCCAGGGTCCGAAAGGCTGTTGCGATGGACTTTGGCGCTCGGATGCATGTTTGTCGGGGGGATGTGGTGGGGGAGCCATGCCTTGTTTGGTGAGCGGTCCGACTCCGAGGTTAAGCTCGATGAAGCTGTGTTCTCATCCTACTCGAAGGAGCAGTATCCAAAAACTTACCAGGCTTGGGGGGGAAAGTGGCGTTGAGCGCATTAAGGCGACTGAACGAACCGCTGCCTTGAAAAGCGCCAAGCAGAGGAAATGCGATCAGGTCGATTATGTTGGTCTGTCGGATCGCATGAGCAGCCCGCCATTTGGCGTTGTTGTATTTGTTGATTGTCGGAATAAATGGCGATTCTATGTCGACCAGGACGACAGAATCCTGATCACCGAAAAGAGAAATTAACCCGCTCCGGCGGGTTTTTTAATGCCTGGAGAAAAGCATGTCGGGTCAAACACTTCGCTCCTTGATCGTCAGTGTTTCCGCTGAAACAAGTGCATATCAGCGCGAAATGGCCAGAGCTGGCCGCATGGGGCAGAGTTATCTCCGGACTGTAACTTCTGGCAACCGGGACGCGACCAGTTCATGGCGCTCGCAGGAGGCCGCCGTGCGCGCCCAAGGCGCCGCGATGCAGTCGCTCACCTCCACGGTTGGAAGCTATGCAGCAGCTATGGCTGGCGCATTGGCAGTAGGGAATGTCATCCATCAGGCTGACTCTTGGAACCAGGTCAATGCCCGGCTGAAACAGGCCGCCACCAGCACTGAAGACTTTGCCGTCAGTCAGAAGTCACTGTTCGAACTTAGCCAGCGAGCCGGAACAGTGTTTTCAGATAACGCCGGACTTTTCAGTCGCTCTGCGTCCTCGATGAGGGAGTTCGGGTATTCCACTTCTGACGTGCTTGGTGTTACAGAGGCGCTTTCGCTGGGACTTCAGGTTTCGGGCGCAAGCTCTGAGGGAGCCTCGGCAGCCATCACGCAGTTCTCCCAGGCGCTGGCGCAGGGTGTGTTAAGGGGCGAGGAGTTTAACTCTATCGCGGATAGCGGTGATCGAGTTCTCCGCGCCCTTGCAGCTGGGATGGGAGTCGCAAGGAAAGATCTGAAGGCTATGGCAGACCAAGGTCTGATCACCATCGACAAACTTGTCCCAGCCCTTATTAGCCAGCTTGGCGTGCTGAACGATGAGTTCGGCAAGATGCCTCCATCAGTCAGCAGATCCGCTACTTCGTTGAACAACGCTTTTCAGGCATGGGTTGGTGGGGCTGACGCTGCTACAGGAAGCACCGGAGTCTTGTCGGGTGCAATCGAGTTTGTCGCGAAAAACATGGATGTGCTTGCGGCTTCCGCACTCACCGTCGGCGCCGCATATGGAGGGCTAAAGGCTGGCGAGTTCATCAAGAGCCTTTGGGCCCAAGTTGGCGCCATTCGAGAAGCAAGCTCGGCTGAGATTGGGCGCACCAAAGCGCAGCTTGATGCCGCCACGATGGCGGTTCGCCGGGCTGGCGCCGAGACGCTGGCAGCAGAGGCTCAGGTCGCTGCGACCAGATTTACTGACGCCCATGCTGCAGCGCTTGGTCGATTACGTATTGCGCGCTTAGAGGATGCCCGGGCAGCCGCTGCTCAGGCTGCTGCATCATCTGCCAGTGCGGCAGCGACTTCAGTTGTTGGTCGAGCTGGGGCAAGTCTTCTTGGGGTTCTCGGAGGGCCTGCGGGGCTTGCCTTGACTGCGGGCGCAGTAGCGGCCAGCTACCTGCTTTTCAGCGACAACAGCGAAAAGGCTCGAAAAGCTACTGTCGACCTGAAGCGCCCCGTTGAAGAGCTCCGCAAGGAGTTCGCCGAGCTGGGAAAAGAACAAGCTCGCTATAAGTTGGATGGGGTGCTGCAACAGCAAGCAGACGCGCAGGTTGCCGCACAGAAGGCGCTGAGGGAAATTCGCGCCTCTGCCCAGGCAAATGACAAATGGGGTGATACCTTCGAGGCAAACCCATTTCAGCGCGATCGAGCCGTCACAGATTTCAACCGCCGAATTGTCGGCGGGCAGGATATTGATTCGGCAACTCAGCAGCTGGTAGCCGCGATTCGACCCAGCGAGGAGATGACCAAGGCAATCAACGCCACGGCTGCAGCTTATGGCGAGGCGGTCAAAGCGTCGGGCGAATATGGTGACGTGGCCAACATGCTGCGCGGCAGGCTGGACGATGTCGCTACGGCCGCAGCTCAGGCTGGCGCTGGCCTCAAGAAAATTGAAGGCCCTGACCAGAAGACGGTGGACGGCTGGAACACGTACACCAAGAATCTGGTCGAGCGCCTGCAGTCGGTGCGCGATGGCGGCGACCTGGCCGGTGAGATCAATCGGCGCATCGAGCGTGAGGGCGTTGACCCCAGCACGGCCGAGGGCTGGCGCATCTTGGCAACGGCGATCAAGGGGTCAGAAGCGGCTGCCAAGGCTTCCGAGGAGGCCCAGCAGAAAGCCAAGAAAGCATCGGAGGATATCCAGCGGCAGGCCGAGCGCCTGAACGATGCCTACAGACAGACCCTGGCCAATCTGACCCAGCAAGTCGCGCTCTATGATGAAACGACTGAGCTGGGCCGGTTGCGTTACGACTTGGCCAACGGCGAGCTCTCCAAGCTCAGCGACCGGAACAAGGCTTTGCTCGAAGGCAAGGCTATCGAGCTTGATGCGCTGAACGCCCGCAAGGCTTACGACGGGCTGATGTCCAGCCTGCAGAGCAAGGAGCAGGCTCTACTCGCTACCACGCGCGAGCGGATGAAGGTTCTGGAAACGGCCAAGCGCGCCGGCACCCTGAACTCGGACCAGTACCGGGCGGGCGCTGATGCGATCTCCAAAGCGACCCTCACTGAGGCGCCGGAGTATGGCGGTCTCGATGCTTCTGTCGCCGGGGCTTCCGGTGAGCTGATCAAGATCGCCGAGGCCGAAGCCGCGCTCAAGAAGTGGCACGACAAGCAGCTGACGCTGCAGGCTGAGCTGCGCGACCAGATCCTGGCCGACCAGCAAAGCACGAATGAACAGCGCCTGGCTGCCGAACAGCAGTACCTGGATCGCGTAGCGGATATCACCAGGACCAACAACGAGCGCCTTTCCGGCATTCAGGATTCGTACAAGGTGGCGGTGGTCAGCACCTTCAGCGAGCTATCGGGTCAGGCGGCGGACATGGTCGGCAAAATCGCCGGCGAACAGTCCGGGGCTTACAAAGCCTTGTTCGTGGCGCAAAAGGCCTTCGCGGTCGCTTCGATCATCATGAACGCACAGATCGCCGCGGCTAAAGCGCCGGCCGAGCTGACGGTGCTGGGCGGTATTCCAGTGGGGGCGGCGCTGCTGGCGGCTGGTTACGCGAACGCCGGCATGGTCGCCGGCATGGCCCTGGCCGGATTTTCCAGCGGCGGTTACACCGGTGACGGCGGCAAGTTCGAGCCAATGGGGGTGGTGCACGGTGGGGAGTTCGTCCTGCGCAAGGAAGTGGTGCAACTCCCGGGCATGCGCGACTACCTCGAGGGCCTGAACAAGCGCGGCTATGCCTCTGGCGGCTACGTCGGGTCGGCTGCTGCGCCTGCTTCGCTCGGGTATTCAATGCCACCTGTCGCCGATGGCGCTACCGCAGCGCCGCGAATTTCCATCCACATCAGTGGCGACGGCACGGGCGGCTCGGTTGCATCCACTGAGGGCTACGAGGCCATGGGCCAGGCCCTGCTCAGCACGGTGCGCCAAGAGATGCCCAAGGTCGCTCGGGGCGTAATCATCCAGGAGAAGGGCCAGAACGGCCTGCTTGACCCCAGCAATAGGAGGAATGGGTGATGCCTGAAGTATTCACCTGGTCCCCGCGGGTGGGTTCGAGCGGGGACGTACAGGCCAATGTGCTCACGTCCCAATACAACAACGGCTACAGCCAGCGTCTGTCGGTCGGGATCAACAACCTGGCCGGGTCTCATCAGGTTTCGTTCACGGGGACTGAGGCCTATCTAGCACCGATCCTGGCGTTCTTCATTCGCCACAAGGGCGCGATCAGCTTCCTCTGGAAGCCACCTTTGCAAGCCCAAGGTCGGTACATCACCACGGGTGGATGGCAGACGGCGAGCCACGGCAAGGGGCGATACACGCTCAGCACCACCTTCCAACAAGTCTTTAGTCCATGAGGTAAAGCATGATCACGGCAGACGACCAGAAGCTTGAGCCCGGCGACCTTATCCAGCTGCTCGAGCTGGACGGTGAGTCGCGGGGCATGGGCACTCTGCGCTACCACGCACATCAATGGGATGGCCCGATCTACTGGAAGGGACAGGCCTACCTGCCAAGGCCGTTCGAGGTTGGCGGCTTTGGCCGTGGCGCCGAGGGCAACACCAGCACCCCAATGTTGAAGCTGGGCAACCTCGACGGCGTCATCACGGCCCTATGCGTTCAGTTCCACCACCTGGTGGGGATCAAGGTCACTGTCCGTGAGACGTACGCCAAGTACCTCGATGCCGCTAACTTCCCTGGCGGCAACCCGACGGCGAGCGACCAAGAGCGCACCAGCATTTCGTTTATCAACGTGCCGACCAGCATCGGCCGGAAGGAGATTGTGTTCGGCCTGGCGCCGCCGACCTCGGTAAAGGGGCAGATGCTGCCTGGCGGCTTGATCATGAACCGCTGCGAGTGGTGTCTGTGGGGTGAGTACCGCGGGCCCGACTGCAACTACACCGGCATCAAGATGTTCGATGCCGACGGCAACCCCGTCGACGATCCCGCGCTGGACCGGTGCGGTGGGCGCCTGAGCGATTGCAAAAAGCGTCACGGCGAGAACAACCCTTTACCCTTTGGTGGCGTCCCTGGCGCCGGCCTGGTGTGACCATGAACAAGACTTTGCTGAAGCAGGTGCAGGCCCATGCCCAGGCCGAGCTGCCCCGCGAGTGCTGCGGGGTGGTGATCCGGGAGAATGGCCGGCGCGTGTACGTGCCGTGCCGCAATGACGCCCAGACGCCAAGTGAGCACTTCATCATCAACCCCGAAGACCAGTGTGCAGCCGAAGACCGGGGCGAAATTGTCGAGATCGTGCACAGCCATCCGAATGCGCTGGCCGTGCCCAGCATGGCCGACCGCGTCAGCTGTGAGCTGCACGGCGTGCCCTGGTTCATTCTGGGCTGGCCGGAAGGCGATACCGCCACCATCAAGCCGGAGGGCTACCAGGCCCCGTTGCTGGACCGTGAGTTTCATCATGGCATCCTCGATTGCTATGCCCTGGTGCGCGACTGGTACGCCCGGGAATGGAACATCGACCTGCCGAACTTCCCGCGCCGTGATGGCTGGTGGAACGAAGGCGAAAGCCTGTATGCACGCTACTACGAGGAGGTCGGGTTCTATCGCGCGGCCAACCTGCGCAAGGGTGACCTGGTCGTAATGCAGATCGCCGCCCAGGGAGGTGCCATGCCGGCCGCGCCCAACCACGCCGGGGTTTACCTGGGCGATGGCTTGATATCGAGTGTGCCGGATCTGCATGCGGCGCCTGGCACCTTCCTGCATCACCGCTATGGCAAGAAGTCTTCCCGGGATGTGTATGGCGGAATGTGGGCCGAGCGCACCGTGATGATTCTTCGCCACCAACGTGCACCTGAGGACGCCTGATGGCTATGCCAGTCCCAGCCCCAGCCTTGCCGCCGGTTGTTGCCGTTCGCCTTTATGGTGTCTTGGGCTCGCGCTTTGGCCGGGTTCACTACCTCGCAGTCGCATCCTGCAGCGAGGCGATTCACGCCCTGTGCGTGATGCTGCCGGGCTTTCGGCGCTTTCTGCGCCTGGGGCATGAGCGGGGGCTTGAGTTCGCGGTGTTCCGTGGCAAGCAGAACCTCGGTGAGAGCGAGCTCGAAATGCGCTCGACCCAGGGCGGCGACATCCGCATCGCACCTATCGTGGTCGGCAGCAAGTCCGGCGGCTTGTTCTCCACCATCGCCGGTTTCGCCCTGATCGTGGTCGGCGCCATTACCCAGCAATACTGGCTGGCCGCGATCGGCGCCGGTCTCATGCTGGGCGGGATCGCAATGAACATGGCACCTTCGACCGCAGGTCTGCTGGGCGAGGAGGGCGACGGCAACAAGTCGTCCTATGCATTCGGCGGCGCCGTAACCACCACGGCGCAGGGGCGCTGCAAGCCACTGCTCTACGGTGAGCGAGATGTGGGGGGCGCCCTGGCCTCGGCGGGCATTTATGCCGAGGACCAGGTCTGATCAAACAGCTCCAACGAACCGCCTTCGGGCGGTTAATGAGATGGTCACCCCCGACACCCTGCGAGGGCTACGCTTTCGCAGGGTGTTTTTATTCGGAGACCATCACCATGGGCGACTTAGCGTTGGTCGGTATCGACCTCGGCAAACATACTTTCCACCTGCATGGCCAAGACAAGTCGGGGCGAGAGTTGTTTCGCAAGAAGTGTTCGCGACAGCAGATGATGCGTTACTTCGGCAACCTCCCAACCTGCACAGTGGTGATGGAGGCCTGTGCCGGAGCGCACTTCGTCGCTCGCGAGCTGATGTCCATGGGGCATCAGGCCAGGTTGATTTCTCCGCAGTTCGTTAAGCCCTTCGTCAAGGGCAACAAAAACGATTTCGTTGATGCCGAAGCGATTTGTGAAGCCGCTTCGCGATCATCAATGCGCTTTGTTTCGCCCAAAACTGAGGCTCAGCAGACACTTTCAGTGTTGCACCGTCTGCGCGAATCGCTGGTGGGTGAGCGCACCAAGGCAATCAACCAGATGCATGGTTTCTTGCTTGAGTTCGGCATCAGCCTTCCGCAAGGATTAGCCATGATGAAGCGCTTGGCCAGCATCCTGGCGGAGCATGAGCTTCCAGTCCGACTGACAGTCCTGTTGCAGCGCCTGCACGATCACTTCGTCTACCTGGATGAACAGATCAAGGAACTGGATAAAGAGCTGGCTTGCCAGCTGGCCGACGATGATCTAGGTAGTCGTTTGCTGGGCATACCGTGTGTCGGGCCGATCACCGCCAGCCTGCTGGCTGTGGAAATGGGCGACGGCAAGCAGTACGGATGCAGTCGCGATTTTGCGGCATCTGTGGGCTTGGTGCCGAGACAGTACAGCACCGGCGGCAAGGTCAACTTGCTGGGAATCAGCAAGCGTGGCGACAAGAACCTCAGGCGACTGCTAGTCCAATGCTCCCGGGTCTATATGCAGCGGCTGGAGCATCAGAAAGGTCCCTTGGCCGACTGGGTGCGCTCGCTGCTGATGCGACGCCACTCCAATGTGGTGGCCTGTGCCTTGGCCAACAAACTGGCACGTATCGCCTGGGCGATAGCGGCTAACCATACCGAGTTTGAAGCAGGGTCAAGCACTATGGCGGCCTGACCCTGCTGTTGTTGCTGTACCACGAATCACCCTTCAGGTTTTGCGATAGCTGAACAACAGATGATGTAAACGGCCAACCGGCCTGACGAAGAACCTGTCAAAAAAATCGGCTTTTGAAGCCGAGCGGTTTTTAAGGATCATCAGGCGCGACTCTCATCGTGGCGCGGGACTTGTCCCAACAGACGCCGGATAGATTTAAGCAAGCCAACCACATCGCCCGTTAATCAGTATTGCAAAAATGGGGGTGACCATAGATTTTTAATGCCCGGAGGAAAGTATGGGTGCAGCACTGAAGATTCATGGGGCCAAGGGCGGTGAGAGCAAGCCTCGGCAGCCGTACAAGGTACCTGATAGTGCTCTGTCGATCGCCACCGCCAAGATGCTCTACATCATCAGCGAGGGGGAGATTGCCGGGCCGGTCAACGGTGCGCGCTCATTCAAGCTGGACGGCACGCCCCTGATAGCACCGGACGGCAGTGAAGCGTTTCCCGGCACAACCTGGGAGTTCCGTTCAGGCTCAGTTGATCAGGAGCATATCGCTGGTTTCCCTGCTGCAGAGTACGAGCAGTCCGCCGGCCTGCCAGTGGAACTGCGATCGGATGCCCCGTGGACGCGGGCAATTACCAACCGCGACCTGTCCGCTGTTCGGGTTCGGTTGTCCTGGCCACAGATCTGGGAGGTGAAGACCAATGGGGACCAGGTCGGCTACCGAATCGACTATTCCATCGAACTGTCTGTGGATGGCGGGGCGTTCAGCACCGTGCTGTCCGCCACCCTCGATGACAAGGGTACGACTGAATACGAGCGGAGCCATCGTGTCGACTTGCCCCAGGGTTTCAGCTCGGCCGTGCTCCGGCTGCGCCGTCTGACCCCGAATCGAAACGACAGCAATTTCGCCGACATCATGCGGGTGAAGGCGCTCACCGAGGTGATCGACGCCAAGTTGCGGTACCCGAACCTGGCCCTGGCTGCGCTGCAATATGACGCTTCCCAGTTCTCCAACATCCCCAAGTTCAGCCTCCTGTGCCGTGGCCGCATCATCAAAGTGCCCAGCAACTACGACCCGACTAGCAGGGCCTATACCGGTAACTGGGATGGCACCTTCAAGTTGGCTTATTCGAACAACCCGGCCTGGGTCTGGTACGACCTGCTGCTGCATCGCCGGTATGGCCTTGGTCGCCGCATCACCGCTGACATGGTGGATCGCTGGTCTCTGTATGAGATCGGCCGCTATTGCGACGTGATGGTGTCGGACGGAAAGGGTGGACTGCAGCCGCGCATGACCACCAACGTCTATATCCAGGACCAGGCCGAGGGCTATGCCTTGCTGTCGGACCTGGCCGGCGTGTTCCGTGGCAGCAGCTGCTGGAACGGCTCTCAGGTCACGGTCATCGCCGACATCCCAGGGAATGACGACGGCTACGTATTCACTCGCTCGAACATCATTGGCGAGTTTGACTACGGCGCGATCGCGCTGCCGGACCGCCACACCCGCGCCAAGATCGGCTGGGACAACCCGGACAACGAATTCAAGACCGAGCCTGCGGCAGTTACCAACGAAGACATGATCGGCGTGCTTGGGCACCGGATGCTCGACATCGCCCGTTTTGCCTGCACTGTCGAGGGGGAGGCCATCCGTCACGGGGTCTGGGCGTTGAAGTCGGAGCAGTACGAGACCTGGACCGTCCGCTTCACCACCGGCATGGATGGCCGCAACATTGAGCCGGGCTCGATCATTGGTGTAGCCGACGAACTGCTGTCGGGGCGCCCGAACGGTGGTCGCATCAGCGCTGCCACCAAGCGCGTGGTTACGCTCGATATCGATGCCCAGGTGCAGCCGGAAGACCGATTGATCATCAATCTGCCGAGCGGCAAGGCTGAAGGTCGTATCGTCAAATCGGTCGCTGGCCGAGATGTCACGGTGCTGGCCGACTATTCGGAGCTGCCAGAGGCGGAGTGCGCCTGGTCCGTCGAGAGCTCCGACCTGGCCGTCATGCGGTTTCGTGTGCAGACCATCGAGCCGAAGGCGATGCATCAGTGGGAGATCACCGCGGTTCAGCATGAGCCGGACAAGTTCGATGCCATCGACCACGGCGCTCGGGTAGACCCGCAGCCGATCACGATCTTGCCGCCAGGTGTGATCGATCCACCGGCGAGCGTGAGCATCGATGCGCGCAACGTGGTGTCGCAAGGAATCGCGGTCACCACCATGCGGATTTCTTGGCCTGCCGTGAAAGGTGCCATTTCCTACAACGTCGAGTGGCGGAAGGATAACGGCAGCTGGATCAGGCTGCCGTCGACAGGAACGCTTGGTGCGGAGGTTGAGGGCATCTACTCCGGCCTGTACACGGCCAGGGTAAGCGCCGTCAGCGTCATGGATGTTGCTTCGGTGTTCGCTATCAGCGTGGCCACACAGCTGAATGGCAAAGAGGGATTGCCGCCGGCGGTCACCAACTTGGCTGCCCTCAGCGAACTGTTCGCCATCGGTCTGAAGTGGAACCTCCCTGCTGGAGCTGAGGACACCCAGCGGACAGAGATCTGGTATGGCCCAGCCAACGACCTGTCGGCGGCCACAAAGCTGACCGACGTGGCTTACCCGCAGAGCGACTGGAAGCTGCTGGGCCTGGGGGCAGGGGTGCGGTTTTTCTTCTGGGCGCGCCTGGTCGATCGCACGGGCAACATTGGTCCCTGGTACCCGGCGGTCAACGGCACACTCGGCCAGTCTGGCTCAGACGCGGGGCCGATTCTTGAACTGATTGCAGGCCAGATCACCGAGACAGAGCTGGGCCAGGAGCTGATCGGCAAGATCGATGGGTTGCAGGATCAGATCGACATGTTGGATGGGCTGAAGGCCTACAACCCAGACGAGCCATACACAAAGGATCAGATGGTCGTTGTGGACGGGCGGATCTACCAGGCCAAGCAGGGCATTCCTGCGGACCCTGCAGGCGGCAACGCGCCGCCCAACCCCGCACTCTGGACCGATGTCGGTCAGTCGGTTGAGTCCATCAACGGCCTGGCCCAGCAGGTGG
Organism: Pseudomonas sp.; assembly: GCF_050739775.1. GTDB lineage: Bacteria > Pseudomonadota > Gammaproteobacteria > Pseudomonadales > Pseudomonadaceae > Aquipseudomonas. The sequence continues at coordinate 59,786 of NZ_JBOICA010000032.1, forward strand.
CCACCAACACCACCAATATCACCGAGGTGGACGGCAAGGTCATGGCCACGGCCGACAGCATGCAAGCCCTGCGCGCATCCGCTCGTGACGAAGACGCCGACGGTGATCTGGCCGGTGCGCTCCAGCAATGGGACGCCCAGGTAGCGTTTGCGAGCGAAGTGCGGGTAAGTGCCTCCCGCGACTTGGCGAACGTGCGCAAGACCGAGACCTTGGAGGCCACGCTCAAGGGCACGACTGCAGCTGTGCAGACGCTGTCTCAGGCCCAGGTCGCCGCCGACGGCAAGATGTCGACGATGTGGGCGGTGAAGATGCAGCTCAACAGCCAGGGTCAGTATGTCGCGGCCGGAATCGGCCTGGGCATCGAGAATGGCGCGGCTGGATTGCAGAGCCAGTTCCTTGTGCAAGCCGATCGGTTCGCGGTGGTGAACGGCATCAATGGCACACTCGCGTCGCCGTTCGCTGTGCAGGGTGGCCAGGTGTTCATGAACTCGGCCTTTATTCGGCAAGCGGACATTGTGAACCTGATTGTTACGGGGACGCTGCGTAGCGGCGATTACGTTCCTGGGGTGAGCGGCATCATGCTGAACTTTGTTACCGGTCAGTTCGAGTTGAATGGATCCTTCCCGGGCGCGGGGCGTTCGACGCATACGAACCGGTCGCTGCGGTTCTGGGATGCCAACAACATGAAGCGCCTCCAGTTAGGAGACCAGACAGAATGAGCTACGGGCTGACGGTTTGGGATGAACAAGGGAATGTGCAGATGACCACCGATGACTTCACCTACCAGGTGCTGCACAGCCAGGTGTACAGCATGAGCGAGAACGGAGGGGTGCACGTCATCAATGTCTCGGGATTCGATCCTGCAACGTGCTCTGCGGTAATCCTGCCGACAGAGGCAGCGTCCCAGTCGCAGATGGAGTCGACTGCTTACGGGCTTCCCTACACATCGCTGGCCCCGGGAGTTATCACGATCTACGCGGTGCGCCCCGGATCTCCGCCGGCGTCCGGATACTCGTTGTTGAGGTTCCGGCTTCTCGTAATGAGGTTTTCCAATTGAGCTACGGCCTAAAGGTCATCAACGACAGTAGCTACCTGCAGATCGACTCCGACATGCCACGGCTTTGCGTCGTGCACCGGGGGTCGTACTCTGGGATCAGCGGCTTCACCGTGAACTTCCCGCAGCCGGTGACCTCGGCTGAGCCTCCGTGCATCTTCATACGCCCAGCCATGGGCGAATCGAACGTCATGTACGGCAGTATGAACATCCTCGGCTCGCCGGGCGCCTGGACCGGCTTCAGCGTGGCGCTTTCCAATATCACGCACACGACCTCCGGAACGTGGTTTGCAGCGGTGTTCCAGGCAACCACTACCGCCACGTACGGGATGCGGATATGGGATAGCAGTGGCAAGGCCATCTACGACACTGGCAGCCCACCGGTCTCCGTAAGCATGGGTGCGCACGCCTGGTCATATGTCGGCCTGACGCCGCTGGCAATTGGTAATGCGTACACCTGGGCCTGCAGCCTGCCGAGGGCTATCGGGCCGTATGACCACTTCATGATCAACCCATTCTCCCGTTACCTGAACGGCTCGCACCAGTTCGTCTCGATGCGCATGGGCGTGACCGTTGATTATCCAGGCAACCGGTTGGTCCTGTATGGGGTTGGCAGCCCGGCCTGGACTGACATCGGCAGTCACGCGGCTGTCTTTGCCAGGCTTCGCCGGTAATCGAACGTCACAACGCACACCCGCTCCGGCGGGTTTTTTATTGCCTGGAGAATTTATGGCTTGGTACAAAGCAGGTACGGTCGCGCTTACGATCGGCCAGAGCACAGTCATTGGTACTGGTACCGACTTCGCAGCGAATGCCCGTGTGGGTGACGCATTTCGCGGGCCTGATGGTCGCTGGTATGAAGTGACCAATATCGCTAGCGCCACGGTGCTGTCGATCTTCCCGGCGTACCAAAGTGGCAGCA
>NZ_JBOICA010000033.1:0-59563 GCF_050739775.1 Pseudomonas sp.
GGACCTGTAGGAGTGGGCTTGCCCCGCGATGGTCCCGGCAAACCTGATGGAGCCGAACCATGAATTACCACCTGATCATCGGCGACAAGCTGTACTCCTCCTGGTCGCTGCGCGCTGCCCTGGCCCTTGAACTGGCCGGCGCTACCTATGATGAAACCCTGATCAAGCTCAACCAGCCCGACACCCGTGCGCGGCTGCTGGAGTACTCGGCGACGGCTAAAGTGCCGCTGCTCAAGTGCGAGCACGGCCTCATCGCTGATTCCCTGGCCATTGCCGAATACCTGGCCGAGCGTCACCCAGAGGCCAACCTGTGGCCGACCGACGTTGCCGCCCGTGCCCAGGCGCGCTCTGCCTGCGCGCAGATGCACAGTGGCTTCTTCGCTCTGCGCGGCAACATGCCGTTCGACCTGTCTCGCGATCAAGCGCTGGAGAACATGCCGCTGGACGTGCAGGTCGATATCGACCGTATCGTCGCGCTCTGGTCCGAATGCCGTCTGGCCGCCAAACAGGCCGGTCCGTTCCTGTTCGGCACACCGAGCCTGGCGGATGCTTTCTTCGCCCCCATCGCGGTGCGTCTGCGTACCTACCGGGTGGAAGTGCCAGCGCAAGCGGCAGCCTACATCGAGACCATCTATCAGTGGCCGGCCTTCCAGGCTTGGCAGAAGGCTGGCCTGGCGGAGCGTGAAGGGTGAAACGCATACACGTAGCCGCGGCGGTCATTCGTGGCGCTGACGGTCGTATCCTGATTGCCCGTCGCGCCGATACCCAGCATCAAGGCGGCCTGTGGGAATTTCCGGGCGGCAAGGTCGAGGACGGCGAGGCGGTGGAAATCGCTCTGGCCCGTGAGCTGAACGAAGAGCTGGGCATTTTCGTCACTGCTGCGCGGCCGTTGATCAAGATCCAGCATGACTACCCGGACAAGCAGGTGTTGCTGGATGTCTGGGAAGTCAGTGGCTTTACTGGCGAGCCCCATGGTGCTGAAGGTCAACCGCTAGCCTGGGTGACGGCCCGCGAACTGCCGCAGTATGACTTCCCCGAGGCCAACCGGCCGATCGTGGCGGCTGCCCGTTTGCCGGGTGAATACCTGATCACCCCGGAGGGCCTGGAAGTACCGCAGATGCTGCGTGGTATTCAGAAGGCCATTGCCGGCGGGGTCAAGTTGGTCCAGCTGCGTGCACCGAACATGTACGATCCCAAGTACCGTGACGTAGCCGTGGACGCTGTGGGCCTGTGCGCTGGCAAGGCGCAGCTGATGCTCAAGGGACCGCTGGAGTGGCTGGGCGACTTTCCTGCAGCGGGTTGGCACCTGACCTCGGAGCAACTGCGTAAGTACGCCAGCAAAGGCCGGCCGTTTCCGAAGGAGCGCTGGTTGGCGGCGTCGTGTCATAACGCTGAGGAGCTGAGTCTGGCCGAGCAGATGGGGGTGGACTTCGTCACCTTGTCGCCGGTGCAGGCCACTCAGACTCATCCTGATGCCGAGCCACTTGGCTGGGATCAGGCCCGCCAGCTGATCGACGGTTTTAGCAAGCCGGTGTATTTGCTAGGTGGCGTGGGTGCTGCCGAGCGCGAGAAGGCCTGGCAGCATGGGGCTCAGGGTGTGGCGGGGATTCGGGCGTTCTGGCCTGAAGCCTGAGTTCTGGGCTGCATCGCTTGCCGGCGATGAGCCCTCAAGGTTTAGCTGCAGCCTGCCAAAGTACCTCAGCCACTCCCTGACGCCGGCCAATCAACCGCGCCGCCACAAACAGCAAATCCGACAACCGGTTGATATACGCCAGCCCAACCCCGGCCAACGGCTCGACACTGTTCAACTGCTGACAACGCCGCTCGGCACTGCGCGCCAGGCTTCGGCACACGTGTGCCTGGGCAATCAGTGCCGAGCCACTGGGTAGGATGAAGTTCTCAAGCGGTCCCAGTTCCTCGTTCCAGCGATCGATGGCTGCTTCCAGGCGCTCCACTTCGGCACTGTTCAGCGCCTGATAACTGGGCATTGCCAGTTCGCCGCCCAGATCGAACAGGCGATGTTGGCAGGGGGCCAACACTTCGATGACTTCCCCCAGCCCCTGATCGGCCAACCCGGCCAGTAGCAGCCCCAACTGGCTGTTGAGACTGTCGACCTCGCCAATAGCCTCGATCCGAGGATGATCCTTGGGCACCCGGCGGCCATCGCCCAGGCCGGTTTCGCCCTTGTCGCCGGTACGGGTGTAGATCTTTGACAACCGAAAACCCATGTTCATGACTCCATTTTTGGGGGCTCGGCCACGGTCGGCGAGCTGTTGGCCAGTGGCAGGCGCAGGGTAAAGCAGGTGCCTTGACCCGGTGCCGATTGCACCTCCATCTGGCCTTTGTGGTTGTTGGTGATGATGAAGTACGACACCGACAGGCCCAAACCCGTGCCCTGGCCGATTTCCTTGGTGGTGAAGAACGGCTCGAACGTGCGTTTACGCACCGCTTCAGACATGCCGATACCATTGTCTTCCACCTGAATCTCCGCCCAGGGAGGGTTGAGCCGGGTGCGCAGAATGATGCGTCCCGGTTCGCTGTCGTCTTCACGCAGGTGGATGGCCTGGGCGGCGTTTTTCAGCAGGTTGAGCAGTACTTGCTCCAGTTCGTTCGCGGTGCAGGGCACCGGCCCCAGGTTGGGATCGAACTGCCGAATGATAGTTTGCCCCTTGAAGTCGAAGCCGATGGTCAGGGCGAAGTCGTTACCGGCGATCTCCACGGCCTGGTCGATCAGCGCCGGCAAATCGCAGGGTGCCAGCTGGCGGTTGCTGCGTCGGCTGAAACTGAGCATGTGGGTGACGATCTTGGCGGCGCGGGCCCCCGCCTGCTGGATACCGTCCAGCAACTGCGGGACTTCACGGCTTTCCAGATAGCGGTTGACGATGGGCAGGTCGATGCCAAGCTCGCCAGCCTGTTCAAGATTTTTCGCCAGGTCCGGTGACAAGCGTCGGCGAATGTTCTGCACGTTGTGCAGGATCGCGCCCAGCGGGTTGTTGATTTCATGGGCCATGCCGGCGGCCAGGCCGCCTACTGAGAGCATCTTCTCCGACTGCACCATCATTTCTTCCAGGGACAGGCGCTGGGTGATGTCGTCGATACGGATAACCACGCCGCGTCCGCCGCCGCCCATCAATGGATAGAACGTCAGGGCGTAATGCCGGGCATCATCATCTTTGCTCCAGGTCACCCGTTCGATCTTCGCTACCCGGTGCTTCTCGACGCTTTCCTTGAGCTGCGGCAGGAACGGTTTGAGTGGCTCGAAGGCGAGGAAGATCGGCTGGTTCAGCGCTTCGTCCAGGGGTGTGCCGGACAGGGCGCTGGCTTCCTGGTTCCACTGGGTAACGTAGAGCTGTTCGTCGAGGGCGATCAATGCCGAGGGCATGGAGTCGATGATGCTGTTGAGGTAGTTCTGAAAGCCGGTGAGTTTTTTCTCGATCTTGCTGCGTACCTGGACTTCCAGCTCCAGCTTGCGGTTGGTGTGGCGGGTTTCCTCGGCAAGGCCCTGAGCCTGGTCGTAGGCATCCTGGAACTCATCACGGGCGCGCTTGAGCTGCTGCTCGCGCGCTTCGATGCGTGAGAGCATGGTATTGAAGGCTTCGGCCAGGCTGCCGATTTCGTCGTCGTTGCCGCGGTGGGCGCGCAGGGAGTAGTTCTCCTCGCGGGTGACCTGGCGTGACAACTGTTCGAGCTGGTAGATCGGCTGAGTAATCAGGCGCTTGATCTGCCGGGCGATGACCATCCATAGCAGAATGCTGAACACCAGGATGCCCAGGCTGGCGGTGAGGATACCGGTGTAGAACGCCATGGGCAGTTCGCTGCTGGCCACCATCAGCAGATAGCCGGGAGGCCCGCCTGGGCGCGGCAGCTTGGTCAGCTGGGTGCTGCGAAACTCGGTCAGGCGCCAGTTCTCGATGTGGCGGTAGCGCGTGGGCAGGGGCAATTGCTCACCGTGCTGCAGTTGCGCGAGCAGTTTGCCGTCGCTGCCGTACACCGCGGCGGCACGCAAGGGGGTGTAGCTGTCGAGCTCCTTGAGCAGAACCTTGGCCGTCTCGGCTGAATCGGCCGCTTGTGAGGCCAGTTGCGGGTTGGCCACCAGCCGGCCAATGGTCTGCAGTGCCTGCGGCGCCATGCTTTCCTGGGAAATCCAGTAGGCGGCGCTGATGAAAGTCAGGTTGGCCACCAGCAGAATGGTGATCAACAGTACCAGCAGGGCAGCCAGCAGCTTCTGGCCGACCGGCAGGTTTTCCAGACGTTCGCGCAGCGTCATGTGATAGCGGGATCCCGGTCTTATGGTGAAAGGGCAGGGTAACGCTGCGCTCAGTCGCAGGGCAATCCGCGTGAGCTCAGGTGTTCGAGCAGGCGCCGATAGAGTCGTTCCAGGTGCGGCAACTGGCGGCCATGGCGGGTAGCCACACGACAGGCATGACCGAGCAGGTAGTGGATCTCGGTGCGTCGGCCCTGGCGAACGTCCTGATACATGGAAGAGTAGTTGGCGGCGGTAGCCTTGATCACTTTATCCACTTCCTCGCCCAGACCGTCAGCGGCTTCGGGCTGGCCGCAGTATTGCAGCAGCTCGGCCAGCTCGGCGCAGAGGGTGGCCACTTCACAGTGGTGTTCCTGCAGGCCGCCGTTGCGGCATTCGTACAACACGGTCAGCGGGTTGATTGCGCAGTTGAGCGCCAGCTTGTGCCACAGACGGGTGAGGATGTCAGGTGTCCACTGGTGGGGAATGCTGGCGTCGGCCAGGTCATCAAGCCACTCCGGAGCCAGCGGGTTTGCCGGATCTCCCAACCAGTTGAAGCCGTAACCGGCGAAGTTGACCTGCCAGTCGGCCTCGCGGAACGCGCCTTCGGTGCTGGAAGCGAAGATACAGCGGGCGTGAGGGACCTGGTTGGCGACTGCATCCTGGCTGCCCAGGCCGTTCTGCAGCAGGATCAGTTCGGCGCCGTGGGCCAGGCGCGGGGCCAGTTGCGCCACCGCATGCTCGGCGTCGTAGGCCTTGCAGGCCACCAGCAGGCGATGAATGGGCGTGGTGTCGTGTACGGTTTGCGCCGGGATCGCGTGTAGCTGTGCGCGGTCCTTTTCGATCAGCGTCAGCCCACCGGCCGCTTCATAGGCCTTGAGGCGCTCTGCATCGCGCAGGATCAACCGGACCGCTTTGCCAGCACGGGCCAGTCGGCAGGCCCAGAGGCTGCCCAGACTGCCGGCGCCGAGAATATGCCAGGTGCTGCTCATCAGCGTTTCGCAACCGTTATAATGAACCGGTATTTTAACCGTCAAACCCGGCGCGCTCCATCGCCCTGTTGCATCAGAGCCGCGAGCGCGCGTTTATTTTTTGGAGAGAAGGTATGCCGTCGTTCGACGTGGTATCGGAACTGGACAAGCACGAAGTCACCAACGCTGTGGAAAACGCGGTCAAGGATCTGGACCGTCGTTATGACCTCAAGGGCAAGGGCAGCTTTGAGTTCAAGGAAAAGGAACTGACCGTCAACCTGACCGCCGAAGCCGAGTTCCAGCTCGAGGCAATGATCGAGATCCTCAAGCTGGCACTGGTCAAGCGCAAGATCGACGTACAGTGCCTGGAGGTCAAGGATGCTTATGCTTCGGGCAAGGTGATGAAGCAGGAAGTGACCCTCAAGGAAGGCATTGACAAGGAGTTGGCGAAAAAGATCGTTGCTCACATCAAGGATGCTAAGCTCAAGGTCCAAGCCGCTATCCAGGGTGAGCAGGTACGCGTCACCGGCAAGAAGCGTGACGACCTGCAGGAAGCCATTGCCGCATTGCGTGCCAAGGAGTTCGGCATGCCGCTGCAGTTCAACAACTTCCGCGACTGATCGAAGCATTTCGGGAACCTTGGCGCCGTTTTGGCGTCCGAGGTCTCTGCTGCCGCTGAAACGATGGCGGTGCGATTTTTACAGCTTTTGCCCCTCGGCATCAGGAGAACATTATGGATTTGAGTGCTGAAGTCGATCAGCTGGTTAAAACCTCGCAAACCTGGATCCCCTTGATCATGGAGTATGGCAGCCGCCTGTTGCTGGCGCTGCTGACCCTGGCCATTGGCTGGTGGGTGATCAACAAGGTGACCTACCGACTGGGCAAGCTGCTGGCTTTGCGCAATGCCGACCTCGCGCTGCAAGGTTTTATCAGCAGCCTGGTGAACATCATTCTGAAGATTCTGCTGGTGGTCAGCGTTGCCTCGATGATTGGCATCGAGACCACCTCGTTTGTCGCCGCCATCGGTGCTGCGGGCCTGGCCATCGGTCTGGCGTTGCAAGGCAGCCTGGCGAACTTCGCTGGTGGCGTGCTGATTCTGCTGTTCCGTCCGTTCCGTCTGGGGGACTGGATCGAAGCTCAAGGGGTTGCGGGCACCGTCGACAGCATCCAGATTTTCCACACCGTGTTGCGTACCGGTGACAACAAGACGGTGATCCTGCCCAACGGCAGCCTGTCCAACGGCATCATCACCAACACCAACCGTCAGCCGACTCGCAAGGTCGTGTTCGATGTCGGTGTCGATTACCAGGCTGATCTGCAGAAGGCCCGTCAGGTGCTGCTGGAACTGGCCAAAGACCCACGTGTCCACCAGGATCCGGCGCCACAGGCCGTCGTCTCGCTGCTGGGCGACAGCTCGATCACGCTGTCCTTGCGGATCTGGGTGAACACTGCGGACTATTGGGATGTGCTGTTCATGCTCAACGAGCATGCGCGTGATCGTCTGAAGGAAGAGGGTATTGACATTCCCTTTCCACAGCGGGTGATCCGCGTAGTGCAGGAAGCGGCGGTACAGTAAACCTTTGGCGTGGGATTCATCCGCGAAGGACTGCACAGCAGTCCCAGCTATTGGGACCGCGTTGCGACCCTTCGCGGATGAATCCGCTCCCACGCCTGTAGGGCATTACACTTGTTCACGTCTTCGCGCTACCTGCGCCCCGGGCTTTCTGGCATACAGGCTGGCTTCTTTCTGTTTGCCCGGTCTTCTCATGCTTACCCCCCCTGATCAATATCACGCCATTGCGAGCCTTCTGCTTCGCCATGGCCCTGGCGCTGTTCGAGCTGCTGACCTACCTTGCCAGCGATGTGGTCATGCCTGCCATGCCGGTGGTGGTCGCTGATCTCAATGCCAGTCCTGCTTACATTCCCCATGCCCTCAACCTGTACCTGCTTGGCGGTGTGCTGCTGCAATGGCTGATCGGCCCGCTGGCTGACCGTTATGGTCGCAGGCCACTGCTGCTCGTGGGTTGTGCGATTTTCTGCGTGGCCTGCCTGGCTACCTTCTGGGTCAAGGGCATCGAACTGTTCAACTTGCTGCGGCTGTTGCAGGGCATTGGCCTGGGCTTCGTGGTGACGGTCAGTTATCCGGCCTTGAACGAGGCTTTCAGCGAGGCCGATGCGGTGCGGATGATGGCGTTGCTGGCCAATATTGCGCTGCTTTCGCCCTTGCTCGGGCCGCTGCTGGGCACCCTGTTGCTGGAGTGGGTGTCGTGGCGCTGGTTATTCGTGATCTTTGGCGCCTGCGCGGTGCTGTCGTGGCTTGCGTTGTACCGCTTCATGCCGGAGACGCTGGGAGTCGAGCGCCGTGACGGTTCGCGCCTGGCGTTCCAGCCAATCCACCTGAGGTCATTGTTGGCCGGTTATGCCCAGTTGCTTGGCAATCGCCGCTTCGTGGCGGGCAGTGCGGCCCTGGGCCTGGTTGGCCTGCCGTTGATCGGCTGGATCGGGCTGTCGCCGGTGTTGCTCATTCACGATGAAGGTTTGAGCACCCTGGACTATGCCCTGTGGCAATTGCCGGTGTTCGCAGGCCTGATCCTGGGCAACCTGGTTATCAACCGCATCGCCGACCGCTACCCGCTCAACAGATTGGTGCGGGGTGCGCTTTGGCCTTACCTGGTGGGTCTCCTGGGCATGATGCTGGCCACCTGGCTGTTGCCCGGCGTGCCCAGCCTGGTGGCGGGTATGTCGATCTATGCCCTGGGCCTGGGCATCGCCAACGCGGTGCTGTACCGCATGACACTGTTCTCCAGCGAGCAGAGCAAGGGCTTGGTTTCGGCCATGCTGGGGATGATTACCATTGCCCTGTTGGGGCTGGGGGGTGCCTTGCTGGCGATGCTGGGTGCCGGTTCCAGCCTGCTGAGTTTCGCCTTGGCGGCTGGTGTCGCGGGTACTCTGGCGCTATGGCCGCTGAAGATCGTTCTGGGCGCCTCCAGCGAACAAGCCGAGGTTATGCCGGGATAAACCCGGCAATGGGCTCAGGGGGATTCAGGGGCGCTGCTCGGCTACTGAGTTGTCAACCGGTAGCTGTTTACCCTTGTCCACTTCCTGATGCCAGTGCAAGGCGATCAGGATCAGGGTCGGCACGCCGAGCAAGGCGGTGATCAGGAAAAAGTCGTGGTAACCGAATTTTTCCACCATGACCCCGGAGTAGCCGCCGATCAGGCGCGGCAAGAGCAGCATGATTGAGCTCAACAGCGCATATTGGGTCGCGGAGAACTTCAGGTTGGTCAGGCTCGACAGGTAGGCGACGAATGCCGATGTGGCCAGGCCCGAACTGAAGTTGTCGAGGGAAATGGTCACCACCAGCATCTGCAGGTTCGGGCCCATGCCGGCGAGCATCAGAAACAGAATGTTGGTTGCCGCCGAGGCCACGCCGCCAATGAACAGGATCGGCAAAATGCCAAAGCGTACGATCAGCAAGCCACCCATGCCGGCGCCGACCAGGGTCATGATCAGGCCGAAGATCTTGCTGACACTGGCGATCTGATCTTTGGTGAAGCCCTGGTCGATATAGAACACGTTGGCCATCACGCCCATTACCGTATCCGACATCCGATAGGTGGCGATCAGCCCGAGCAGCAAAAGAGCCTGCCAGCGGTAGCGCAGGATGAAGTCGTTGACCGGCGTCAGCACCGGCGCCAAGCCGCGGCGGCCCATGGACGACAGGCACAGCGCGGTCAGGGTGATGTAGAGGATCGCGCGCAGGAAGGCACGGTCTTCGAGCAGCAGGTCGAGCAGGCTTGCACCGTCGAACAGCACGCCGGCGAAATCGGTGTTGTACAGCTGGGTGAAGGTCGCCGGTACCGAGACCAGCAGAACGATCAGGACGAATACCGACACCAGTTGATGGACCAGGCCATAACGGGCAGCCGACAGCTGGGTGCGCAGGGGGACGGGCGGTTCGCGCATCAGCAGGGTGGTGATCACCGCCGGCAGCATCAGCACGCCGAACAGCACATAGGTACCGGCCCAGGCGCTATGCAGGTAACTGAAACCGGTGGAGCCGAAGCCTTCGGCGAAGAACAATGCACCGGCAGTAGCCAATAGCGCGGCGACCCGGTAGCCGGCCATGTAACTGGCGGCAAGCGCGGCCTGGCGCTGATCGTCGGCGATTTCCAGGCGGTAGGCGTCGACGGCGATATCCTGGGTGGCCGAGGCAAAGGCTACCAACACGGCCAGGGCAATCAGCCAGGACAGGTGCTTTTGCGGATCACAAAAGCCCATGCCGACCAGCCCCACCACTACCAGAATCTGTGACAGCACCAACCAGGAGCGGCGTCGCCCCAGCTTGCCGAGCAACGGTAGGCGCCATTGGTCGAGCAGCGGCGACCAGACCCATTTAAAGGCATAGGCCAGGCCAATCAGGCTGGCATAACCAATGGTTTCGCGGGCCACCCCGGCCTCGCGTAACCATACCGACAAGGTCGAAAACACCAGCATGTAGGGCAAGCCGGCGGCAAAGCCGAGCAGCAACAGCACCAAGGTAGACGGGCTGGCATAGGCAGCGAGCGCAGCGCGCCAGGTTTTACGGGGCATGGGCCAACATCTGCCTCAAGTTTACGAAAACAAAGCGCGCACTCTAACCGCTGTGCTCCATTGGGCGCCAGCCATGGCGCAACATATCCACACGATTATTGTGCAGGCTGATGCCTTCTGCCCGTAGTCGTGCGCGCTGCTCGTCGCCTGAAGGCGTTCCCAGGGCCAGGCTCAAGCGTCCACCGGCGCCCAGGACCCGGTGCCAAGGCAGTTGGGTGTCTGCTGGCAACTGACTGAGGGTCCGCCCGACCCAGCGCGCTGCGCGGCCCAACCCCGCCAGTTCGGCAAGCTGGCCATAGCTGACTACCTTGCCCGGCGGTACTTGGCCGAGCACCAGATAGAGTGCCATTCGTCGGGCCTGGGCACTTTCTGTCGGATCACCAGGCGTCGGTTTCATCGCGGCCTCGCAGGTGTTCGCGGTGAAACAGCCACGTTCATCGGACAAACAGCAATTGAACTCATTGGCATGGGGTGGGTCAGTCCTTGCTCTACGGGCGGGTATCTGGATAATGCCCGACTTTTTGCAAACCAGAGTCCGTACCTGCTTATGTTTTCTAGAGTCTTGTTGTGTCTTGCTGTCGTTGCCGCCAGCTCTGCGGCTGTTGCTGATACGGTGTGGATGAAAAACGGTGACCGGCTCAGCGGCAAGATCAGCGTTTTTGATGGCGGCAAGCTGTTGCTCAAGACCGAGTACGGTGGCTCCATCGCCCTGGACTGGAAGCAGGTCAAGACCCTGGAAAGCGACCAGGAGTTGCTGGTCAAGCAGGACGCCTACAGCGGCGAGAAAGCCAAGTCGCTGAACGCTGCCGAGGATGGCAAGGTCACCTTGGCCAACGGTGATACGCCAAAGACCGTAGAGCTGGCCAGCATCCAGCAGATCATGAAGCCCAAGCCTGTGGTCGAGGACCTGTCGTGGAAGGGTAACGTCGACCTGGCCATGGACTACAAGCGGGCCGAGTCCGACAGCGATGACTATGACGTCGACTTCAAGACCACGGCCCGCCATGGTCGCTGGCGCCATCAGGGCGAAGGCGAATACAACCGCGAGAGCAAGAACGACGTCACCACCACCAACAATTGGAGCGCCGAGTACGCGCTGGACCGCTTCCTGACCGAAAAATGGTTCTGGCAAGGGCGTCTTGAGTACAAGCGCGACCATATCGAGGACCTGGCCCGTCAGCGTACTGTGGGTACCGGCCCGGGTTACCAGTTCTGGGATGACGAACTGGGTGCCTTTTCCCTGGGTTCGCTGCTCAACCGCACCGACTTTGAATATGCCGATGGTGGCAAGGACAACTTCTATGCCGTGGCCATGAAGTGGGACTACAACCGCTACCTGATCGGCAAGCGCGTCGAGTTCTTCACCAACGGTGAGGTTGGCAAGCCGCTGGGTGGCGTTGCCGAATATGCCCTGGATGCCGAGGTCGGCCTGCGTTACAAGGTCACCGAGTGGGCGTCGCTGAACCTCAAGGCCGAGCGCGACATCATTAGCGGCACCCGTGACAGCGATCTGGAAAAGACCCGCTACACCGCAGGCTTCGGCGTAGCCTGGTAAGTCTTCTGGCAACCGCCGGCGATAATGATTACTTTGATGGTTAAGCACATGGCCGGGCTTCGCTTGCGGCCTGCCTTCAGAACATTGTCGAGTCGGGAGTCACACAGTGAGCGCAAAAGTCGCACAACAGGCCCGGGAACTGCTGCTCAAGGAATACCGTGGCGTCCTGTCGACCCATTCCAAGTCGATGCCGGGCTTTCCCTTCGGATCGGTGGTGCCGTATTGCCTGGATGCCGAAGGCAATCCGCTGATCCTGATCAGCCGTATCGCCCAGCACACCCACAATCTGCAGAAAGATCCCAAGTGCTCCCTGCTGGTGGGCGAGCGCGACGCTGAAGATGTGCAGGCCGTGGGTCGTCTGACCGTACTGGCCCAAGCACACAAGCTCCAGGAGCCCGCGGCGATCGAAGCGGCTGCCGAGCGTTATTACCGCTATTTCCCTGAGTCGAGCAATTACCACAAGGCCCATGATTTCGATTTCTGGGTGCTCAAACCAGTGCGTCATCGCTACATCGGCGGTTTTGGCGCCATTCATTGGATCGACCATCTGAGCCTGGCCAATCCGTTTGCCGGGAAGGCCGAGCTGAGCATGATCGAACACATGAACAGCGACCACGCCAACGCAATCGAACATTACGTCCAGCTCGGCAGCCTGCCGCAAGGGGCGGCACAGCTGGTCGGCATCGACAGCGAAGGCATGCACCTGCGCATCGGCCAGGGGCTGCACTGGCTGCCGTTCGCCGTGCCCTGCAATACGCCGATACAAGTACGCGAAGCCTTGGTTTTTCTGGCTCGCACCGATCAATGGCCGGTGCGTGAAAGCACTCAGGGTTGAAATAGCGATTGATCGCAACCATTAAAGGTGTACTGCAAGGACTTCTTGCGCAGAGGAACCATTGATGCGTGCTTTTCTATTGCTGTTTCTGATTTTTCCGGTGCTGGAGCTGTACGTGTTCTTCAAGGTCAGCACCGCGATCGGCTTCTTCCCGGCGCTGTTGCTGATCATTGCGGGCTCCGCCCTGGGTGTGCTGGTGGTGCGGGTGGCCGGCTTGGCCACCGCCCTGCGTGCCCGCGAGAGCCTGCAGCGTGGCGAGCTGCCCGCCGAAGACATGTTCCACGGCCTGATGCTGGCCCTTGGTGGCGGCCTGCTGCTGCTGCCAGGCTTTATCAGTGACGTGATCGGCTTGATCTGCCTGCTGCCGTTCACCCGCCGCCTGCTCGGGCGCAAGATGCGCGAGCGTGCCGAAGCCCAGGCCATGCGCCAGCGTGCCTTTGGCGATGATCCGTTCATGGCTCGGCCGGGTAGCCCCAGTGGCCAACCGCGTCAGCCGAACGTGATCGAGGGTGAGTACGAGCATCGCGATCCCCGTGAGCCACGGCATCCCCGCGATCTGTGATTGTGCAAACGTTTGTCCGAACGGCCCCTGAAGGGGCCGTTCTGCTTTGCGCGAGCAGATCGCTAAAAATTTTCATGAACAAGCCTTGTAATTGATCTTGGCGACCTCATGTAGGGGTTACCGCAAGGTTTCCGAGGGCTTGCCCCGGACATTACATGCGTGGCCCGCACCGCGAGCTACGAGCGGCTACGCCGCAAGCATCAACCCGCCGGTGTCGATACCGGCCGATGAAAACCACAATTAGGAGAGATCGACAATGAAGCTTCGTCCTCTGCATGACCGCGTCGTTATCCGTCGCAGCGAAGAAGAATCGAAAACCGCTGGCGGTATCGTTCTGCCAGGTTCGGCCGCTGAAAAACCTAACCGTGGCGAAATCGTCGCTGTAGGTACCGGTCGCATCCTGGACAACGGCGAAGTGCGTGCGCTGGCCGTGAAAGTGGGTGACAAGGTGGTTTTCGGCCCCTACTCGGGCAGCAACACTGTGAAAGTTGACGGCGAAGACCTGCTGGTAATGGCTGAGAACGAAATTCTCGCTGTTATCGAAGGCTGATTCTGCTGGTTTTCCGTTACTCCAAAGTATTCAAGGATTAAACGATCATGGCTGCTAAAGACGTAAAATTCGGCGACTCCGCCCGCAAGAAAATGCTCGTTGGTGTCAACGTTCTGGCTGACGCTGTAAAAGCCACCCTGGGCCCGAAAGGCCGTAACGTTGTTCTGGCCAAGAGCTTCGGCGCTCCGACCATCACCAAAGACGGTGTGTCGGTTGCCAAAGAAATCGAACTCAAAGACGCCTTCGAAAACATGGGCGCCCAGCTGCTCAAAGACGTTGCCTCCAAGGCCAACGACGAAGCGGGTGACGGCACCACCACCGCCACCGTTCTGGCTCAGGCCATCGTCAGCGAAGGTCTGAAAGCCGTTGCTGCCGGCATGAACCCGATGGACCTGAAGCGTGGCATCGACAAGGCCACCATCGCCATCGTCAAAGAGCTGAAGAACCTGTCCAAGCCATGCGCCGACTCCAAGGCCATCGCTCAGGTAGGTACCATCTCCGCCAACTCCGACAACTCCATCGGTGACATCATTGCCGAAGCCATGGAAAAAGTCGGTAAAGAAGGCGTGATCACCGTTGAAGAAGGCTCGGGCCTGGAAAACGAACTGTCGGTTGTAGAAGGCATGCAGTTCGACCGTGGCTACTTGTCCCCTTACTTCGTCAACAAGCCAGACACCATGGTCGCCGAGCTGGATGGCCCGCTGCTGCTGCTGGTTGACAAGAAAATCTCCAACATCCGCGAACTGCTGCCAGTACTGGAAGCCGTTGCCAAGGCCGGCCGTCCGCTGCTGATCGTGGCTGAAGACGTCGAAGGCGAAGCGCTGGCTACTCTGGTAGTCAACAACATGCGCGGTATCGTCAAGGTTGCTGCGGTCAAGGCACCTGGCTTCGGCGACCGCCGCAAGGCCATGCTGCAGGACATCGCCGTCCTGACCGGCGGTACCGTGATCTCCGAGGAAATCGGCCTGAGCCTGGAGTCCGCTACCCTGGAGCACCTGGGTAACGCCAAGCGCGTGACCCTGTCCAAGGAAAACACCATCATCGTTGACGGTGCCGGTGTACAAGCCGACATCGAAGCGCGTATCGCCCAGATCCGCACTCAGGTGAACGAGACTTCCTCGGACTACGACCGTGAAAAACTGCAAGAGCGTCTGGCCAAGCTGGCTGGCGGTGTTGCCGTGATCAAGGTCGGTGCTGGCACCGAAGTCGAAATGAAAGAGAAGAAAGCCCGCGTTGAAGACGCCCTGCACGCTACCCGTGCGGCCGTTGAAGAAGGCGTGGTGCCTGGCGGTGGTGTTGCACTGGTTCGCGCCCTGCAAGCCATCTCCGAGCTCAAAGGCGACAACGAAGAGCAGAACGTTGGTATCCAGCTGCTGCGTCGCGCTGTTGAATCGCCGCTGCGCCAGATCGTTGCCAACGCTGGCGATGAGCCAAGCGTCGTGGTCGACAAGGTCAAGCAAGGTTCGGGTAACTTCGGTTACAACGCTGCTACCGGCGTGTACGGCGACATGATCGAAATGGGTATCCTGGACCCAGCCAAGGTAACCCGTTCGGCGCTGCAAGCTGCTGCTTCGATCGGTGGCCTGATGATCACTACCGAAGCCATGGTTGCTGATGCTCCGCAAGAAGGTGCTGCCGGTGGCATGCCTGATATGGGCGGCATGGGCGGCATGGGCGGCATGGGCGGCATGATGTAAGCCAGCCTTACCCGCTTGAGAAAAAGCCTCGCCTGGTGCGGGGCTTTTTTGTGCCTGTAGGAGCGGCGGTGCGACGGCTCGACTTGCCCGCGATTACAATCGGTCAGTCACAGCGCATCGCGGGGCAAGCCCGCTCCTACTGACAGTCTCTCCCACTGGTTTGCAATACAACACCCAGTAATAACACCCCAGACTGATCAGCCAGCAGAATACGGCTGTCCATACGTTATGCGAAAAGAAGTGCGCGCCTTGCAGCATGCGTCCTATCGAGAACACGCTGCCCAGGCCAAACGCGAACAGCAGTGCGACGCGCGCCAGGCGCGGGCGGCGGTCACGCAGGGCGAAGAACAGGGCAAACAGGGTGAAACCGGTGGCCGCATGGCCGCCTGGCCAGCAACGACCTGGCTTGTCAGTGTCGGGGCGAGGGCTGAGCAGTTCGCTGTAGGTTTCCTTGCCGCCGAACTCCTTCAGGCTCCAGGGGCACTGCACGGCGGTAACCGCTTTGACCGGGGTAACAAAACTGGTCGACAGCGCCATGGCCAAGACCAGGTAACCCAGCTCTCGACGCCAGCCTTGGAGACGCAGCCAGAAAAAGCTGGTGATGAAGGCGATAATGGCCCCCAGCCCAAGGACGATGACTACCTGTTTGGCGCGGTCATGCAGGATGTCTTCAAGTAAATAGCTGTGCCGACCCATGAACTGGCCTGCCACCGGGTCGAATGCCAGCTTGGCCAGGTCCATGTCCAGTGAGGTCAGCTCCAGCAGGATAAGCGTCAGTGCGATGACTGCGGGGATTCCGAGGGAAATCCAGACGTTAAGCGGGCGAGAAGGGGCGGGTAGGGGCATGGTAGGTCCAGGCAGGTCGAAGGGACAGTCCCGACCGGCAATTCTCGGGGAGACGCTATAACCTGTCCGTGAAGAGTGAGTGAAAAAAACGTTAGCCTGCAATAAAGTTGCGCCGATCTGGCCGAGCGTGACCGATAGCCGTAAGCTGCGCCTGCCAAGCAGGCAAATGCCCTGGACGGGAGAACCCTCATGCGAATTCTACTGGTTGAAGACAACCGCGATATCCTCGCCAATCTGGCCGACTACCTGGGCCTCAAAGGCTATACGGTCGATTGTGCCCAGGATGGACTGTCGGGTTTGCACCTGGCCGCCACTGAACACTATGACTTGATCGTGCTCGACATCATGCTCCCGGGTATCGACGGCTATACCCTGTGCAAGCGCCTGCGCGAAGACGCCCGGCGCGACACGCCGGTGATCATGCTCACCGCTCGCGATCAGCTCGATGACCGCCTGCAAGGTTTTCGCTCTGGTGCCGATGACTACTTGCTCAAGCCTTTCGCGCTGTCGGAGCTGGCCGCGCGTATCGAAGCGGTACTGCGTCGGGCTCAGGGCGGCGGCCGGCGCACGTTGCAGGTCAGCGACCTGGTGTATGACCTCGATACCCTGGAGGTGACCCGCGAAGGTAAATTGCTCAAGCTCAACCCGGTTGGCTTGAAGTTGCTGGCGGTGCTCATGCAGAAGAGTCCCCATGTGCTGCGCCGCGAAGTGCTGGAAGAGGCGCTTTGGGGTGACGATTGCCCGGATAGCGACAGCCTGCGCAGTCATGTTCACCAGCTACGCCAGGTGATCGACAAGCCTTTTGAAAAAGCCCTGCTGCATACCGTCCACGGCGTTGGTTACCGCCTTGCCGAGGGCCGTGATGGAGTTTAAGCAGAGCCTTGCCCAGCGGATCATCATTGCCTTTGCCTTGATGAGTGCGCTGGTTGCTGGCGCATTCGCCTTCGGTATTGTTGCTACTGTGCATCTGGTTGAAGAACGCTTGATCTCGGCCGTGCTGGGAGGGGACCTGCAGCGCTTGCTGCGCATGGACAGCGTCAGTGATTGGAGCCATCGCCCGCGACCGGACCAGCTGTTCTACTACAGCGGCGGGCGTGACGATTTCGAGTTGCCCAAGGACTTGCGCCATCTCGGCCCGGGTTTTCACGAAGTGTTCCGCGAGCAACTGTCCTATCACGCCATGGTTGAAGTGGTAGACGGGCGGCATTACGTATTGCTGCAGGATCAAAGCGATTTCGAAGAGCGTGAGCGCGTGCTATTCGCGGTTGTGGTGGTGGGGTTCGTCCTTAGCCTGGCCCTGGCGGTGTTCCTTGGCTGGGTATTGGCCCGTCGGGTGATGGCACCGGTGATTCGCTTGGCGCGCCAGGTACGTCATCGTGACCAGTTGTTGGGCTTGGCGCCACCGCTGGCGCCGGATTACGCGGCTGACGAAGTCGGGCAACTGGCTGTGGCCTTCGATGACACCTTGGGGCGCCTGCGCGATGCCCTGACGCGCGAACGCCTGTTCACCAGCGATGTCAGTCACGAATTGCGCACGCCGCTGATGGTGCTGGCCAGCTCTTGCGAGTTGCTGTTGGTCAACCCCAACATCGACACCCGCGCACGTTCCCAGGTTGAACGGATCGCCCGGGCCACTGAGGAAATGCAGGAATTGGTGAAAACCTTCCTGATGCTGGCCCGGGCCCAGCGCGATGAGGGCGCGGTGGCATCGCAGGCGAGTATCAAGGAGGTGGCGGACGACCTGATTGGCGTCTGGCGTGACACCATCGAACAGAAAGGCCTGACGCTGCTTTACGACGCCAAGGCGGGATTACCGACATTGTACAACGCTACCTTCCTGCAGGCGGTAATGGGCAACCTGCTGCGTAATGCCGCGCATTACACCGACTATGGCTTTATCCGTCTGACCCTGGAGCCTGCAGGGTTCAGGGTCGAGGACAGTGGCGTGGGCATTCCTGAAGAGCAGCGTGAAGCCATGTTCCGGCCTTTTGTTCGCGGCGATGAGCGGCGCGGGGAGGGCCTTGGCCTGGGCCTGTCGCTGGTGCAACGGATTTGTGATGACCAGAACTGGAGCGTGAGTTTGACGGCGATGGTGCCCCATGGTTGCCGCTTTCATGTGGACTTGAGCTGCGGTCCGGAGCGCCCGGCCGGGCAGCAATAAAATGTTCTGTAACTTTTATCAGGGCCGCTCACGATTTTTTCACACGCGCATGACCTGATGCCAACGCTTGCCTGCTTAAGGTAAGTGCATTGGAGTCAGGAGATGCACCATGCGTAGCCCCATCAAGCTCGAATTTTCCGAGAAGTACGACCAGCAACATGCCCAGGAGTACTTCCTCAAGCATCAGGACGGCCTCGCTCGGCGCTTGTCTCATCAACGTGATGAACAACTGGCCCGCCGCGCCCTGGCGTTGGTTGGCGAGCCTGGCCTGGTGCTCGACCTGCCTTGTGGTGCCGGTCGCTTCTGGCCGATGCTGGCGGAAAAACCCAATCGGGTGATCATCGGCGCGGACAACTCCGAAGCCATGCTGGAGACCGCCAGCAACTCCCAACCGGCGCATATCGTCGAGCGGGTACGGACCTTGCAAACTTCAGCGTTCGCGATCGACCTGCCGGACAACTCGGTTGATAGCATTTTCTGTATGCGACTGATGCACCACATTGGTGAAGCTGCCCACCGAAAAACAATTCTCTCGGAATTTCAACGCGTTACCCGCGACAGCGTGATCTTGTCGTTGTGGGTTGACGGCAACTTCAAAGCGTGGCGCCGGCAGAAACTCGAGCAACGCCGTTACGCTGAAACCGGTAAACCCAGCTATCAAAATCGCTTTGTATTACCGGTTGCGACGGTTGAAGAAGAATTCCAGGCCGCCGGTTTCCGGATTCAGGAACGATTGGACTTTTTACCGTTCTATGCAATGTGGCGAGTATACGTATTGCGCAAGGGGTAACAGGGCATGGCGGTAGAGCGCTCAGGTGCAACGACGGGAAACAACCGCTTTGAGCACTTCTGGCAACAGCAGGGTGAATGGGTCGAGGCACCCAACCAGCGCCGGGGTGGGGAAAGTGGTGTGCAGCGGCTGAAGGGTGAAAGTGGTCAGCTGCTGTACTCCAAACGTCAGATTGGCCATATCTACCGCAGCTTGATGCATCCGTTCGGCCGTCCGACGGTTTTGCGTGAATATGATGCGCTGCATAGTTTCGAGCAATTGGGTGTGCGCGTGCCGCATATCGTTTATTGCGGTGTCGAGCGTGATGCCGACCATCAGTGGCGCGCCCTGCTGGTCAGCGAGGCCCTGGACGGCTTCGAAGATTCCGACAGCTGGTACGCCAGCGGTGCGCGCGCGCGTTATAGCGAGGCCCTGCATGAGCGCATGCTGCAGGATCTGGCACAGAACCTGGCGCGTATGCACCGTGGCCATTGGCAGCATGGCTGCCTGTACGGCAAGCATGTGTTCATCAAGGTGCTAGGCGAAGGCGACGCGGCGCGGGCTGAAGTTGCGCTGCTGGACCTGGAAAAGTGCCGCCGCCGCATCAGCTGTCAACGTGCTGCAGCGAATGACCTGCAGCAACTGCGCCGCCACTCGTCATTCAACGACGCAGAATGGCGAAAGCTGCTCTATTTTTACCAGATGGCGTTTGGCAGCGCTGTCAAAGGTTTAGAGTAATGAAACTAGAAATAGCTCGAGGTTTGTTTCTCGTGGCTGCCCTGGCGGTGGCCACTGCTGCTGTGGCGGCTTGGGAAGAGCCCGGGCCGGTGGTGCTCAGCCATTTCGACAAGGCGGCGCAGTGTCCGCTGCCGAGGCTGATCAAGCCGCAGGTTGATGCCAAACCTGACCACGACCTGCTGTTGCTGCTGTTCGGCCTCAGCCAGGGGGGGCGTGCGCCGGGTTGATGGATCAAGGGTTGGTTGTGGCAAAGGCCTCGTCAGTGACGAGGTCTTTTTATTTTTGCCGGATCAGACCGGTTGCGTCTGCGCCTGAGGCACATCCGCTCGCGCCAACAGGGTATAGACGCACGGCAGGACGAACAGGGTGAACAGGGTGCCCACCGACATGCCGGTGGCGATCACGATACCGATGTCGAAGCGACTGACCGCGCCAGCGCCGGTGGCCAGGATCAACGGGACCATGCCGAAGACCATGGCTGCAGTGGTCATCAGCACTGGCCGCAGGCGAATCGCCGCGGCTTCTTCCACAGCCTCGCGGGCACTCAGGCCATTCTGCTCACGCAACTGGTTGGCGAATTCGACGACGAGGATGCCGTGCTTGCTGATCAGGCCAATCAGCGTCACCAGGCCGACCTGGGTGTAGATGTTCATGCTCGAAATACCGAGGAATAGCGGAATCAGTGCACCGCAGATCGACAGCGGCACGGTCACCAGAATCACCAGTGGATCGCGGAAGCTTTCGAACTGGGCCGCCAGCACCAGGAAGATGATCGCCAGGGCCAGGCCGAAGGTCACCCATAGCGCACTGCCTTCCTGGACGAACTGCCGCGCGGCACCGGCATAGTCGAAGGCATAGCCTTGCGGTGCTTCTTCGGTGGCAATGCTGCGCACGGTCTCCAGCGCCTCGCCCATGCTAACCATGGGGACGCCCTGGATGATGGCTGCGTTCAGTTGCTGGAACTGGTTAAGCTGACGCGGCCTGGCGCGGTCGCTGACAGTGATCAGGGTCGACAGCGGCAGCATTTGCCCTTGCTGGTTTTTCACGTAGTAGTTGCTCAACCAGTTGGGGTTGTCGCGATAGGGCCGTTCGACCTGGGCGATGACCTTGTAGCTGCGGCCATCGATGGTAAAGCGATTGATCTCCGCTTCACCGAGCAATGTCGCCAGCGTGCCCCCCAGGGCATCCATGGACACCCCCATCTGCGCAGCCTTGGCCCGATCGATATCGACCACCACCTCCGGTTTGTCGAAGGCCAGGTCAATGTCGAGGAAGGCAAACTTGCCTGAAGCCTGGGCACGTTCCTTGACCCGTTCGGCCACCTCCAGCAGTAACTCGTAGTCGTTGGCCGTGTTGATCACGAACTGGAACGGCAGGCCTTCACCGGTGCCCGGCAAGGAGGGCAGGTTGAAGCCGAAGATTTGCAGGCCAGCGATGCTTTCGAGTTTGCTTTGCACCAGCGGCAGTAGCTCCATCTGGCTGCGCTCGCGCTCGTTCCATGGCTTGAGCAGGAAGCCGCCGATACCTGACTGTACACCGTTGAAACCGTTGATCTGGAACGAGGAGTAGTACTCGGGGAACGCCTTGAAGATATCAATGAACTCGTCGGTGTAGGTGCTCAGGTAGTCGAGGTTGGTCGGCTGCGGCGCCGTGGCCATCATGAAAATGACACCCTGATCTTCATCCGGGGCCAGCTCGTTCTTGGAGAACATCAGGAATACCGGGATCAGGCACAGTACGATCACTGCGAACACCAGCACCACCGGCCGGGTATTGAGGGTGGCATGCAAGAGTTTCTGGTAGCGCACCTTGAGGCCTTCGAACAGTTGGTCGAGGCGGTGGGCCAGACCACTGGGGTTCTCGTCGTGGCGCAGGAGCAGGGCGCACATCATCGGCGACAGCGTCAGGGCGACGATGCCGGAAATCATCACCGCACCGGCCAGGGTCAGGGCGAACTCCTTGAACAGGGCCCCGGTCAGGCCCTCCAGAAAGCCGATAGGGGCATAGACCGCCGCCAGGGTGATGGTCATCGACACCACTGGCATGGCGATCTCCCTGGCGCCTTCCAGCGCTGCTTCGAGGGGCGTCTTGCCTTCTTCAATATGACGGTGGATGTTTTCCACCACAACGATGGCATCGTCCACCACCAGGCCGATGGCCAGCACCATCGCCAGCAAGGTCAGCAGGTTGAGCGAGTAGCCCATCAGCTGCATGAAGAACAGTACGCCGATCATCGACAACGGAATGGTGATCACCGGGATCAACACCGAACGCAAGGCACCGAGAAACAGGAATACCACGACGATGACGATCAGCACCGCCTCGATCAGGGTCTTTACCACCTCGTCGATAGACGCCTGGATAAACAAGGTGGCGTCGTAGGCGATGGAGGCCTTGAGGTTTGGCGGCAGCTGGCTTTCCAGCTCGGGCATCAGCTTGCGCACCTCCTTGATCACATCCAGCGGGTTGGCGCCGGGGGTGGCCTTGATACCGATGTAGACCGAGGGGGTGCCATCGAACGAGCTGACTGTGTCGTAGTTCTCCGCGCCCATCTCGACCCGTGCCACGTCGCCGAGCAGCACTCGGCTGTCGCCGCTGGTCTTGAGCGGGATGTTGGCGAAGGCCTCGGCGGTTTTCAGTTCGGTGGTGGCATTGATACTGGTGACGATGTACTCGCCCTTGACCTCGCCGGCTGCTGACAGGAAGTTGTAGCGTCGTACCGCGTCGGTCACCTCATTGGCGCTCAGGCCGTAGCCGGCGAGTTTTACCGGGTCGATCCACAGGCGCATGGCAAACAGCTGGTTGCCGAGGATTTGTGCTTCGGCCATGCCAGGCAGAGTGGCCAGCTTGGGCTGGATCACCCGTGACAGGTAGTCGGTGATCTGCGGATTACTCAACTCGCTGCTGTAGAAGCTGATGTACATCAGCGCCGAAGCGTCAGCGGCTTCTTTGCTCAGCACCGGATCTTCGGCGTCCTGTGGCAGCTTGTTCTTCACCTCGTTGGCCTTGGCCAGCAGCTCGGTGAACAGGCGGTCGCTGTCGGCGCCGATCCGCGCATAGATCGAGATCACCGAAAAGTTTTGCCGGCTCACCGAGGTCATGTAGTCGATGCCCTCGGCACTGGCCAGGCTCTGCTGCATGGGTTGGGTGATATAACCCTGGATGGTTTCGGCATTGGCCCCAGGGTAGGCGGTGGTTACCGTGATCAGGGCGTTTTCCATCTGCGGATACTGACGGATGGGCAGTTTGCTCCAGGCCTGAAAGCCCAGCAGCACGATCAACAGGCTGACCACGCTGGCCAGCACCGGGCGGCGGATGAACGGATCGGTAAAAGCCATGGCGCATCCTCGATCAGTTGGCGCGCGACTGCTGGGTGTTCGATGGCGGTTGCAGGGTCTTGTCCGGGCTGATGGTGATCGACGCACCTTGGGTCAGTTTCAGCTGGCCGGCGGTAACTACCTGCTCGCCGGCCTGAAGGCCCTTGATCACCACCACCAGGCCATCGCGGCGCTCACCGGTTTCGACAAAACGGCGTTCGGCGATCAGCTGCGGCTGGCCCTCTGGGTTTTTCTGCACCTGGCCGTCTTCGGCCTTTTTCGCCACGGCCACATACACCGAGTTGCCGTAGAGGGTGTAGGTCACGGCGCTTTCCGGCACCACGACCTGTGGCTGAGGGTCGGGCAACAAAATTTGCAAACTGCTGAACATTCCGGGCAGCAGCTTACCTTCAGGGTTGGCCAGGGTGGCGCGTACTTGTACGTTGCGGGTGCTGTCTTCAACCTTGGGGTTGATGGCACTGATGGTGCCGGGAAAGGTTTGTTGCGGATAGGCCGCCACACTGACCAGCACCTGCTGGCCGATGCTCAGCTTGGGGATCGCCTGTTCGGCGACATAGAAGTCGACATACAGGCTGCTCAAGTCCTGCAGGGTGGCGATCACCGTGCCGCTGGCCAGGTAGTCGCCGATGTCTACCTGGCGGATGCCGATAGTGCCGCTGAAGGGGGCGTTGATGCTTTTCTTGGCCAGGGCGGCCTTGAGCTGATCGACCACAGCCTTGTTGCGTTTGTACTGAGCGCTCAGGCGGTCGAACTCGCCGCGGGAAATCGCCTGGCTACCGACCAGTTGGCTGCCGCGATTGAAGTCCACCTGGGCCAGGCCGAGGTCGGCCAGGGCGGTGCCAAGTAACGCGGTTTCCACGTCGCTGTCCAGTTGCAGCAGGGGTTGGCCCTTGCTGACCTTCTGCCCGGATTCGAACTGCAGGGTCTTGACCGTGCCGGCGATTTCCAGGCTCAGGTCGATGCCTTGCAGGGCCGTGAGGCTGCCGACCGCGGGCAGGCGATTTTGCCAGGCGCGCTCACTGGACTCGGTCGCCGCCACGCTGATCGGTGGCTTGGGGACCGAGAACAGCTGCACCTGCTGATAAATGGAGAACGCCTTGTAGCCTCCCAGAATCAGCACGAGCAGCAGGACAACACCTAACATGATCAGCATGCGGCGGCGCAGCATAGTCCAGTTCCTTGGAGACGATTCTTTGTTCGCTTG
Source organism: Pseudomonas sp. (assembly GCF_050739775.1). Taxonomy (GTDB): domain Bacteria; phylum Pseudomonadota; class Gammaproteobacteria; order Pseudomonadales; family Pseudomonadaceae; genus Aquipseudomonas. Next base: position 24,063 of record NZ_JBOICA010000033.1, read on the forward strand.
GCACGACTACGGGCGTTCCTGCCCACGTGCGATGTAGCCGAATATTACTCGTTTGACCGGGACAGGGAACCCTGTGTTCCAGGCTATTTTCAGCTGAGGCAGGTCAGGCCAGGTGCAGGTGATTGTCCCAAAGCCCGGAGGGCAGTTGCAGGGGTTGGCCGATCAACTCGCTGTTGCGGCAATCATAGAGTCGGCAGCGGCCCTGGCCGGAGGTGACGACAAAGCCATCGGCCACCGCTCCGACCCCGGCGCAGTCAGGCATCGGTGCATCCAGGCGCACTTGTGCAGTGTCCAGGTCCCAGATGAACAGACGGTTGGCGCGCGGGGCCGTCAGGGCGACCAGGCGCAACTCGCTATGAATGGCCACGCTGGCGGTGTAGTTGGCCATCGACTGCAACTGTTGCTCAGGCACTGCAAAGGCCTGGAAGGCTTGCCCGGGCCGCTTGATCGCCAACAGCTCGGCGGTTTCCTCACCAGTGCCCATGAACTGCTGGCCAGCGACGATGGTGCCATCGCTGGCAATCGCCAGGTGGCGCACGCTGTTCATCTGCTGCGGCAACACTTCCTTGCTCAGCAGGGTGCCATCGCGCTGCATCAGCACCAGACTCGGCTGCATGGCGTCGAGGTTCATCTCCACCCGGCTTTCGGCTTCGGTGCGAATGCCGCCATTGGCCACCACCAGGGTTTCGCCATCGGGCATCCACGACACCTGGTGCGGGCCGATACCGTGGGTGGAAATTTCGCCGCTATGGTTCAGGCGTTCGCCGTCAAAGCGATAGACGCCGAGGACGCCACGGCCAGGATCGGTGGTGTCGTTCTCGGTGGCGTACAGCCATTCACCGCTTCTGTGGATCACTGCATGACCATAGAAGTGCCGGTTCGGCTGCGAGGCGATGGTCTGTAGCAAACGACCATTGCGCAAGTCGATCAGGTAGCTCTCGGTGCCGGGGCGGCGGGCGACGAACAGCGCAATCGGCTGCTCGGGGTGGTTGATGATGTCGTGGCAACGCTGGGCCACTTCGGTGGCGAACACCTGGGTGCCGTCCAGGCGATAGCCGACGGCATAGTGTTTACCGTCGCTGTCGTCCCGCGCCGAAAGCAGCAGGGGGCTGCTGTCCTTGCCGCGAAACAGGGTCCAGCCGCCCAGGGTGAGGGCGCTGAGCAGGACGCTACCGAGTTTGAGAGCCTGGCGTCGCAACATGATCAGTCACCGTCGTTGGCATTGAAGCCCAGCTGAATGCCCAGCGCCTTGGCCAGCTCGCCTTCGTGCAGGCGGTGGACGACGTTGAGGCTGTCGTAGATTGCATTGAGTTGCTGGCGGCCGACTTCGTCGTCGAGCAGTTCGCCCAGCGGTTTCGGGTTGGCGCTGAGCAATTTCAGGGCGTTGGCGTACGCCGCGTCGACCTTGTCGGCCAGGGTTTTCTGATCTTTGCCCAGCAGGCCGCGCAGGCCCTGGTTGCCGACCCCGACCCAGACGGTTTGCGCAGCGCTCAGGCTGGCTTCCAGGCTTTTCAGCGAGGAATGGCTGCGCCAGGCCTCAGCCTGCAGCGGTTGCGGGATACCCTTGCTCAGGCGGCCCATGGGCGCGCCGAGCTTTTTCTTCAGGGTGTCCAGAGCGGTGACCTGGGCGCGCAGCAGATCAGCGATGGCCTCATGGGAGTCGGCGTAGCGCTGGTTGGGGAACTTGCTCATCTGCGCGAGCATGCCATCGGTGTTGTTCCAGCCTTTGAGGATCTCTTCGGCCAGGGCTTTCTGGTGTTCGCCGATGGCCACCAGCAGCGGGCAGTAACGGGCCTTCTGTTCGGCGCTGGCGACGTCTGGCTTGCTGTCGAAGAGGATGTACTCGTAGGCCGACAGGCCGCGTACCACCACGCTGGATTTGGCCAGGCTGGCGGCATCGATCGGCTTGTCAGCGCTGAGCAGTTGCTCGACCTGACGACCGACCAGGTTCTTCTTGTCCGGCCAGAACTGTACCTGCCAGGCGCGGTTGCCTTCAGCCAGCGGGCCGATCAACAGCGGTTGCAGTTCAGCCCAGGCTTTTTGCGCGTGGAGGAAATCGGCGCGGGCAGTGGCCAGGTCAGCCTTGCCTTCGCAGTAGGCCAGGGCGCTGACGGCCAGTTGGCGGTCGGCTTCGACCCAGCGGCTGTAGGTCGGCAGAATCACCTGCTTGGCGATGGCAGCGGAGGTCACTGCCTGTGGATCCTGTGGCGAACAGGCACCCAGGGCGAAAGCGGCGAGGCTGGTGAACAACAGTTTAGGACGGAACATGCCCGGCTCCTTTCTCTTAAAGTGAATTCAGGAACGCCAACAACGCGGCGCGTTGCTCGGCATTGAAGGTCAAGACGTGCTGCTTGGCCGCTTCGGCTTCGCCACCATGCCACAGCACGGCTTCGAGCAGGTTGCGGGCGCGGCCATCATGAAGAAACTCGGTATGGCCACTGACGGTCTGGGTCAGGCCGATGCCCCACAGCGGCGGGGTGCGCCAGTCCTGGCCACTGGCGGCGAACTCGGTGCGGTTGTCAGCCAGACCCGGGCCCATATCGTGCAACAACAGGTCGCTGTAGGGACGGATGAGCTGATTGGCCAACTCCGGTTCGGCGGCATCGGCGGCGGTGGTGAAGCTTGGGGTGTGGCAGCTTTGGCAGCCGGCCTGATGAAACAGGTTCTTGCCGGCCAGCACCTGGGGCGAGTCGACGTCCTGGCGGACCGGTACCGCCAGATTGCGGGTGTAGAACAGCACCAGGCGCGCAATATTGTCGCTGACTTCTTGCTCGCCATTGGCGCCGTTGCCATTGGGCGCCTTCAGGCAATCGACTTGTGCCGGGGTGCAGTCGTCCATGGGCCGCAGGGTGGAAGTCAGGCCCATGTCACCAGAGAACGCGTGCACGTTCTGCTGATTGATGTTCGGTTGTCCTGCTTTCCAGCCGAAACGGCCGAGGACGGTTTTGCCCAAGGCATCGTCCCAGACCTGGTTGGGCCGGCCACGGATACCGTCGCCATTGCGATCGTCGGGATCGGCATTGGCCAGAATCGTGGCTTCGGGTATGGCTTCGAGCAGGCCCAGGCCGATCATCGGCGGGGCGACCCGGGCGGAAAAGCGGGTATCGGGATGCATCGGGCCGTAACCGAGCTGGCTGATCTGCAGCGTTGGCTGGCGCAGCTTGACGCTGCTGCCGTCCTTGAACTTCACCGACAGCGGCGTGTACTCGACCCGTACTTTTCCTTCAGGAGTAACGCCTGGTACGGCCATGTCCTGAAACTGGCCGCCATAGACCGGCTCGGGCACGACGCCCAGTTGCTCGATGACGTTGGCGAAGTGCGGCTGATCAGGAATCGACAGGCGTACGATCATCGACACGGCATGCTTGGCGGCAGGGCCGGGCGGATGGCCACGACCATCCTTGATATGGCAGTTCTGGCAGGCGTTGGTGTTGAACAACGGTCCCAGACCATCGCGCGCCGTCGTGGTTGCCGGGGCGATCACCCAAGGGTTGCGAAAGAAGCTGTTGCCGACACTGAAATCCAGGCGCCGGCTCGGCGCGAGGTTGGCCGAGGGCATGGAGTAGGCATTCTGGTCGCGCTTGTTGACTGTCGTCTTGCCGCCAGCGAAGGCTTCACCCGGTTCGGCCTGGGTGAAACGCGGGGCGTCGTCACAGGCGACCAGGGCCGTGGCCAGAAGCAGAGGGCTGAGACGGAGCAGCAACGAAGACATCAAGAATCCTGAGCTTGAGCAAAAAACGGCGTGCAAGCTTAGCAGGCTCAGGATCATGGAATAAGAGGGATTTGCGTTTGCTTGATGAAATCTGTGCTTAAGCTGCCTATCGCGGGGCATAAAAAAGGCGACCCGAAGGTCGCCTTTTCTGGCCCAGCCGCTGAATCAGAATTCGTGATCGGCGGTGTCAGGGTTCAGGTTGGAGATGCCCAGCTTGCCTGCTGCCTGTTCGATCGCACCGGTCTGCTTGACCAAGGAAGCGATGGCGTCACGCACGATCTGGTTGCCGGCAGTGTTATCGGCAGCGATCAGCTGGTCGTAGTGCTCGCCCTTGAGCGCATGGTCGACAATGACCTGGATCTTCGCTTCGGTGGTCTCAAGGTCGGCCTTGAGAGTCGCGTCGGTGGCTGGATCGATCTTGGCTACCAGCGACGACAGGCTCGGGCCGCTCAGCTTGCTGCCGTCGGCGCGGATGTACTCGCCCAGGTAGACGTTGCGGATGCCCTTGGCGTCGTAGAAGTGTGAGTAGTGGGTGTTGTCGCTAAAGCAATCGTGCTCGTCTTCAGGCGAGTTGGCTTCCAGGGAAACCTTCATGCGCTCACCCGCCAGTTCACCCAGCGACAGGCTGCCCATGCCGAACAGCATCTTGCGCAGGCCGTCGGTCACAGGTTCTGCTTCAAGGGTGGCGCGGTAGTTGGTGGCGACGTTGGGTGCCCAGTTGCCGACCATCTCTTCCAGGTCTTTGACCAGCAACTGGGTCACAGCCTTGAGGTAGGCGCGGCGACGTTCGTTGTGACCGCCAGTGGCACCTTTGCCTTCCAGGTAGTCAGAGGCTGGACGGGCGCCAGCACCCGGGCCGGTGCCGTTGAGGTCCTGGCCCCAGAGGAGGAACTCGATGGCGTGGTAGCCGGTGGCGACGTTGGCTTCGGAACCGCCCAGTTCATTCAGGCTGGCGAGTTTTTCCGGGGTGATTTGCTTGACGTCGATCTTGTCTTCGCCGACCTGGATTTCGGTGTTGGCGATGATATTGGCCGAAGCGCCCGGGTTGCCCAGGGCATGCTCGTAGCTGGCGTCGACGTAGTCGATCAGGCCTTCATCCAGCGGCCAGGCGTTTACTTGACCTTCCCAGTCGTCGACGATGGTGTTGCCGAAGCGGAACACTTCGCTCTGCAGGTAAGGAACGCGAGCGGCGACCCAGGCGGCCTTGGCGGCCTTCAGGGTTTCATTGTTGGGGGTGGCGAGGAAAGTGTCGATGGCAGTCTGCAGGGTCTTGGCGGTGCTCAGCGAGTCGCTGTAGACGGCGTGGACCATGTCGGCGTAATGCTTGACCACGGCCTTGGCGGCCGCCTCGTCGACGGCGCCTGCCGCAGCCGGGGCTGCTGTGCTGGCAGCCGGGGCCTGGGCTTGCGGTGCGGCGGCCTTGTCCTTGTCGTCGCCGCAACCGGCGAGAGAGATGGCAATGGCCAACAGGCTGGCGGTGGCCAGAGGCATACGAATCATGGTGAATTCCTGCGTCGAGAGGTTGGACAGGCGTACCGGGGTACGCAAAGCTGCAACATAATGCGAAAGATTTGCATTTTCTGTAAAGAGGCAGTCACGTAAATATTCAAGTGCGTGCTTCTGCCTGTTCGTTCAATGTCTTCAGGGGTTTAGAGAATTGAAACCTGGTTGCGCTGGGCCTGCTTGAGAAAGACAGTCAGCTCCCGGGCTGGCAGGGGTTTGCTGTAGTGGTAGCCCTGGCCCTCATGGCATCCTTGGGCAATGATGTAGGCCTCCTGTTCTGCGGTCTCCACGCCCTCGGCGATCACCTGCATGCCCAGGCTCTTGCCTAGCTGGATGATGGCGCGAACGATGGTGGCATCGTCGTCGTCATCGAACAGGTCCTGGACGAAGCTTTTGTCGATCTTGATCTTGTCCAACGGCAGTGATTTCAGGTAGCTGAGCGAGGAATAGCCGGTGCCGAAGTCGTCGATGGCAATCAGCGCGCCAGAGCGGCGCAGGCTCAACAGGTGCTGGGCGGCGGTACTGATGTCTTCCATCAGGCCGGTTTCGGTAACTTCCAGCTCCAGGCTGCGCGGCGGCAGGCGGTAGATCTGCAACAGGTTGTTGACCACGCGCGGCAGTTCGTTGTGGTGCAGTTGCACGGTCGACAGGTTGACCGCCATGCGCAATTCGCTGAAACCCTGGTCATGCCATTCGCGCAACTGCCGACACGCCTGGTCGAGAACCCATTCGCCGATGGTGATGATGTTGCCGTTCTGCTCGGCCAGGGGGATGAACTGGTCCGGCGGGACCATACCCAGTTCCGGATGCTGCCAGCGTAGCAGCGCCTCGACACCGACCACGCGATGATCGCGGTAGCTGATCTGCGGTTGGTAGACCAGGTACAGCTGATTGCGTGGCAGCGCTTCGCGCAGGTCCTTTTCCAGCTCGCGGCGGCGCATTTCGCTGTCGACGCTGGCAATGTAGAACTGGTAGCGGTTGCGCGAGCGGGTCTTGGCCAGGGTCATGGTCTGCTCGGCCTTTTGCAGTAGCTTCTCGGTGCTGTCGCCGTCTTCGGGGAACAAGGTGATGCCGATGGTAGCACGCAGGCGGATTTCCTGGTGATCGAGGGCGAAGGGCGCCTCCAGGTCATCGAGAATGCTCTGGGCCAGTTCCGCTGCTTCGTAAGGCTGTTCGATATCGGCCTGCACCAGGGCGAACTGATCGCCGCCCAGGCGCGCCAGGGCGCCGAGCCGGCCACTGTGGGCACGCAGGCGATCGGCCAGGGCCAGCAGCAACTGGTCGCCGGCCTGGTAGCTGAACTGCTCGTTGATACCTTTGAAGTCGTCAAGGCCGACGCACAGCACCGCGACCCGGCGTTGCAGGCGACCGGCGTCGACCAGGATCTTGTCCAGTTGCTGTTGCAGTTGCTGGCGATTGGGCAGGCCGGTAAGGAAGTCGTACTGGGCCATGCGCAGCAGGCTGTTTTCGGCCTCGTGACGCAAGTGCGTATTGCGCTCGATCGAGGCGAGCAGCTGGTTGGCGGTATTGACCCACAGCCCCAGCTCGTTGCGTTCGTGGCCTTTGATCAACGGCAGCTTGTGCTGGCTGGGGCGATCGGGATTGATCTGGGTGAGATGCTCGATGATCTTCGACAGCGGCTTGGTCAACATCCAGTGATAGACCAGGTACAGCACCAGGCCCATGGCCAAGGCGCGCAGCACCCCGGAAATAAAGATGATCACCGAATTGACCAGGAAACCTTTGCCATAGGACGCCGTGTCAAGGGTGATGCTCAGGTCACCATAATATTCGCTGTAGGGACCACGGCCGACCAACTGCGTGGTGAAGGTGCGCTCCTGACCGAGGATCAGGTCGGTCAACCAGCGTGTCGCCGACTCCTGCAACGGCCGGGACTTTTCTGCGAGCATGGTTTCATTGGGATGGCCGATGGAGGCCATGCGCACCGACTCGTCCTGGAACAACCCTTCCATGACCTGCATGCCCATTTCCTTGTCCAGGCTATAGACCGCCTGGGTGGAAGGGTCACGGAACATGTCGAGGATTCGCTGGGCGTCACTGGCCACTGCCTGACGAGTCTTGTAGACATCGAAGACGATCTGCGCACAACTGAGAACGACACCGACCACCAGTGCCGAGAGCAGTACGACCCTGAGCAACTTGACCGATAAGCTGTTCTTGAGTTCCAGCTTCAATGGGGTTTCCTTAATCCATGCGCATGGCATCATTTTGCCATCATTCTTGGCAATCCACTATCGGCCGTTGGCAGAACATACCCCACCCTTGGGGTGATGGTATTGCTGCTATCACTGTATCGGTTGCCCGGCCTTGCGACTTTAATGCTGGAAGTGAACTTCCCAAGGTTTGATGTTAGCGCGGTATCCGCTTGGGGCAAGAGCCAGGCACCGTGACGCAGGCGAAAAAAAACCCGGACAAGCCGGGTTTTTTCGTCATGGTATTCGCTTAAGCGGTGAAGGTCTTGCCTTCGAACTGCTCGGCAACGAACTTCCAGTTGACCAGGTTCCAGAATGCCTCGACGTACTTTGGACGCAGGTTGCGGTAATCGATGTAGTAAGCGTGTTCCCAGACGTCGCAGGTCAGCAACGGAGTGTCGCCGCTGGTCAGCGGGCAGCCGGCGCCGATGGTGCTGGCCAGGGCCAGGGAACCGTCAGCCTTTTTCACCAGCCAGCCCCAGCCGGAACCGAAGGTGCCGATGGAGGTCTTGGTGAACTCTTCCTTGAACTTGTCGAAGGAACCGAACGCAGCGTTGATGGCATCAGCCAGAGCACCGGTAGGTTGGCCGCCGGCGTTTGGCGCCATGCAGTTCCAGTAGAAGGTGTGGTTCCAGACCTGAGCGGCGTTGTTGAAGATACCGCCCGAGGAGGATTTGACGATCTCTTCCAGGGTTTTGCCTTCAAACTCGGTGCCTGGCACCAGGTTGTTCAGGTTCACGACATAGGTGTTGTGGTGCTTGTCGTGGTGGTACTCCAAGGTTTCCTTGGAAATGTGCGGCTGCAGGGCGTCGTGGGCATAAGGCAGCGGCGGCAATTCAAAAGCCATGGTGATTCTCCTAATCAGGTCTGTTGCGGTGAGCGCAAGGCCGATCACGGGCGGCCGGTGTGCGTCGGGGAGTTTGTACTCTTTGCGACGCAAGGGCTGGATCATAGCACCCGGCCCTGCGCTTAACCACGCAACAAGTGTACGGGAAAGAGGTTACAGAGGCCTCGCTGCCGACAGACGAGTGGCGTTTAGCTAAAGACCAACTGGGCCGCCACGGCGAACATCATCACTGCCACCATCAGGTCCAACAGGCGCCAGGTGCCGGGGCGTGCCAGCCAGGGCGCAAGCCAGGCGGCGCCCAGGGCGAGGGTAAAGAACCACAGCAGCGAGGCACTGGCTGCCCCTGCCACGTAGGCGCCGGGAACGGTCTGCTGGGCGCCCAGGGAGCCGATCAGCAACACGGTGTCCAGATATACATGGGGGTTGAGCAGCGTCACCGCCAGGGCGCTGAGCAGCACCGCCCGGCGCGAGCGTAAACCTTGGCCTTCGCCCTGTTGCAGACTTTGCTGCGAACAGGCGCGCAACAAGGCCTTGCTGCCGTACCAGATCAGGAACACTGCGCCACCCCAACGCGCCACAGCCAGTAACGTCGGGTTCTGTGCCAGCAGCGTGGCCAGGCCGAACACCCCGGCCGCGACCAGCAGGGCATCGCAGAACACACAGAGCGCGGCCACCGGCAAATGATGTTCACGGCGCAGGCTTTGCGCCAGGACGAATGCATTTTGGGTACCGATCGCCATGATCAGGCCGAAGGCGACCAACAGGCCGTTCAGGTAGCTTTGCCACATAGGGGACGCTCCACAGGCACCGGCAGGACGCTGGCGCAGAAAACCAAAGAAGATGCTGGCCATTTTGGGGTGTCGGTCTGTATAAGAAAAACAAATAAACCTGATCTGGCATTAGGAAAAGCAATGTTCGATTACAAACTGCTTTCTGCCCTCGCGGCGGTCATCGAGCAGGCCGGTTTTGAGCGTGCAGCGCAGGTGTTGGGGTTGTCTCAGTCGGCGATTTCCCAACGCATCAAGTTGCTCGAAGCGCGGGTCGGACAACCGGTGCTGATTCGCGCCAGTCCGCCCAGCCCGACGGATGTCGGCCGACGCTTGCTCAACCATGTCCAGCAGGTGCGGCTGCTCGAGCGCGACCTGCAAAGCCAGGTGCCGGCGCTGGACGAGGAGGGTATGCCCGAACGTTTGCGCATCGCCCTCAACGCCGACAGCCTGGCTACTTGGTGGGCGGGGGCGGTCGGTGCATTTTGCGCCGATCAGCAGGTGTTGCTGGACCTGGTGGTAGAGGACCAGGAGGTGGGTCTCAAGCGCATGCGTGCGGGGGAGGTGGCCGCGTGCCTGTGTGGCAGTGAACGTCCCGTGGCCGGTGCGCGCAGCATACTGTTGGGGGCCATGCGTTACCGCGCTCTGGCCAGCCCAGCCTTCATGGCCCGTTACTTTGCCGAGGGCTTCGATGCCAAGCGGTTGCCGCGGACACCGGCGCTGGTGTTCGGGCCGGATGACTTTCTTCAGCACCGCTACCTGGCTTCGCTGGGTAGCGAGGATGGCTTCCTGCATCACCTGTGTCCATCTTCCGAAGGCTTTCTGCGCATGACTGAAGCAGGCCTGGGATGGGGGCTGGTGCCGGAGTTGCAGGTGCGAGAGCAATTGGCCAGCGGGCGTTTGGTAGAAATTTCGGCGGATAAGCCCATCGATGTGCCTTTGTACTGGCATCATTGGCGCAATGGTGGACAACTGCTTGGGCAATTGACCGAGCACCTGCGCCAGACTGCCCGGCAATGGCTGGTGCCCTTGTAAGTTCTGGCAGCGTCAGCAGCATCTGAAAATTGGTAAGGCGGAGTGCTACATGCGAATTCTGGTCACCGGCGCAAGCGGCTTCATTGGCGGGCGCTTTGCGCGCTTTGCCCTGGAGCAGGGCCTTGAGGTTCGGGTCAACGGCCGGCGCGCCGAAGGGGTCGAACACCTGGTGCGGCGTGGGGCGCAGTTTATCCCCGGCGACCTTGGCGACCCGGAATTGGCCCGACGCCTGTGTCAGGGTGTCGATGCCGTGGTTCATTGCGCTGGGGCTGTGGGTAACTGGGGACGCTACCAGGATTTCCACCAGGGCAATGTGGTGGTCACCGAGAATGTGGTCGAGGCGTGCCTTAAAGAGCACGTGCGGCGCCTGGTGCACCTGTCGTCACCGTCGATCTACTTCAACGGTCGTTCGCAACTGGGCATCCAGGAAGAGCAAGTACCGCGGCGCTTCCATGATCACTATGGGGCCACCAAGTACCTGGCGGAGCAGAAGGTCTTCGGCGCCCAGGAGTTCGGCCTGGAGGTACTGGCCTTGCGCCCACGCTTCGTCACCGGGGCGGGAGACGTCAGCATTTTCCCGCGTTTGTTGCAAATGCAGCGCAAACACCGCCTGGCCATTATCGGCAACGGCCTGAACAAGGTCGATTTCACCAGTGTGCAGAACCTCAATGAGGCACTGCTCAGCGCCCTGTTCGCCGATGAGCAGGCCCTGGGCCAGGCCTACAACATCAGTAACGGTCATCCACTGCCGTTGTGGGATGTGTTCAATTACGTGATGCGCCAGATGCAGTTGCCGCAAGTCACCCGTTACCGCTCCTTTGGCCTGGCCTACAGCCTGGCCGCGCTCAACGAAGGCGCCTGCATGCTCTGGCCAGGGCGCCCACAGCCGACCCTGTCGCGCTTGGGTATGCAGGTGATGAGCAAGGATTTCACCCTGGACATCAACCGCGCCCGGCAGCTATTGGACTACCGACCCACGGTCAGCCTATGGACGGCACTGGACGAGTTCTGTGGCTGGTGGAAGGCTCAAGACCCGCAGCAGTGAACCTGCAAGTGGGTTTGCGGTCGATCAGTGCGCCGTGTAAGCGGTTTATACTAGTGACCATTTGCTATTACAGCGGTTGAAGGCTCCCATGCGTAACGATGCTCAAGACGATTTCGACAATGTCCCGACCTTGCGTGCCGGTACGCGGGATGATGACTTTGACAGCTTGCCGCCGGGCCGTGGTCCTATTGCCGGTGGCGCTCGCAAGGCTCCTCGGGCGGCCAGCACCGGGCCTTTGTGGGCGCTGCTGGGCGCCTCCTTCATCGCCCTGGCTGGCCTTGGCTGGTGGAGTTTTCAGCAGGTGTCATTGATGGAGCAGCAACTGGTAGCGACCCAGGAAAGTTTTGCCCGGATCAGTGAAGACGCAGCGGGGCGCCTGCAGGCTATCAGTGGCAAGGTCGATGCCAGTGAGTCCAGTGTCAACAGTGGCAGCGAAGCCTTGAAACTGCAGATCAAACAGCTGCAAGCCAACCTTGCCGAGCAGGGGAAACAGCAGCAAGGCGTTGCCGGGCAGGCGGGCGATTTGGGCAAGCGCCTGGAGCAAGTGTTGGTGCTGGCCAGCGAGCAACAGGCGACCACTGCCAAGCTGCAGGCTGAATTGCAGATCCAGTTGAAAGCGGTGAACAGCGAATTGGCTGCCTTGAAAGCGGCTCAGGTGGATGCTGGCAAGCTCGACACCCAGATCAATAGCCTTGGTAGTGACGTTGCCGCTCTGAAGAAGCAGGGCAATCCCAGTGCTGCCATCGAGCGCCTGGAACAGGATCTGCTGGTGCTCAAGAGCGAGCAGGAGAATCGTTCGGCGCTGCCTGCTGCGTCAGGGGCGTCGGTTGCCGAGTTTGATGCCTTTCGCGCTCAGATGACCCGCAGCCTCAATACCCTGCAGAGTCAGGTGCAGAATCTGCAGCAGCAGATCAATGCGCGGCCTTGATTGCGTCCCATCGCGGGGCAAGCCGGCACACAGGTCTTGTGCGGGCTTGCCCCGCGATGCTTTTACAGCCGCGGATAGTCGATGTAACCCACCGGACCCTTGGAATAGAAGGTTTCAGGATGTGCGTCGTTCAAGGGGGCATCCGCAGCCAGTCGGGCCGGCAGGTCCGGGTTGGCGATGAACGGAACGCCGAAGGCCACCGCATCTGCCCGGCCGCTGGCCAGTGAAGCATTGGCACTGGCCTTGGTGAAGCGCTCGTTGACGATGTACGGACCGCCGAAAGCTGCTTTGATCAGTGGGCCGATGCTGTCGTCGGCTTCCTGCTCCCGCGAACAGATGAAGGCAATCCCGCGCTTGCCCAATTCACGGGCAACATAGGTAAAGGTTTCAGCGCGATTGGCGTCGCCCATGTCATGGGAATCGGCCCGTGGCGCCAGGTGCACACCCACGCGTTGCGCGCCCCACACTTCGATCAGCGCATCGGTCACTTCCAACAGCAGTCGTGCACGGTTTTCCAGCGAACCACCGTACTGGTCGGCGCGTTGGTTGGTGCTGCTCTGCAGGAACTGGTCGAGCAGGTAGCCGTTGGCGGCATGCACTTCCACGCCATCAAAACCGGCGGCCTTGGCGTTCTCGGCGCCGCTGCGGTATGCCTCGACGATATCGGCGATTTCCGCAGTTTCCAGGGCCCGCGGCGTCGGGTAGCCGGCCAGCGGACGCACCAGGCTGACGTGGCCTTTGGGTTGGATCGCACTCGGCGCTACTGGGGTTTCACCGTTGAGGTAGAGCGGGTGCGAGATGCGCCCGACATGCCACAGTTGCAGGAAAATCCGCCCACCGGCGCCATGGATGGCCTTGGTCACGTTGGTCCAGCCGCGTACCTGATCGTTGGACCAGATGCCGGGAGTGTCTGGATAGCCGACCCCCATCGGTGTCACCGAAGTGGCTTCGCTGAGAATCAACCCGGCGCTGGCACGTTGCACGTAGTACTCGGCCATCAACGCGTTGGGAACCCGGCCTTCATCGGCACGGCAGCGGGTCAGTGGGGCCATGATGATGCGGTTCGGCAATTCGAGGTCACCGAGGGTGATCGGATCGAAAATAGTCGTCATAGGTACCTCAAGGCTTATCAGGGAGTTGCAGGGGCCAGTTCGGTTTTGTTGCCGCTCTGGCTGAAGGTGATCAGGGTGACGATCAGGGCCAGCACGGCCAGTGCGGCGGCGGCCAGTGGTACACGGGTCAAGCCCAATCCTTGAGCGATTACGGTGCCGCCGACCCAGGCACCCAGGGCATTGCCCAGGTTGAAGGCACCGATGTTCAGGGTCGACACCAGGTTCGGTGCGGCCTTGCCGAAGGTCACCACGTTGACCTGCAGCGCCGGTACGGCGGCAAAGGCAGCCGTGGCCCAGAGGAACAGGGTGATCTCGGCCGGGATCAGGGCAACGCTGGTCCAGCTCAGTACGGTAGAAATAACGGCCATGCTGGCAAACACACCTACCAGGGTGGCGCCCAGGCGCTTGTCAGCCAGTTTGCCGCCGACGATGTTGCCCAGGGTCAGGCCAACACCGATCAACAGCAGGGTCCAGGTCACGCCCCGCGGCGAAACGCCGGTGACATCGCCAAGCAGCGGCGCGACATAGGTGAACAGGGCAAACATCGAGGCCGAGAACAGTACGGTCATCGACAGCGACAGCCAGATACCCGCGCCCTTGAGGGCCGCCAGTTCGGCGCGCATGTCGAGTTTTTCCTCGTCATGGCGAAACGGCAGGAAACGGATCAGGCCAATCAAGGCAATCACACCGATCACCGTCACTGCCCAGAAGGTCGAGCGCCAGCCGTATTCCTGACCCAGGGCGGTGCCCAGCGGCACACCCAGCACGTTGGCCAGGGTCAGGCCGGTGAACATCAGGGCCACCGCCGAGGCACGGCGATTGGCGGGCACCAGGCTGGCGGCAACCACCGAGCCGATACCGAAGAAGGCGCCGTGACACAGGGCGGTGACCACCCGAGCGAACATCAGCAGGTTGTAATCGCTGGCCAGCGCACACAGCAGGTTACCGACGATGAACACGCTCATCAGGGCGATCAGTGCCGCTTTGCGCGGCAGCCGCGAAGTGGCCAGGGCCATGAACGGCGCACCAATGGCCACACCCAGGGCGTAACCGGTGACCAGCCAGCCGGCACCGGGAATCGACACCCCGAGGTCCGCCGCGACATCGGGCAGCAGGCCCATGATGACGAATTCGGTGGTGCCGATGGCGAAGGCGCTGAGCGCCAGGATTATTAGCGAAAGGGGCATTGCAAGGTCCTTGTCAGAGCTCTTGGCTCATCTGCTTGAGGAAGGCCTGGATGGTTTCCTCATTGCGCTTGAAAAAATGCCACTGTCCGATCTTCTGGCTGCTGATCAGGCCCGCGCGTTGCAAGGTGGCCAGGTGGGCCGAGACCGTGGACTGCGACAGGCCGCAGCGTTGGTCGATCTGGCCGGCGCAGACACCGTGCTCGGTGCTGTGATGCTGGTCAGGGAATTGCACGTCGGGGTCTTTCAGCCAGTTGAGGATTTCTCGCCGTACTGGGTGGGCCAGGGCTTTTATTATTTCGTCGAGATCGAGAGGCATGCTTGGGCTCATGGTTGTGTAGCGGTATATCGCGATTTAGCGAAATATAAATCGGTATTTCGCGATATACAAATATGAAGGTGTTCTTAGCTCAGCGTAAATCGCTATATCGGGTTATAACGATATGCTCGGGGCTAGTGCTAGACTGCACGGATGAACTACCTCGCACACCTTCACCTGGGCGGCCAACAACCCGAGCAATTGCTCGGTAGTCTCTATGGGGATTTCGTCAAAGGGCCGTTGGCTGGGCGTTTTCCCTTGCCGTTGGAAGCAGCGATCCGCCTGCACCGGCAGATCGATGTATTCACCGACAGCCACCCGCTGGTGCTCCATTCCCTCGGGCGATTTCCCCGAGAGCGGCGGCGTTATGCGGGGATCATCCTCGATGTGTTTTTTGACCATTGCCTGGCGCTGCATTGGCGGGACTATGCCGAGCAGCCCCTGGAGCAGTTCACCGACAGGGTCTATCAGGTACTGGCGGCGCAACCGGATCTGCCCGGACGGCTGGCACAGATCGCGCCCTATATGGCAGCGGATGACTGGTTGGGGTCCTACCGTGATTTCGCAGTGTTGGAACAGGTATTTCGCGGGATCGCCAAGCGCTTGTCACGCCCCGAAGGGATGGACGGCGCCCTGGAGCTGGTCGATGCGCTATACGCGCCGTTGATGGATGACTTTCGCAGCTTTTACCCCGAGCTGCAGGCCTTCGCCGGCAAGGCCCGGGCTCAGGCTTAGGCGGCTTTGGCTCGGCGTTGCGGCTGAGCGGCAGGCTGCTCGGCGCCAAACAATGCCACTTGAATGGCTTGCTGGGCCTTGAAGGCCAGGGCCGCGCGTTCTTCACCAGCACTGGGGATTGGCTTTAGTAGCTGAACCTCGACTTCGCCACAATCATGGGCAAGCAGCCGCATCAGGTGCGAGAGCAGGTCGTCATCACCGATGAAGGGGGCAAGCGTATCGGTCTGGCCATCACGCAGGTAACGCAGGGCCACCGGCTGCAGCGGCACCTGGCTATCGATGGCGCTGGCCAGCAGGCGACCGTGGAAGGTGCGCAGGCTGCGGCCGTTGGTGGTGGTGCCTTCCGGGAAGATCAATAGGGCGCAGGCCTGTTGCAGGTGCTGGCTGATCTGCTTGCGCAGCAACTGGCTGTCGTTGCCGCCACGCCGGATGAACAGGGTGCCGGCCTTGAGCGCCAGCCAGCCGGCCACCGGCCAGGTGCGTACTTCGGCCTTGGACAGGAACGACAACGGGGTGAGCATGCCCAGCAGGGGAATGTCGGTCCAGGACACATGGTTGCTGACCCAGAGCATGGGCTGTTGCGGCAATTGGCCAACCACCCGGACCTTGAAGGGCAGGGCATTGCTCAGCTTGCGCATGAACAGTTGCGACCAGCGCTGACGGCGCTCGGCCGAGGCCGGAATGCGCAGACGTTCATAGAGGCTGAACAGTGCCGCCATCCCCAAGCCGAACATCACCACCAGCAGCACCCGCAGGACGCGTGCGAAGACGCGCAGGCGCTGCATCAGACTGCCGCCTTGAAGTGGCGGGCGTAGCGCGGGCAGAGTTCGTCGCGCTTGAGCAGGATGAACACGTCGGCGACCTGGAAGTCCTCATCCCAGCAGGGCTCGCCGCAGATTTTCGCCCCCAGGCGCATGTAGGCCTTGAGTAGCGGCGGCATTTCGGCGATGACGTTGCCGGGCAGGGCCAGGTTAGGCAGCGGGTTCTTCGGTTCGGC
Organism: Pseudomonas sp.; assembly: GCF_050739775.1. Lineage (GTDB taxonomy): Bacteria > Pseudomonadota > Gammaproteobacteria > Pseudomonadales > Pseudomonadaceae > Aquipseudomonas. The sequence goes on from NZ_JBOICA010000033.1 coordinate 40,460, forward strand.
GCGCAGGTGTTCGGTGCACAGGTAGCGTTCGCGCAGGCGTTGCATGATCGCATGGGCCTGGACGCCGCCGTCCTGCATGGGAATGCTGGCGCAGCCCATCAGGTAGCTGTAGCGACCTTCGTTGAGCACTTCGGCCAGTTCCGCCCAGAGCACAGCGATGGTGCCGCCATTGCGGTAGGCCGGGTCGACGCAGGTGCGCCCCAGTTCCAGGATTGGCCCTTGCAGGTGGCCAAGACCATGCAGGCTGAATTCTTCTTCACTGTAGAAACGCCCCAGGCTATTGGCGGCCTGGTGGTCGAGCAGGCGCGTGGTGGCGACCAGGCGACCGCTATTGAGGTCGCGTACACCGATGTGGCGGCAGTGAATGTCGTAGTCATCCATGTCCAGGCCCAGTTCGGCGCCTTTGAGCTTGGCCTTGAATTCACCACTGAACACGCTGAAACGTAGGGCCTGTGCTTCCTGCAGGGCCGTTGGCCCGACCAGGCGTTCGGCTTGCAGACGGCGTTCAGTGCTGTTGTCGCTAGTGCGAGCGATCCGAGTCATTACGAGTCTCCATAAGCCAGCCATTTGGGGTTGCGGCCGGTCGACTTTGTTGTGCAAGCTCAGCCTAGGTAGATGCGGTGTCACCCCCATGAACCTTTGGTGATGCTTGTATGACAGCCCTCAAGGAGCGCTTCGATGGCCTGGCTACAACGACTCAACGACCCTCTCCGACAGCCCTTTTCAGGCGATCTGGTCGATACCTACAGCAGCTTGCTGGCGCGCCTGGAAAGGGTCAGCCCGTTCGAGCTGGCAGTACTCGGCGGGCGGGCCATGCCGACGCCGGGGCTGGCCTTTCTGGTCGGCTACCAGGCGGCCTTGCGTGTGCTCTGGCCCAGTGCCCCGGCAAGCCTTGGCGCTTTGTGCGCCAGTGAGCGGCGCAGCGTGCGTCCGGCTGACATGCAGGTGCGCCTGGACGACCTGCGTCTGACTGGCAGCAAGGATTTCGTCACCGCCGGACTGGATGCCGACTGGCTGCTGGTGGCCACACGCAGCGAGGCAGCAGGCGAGACACCGCAGTTGAGTCTGGCGGTGGTTTATCCCGGTGAGCCGGGGGTACGTCTGGAGCCGTTGCCGGCCCTGCCACTGATGCCGGAAGTCGGTCACGCCTGCCTGCACCTGGACCAGGCGCTGTGCGAGCTCTTGCCGGGTGATGGTTGGGATGCTTACGTCAAACCGTTCCGTACCCTTGAAGACCTTTATGTACTCAGCGCGCTGTGCGCCTGGCTCTATGGCGTCGGTCAGGACAACAGCTGGCCCCAGGGCTTGCAGTTGCGCCTGATCGCTTTACTCGGTGGATGCGCCGAGGGCAGCCGGCAATGTGCCGATTCCGCGGCGTGCCATGTGTTGCTGGGCGGCCTGTTTGCCCAGTTCTCGGCGCTAAAGGACGAGGTCAATCAGGCGTTGAGCAACACGCCCGGCGAGTGGGCGACGCTGTGGCAGCGCGACCAGGGGCTGTTGGAGATTGCCAGCGCAGCGCGGGCCAAGCGCTTGGCCAAAGCGTGGGCCAGCGTAGGATTGTCATGAAACGCTGGTAGGCTGCGCTAACCCTGGCCTTGAGTGACGTCGCATGAACAAAGCGCTGTTGGGGCTGTTGCTCAGCCTGGTGTTTACCAGCGCCCCAGCCTTGAGCCAGGAGGACTGGCCGGTTCCAGACTGGCCGCAGGCGGTTGATATCAACAGCCCAGCCTGGCGTCAGGTGCAGGCGTACGCTTTTCCCCCGCGTGATGAGCACAGCCGTGAAGGTGTGCGCACCGATGCCCTGTTGGTGATCAAGGAGGGGCGTATTGTTTATGAACACTACGCCGCACCGACGACAGCACGGACCCCACACCTGACCTGGTCGATCAGCAAGAGCGTGCTGGCCACGGTGTTGGGCGTGGCCCACAGTGAAGCGCGCTTTGCTCTCAATGACCCGGTCGCGCGCTTTTACCCACCCATGCAGGCCCATCCCCAGGTTCGTCTGCAAGACCTGCTGCAGTGGGCCAGCGGTCTGGACTGGCAGGAAGACTACGAATACGCACCGCTGCATTCCTCGGTTGTGGCCATGCTTTACACCCGAGGACGTGGTGATATGGCCGCCTATACAGCCGCTCGAGCGGTGGCGGCTGTGCCGGGGCAGCGCTTTCTCTATTCCAGCGGCGACAGCAACCTGTTGGCGGCGGCCTTGCGGGCGATGGTCGGGCCCGAGCGTTATGCGCAGTATCCCTGGGATGCCTTGTTCACGCCGCTGGGTATCACCTCGGCGGTCTGGGAGCGTGATCCCAGCGGCACGCTGGTGGGCTCCTCTTATCTGTACATGAGCGCCCGCGATCTGGCGCGCATCGGTTTGCTGATGCTGCATGACGGTCGCTGGCAGTCGCAGCAGGTGCTGGCAAAGGACTGGGTCGTGTTCAATCGCACCCTGTTTGCCAAGGCTGTCACTCAACCCGGGGAGGCTAACCCCGGCGGGCATTGGTGGCTCAATCAGTCGTTGCCCGGTACAGGGCGGCCCTGGCCGGATGCTCCCGCCGACACCTTCGCTGCCTTGGGGCACTGGGGCCAGGCATTGTATGTACTGCCCGACGAACAACTGGTGGTGGTGCGTTACGCCGATGACCGCGATGGGCAGTTCCAGCACAACGAATTGCTCAAGCGCGTACTGGCGGCACAGGCCGGGGGGCGACCATGAAGCGCTTGCTGCTGGTGCTGTTGCTGCTGGTGGGGGCCTGGACCTGGCACGAGCGCCAGGCCCTGGCGGATTTTGCGGGCATCCTCAGTGCCTATTCGGCCAAGGAGTACTGCTCCTGCCGTTTCGTCATGGGCTTCGAGGCGCCTTACTGTCAGGTTTATGTGCGCCAATACCTACCCCTGAGTCGTCTTGAGGAGCATGCGCAAACCCGCCAAGTCACTGCCGCAGGTCTAGGGATTGAGCGCCATGCGCGTTGGCAGGGTACGCGTGAGGGCTGTGGCTTGCTGCCGTGAAGGCAGCCGGGTAAGGTTGACGGCCTCTGTGTTACAGGATTTCCCATGTTTTCTCTGCCCCGTCTTCTGCTTGTCATGCTCGCCCTCGTGAGCTTCTCGGCCCACGCCAACTGGCACCTGGATGGCGAGTCCTCGCGCCTGTCCTTCATTTCCAGCAAAAATGGCGATACCGCCGAAGTCCATCGTTTTCTGGTGCTGCACGGCAAGGTCGATCGCAAAGGCGCGGCCGAGCTGATGATCGAGATGGACTCCAACAGCAGCAGCGTGCCGCTACGCGATGAGCGCATGCGCAAGGATCTGTTCGAGTTCGCCCGCTTCCCGGAGGCCAAGGTCAATGCTCAGATCGATCTGCGGCCGATTAACGACCTGGCCAATGGCGCCCAGGTCGAGCTCCGGCTGCCGCTGACCGTCAAGCTGCACGGTAAGGAACACAGCTACAGCGCCTTGCTGCTGGCCACGCGCCTGGACGAGCGACGCTTTCAGGTGGTGACCCTGGAACCTTTGATGCTGCGTGCTGATGACTTCGACCTGGTGCCGGGCTTGGAGACGTTGCGCAAGATGGCCGGACTCAAGTCCATCAGCCCGTCGGTGCCGGTGGCCGCGGTGTTGATCTTCACGGCGCGTTGATATGGCCGGACCGGTCTTCCCCTGGCGAGATGGTAACCGGTTCGAGTTATTGATCGACGGCCCCGCGTTCTTTCCGCGCATGCTCACCGCCATCGTGCGGGCCGAGCAGCAGGTCGATCTGGAGCTGTATCTGGTGGAGGCGGGCGCCTGTGCCGAAGCCATGGTCCAGGCGCTGGTGCAGGCCGCCGAACGTGGCGTGCAGGTGCGCTGCCTGTTTGACGACTATGGATCGCTCGCTTTCACCTTGAGCCTGCGCCAGCGCCTGATCGCTGCGGGCGTCGAGCTGCGTTGGTACAACCGCCTGCGCTGGCGCCGCGGTTTTCGCAACTTGTACCGTGACCACCGCAAGCTGTTGCTGGTCGACCAGACTTGGGCAGTGGTTGGCGGTACCGGCGTCACCGATCAGTTCTGGGTGCCTGATGAAGACGTCAGTGAGTGGCACGAGGTGATGGTGCAAATGCAGGGGCCACTAGTGGCCGACTGGCAAATGCTCTTCGATCGCCAGTGGCGCGCCAACCTGCGCCGCACGGCTTGGCGGCCACCGACCCATTTCGGCTTGTCGCGCTTGCCGCATGTGCCCGATAGCGGCGAGGGCATGGGGCGTGTGGCTTACGCCGATGCCCGGCAGCACCGGGATATTCTGCAATCGTTGGTGCGCGCGCTGAACAGCGGTCAACGGCGGATCTGGCTGGCCACTCCCTACTTTTTACCGACCTGGAAGGTGCGTCGCTCCTTGCGCCGAGCCGCCTTCCACGGCATCGATGTGCGCCTGCTGCTGACGGGGCCGCGCACGGATCACCCTTCGGTGCGCTACGCTGGCCATCGTTATTACCCGAGGCTGATGCGCGCCGGGGTGAAAATCTACGAATATCAGCCGTGCTTCTTGCACTTGAAGATGGTGTTGGTCGACGACTGGGTCAGCATCGGCTCGTGCAACTTCGATCACTGGAACCTGCGCTTCAACCTTGAGGCCAATGTTGAGGCCTTCGATCCGTCGCTGACCGCTGCCGTGGCCGCAAGTTTCGAGCGCGATTTCGCCCAGAGCCTGTGCATTGACCTTGCCCATTGGCATGCCCGACCGTTGTGGAAGCGTCTGCAGCAGCGTTTGTGGGGCTGGCTGGACCGGTTGGTAGTCAATCTGCTTGATCGTCGTGACTGATCGCGGGGCAATAAAAAAGCGGCAGGGGAATCACTCCCTGCCGCTTTTCTGTCAGCAAACCCTGAGGTTTACTTCACCTCTACCGCCAAACTTTCAGCGATCTTGCTCTGCCACAGCGCAGGGCCAGTGATGTGCACCGACTCGCCATTGCTGTCCACCGCAACGGTGACCGGCATGTCCTTGACCTCGAACTCGTAGATCGCTTCCATGCCCAGTTCGGCAAAGGCCAGGACCTTGGACTTCTTGATCGCCTGGGCCACCAGGTAGGCGGCGCCGCCGACAGCCATCAGGTACACGGCCTTGTTGTCCTTGATCGCCTCGATCGCAGTCGGGCCACGTTCGGATTTGCCGATCATGCCCAGCAGACCGGTCTGTTCAAGGATCTGACGGGTGAACTTGTCCATCCGCGTAGCGGTGGTCGGGCCGGCAGGGCCCACCACTTCTTCGCGCACCGGATCAACCGGGCCGACGTAGTAGATAAAGCGACCCTTGAGGTCCACCGGCAACTCTTCGCCACGGTTGAGCATCTCGACCATGCGCTTGTGCGCGGCGTCACGACCGGTGAGCATCTTGCCGTTGAGCAGGATGGTCTCGCCCGGCTTCCAGCTCTGCACGTCTTCCGGGGTCAGGGTGTCGAGGTTGACACGGCGGGCCGATGGGCCGGCTTCCCAGACGATTTCCGGGTAGGCGTCCAGCGACGGCGCTTCCAGGTCAGCCGGGCCGGAGCCGTCGAGCACGAAGTGGGCGTGACGGGTGGCGGCGCAGTTGGGGATCATGCACACCGGCAAGGACGCGGCATGGGTCGGGTAGTCCATGATCTTGACGTCGAGCACGGTGGTCAGGCCGCCCAGGCCCTGGGCACCGATGCCCAGCTGGTTGACCTTCTCGAACAGCTCCAGGCGGATCTCTTCGATACGGTTCTGCGGGCCACGGGCCTTGAGCTCGTGGATGTCGATGGATTCCATCAACACTTCCTTGGCCATTACCGCGGCCTTCTCGGCGGTACCGCCGATGCCGATGCCGAGCATGCCCGGCGGGCACCAGCCAGCGCCCATGGTCGGAACGGTCTTGAGCACCCAGTCAACGATCGAGTCGGACGGGTTGAGCATGGCCATCTTCGACTTGTTCTCGGAACCGCCGCCTTTGGCCGCCACGTCCACTTCCACGGTGTTGCCCGGGACGATGGAGTAGTGGATGACCGCCGGGGTGTTGTCCTTGGTGTTCTTGCGCGCGCCTGCCGGGTCGGCAAGGATCGAGGCACGCAGGACGTTTTCCGGCAGGTTGTAGGCGCGACGCACGCCTTCGTTGATCATGTCGTCCAGGCTCATGGTGGCGTCATCCCAGCGCACATCCATGCCGACACGTACGAACACGGTGACGATACCGGTGTCCTGGCAGATCGGGCGGTGGCCGGTGGCACACATGCGCGAGTTGATCAGGATCTGGGCGATGGAGTCGCGCGCGGCGGGCGACTCTTCACGCAGGTAGGCCTCGTGCATGGCCTGGATGAAGTCAACGGGGTGGTAGTACGAAATGAACTGCAGGGCGTCGGCAACGCTCTGAATCAGGTCGTCTTGCTTGATCACGGTCATGCAGCGCGCTCCTCTTAAAGACGGGAACATTCAATAAGGTATTCCGACGCGGACAGGCCGAGGTGTCGAAACGACCTTTCACGGCGCGCCGACGGTCTGGCTGGCGGCGCAAAAAAGGCGCGGCAGTATAGCGTGCATCGGCCCCGGGTACACGTATCAGTGGTCTGACGAAGGTCGCTAAGCGACGGGCACTGTTTTTGCGTAGCGGTGGTTTATGCAAAACTGACGGCTTGTAGGTCCGGGAGACCATCGATGCCTGAATTGCGGGTGGGTGAACAGCAGTGGACGGTGACGCCGGGCAGCAATTTGCTCGATGCCCTCAATGCGGCGGGTTTTTCGGTGCCGTACAGCTGCCGTGCCGGCAGTTGTCATGCCTGTCTGGTGCGCTGCCTGCACGGGCAGCCGCAGGATGCCCGGCCCGATGCGCTGAGTGAGGACCAGCGTCGTTTGGGCTGGCGGTTGTCGTGCCAGTGCCGGGTCGAAGAGGATATGCAGGTTGCCCTGTTCGACCCGCAACAGGATGGCATCGCCGCGACACTGGTCGCGCTCGACTGGCTGAGCCCGACGGTGCTGCGCCTGCGCCTGCAGGCCGAACGGGCATTGCGCTATCAAGCGGGCCAGCACCTGGTGTTGTGGAGCGTCAATGGCGTGGCCCGGCCTTATTCCTTGGCCAGCCTGCCCGGTGCAGAGCGCTTTCTTGAATTCCATCTCGACTGTCGCCAGCCCGGCGCGTTCTGTGATGCGGCGCGCCAACTGCAAGTCGGTGACGTCTTGCGTCTGGGGGAATTGCGCGGCGGTGCACTGCACTACGATGCCGACTGGCAGGAGCGCCCGCTATGGTTGCTGGCCGCAGGTACGGGGTTGGCGCCGTTGTGGGGTATTTTGCGCGAAGCCTTGCGCCAGGAACACCATGGACCGATTCGTCTGCTGCACTTGGCCCATGACAGCCAGGAACACTATCAGGCCGGGGCCTTGGCCGAGCTGGCGGAGCATCACCCGCAGTTGCAGGTGGAGTTGCTCACCCCGCAGGAACTGTCTCAGGCACTGGCAGCGCTACGCTTGCAATCACGGCAGACGATTGCCTTGGCCTGTGGTTCACCCGCCAGCGTCGAGCAGTTTTCCCGTCGATTGTTTCTGGCCGGATTGCCGCGCAATCAGTTGTTTGCCGACATCTTCACCGGACACGCATAAAAACCGCAGCACAGGCTGCGGTTTTTTCATTGCAGGTCAAGTATCAGACCTGCGAATCACCAACATGCAGGATCTTCATGCCGTTGGTACCACCGATGGTGTGGTAGCTGTCGCCTTTGGTCAGGATTGCCCAGTCGCCTGGTTCGACCGCTTCGCGTTTGAGCAGCTCGTCGACTGCGGCCTCGCTGACTTTCTCGGGCGGCAGGGCTGCCGGATCGAAAGCCACCGGGTAGACGCCCCGGAACATTGCTGCGCGGGCCAGGGTGGCGCGGTGCGGCGAAAAGGCGTAGATCGGCACCGAAGAACGCAGGCGCGACATGATCAGCGGGGTGTAGCCACTTTCGGTGAGGGCGATGATCGCCTTGACGCCCGGGAAGTGGTTGGCGGTGTACATGGCGGCCAGGGCGATGCTTTCGTCGCAGCGCTCGAAGCGGGTGTGCAAGCGGTGGCTGGACTTCTGGCTGGTCGGGTGCTTTTCCGCACCCAGGCAGATGCGCGCCATGGCCTGGACGGCTTCGATCGGGTAGGCGCCGGCGGCGCTCTCGGCCGAAAGCATTACCGCGTCGGTGTTGTCGAGCACGGCGTTGGCCACGTCGGACACTTCGGCACGGGTCGGCATCGGATTCTGGATCATCGACTCCATCATCTGCGTGGCGACGATCACGGCCTTGTTGTTGCGGCGGGCGTGCTGGATGATCTTTTTCTGGATCGCGATCAGCTCGGCATCGCCGATTTCCACCCCCAAGTCACCACGGGCGACCATCACTGCATCACTGGCAGCGATCAGGCCGTCGAGGGTTTCGTCATCGGCCACGGCTTCGGCGCGTTCGATCTTGGCCACCAGCCAGGCGCTGCCGCCGGCTTCGTCACGCAGACGACGGGCGTATTCCATATCGCTGGCATCGCGTGGGAACGATACGGCCAGGTAGTCCAGGTCCATCTCGGCTGCCAGCTTGATGTCAGCCTTGTCTTTTTCTGTCAGGGCCGGGGCGGTCAGGCCGCCGCCTCTGCGGTTGATGCCTTTGTGGTCGGACAGTGGGCCGCCGATCAGCACCGAGCAGTGCAGGGCGTCGCTGGTGGCGGTTTCTACCCGCATTACCACGCGGCCGTCGTCGAGCAGCAGCTCGTCACCGACGCCGCAGTCCTTGACCAGGTCTGGATAGTCGATACCGACGATATCCTGATTGCCTTCGGTCAGCGGGTGGGCGGTGGAGAAGGTGAAGCGATCACCGACTTTCAGTTCGATGCGCTTATTGGTGAATTTGGCGATACGAATCTTCGGACCTTGCAGGTCGCCGAGCAGCGCTACATGGCGACCCAGGCGCGCAGCGATCTCGCGGATCAGGCGAGCGCGGGCCTTGTGCTCATCGGGCGTGCCGTGGGAGAAGTTCAGGCGAGCGACATCCAGGCCGGCAAGAATCAGTTGTTCGATAACTTCCGGCGAGTTGCTGGCGGGGCCAAGGGTGGCGACGATTTTGGTACGGCGGATGGTCATGCACAGACTCCTATAGTGAAGCGCAGCGAAAGGCTACTCTGGAATTTCGCTGTAGTCATTGTTCCTTTGCACTACCTGCCGGGGGATGGGGGTAGCGTTTGAACGGCAAGTCCGCCGCTGGCAGCGGTCTATAGATTTTCCGGACAACGCCGATAAACTGCTCAATACAGGAGATTCCCCATGCGAGCCTTGATCGTTCTAGCCCTGGCGACCAGTGTCGTCGGCTGCACCCGTTGGTCGATGGACCATCATCTGAACAATGCCTACCGCGCCTATGATCGCGGCAACTGCGAGCGGGTCATGCTCGAGTTGTCGCAGGTCGACCGGACCAGCCGCGCCCGGCCGTTCATCCATCCCGAAGTGTCGATGCTGCGTGGCCAGTGCCTGGAGCGGCAGAAACTCTACGTCGATGCCGCGCAGACCTACCAGTACCTCATTGCGCGCTACCCGCAGAACGAATACGCCTACCGTGCCCGCGCCCGCCTGCAGACCCTGGAGCAATTGGGGCACTTGCGCAGCGGCGAGGCAGCCATTGCCCGACCGGCCAGCACCACGCCTTGGCGTTAATACTAAAGTGTTCGGAGCCGATTGTGACGCCTGGGTCAGGTTGCGCTAATCTTATTGCTGAAACATACGCACATCAGCAGCACTAGCGCGGCCCTGCTAAAGGGTCTCCGACAGCGATCCCGATCATGTTTGACGAGCGCCGCATCGAGCGTCATCAGCTCCCTTACTTCCTCAAAGTCTTCAACCGCTTTACCGATCAGCCCATTGGCTACCTGGGTAACGTATCCGAAGAAGGCCTGATGCTGATCAGTCAGCTACCCCTGTTGGTCGGCCCGGACTTCGAGCTGCAATTGAAAGTGCTTGGCCGCAGCGGGGGCGTGCACCTGATCAACCTGACCGCCAGTTGCCTGTGGTGTCATGAAGATGAGACGCCGGGTCACTACGATGCCGGGTTCATGCTGCTGCAGGCACCGAGCGAATACGCGCAGCTGGTGCGGGCCCTGCGTAACTATTTCAGTTTCTATCCATTGGCTGCCTCGGCCTGAGGCTGGCCGTGGCGGGCGAGTAGCCCTAGACTCTGGTCGATCTTATGTTCAGGACGACCCCGTGAGCACCAGCATTTTCTGGCATGATTACGAAACCACCGGTATCAATCCGCGCAATGACCGGCCCCTGCAGGTAGCTGGCGTGCGCACCGATCTCGACCTCAACGAGATCGAAGCGCCGATCAATTTCTACTGCCAACCCAGTGATGACATCCTGCCGCACCCGGCTGCTTGCCTAGTCACCGGGATCACTCCAGCACAGTTGGCCAGCCAGGGCCTGAACGAAGCCGAGTTCATGACCCGCGTGCACGCCGAACAGGCCCGTCCAGGTACCTGTGGTGCTGGCTATAACAGCCTGCGCTTTGATGATGAAGTCACCCGTTACAGCCTGTATCGCAACTTCTTCGATCCGTATGCCCGCGAGTGGCAAGGTGGCAACAGCCGTTGGGACCTGATTGATGTGGTGCGCGCAGCCTATGCCTTGCGCCCGGATGGTATCGTCTGGCCCGAGCAGGAGGGACGTGTCAGCTTGCGCCTGGAACTGCTGACGGCGGCCAATGGTATCGATCATGGCCAGGCCCATGAGGCCCTCAGTGATGTGCGGGCCACCATTGCGCTTGCTCGATTGATCCGAGAGAAACAGCCGAAGCTATATGACTGGTTGTTTCAACTACGCAGTAAACAGAAAGTCCTGGATCAAATCCGCTTGCTGCAACCTCTAGTACATATTTCCGGACGTTTCTCTGCGGCGCGCAATTATCTGGGGGTAGTCCTGCCGCTTGCCTGGCATCCGCGTAACCGTAATGCCTTGATTGTCTGTGACCTGGGCATGGATCCACAACCCTTGTTACAAGAGGAGGGAGAGTCGCTGCGTCAGCGTTTATACACGCGACGCGAAGAAATACCTGAAGGACAATTACCGGTCCCCTTGAAGTTGGTGCATGTCAATCGTTGTCCAGTTGTTGCTCCGCTCACTGTATTACGCGCGCAAGATCAGCAACGTCTGGAGCTGGATATGTCCTTGTTGCAAGCGCGGGCATCAAGCCTGATAGCGGCTCAGGGGATCTGGCAGGGTAAGTTGCAAACCCTTTATCGCGAGGAAGAATTTGCCCCTTGCGAAGATCCGGAGCAGCAGTTGTATGACGGTTTTATCGGTGATCGCGACAGGCGCTTGTGTGAGCAAGTACGCAGTGTCGATCCACGACAGTTGGGGCACGGGCATTGGATGTTCGACGATGAACGCTTGCCCGAATTGCTGTTTCGCTATCGCGCACGCAATTTTATCGAAACCTTGAATGAGCAGGAGTTACAGCGCTGGCAGCTGTTTTGTCAGCAGCGCTTGACCGATCCACAGCGGGGCGCGCCAAACACCGTTGGCGATTTCGAACAGGCCCTACAGGCGTGCTGGGAACAGGCCGACGCCGCTCAGCGGGAATTGCTCGGACATTGGCGGGCGCATGCCCAGGCGTTGAAGTTGCGATTGGGGTTGTAAGCGACGGTCGAAAAAAACGCCAGCAAGCTGGCGTTTTTTTATCAGTGCAAACGAATTACAGTGACGGGTAATTAACCCAGCAGGGTTGCCCAGCCTTCAACCACATCGCCACCCCACTTGGCTTTCCACTCTTTCAGGGTTTTGTGGTTGCCGCCTTTGGTTTCGATGACTTCACCGTTGTGCGGGTTCTTGTATTGCTTGACCTTGCGCGCGCGCTTGGTGCCGGTGGTTTTAACAGCGCCGCGAGGTGCTTTGCCCGATTTCGCTTCAGGGTCGAGCAGTGCAATGATATCGCGCAGCGACTTCTGATATTCGCCCATCAGGTTGCGCAGTTTGCCTTCGAACTCCAGCTCTTTCTTCAGCTTGTCGTCATTCGACAGATTTGCCAGGCGTGCCTGCAGCTCTTTGATGGCTTCTTCGGTGGCGCGGTATTCGTTGATCAGGGACATTGGGTGATCCTTGGAAGTGGGGAAATCAGGTAGACAGTGGGGCAATAATAGTCAGAGCGTACTGCCAAGTAAACATTAAACTTGGCAATCAATCAGTGAGCGGTTAAATCGACCCGATAAATTGGATTAAAAAAATTTACAAACTAAGACTGGCAGTTAACAGTTAATTTGAGGCTACCCCGCATGAACCGCAGCTTCGGCCAGCACTCAGGCACTCCACGCGCAGGCGACAGGACGTGCGCATTCCCTACTGCAGTTTTTCCGGGCACTCGTTAGAATGAACACCTTTGCGAAGTATCTGGAGTCCCTTTCATGCGCACCTATCGGCTGGTGATTGCTTGCCCCGACCGCGTTGGCATCGTCGCCAAAGTCAGTAATTTCCTGGCGTCCTATAACGGCTGGATCAACGAAGCGAGCCATCATTCCGATGAGCAGAGCGGTTGGTTTTTCATGCGTCACGAAATCCGCGCGCAAACCCTGCCATTTGGCATTGAGGCTTTTCGCGAAGCGTTCGCCCCGATTGCCGAAGAATTCTCCATGGTCTGGCGTATCACCGACACCGACCAGAAGAAGCGCGTAGTGCTGATGGCCAGCCGGGAATCCCACTGCCTGGCTGACTTGCTGCACCGCTGGCACGCCAAAGAACTCGATTGCGATATTCCCTGCGTGATTTCCAACCACAACGACCTGCGCAGCATGGTCGAGTGGCATGGCATTCCATTCTTCCATGTACCGGTCGACCCGCAGGACAAGCAACCTGCGTTTGCCGAAGTTTCGCGCCTGGTCAAGGAACACGGTGCCGATGTCGTGGTGCTGGCGCGCTACATGCAGATCTTGCCGCCGCAACTCTGCCAGGAATATGCCCAGCAGGTGATCAACATTCACCACAGCTTCCTGCCCTCGTTCGTCGGTGCCAAGCCTTATCACCAGGCGTCATTGCGTGGTGTGAAGCTGATCGGTGCGACCTGCCACTATGTGACCGAAGAGCTGGATGCCGGTCCCATCATCGAGCAGGACGTGGTGCGGGTCAGCCACAGTGACAGTATCGAGGACATGGTTCGATTCGGCCGTGACGTCGAGAAGATGGTGTTGGCGCGTGGCTTGCGCTATCACCTGGAAGACCGTGTGCTGGTTCATGGCAACAAGACGGTGGTTTTCAACTAATCCGCGTAAGGAGGTTGCAGCATGGCCGATCCTTTCGACAGGGCAACCTCCAAAGCCCCGCAGACCCTCGGCGAGGGCTGCTTGAGCCGTTACGACCCAGAAGCGCTGGACAGCGAGGATGGCACCGATTTTCCCGGTGCGGCCGAACTCTGGGAGCAGTTGCAAGCCCCTAATGCCGACTAGCCAGCCAGGCAGATTTGGTCAGGGGCGTGCGGCCCTGGCGCAACAGGTGTTGCAAGGTTTGCATCCAGTAGCGACGGGATAAACCATGGCGCATATCCACCGGATGCAACCCCAGGCGTATCACCGGCGCTTGTTGCAGGCGGGCGCTATGCAGGTCGCAGACGATCCTCGACAGGCCCCTGCGCCAGGGATTACTGGCACTCCAGACCAGGCCGGGGGCGGCAACCGAAGTGAAATCCGGCAGGCGATAGAAGTGTTGCGGATCGCTAGTGTACTGCAAAGGGAGGGTACTCAATGCCTGACGCGTGCCTTCGCTCATCAACCAGGCCGGGGCGACGAAGCCTGCCAGTGGCCATCCGAAACGCTGAAACAGTGCCATGCCGGCCTCCAGGCGCTCCAGGGCGGTGGCTTGGTCAAGGTGGTAGAACTCGCCTTCGCAGGTATAGATACGGCGCATGAAGTAGTCCCGCGCCGAGCGTGGCGGCGGGTTGTCATCGACATGGTAAAAACCGTGCAATACCAACTCGTCGCCACGCTGCAGGCGCCGGTCAAGCATTTGCCGAAAACCACTCGCCAGTGCCAGTGGATGGCGTTTGTGGAAATTCGGCACCACCAGCCAGGTCATAGGGATGTCGCCCAAGGCATCCACTGCCTCGACGAACGGCTGGTAGTCCGGCCAAGTGTGCGGAGCGACGTCATGCAGCACCAGCAGCAGGCTTCTCCCAGCGGGTTGGCTGATGGTGTGATCAGCCATGAGCGCGTACCGGCAGCTCATGGCCGAGCACTGCCCGGTAGTGGGCCAGCAGGCCGTTGACCACGCTGTCCCAGGCGTAGTGCTGCTCGACCTGTTGGCGCGCCTGCAGGCCGAGCTGCGGCGCACCTTCTTCGAACACTTCGCGCACCGCCCTGGCCATGGCCTGGCCGTCATTGGGCGGACACAGGCGGCCAAATCGGTTGTCGAGGATTTCCTCGAAAGCACCTGCGGCCACGGCAATCACGGGAATCGCGCTGGCCATGGCTTCGAGGATGACCAGGCCAAAGGTCTCCTGATCGCCAGCATGCACCAGGGCGTCGGCACTGGCCAGCAGGCGGGCAACTTCGTTGGCCGGGCAGAAATGGTCGATGACACTGACATTGGCCGGCACGTTGGAGGGCATGTGCGAGCCAACCAGCAACAGGTGATAGTGCCTGCCCAGGCGTTGCATGCAGTCGAGCAGCACAGGCAGGTTTTTCTCTCGCGAGCCGCGGCCGGCAAATATCAGCAGGCGCGTACTGTCGGCGATGTGCAATTGCCGACGCAGGTCTGGGTCGCGGCGTTGCGGGTGAAAGGTGGCAAGGTCTACACCTAGGCGCTGTACATGCACATTGCCGATACCCAGACAGCGCAGTTTATTGGCCATCACCAGGCTTGGGGCCAGGACCCGGTCGAAATTACCATACAATTTGCTGACATAGGCCTCGACATTGGGGGTGAACCAGCTACCCATGCGATTGCTGACCAGCAGCGGCAGGTCGGAGTGGTAGAAGCCAATGACCGGTACATCGAGCTGGCGTCTGGCATCCAGCGCTGCCCAGGCGGTCAGGTAAGGGTCGCCGACCTCGATCAGGTCCGGCTGCAGGTCCTGGAGCATGTTGCGCCAGGGGGCCAGGCGCAACGGAAAGCGATAGCCATTGCCGAACGGCAGGGCGGGTGCCGGCACTTGGTAGATGCCGTTGGCATGCTGGGTGCTGGCCCCGGGGATCAACAGACTGTGACGGACTCCGGGGGTGAGCCCCAAGCGGCGATGTTTGGCATCAAGATAGGTACGCACGCCGCCACTGGCGGGGGCGTAGAACATGGTGATGTCAGCGATGTGCACGATCAGCATCCCTCCGAGATCGTCTTCAGAGAGTATCATCTGGCATTGGCTTGCAGCGGATGACGCGCCCTAAGGTTGACCTTCTATAAAGGATAGTTTGTTCGATCGCGTTGCGGGGGGAGGGGCAGCGGCGCGCGCCGCTGCCCGCTGACACTCAGATGCGGAAGCTGCCGACCAGCTGTTTCAGGCGGCTGGCCTGTTGCTCCAGGTCGGCGCAGGCGCGCAGGGTCGATTGCAGGTTTTCGACCCCTTCCTGGTTGAGCATGTTGATCTCGTTGATGTCCATGTTGATCGAGTCGACCACGGCAGTCTGTTCTTCGGTGGCGGTGGCCACCGACTGGTTCATACCGTCGATCTCGCCGATGCGCAGGGTTACGCTGCCCAGGCGTTCGCCGGCCTGGTTGGCGATCTCGACGCTGTCCTGGCTGTGGCGTTGGCTTTGGCCCATGGTGTCGACCGACTCACGGGCGCCAACCTGTAGCTCTTCGATCATGTTCTGCACTTGCTGCGCCGACTCCTGAGTACGGTGAGCAAGGTTGCGCACTTCATCCGCGACCACGGCGAAACCGCGCCCGGCCTCACCGGCCCGGGCCGCTTCAATTGCGGCGTTGAGGGCCAGCAGGTTGGTCTGCTGGGAGATGCTGGTGATCACTTCGAGGATCTGACCGATGTTTACGGTCTTGCTGTTGAGCGTCTCGATGTGCGAGCTGGACGTGCAGATCAAGTCCGACAGACGGTTCATGGCTGCAATGCTGCGATCGACTACCTGCTGGCCTTCTTCGGCCAGGTGACGTGCCGAGCTTGCCTGCTGCGAGGCCTGGGCGGCGTTATGCGCGATCTCCTGGGCAGCAGCGCCAAGCTGATTGATCGCGGCCGCGACGCTGTTGGTGCGGTTGGACTGCTCGTCGGAGTTGACCATCGACGAGTTGGACGCGCTAACCACCCGCAGCGCCACTTCGTTGACCTGCTCGGTGGCCGAAGACACTTCGCGGATCGAGCTGTGAATACGTTCGACGAAACGGTTGAAGGCGGTGCCGAGGATGCCGAACTCGTCCTGGCTGTGCAGGGTCAGGCGCTTGGTCAGGTCACCTTCGCCTTCGGCGATGTCTTCCATGGCCCGGGTCATGGTGTGCAGCGGCTGCAGCAGCACGCGGATCAACAGGCCGAGCAGGGCAATGATGATCACCACCGCAACCAGAGTAGCAATCACTGCCGAGGTACGGAACTTGCTGAGCATCGAGTAGGCCTTGTCCTTGTCAATGGACAGGCCGATGTACCAGTTGGCTGAAGGCAGACCCTTGACCGGGGCGAAGGTCAGCAAGCGGGTTTCGCCGTTAAGCTGAACTTCGCTCAGGTCCTTGCTCAGGCGCGGGGTATTCTGTGGGAACAGATCCGTCAGGGACTTCATCACCAGGTTCTTGTCCGGGTGCACAAGGATCGTGCCTTGGTCGTTGACCAGGAAGGCATAGCCCATGCCGCCGAAGTTCAGCGAATTGATGATGTCGGTCAGGCCGTCCAGGGCCAAGTCGCCGCCGACCACACCGATGTTGCGCGCGGCAGTGGCCACGACTGAAATCACCATTTTGCCGGTGCTGACGTCAACATAAGGCTCGGTCAGGATCGGACCGTTGGCCGCCACCCCGTCCTTGTACCAGGGCCGCACACGCGGGTCATAACCGTCAGGCATCTTGGTCTGCGGGCGAATGGTGAAGCCACCGTTGACGTCACCCAGGTAGATCGTCAGAAAACTCGAGACCAGGGCTTGTTGACCCAGCAGGGTGCCGACCTTTTCGGCGTCGGGAAACGCGGCTATGTTCTGCGCCACGTTCTGCACGAGCAGGATGCGTCCATCAAACAGGTTTTTAATGTTGGTTGATGTGGTATCGCCCATCTCTGCGAGATAACGTTCCAGATCTTCACGAATCGCATTGCGCTGCAGGAAATCGTTGTACAAAGTGAAGAGTGTGAATGCGATCATGACGATCAGAGAAGCGGCCAGAAGGATCTTGTGGCTGAATCGGAGGCTTTTGTTCATAACGTGTCGGTCCGCTAAGGTTTTATTATCCGGGTCGTTCGCACAAAGAACAGTTTGAAAGCAGTGCAGGTCCCCTTTCCTTGTCGGGCTTATCCTGTCTTTCTGGTGGTCTATCGCTAATGAGATATCGGCCGATTCGAGCCAAAGCTTAAATAGAGGGTGAAAAAACATGCCTGACTCTTCGCAGTTCATTCTCGGTGCTGACCTCAATGGTCAAGCGGTTGCCCAGGCCATGCGCCTGGCCAATCGTCATGGCTTGGTCGCCGGTGCCACCGGTACGGGCAAAACCGTGACCCTGCAGCACATGGCCGAGGCCTTCAGCGATGCCGGGGTGGCGGTGTTCGCCGCCGACGTCAAAGGCGATCTGTGTGGCCTGGGCGCAGTCGGCAACCCTCAGGGCAAGGTCGCCGAACGCATTGCCGGGATGCCCTGGCTTGGGCATCGGCCGCAGGCTTATCCGGTCAGCCTGTGGGATATTCATGGGCAGTCCGGTCATCCGCTGCGCACCACCCTCACCGAAATGGGCCCTTTGCTGCTGGGCAACTTGCTGGAACTGACCGATAGCCAGCAGGCGGCGCTCTATGCCGCATTCAAAGTGGCCGATCGCGAAGGTTTGCTGCTGCTCGATATCAAGGATCTCAAGGCGCTGCTTGCGCACCTCAAGGACAATCCGCAACTGTTGGGCGAAGACAGTGCGCTGATGACCACCGGTTCCAGCCAAGCCCTGCTGCGGCGCCTGGCCACCCTGGAACAGCAGGGTGCCGAGGCGTTGTTCGGTGAGCCGGCTTTGCAGCTGGAAGATCTGCTGCGTCCTGATCCCGACGGTCGCGGGCGCATCCATCTGCTGGACGCCAGCCGTCTGGTGCATGAGGCGCCAAAGGTCTATGCGACCTTCCTGTTGTGGCTGCTGGCCGAGTTGTTCGAGCAGTTGCCTGAGCGTGGCGATGCTGACAAACCATTGCTGGCACTGTTCTTCGATGAAGCGCACCTGTTGTTCAACGGCACGCCCAAGGCCTTGCAGGATCGTCTGGAACAGGTCGTTCGGCTGATTCGCTCCAAGGGTGTCGGTGTCTACTTCGTTACCCAGTCACCGAGCGACCTGCCGGATGATGTCCTGGCGCAACTGGGCTTGCGTATCCAGCACGGCCTGCGAGCTTTCACCGCCAAGGAGCAGAAATCCTTGAAGGCGGTGGCCGATGGATTCCGTCCCAACCCCGATTTTGACACCTTGAGCGTGCTGACCGAGCTTGGCATTGGTGAGGCGCTCGTCGGTACCCTGCAGGACAAGGGGACGCCGGGCATGGTTCAGCGGGTATTGATCGCGCCGCCGCAGTCGCGTATTGGGCCACTGAGCGAGGCTGAACGCGCCGCGTTGATTGCCGCATCGCCCCTGGCCGGGCGCTATGACAAACCGGTGGACCGCGAGTCGGCTTACGAAATGCTCAACGCCCGCAAGGGCGGGGTAGCGCAGCCTGAACAGACACCAGCGGCCACCGAAGACAGCTTCGCCGACAAGGCTGGCGAATTCCTCCAGAGCGCGGCGGGGCAAGCGATCAAGTCGGCGGTGCGCCAGGCGGCCAACCAGTTCGGGCGTCAGCTGGTGCGTGGTTTGATGGGCTCATTGCTCGGTGGCAGCAAGCGCCGCTAACCACAGCAGCTACAAAAAAGGCGCCCGAACAGACTGTGTGAAAACCTAGCAATCTGCCCGGCCCTTTAAGAGAATGCTCCGTATCGAAGGATACGGAGCATTTTTCGTTATGGCCTACATACAAGGAGAGTCCCGCAGCCAGACCAGCCTGTTCC
>NZ_JBOICA010000034.1:0-58841 GCF_050739775.1 Pseudomonas sp.
GGGCAAGCCCGCTCCCACAGTGCCATTTCTGTGGGGGCGGGCTTGCCCCGCGATCATTTCCACCAGGGCGCATCCAACCGCCCGTCAGACGCAATATATTTCTACATCTCCCCCCTTCCCAAAGCCTTGGCGAAGCATAGAATGGCGGCGGGTTTTCTCCCAATAACGATAAACTTGCCCCCCGTTTCCTCATCATGTCCGAACATAATCCTTGTTTGAACTGCGGCGCCTGCTGCGGGTATTTCCGTGTGTCATTTTTCTGGGGTGAGTGCACATCGGCGGGAGGCTTGGTGCCCGACGACCTGGTGGTACAGATCAACCCTACCCGGGTGGCGATGATCGGCACCGACAGCAAACCCTGCCGTTGCATCAGCCTTGAGGGTGAGATCGGCAAAGGCGTCAGCTGCAGCATTTACGAACAGCGCTCCAGCCCTTGCCGCGAATTCGAGGCGGCCTGGGTCGATGGTCAGCCCAACCCGAGTTGCGATGCCGCTCGTGCGGCCTATGGCTTGCCACCACTGGAAGCCAACGAGCCGATCTGGCCAGATGAAGGGGCTGAAGTCGCCTGATGACGGTGATGCCAGGTCTGGCAACCTTGAGGTAGACTGTGCGGCTCTTCGGACAGGACAGGCGTTCTACCCGTGCCGCACCCTCACGCATATCGCTGTGATCATTGATGATCGCTAACCGCTACGTCTCAATCACCCTGCTGCTGTTTTTGGCGAGCCTGTGTTTCAACGCCATGTACATGACCGGGGACGGGCGCCTGCACGCGTTGCAAGCGTTGCTGTATGGTCCTTGGGGCCTGGTGTTCGGCATGTTTGGCTGGTTCGCCAATCCCTTGTTGGGGTTGGCGATTGTGTTGCACCGTCGTTGGCGCTGGGTATCGCTGGCGCTGGGATTGGGCGCCCTGGGCCTGGCATTGAGCAGTGTCGGGATCGACCGAATGCCCGACAACCGCAGCTACAACTTCGTCAACCTTACCCACTTCGCGCCAGGGTTTTATCTCTGGTTGCTGGCGATCTCCGGCTTTTGCCTGGGGCAAGCCTGGTGGTGTCGCCAGACACGTCAGGGCGTGCCGATTCCAGGCTGGCACTGGTTGGACGGCGCACTGATTGTGATACTGGGTTTGGTGATCCATTTTGCCCTTCAAGCGCCCAGCCTCAGGTTTGAATTGAATCGCGCCCTGGAGCCGCAGCCGACTATCCAGCCCATTGATCCTGACACCATCTAGCGCGTCGTCGAAGTTCCCCATTGCACCACCAGCATGCCGAGCACGATCAGGCCAACCCCGGCCAGGCGCAGGCCGTTCACTGGCCGCTGCGCCAGGCCCATCAGTCCCCACTGATCGATCAGCAAGGATGACAACACCTGACCGGCAATCACACAGACGATGAAGCCGGCAGCGCCCAGGCGCGGGGTGAGCATCAGCGCCGCGGTGATGTAGGCGACTCCGGCCACGCCGCCCAGCCAGGCCCACCAGGGCGCTTGGGCGAGGGCGCCGACCTGCGGCAGCGGCGCGCGCAACACCAGTAGGGCCGGAATCACCATCAGCACACTCACCCCCAGGGACACCAATGTTGCCCACAGCGGATGGCCGAGCAAACGCCCCAGGGCGGCATTGCTGCCGGCCTGAAAGGGCACCGCCGCACCCGCCAGCAAGGCGATGACCAGCGGCAGCAGGGCGGCGGGGGCGAAAGACAGACTCATGGCAAGACTCCTTGAAGATGGCTTGCTAAAGTCTTGGCTATCCATTTTGTTAATGGAAATTCGAATGCTGCACAGGAGTTATTCGTCTTATGGATGATCTGCGCCGTATTGATCTGAACCTGTTGCTGACCCTGCATGCCTTGCTGGTCGAGCAGCATGTATCACGCGCCGCCATGCGCCTGCACCGCAGCCAGCCAGCGGTCAGTCATGCCCTGGCGCAGCTGCGTGAACTGTTTGCCGATCCGTTGCTGGTGCGCCGGGGTGGACGCCTGCAGGCCACGGCCCGCGCCCTAGCCCTGATCGAGCCGCTGCAGCAGGCCCTGGAGCAGCTCGACGGCTTGCTTGCCCAGCCCGGCTTCGATCCGCGCAAGGCGCGCCGCAGTTTTCGCCTGGCCATGTCGGATTATGGTGCGCGGGTGGTATTACCGGGGCTGATGCGGGTGTTGCGTGATGAAGCGCCGGAGATTGATCTGGTTGTCATCCAGGGCAGCCGGGAGGCGATGCTGGGGCATTTGTTCGATGGCGAGGCCGACCTGGCGCTTGGGGTGTTTCCGGAACTGGCCGCCGAATTGCGCGTTGAAACGCTGTTCGAAGAGCGCTTTATCTGTATTGCTGATCGTAGCGGCTTGCCGCCTCGCGGTGGGCTCGGTCTGGCCGATTGGCTGGCGCGCCCGCATGTGCTGGTGGCGGTACGGCCCGGCATCGACAACGAGATCGACCTGGCCCTCAGCGCCATTGGCGCCCGTCGCCGCGTCGCCCTGACATTACCGCACTGGGCAGCGGCACAGGAGGTGATTGCCGGAACCGACCTGGTCCTCACTGTTGCCCGGCGCAGCCTCGACATCGGCAGGCTTGATCCGCGTCTACGCCGTTTTGAGCCACCGCTGGCGATCAAGGCATTCGGTTTTCAGCAGGCCTGGCACTCGCGTCGGGAGGGCGAAGCGGGGCATCGCTGGTTGCGCGAGCGAGTGGCCCAAGTGTGTGGCCGGTAGGAGGGGTTATTGTGCGAGAGACTTTCGCCCTGCATGCTCAGCCACCTTTACAAGGAGTTCCACTCATGAGACATCCTCTGCTTACCATCGCATTGCTGACCGCCATTGCCCCCTTCGCCGTTGCCGAAAACGATTCGCCGGCCTACAGCCAGTGCATGCAAAGCGCCCAGTCCACCCTGGACATGAACAACTGCAACGGCGCCGAGATCGGGCGTCAGGACGCCCGCCTCAACAGCGCTTACAAGCAGGCCAAGGCTGCGCTTGAGCCGGCTCAGCAAACCAAATTGCTCGATGCCCAACGTTTGTGGATCAAATACCGCGATGCCAACTGCAAGCTCTACTACAGCCTCACCGGCGGCACCATCGATCAGCTCAATGGTGCGGGCTGTGTGCTGGACATGACCAAGGCTCGTGCAGATGAACTGCTCAAGCTGATCGAGCCCGCATAAGCCGGGTTATCGATGCCGGGCCGCGCGTGCCCGCAGGTATTCGCGCACTTCGACCCGATTGCCGGAAAACTCGATGCGCTCGGCTTTGCTGTCGCGATGGAAGGCATACATCGGGTCGTAGTATTCGCTGAGCAGGCCGCTGATCCAGGCGCGGTGCAGGTCGACCGCGCCACTGCGCTGCTGCTCCTCCAGGGCTTGTTGCAACAAGGCTGACAGGCGTTGGTAGCGCTCACCGCCCAGGCGCTTGAGAATGTTGCCCATGCTCTGCTGCAGGCGCTCTGCGAACAGCTTGAAACCTGGTTCGCCACCGTGCAGGGCAACGAACTCGGCACACAGGTTGATCACATAGTCGCCGAGGATGCGTTCGACACGGTTGTCGAAACTGTCTTCCAGCCACACCAGCGGGTAATGCTGCATGCCCTGGTACAGCTCCAGCGGTAGCGAGCAACTGCCGACGATACGGCCTTCGTCTTCCAGTACCAACTGCTCGATACCCCGAGCGCGCTTTTTCAGCAGGTCGATGGCCAGGCGGTTTTCGAAGTCGATTTGTGCAGGCTGGCCTGTGGCACGTTTGCCGAAACTGGAGCCACGATGGTTGGCGTGACCTTCCAGGTCTACCGCGTTATCCAGCATCTGCAGCACTTCGGTTTTACCTGTGCCGGTAAGGCCGCCGATCAGCACAAAGTCGCATTCGGCAACCGCTTGCTGGGTGGTTTCAAACAGGAAGTTACGCATGGCTTTGTAGCCACCGATTACCTTGGGGTAGTGGATGCCGGCTTCATCCTTGAGCCACTGCTGGACGATCTGCGAGCGCAGGCCGCCGCGAAAACAGTAGAGATAACCCTCGGGATTGGCCTGGGCGAAGGCGGCCCAGGCAGTAATACGCTCATCCTTGGTCCGGCCGCTGACCAGTTGATGGCCGAGGGCAATGGCGGCCTGTTGGCCCTGCTGCTTGTAGCAGGTACCGACCTTCTGGCGCTCCAGGTCATTCATCAGCGGCAGGTTGATCACACCGGGGAAGGCGCCCTTGGCAAATTCGACCGGAGCGCGCATGTCCATCATCGGTGTATCGTTCAAGAACAGCTGGCGGTAGTCGGTGCTGTTGTCACGCATTACAGCACCTCAACCGCATGGCGCTGTCGCTCGACCAGCTCGCCGATCGGCGCCAGGTTCAGGCCTAGCTCGGCGGCGACAGCGAGAAACTCCGCTTCACCTTCAGGTGCTACGGCTATCAGCAGACCGCCACTGGTTTGCGGGTCGCACAGCAGGTGCTTCTGCTCGTCGCTCAGCGGGGCGATCTTCTCGCCGTAGCTGTCGAAGTTGCGCAGGGTACCGCCAGGCACACAGCCTTCGGCCAGGTAGTGCTCGACGCTCGGCAGGCGCGGCACGGCGTTGTAGTTCAGGCGCGCACTCAAGCTGCTACCGTCAGCCAGTTCCACCAGGTGGCCGAGCAGGCCGAAGCCGGTAACGTCGGTCATCGCCTTGACGCCCGCCAGCTTGCCGAAACGGCTGCCGGGGGTGTTGAGGGTGCACATCCAGTCGCGGGCCAGTCCTTTGTCCTGGCCGCGCAGTTTGGATTTTTTCTCCGCAGTGGTGAGGATGCCGATGCCCAGTGGCTTGGTCAGGTACAGGCGGCAGCCCTGGGTGGCAGTGTCGTTGCGCTTCATGTGGCGCTTTTGCACGACACCGGTCACCGCCAGGCCGAAGATAGGCTCGGGGGCATCGATGGAGTGACCGCCGGCCAGAGGAATACCGGCCTCGGCGCATACAGCGCGACCGCCGCGAATCACTTCGCGGGCCACTTCCGGGGCCAGTACATTGATCGGCCAGCCGAGAATGGCGATGGCCATCAGCGGGTCGCCGCCCATGGCATAGATATCGCTGATGGCGTTGGTGGCGGCGATGCGGCCGAAGTCGTAAGGGTCATCGACAATCGGCATGAAGAAGTCGGTAGTCGAAACCACGCCGCGCTCGTCATCGAGGGCGTAGACTGCCGCGTCATCGCGCGAGGCATTGCCGACCCAGAGTTTCGGGTCCAGTGCCTGGGTGCCACTTTCGGCGAGAATCACCTCGAGCATCTTCGGAGAGATCTTGCAGCCGCAACCGGCGCCGTGGCTGTACTGGGTCAGACGAATCGGCTCGCTCATACGCACCTCGAAAAATCGTGAGGCTCGATTGTAGCAAAGCTGGTCTTTGCGCTGATGCCTCTTATAATTCCGGAGCCAGCCTGATGTTGGCTGTTTCCCCGCTATTGAACCGGAGAATCCCTCATGCTCAAACGTCCCTTGGCGCTGTTCGCCGGCCTCGTGCTGTCTTGCTCGTCTTACCTGGCCCAAGCGGCCGATACCCTGCGGGTCAGTGCCATCCCTGACGAGGCACCGACCGAACTGCTGCGCAAGTTCAAGCCGCTTGGCGAATACCTGGAGCAGAAGCTGGGTATGAAGGTCGAGTTCGTACCGGTGTCCGACTACCCGGCAGTGGTCGAGGCGCTGGCCACCGACCGCCTGGACATGGCCTGGCTGGGCGGCTTTACCTTCGTTCAAGTGCACCTGAAGAGCCCGACCGTGACGCCACTGGTGCAGCGCGAGCAGGACGCCAGGTTCACCAGCAAGTTCATCACCGCCAACCCCGAGGTCAAGAGCCTGGCCGACCTTAAGGGCAAGACCTTTGCCTTCGGCTCGATTTCGTCCACCTCCGGTAGCCTGATGCCGCGTTACTTCATGCTCAAGGACGACAACATCAAACCTGAAAACTACTTCAGCCGCGTCGCCTATTCCGGTGCCCATGACGCCACCGCTGCCTGGGTCCAGGCCGGCAAGGTCGATGCGGGTGTGCTCAACGCCAGTGTCTGGGAAAAGCTGGTGGCCTCGGGCAAGGTCGACATCAGCAAGGTCAAGGTATTCGCCACTACTCCGAGCTACTACGACTACAACTGGACCGTGCGCGGCAGCCTCGACCCGGCCTTGAAAGAGAAAATCAAACAGGCCTTCCTGGCCCTTGATCCGGCCAAACCAGCCGACAAGGCGATCCTCGATCTGCAGGCGGCCAGCCGCTTCATCGAAACCAGCCCGGACAACTACAAGGGTATCGAGGAGGCTGCTCGCGCTGCTGAGTTGCTCAAGTGACGATCCAGCTTAACGGCACGAGTCTGCGTCATGCTCAGGTTCAGGCATTGCACGCGATTGACCTGCAGGTTGAGGTTGGCGAGCGGGTGGCGATCATCGGTCCTTCGGGCGCCGGCAAGTCCAGCCTGCTGCAACTGATCGCCAGCGCCATGGCGCCCACCACCGGTAGTATCGAATTACTCGGTGAAGCACCGTGGCGGCTGTCAGCGCGTGCGCGCCAGCGCCTGCGTGCGCGGATCGGTCTGATCCATCAGGCACCGCCGCTGCCACCCCGGCAGCGGGTGGTGACCGCGGTGCTGGCCGGGGGCCTGGGGCAATGGAGCACCCTGCGCGGACTGCTCAACCTGTTGCACCCCTCGGATATACCGGGCGTACGTGCCGTGTTGTCCGGGCTGGGCATGGCCGACAAGGTCTTTGCCCAGTGTGGGCAACTGTCCGGTGGGCAATTGCAGCGAGTCGGTATCGCCCGGGCCTTGTACCAGCAGCCGGAGATTCTGCTCGCCGATGAGCCGGTCTCGGCCATGGACCCGGTGCTGGCCGAACATAGTCTGAAGATTCTCAATCAACATGCCAGCGAACGCGGCATCACCCTGGTCGCCAGCTTGCATGCGGTGGAGCTGGCGCTGGCGCATTTCCCCCGGGTGATCGGTATCCGCGAAGGGCGGGTGGCGTTCGACCGCCCGGCGACTGAGGTTTCCAGCGACATGCTTGATGCGCTCTATGCCAACGAACACTTGGGCTCGCCACAAGTGCCGCTGCCGATGCTAAACCTGCAGATTCCGCGATGCTGACGGCCGATAAGCGCGATCCGGCAGCGCTGCCCAGGCTGCTGCTGACCCTGCTGGCGATAGCCTTGCTGTGGCCCGGCATCCACTTGAGCGAGCTTGATCCCGGTGTTCTGTTGCAGGCTGACAATCGCCGTGAGATGGGCAATTTCGTCAGTGCCTTCTGGCCACCGGCACATGCCCCTGATTTTCTTGCCCTGTTATGGCAAGCCACGCTGCAAACGCTGGCGGTGGCCACGGCAGGCATGAGCCTGGCGTTGCTCCTGGCGATTCCGGCCAGCCTGTTGGCCAGCCGGGCGCTGTCCCTCGGCGCGGCCTCACGCGGCGGTCGCCTGGGGTTCTGGTCGCGCACCGTGCGCCTGCCGGTGCGCGGGTTACTGATCTTTCTGCGCAGCGTGCCGGAAATCGTCTGGGCGCTGCTTTTCGTCCGCGCCGTAGGCCTGGGCCCGACTGCCGGTGTGCTGGCCATCGCCATCACCTACAGTGGCATGCTCGGCAAGGTCTACGCGGAGATCTTCGAATCGGTGAACCAGCGTCCGGCCCACGCGTTGTTGCAGGCCGGCAGTAGCCGTCTGAGCGCCTTCTTCTACGGCATTCTGCCGGATGCGGCGGCGGAGCTTGTGTCCTATACCGTCTATCGTTGGGAATGCGCGATTCGTGCTTCGGTGGTGATGGGCTTTGTCGGCGCAGGTGGGCTGGGGCAGCAGATCGACTTATCGATGCGTATGTTCGCGGGCGCCGAAGTGGCGAGCATGCTGCTGGCCTTCCTGGTGCTGGTGTGGCTGGCAGATCAGCTCAGCCGTTTGTTGCGCGGGAGGCTGGCATGAGGCGGCTGATCAACGCTTCGCTGATTATGACCCTGTTGGCAGCGGTGGTGGCTTCGTTTGCTTATTTGAGTCTCGACTTGCAGGCGCTGCTCGGCAATGGCGGGCTGGGGCAGATGGGCGCCTATGCGGCGCGCTTCCTCAGCCCTGACCTGAGCCCCGAACATTTACGCGCAGTGGGCAAAGGCGCGCTGGAAACCCTGGCCATGTCCGGCCTGGGCACGCTGCTCGCGGTCATCCTCGGGCTGTTGTTGGCCTTGCCGGCAGCAGGGCGTTTCGGTTGGCCGTTGCAAGGTGTTGCGCGTTTACTGCTCAATGCCCTGCGGGCGATACCGGAGTTGGTCTGGGCGGCGCTGACGGTGCTGGCGGCGGGCCTGGGTCCGAATGCCGGTACCCTGGCGTTGGCCTTGCACACCTCGGGTGTGCTTGGCCGCCTGTTTGCCGAAGCCCTGGAAAATGCCCCGCCGGAACCGGCCGCGGCCATTCGCCTGCAGGGTGGCAGCCAGGTCACTGCATTCTGCTTCGGCACCTTGCCCAACCTCTGGCCGCAATTGCTGGCTTACAGCCTGTACCGCTGGGAAAACAACATCCGCATGGCCAGCGTGCTCGGCTTTGTCGGCGCGGGTGGCCTGGGGCAGATGCTCTACACCACCTTGAGCCTGTTCCAGGAAGCCCAGGCCAGCACGGTGATCATCGCCATGCTGGTGCTGGTGCTGCTGGTGGATGCCTTAAGTGACTTGCTCAGGCAACGTTTTGTGCGGGCCTAGCGGATGTACTACAGTGCTTGCTTCATCTGCACCAGCGCAACCCGCGTGTTGCCCGGCCCTTGGCGCTCCTCGATAGCGAAGGGCACAAAACCCAGCTGTGGATACAGCAACAACCCAGCGGTATTGCGGTTGAAGCAGGACACCCAGACTTCGCGGGCATCGAACTGGCGGCGGGCCAGCTCAATCATGCTTTGCACCAGATACCGCGCCACACCATGGCCACGGGCGGCGGGGGCCACCACCACATTGCCGAGGGCACAGACACCGCCTTGCTCGGCCTTGTAGAAGTTGGCAAAAGCCAGCACCGTGCCGTCGCCCTCGACCACCGTCGAACCAGCACGCTGAGCGATGGCGTCGCTCAGTTGCGCCGGTGTCAGCGGGAACTGGGCCTTGGGGAACATGTAGAACAGCTCGTCGGGGCCCTGGGGGAAACCGCAGATGATGGCGATGTCCTGGGCCTGGACGGGGCGATGGGTCAACTGCATAAGGTGGCTCGCTCAAGGGGGCAGAGAGAGGAATCCTACACTGCCTGAATGGTTGCTGACTGGCAGGCGCGTTGATGCGATGACGCCTACAGGCTCACATCATCGACAATCGCCTTGGCCGTCTTGAGTAATCCTTGAGCTGAGGGGGCCGACCTATCGCCGGCAACGCCGGCTCCTACAATGAATGGCGTACATCCGACCCTGTAGGAGCTGGCATTGCCAGCGATCGAGCGCGAAGCGGCGCCGTCAACATTCGACCCCATCAACTGCCAGACTGGCCTGCAACCAAGTACTAAAACTACGCGTCAACGGGCTCTTCTCACTGTCCCGATGTATCAGACAACTCCAGTCAGGGCCACGCACCGTTTGCGCACACAGCGGCTGCAATAGCCCCTGCGTGCGCGCCTGTGTTGCAAGCAGCTGGCTGACCAGCGCGATGCCATGGCCAGCGCAGGCCGCGTCGAGCAGCAGGCCAGGGTCGGAAAAGTTCAGGCCGTTGCTGCGCTGGCCTACATGCTCACCCCCCTCAACCACCCAATGACTCCAGTCCATTTCCCGTTCGCCATGTAAGGTGGTGCGCTGTTCTGCGGGCACCTTGAGCAAATCAGGATGGCAGGCCGGATAAAGACGATCGCGAAACAGGGTCAGGTGACTGCATTCTGCCTGGGCACTGAGGTCATCGCGCAGGCTCAGGTCGATGGTTTGCGTGGCCATGTCCGGCGGATCAAAGCTGGTGAACAACCACAGATCAACTTCGGGATGCTGGCGATGGAAATCCCCCAGGCGCGGCAGCAACCAGTGACGGGCGAATGCCGGGGTGGTGTTGACCACCAGCTGATTGGGTTTGCGGTACTGTTCCAGGCGCCGGATGCCTACGGACAGCTGCTGCAGCATCGCCTGGGTGGTGCTTTGCAGGTCATAGCCGGCGTCGGTCAGGCTGACGCTACGGCCACTGCGATAGAACAGCGGTTGTTCCAGGAACGTTTCCAGGCTGCGTATCTGCTGGCTGATCGCAGATTGGGTCAGGTGTAGCTCTTCGGCAGCCTTGTGGAAGCTACCGAGGCGGGCGGCGGCTTCAAAGCCGCGCAGCGCGTTCAAGGGTGGCCAGTGCTTGAGCATTGATAAGTTCTACTAATCAGTTGTCAGCTAAATCTATCGTTTGTTAGCGCAATTATGAAGCCATAGCATTGAGTTTCTTACCGCAGCAGCGGTTTTCAGTAATTAATATCACTTAACTGAAAGGTGAGAAGCATGCAGTGCAATGGCGATCTGAACAGTGGTTGGTTCATGCCCGCAGAGTGGGTGAACCATGCAGCGACCTGGATGGTCTGGCCCCATAATCAGCAGTTGTGGGAGTCCGGCTGGGGCGTGACCCTGGCGCAGGTTCAGGTGGACTTTGCCCGTGTTGCCAATGCCATTGCCCGCTTCGAACCGGTCAAGATGGTCGTCGATCCTTCTGCCCGGGCCAGCGCCAGCGCTTTGTGCGGTGCGAACATCGAGCTGATCGAACTGGCGGTCAATGACAGCTGGTGCCGCGACTCCGGTCCGAGCTTTATCTGCCACCCGCAGCAAGGGCTGGCCGGTGTCAGTTGGCGTTTCAACGCCTGGGGCGGCAAGTCGGCGCATGACCTCGACGAAAGCCTGGCCCGGCGCGTGCTCAACCAGCTCGGCCTGGACTGCTTTGGTACGGCCTTGAGTAACGAAGGCGGCGCCATCCACGTTGATGGCGAGGGCACGCTGATCACCACCGAGTCGGTGTTGCTCAACCCCAACCGTAATCCGGGAATGACCAAGGCAGAGATGGAAGCGATCTTCACGCGTTTCCTGGGCGTGAAAAAGACCATCTGGCTGCCGGGTGATCCGGACTATGTCACGGGTGACATGACCGATGGCCACGTCGATGGCGTCTGCGCCTTTGCCCGTCCCGGCGTATTGCTGGTCGATGCAACCCGTGACCAGAGTTCGGTGTATGCCCAGGTCGCGCGGGAAAATCGCCGGGCGCTGGAGCTGGCCACCGATGCCCAGGGCCGTCGCTTTGAAATGATCGAACTGTATGAAGCCAGCGAGGCGGTGGATGTCGATGCCGAAGTGTTCTGTGCCTCTTACACCAACTTCTACATCGCCAATGGCGCCATCATCATGCCGGCCTATGGCATTGAAGCCGACCAGGTCGCGGCCGAGGTGCTGGCCAAGGCATTCCCCGGGCGCGAAGTGGTACCGGTGCAGATCAATCATCTGGCACATGGCGGTGGTGGCGTGCATTGCATCACCCAACAGCAACCGGCCTGGCCAGTGAAGGGGTGATGCCATGAGTATGCTGACCGTTGCCACCACGCAGATGCCTTGCACCTGGGATTTGCAGCACAACCTTGATCAGGCCGAGCAACTGGTGCGCGAAGCGGCTGCCCAGGGCGCCGAGGTAATTCTGCTGCAGGAGTTGTTTGCCACGCCGTACTTTTGCATTGAGCAGCATCACAAACACTTGGCCCTGGCCGAGGAGTATCAACACAGCCAGGTGCTCAAGCGCTTTGCCGCTTTGGCTGGGGAGTTGGGTGTGGTGCTGCCGTTGAGCTGGTTCGAGAAGGCTGGAAACGCCTACTTCAACTCGCTGAGTGTGGCCGATGCCGATGGCCGTCTGTTGGGGGTGTATCGCAAGACCCACATCCCCAACGCTATCGGTTATCAGGAGAAGGAGTATTTCAGCCCTGGCGATACCGGCTTTCGCGTCTGGGACACAGCCTTCGGGCGCCTCGGGCTGGGTATCTGCTGGGACCAATGGTTCCCTGAGACTGCGCGCTGCCTGGCGCTGATGGGAGCCGAGGTGTTGCTGTTTCCGACCGCAATCGGCTCTGAGCCGGGCGCTGCCGAGCTTGATTCGCGTGATCACTGGCAGATGGCGATGCGCGGCCACGCGGCAGCCAACATCCTGCCGGTGGTGGCAGCCAATCGCGTTGGTCTCGAGGCGGCGACCACCGATCCCGAGCTGCAAATGACCTTCTACGGCTCGTCCTTCATCTGCAATCACAAAGGCAAGATGCTGGTCGAAGCTGACCGCGAAACGCCTGGTGTTCTGCTGCAGCAGCTGGACCTGGCGGCGATGCGTGAGGAGCGTCTGACCTGGGGAATTTACCGTGATCGCCGCCCGGAGATGTACGCCGCGCTTCTGGGTCTCGATGGCCGTCAAGTCAATGTATGCTGGAAGACTCAAGGGGTTTGACATGAACATCAGCCAAAAGCGTTTGCTGCTAACCCTCGGCATTGTGCTGGGGGCCACCTTGACCACGGCGCACGCGCAGGAAAAGACCCTGCGCCTGTACAACTGGGCCGATTACTTTGCCGAGGACACCCTGTCCAGGTTTACCGCCGAAACCGGGATCAAGGTGATCTACGATGTCATGGATGGCAGTGAAGTGCTGGAGGCCAAGCTGATGACCGGCGGTAGTGGTTATGACTTGATCTTTCCGGGGGACACCGTGGCCGAACGGCTGATGCGTGCCGGCAGCCTGCAGGCGCTGGACCCTTCGAAGCTTGAGGCGCTGGCTGATGTCGAGCCAGGCTTGCAGAAGCTGCGCACCCATTACCCTCACGCCAGCAAGGCCACGGTGCCGTACACCTGGGGCACCATCGGTCTGACCTACAACGACGAGCAGGTCCGCCAGCGTATGGCGGATGCGCCAGTCGACAGCCTGGACCTGCTGTTCAAGCCAGAACTCGCCGCCAAGTTTGCTGATTGCGGGATCTCGATAATTGACTCACCGGACGAAGTGCTGGCCGTGGTCCTCAACTACCTGGGCCGCGAACCGCGCAGCGCCAAGCGCGAAGACCTGGCCGCCGCCAGCGAACTGTTGCTCAAAATCAGGCCGTACATCCGCAAGTTCCAGTCGCAACCGGTGACCGACCTGGTCAACGGCAACCTGTGCCTGTCACTCGGTTACAGTGGCGACATGACCCAGGCCCAGCGCACGGCTGATTCGGCTGGCAAGAAGGTCAGCTTCCAGTACCGCATCCCGCGTGAAGGCACCACGGTGTGGATGGACAACATGGCGATTCCGGTAGATGCCAAACACCCGGAGTACGCCTATACCTTTATCAACTTTGTCATGCGCCCGCAGAACATGGCGGCCATCAGCAACTTCACCGGTTACCCGACCTCGAACGCCAAGGCGCGCCCGGATGTCGACCCGCAGATGCGTAACAACCCGGACATTTACCCGGCAGATGTCGTCTTCGAGCGCCTGGTTACCGGCAAGGATATCCCGCAGTCCGACATGCGCGCGCGGATGCGGGTGTGGACCAAATTCAAGACAGCGCCGGGCAATTGATTGCACGGTACTTGATGACTGTAAAGCGAATTGATAGAGAGACAAACAGATGCCAACGCGTCGTGATTTTATAAAACAGGTTTCAGCGACCGCAGGCTTAGGTTTGGTCGCGTCCATGGGCTTTGGCCTGAGTGCTCCTCGGGTGCTGGCTGCTGGCAGTGATGAATGGTTCATGCCTGATGAAAGTGAAAAACATAAATGCGCCTTCGTGGCCTTTGCTGCGCAAGAAGCCATCTGGGAAGACTTCACCGCTGACGTGCAGGAGGCTATCGGGTTGATCGCCCGCACCATTGCCCGCTACCAGCCCGTTATCGTGCTGTGCCGTGACAGCGAGCGGGACCTGGCTGAAGAGCTGTGTGGCAGCGACAACACCACCTTTGTCACGACCGAGCTCGATGACATCTGGATGCGTGATATCGGTGCCAACTTCGTCATCACCGAAGCGGGTGACCTGGGTGCGGTCGATTTCAACTTCAACGGTTGGGGCAATAAGCAACAGCACGCCAATGATGCCCGTGTGGCGAGGTTGGTGGCAAAAAATGCCAAGGCGACCTACCTGCGCAGCGAACTGGTGGGCGAGGGCGGCGGCATCGAAGTGGATGGACACGGCACCGGGATCATCACGGAAAGCTGTTGGATCAATGCCAACCGCAACCCCGACTGGAGCAAGGCTGAAGTTGAAGAAGAGCTGAAGGCGCGCCTGGGGCTGCGCAAGATCATCTGGTTGCCCGGCATCAAGAACAAGGACATCACTGATGCCCACGTCGATTTCTATGCGCGTTTTGTTAAACCTGGCGTGGTCATCGCCAACCTCGACACTGACCCCGACTCCTACGACCACAAGGTGACACTGGCTCACCTGGAGATACTCAAGAGCGCGACAGACGCCGATGGCCGCAAGCTCAAGGTGCATACGGTGTCGCCACCGTTGAAGCCGCGCAACAGCCGGTTCAGCAAGAACAACCCGGACTTTGCTGCCGGTTACATCAACTACTTCGTCATCAATGGTGCGGTGATTGCCCCGCAGTTTGGCGACAAGGCGGCCGATACCAAAGCCTTTGATTTGTTGACTGAGCTTTACCCGGATCGTGAGGTGGTACAGCTGAACATCGATGCCATCGCAGCGGGAGGGGGTGGCATTCACTGCGTGACCCACCAGTTGCCTCAGGTCTGAACCTGCGCTTGGAGCGCAGGGCTCACTGAACCGTGGAACCGACCCGCGCCGGCTGCCTGTGCTGGCGTGTCGGCAGCATGACCCCGAGCGCTGCGACGATAAAGATGATAAGTGCGAACTCAAAAGTCCCAGCGTGTACTCAACATGAAGTTGCGTGGTTCACCGTAGGCTGCAGAGTTATAGAAACCGACGTTGGTGTAGTAGGACTTGTCGAAGAGGTTGTTGATGTTCAGCGTTGCCGAGAGGTGCTCGCTGAACTGATATCGGCTCATCAGATCCACCAGCCAGTAAGACTCCTGGGAGATGTCTTCATAATGCCCCAAGGGTGCGTTGTAGATCGATTGCCAGCCCACGCTCTGCCAGCGTACCCCGCCGCCGACGCTCAGGTTTTCCAGGCTGCCGTGGAGTTTGTAGCTGGTATACAGGCTGACCTGGTCTTCAGGTTCGAAGGTTGAGATTTTGACGTCGTTGTCATCGCGCACGATCTTGTGGGTGTAGCCGGCCTGTACTTGCCAGCCTGGGCTGAGCTCTCCGGAAATCTCCAGCTCATAGCCTTTGGTCACAGCCTGGGTGCCTTTGAAGGCGTAGTTGGGCGGCGTGGGTTTCAGGTTGTTGTAGTCGTCATCGGGCGTGGAGCGGTTGTCTTCATGCACTTCGAAGTAGGCCAGGCTGCTGTTCAGGCGACCCTCGAAGAAGTCCGCTTTCAGGCCCAACTCATAGTTCCACAGACTGCCCGCTGGTGTAACGCCAGCGGGACATCACATACAGCCCCAGTCCTATGAGTACGCCACCCGCTATCTCATGCCGGGTGGGAACCTGACCGGTTAAGCCAAAAGAAATCAAGGCGGCGAAAAGTGGACAGAGAAACAGAAAACCACTGGTTTGTACGGATCCACCGATTTTCAGTGCGGCGAACCAGAGACCCATGGCACCGGTCGATGCCGGGATGGCAAGCCATAAGAACATGCCCCAGTGATACGCTGTGGTAGGGAGGGCTAATTGTTGTGGGCTAAGCACTGCGATCACGGCCAATATCATCGAGCCCAGCAACATCTGCCAAAACGTTACCAGCCAAGGGGAAAGCGCAAGGTTAAATTTCTTGTTAAGAACGGTTGAGCATGCCCAGCAAATTGAGGCCAGTATCACCAAGCCTTCGCCATACCCCACACTCATTGAACCTGTTGGGCTGATGCCAATGCAAATGACAACGCCGATGAATGCCAGTAGCAAGCCACCGAGAGCCACTGGCGAAGAGCGTTCTCCAAGAAACAACCAGGCCAGCACCACAACCAATAAAGGATTGCTCGCCATCAAAGTGGCGGCCGTAGAAGGTGAAGTCGAGGTCAGACCGATATTCAGAAAAGCCATTACCCCCGCCGTCTGGAAAGAACCCAGAACAAGGGTTCTAAGCCAGGGGATTTGCTTCAGATTTAACTTCTGCCGACACATGAGTAGAAAAACAAAGGGTAATAAAGAAACCGCTGCGACAAAAAAACGTGCGGAAGCCGTCCATAAGGGCGGCATTGCGCTCATCACGATTTTTGTGCTCACAAACGAAGGTCGTGGCTAAAACTCATCGTTTTGTCTGCTCGATAGTTATTTGTGGCGCGTTGCTCATTAGGAATCTATTCGTCAGCCAGCAGTCGAGCGCACAGGTCTGCCCGTACTGGCGCGAATTGATCTTTTTAAATGGACGTGTCAATCGCTGGAAAAACTTATCTCGGGACGTGCCTGATACCTCGCCCAAAAGCAGCGGGGAGTATGAATGCGAGCTTGTATGGCGAGATAGAGAACCCCTTGTATTGCACGGGATGATCCTCCGCATTGTGCACGAGGCGGTTTGGCCATGCGGAGTGAGGGAGTGGGAGGGTGGCAAAAAAGCTAAGTTCCATCGTCCTGCCTCTTGGTAAATCGTTTACCTGAGTGTAAGCCATAGGCCTTGCCCTACATGGCCACAGCACCATCGCAATCCGCCAATGTTCAAGAGCGTCGCACAGGGAAATGCGATATCACTCACATATGATTACGCTTTATCGTACAGCTGTCCATGTTGTTGAAGCATACCAAAGCATTGTGCTGCGGCATCAGCAGTTGAGCGCTCCGGCCTGAACCCATGAGCGTTCGGATCGGCGATGGTCTCCGCGATTGGTTCCAAGACCAGCAGATACAACGCCTGTATGGCCCGGCATCTCATTGCGAGGATTCCGAGGGGGCTCGTCTTACTGTTTCTCTTCGGAATAAGGACTCTCCGAAGCAGAAACGATGAGTAGCCTCGCCGATCAGTTCGTGCCATTTATCCACCGGCATCTGGCTGGTTGCCAGCGTCGAGTGCTGGCCGTAGCGGTCGTCCAGCAGCTCCAGCATGTCGCGCCGTTGTTCGGCGGTAAACGGTGCCAGGCCCCAGTCGTAGCTGATACCACTGGCTTGACCGTCAGAAAGAAGGAAGCGCAACGGTGTGCCGTTGGCGTCGCAGAGCATATGGATCTTGGTTGTCAGGCCGTCACGGCTGCGACCTAGAGCGTGATCGGCAGGGTCATCAGGCCCCCTTTTTTACCGGCACCTGATGAGGCCCGGGTTGCTCGAACCGCTGTTGAATCGATCATCCAGGTTTGCAGGTCGATCAAGCCTTGGTCGTTGAGTCTGATGTGCAACCTCTTGAGCATCTGATCGAACATCCCACGCCTCCGATCCCTGGTCGAGTATGGCTAAACGAATGATCGTTCCCACAGACGCAGGAACGATCTCCTGTCTGATCAGGTAATGACAATCCCATCCGCTGACAGGCTGTTAAGCCCCACTCCCACCAACGTCACCGAGTCACTGCCAAAGGTGAGCACCGTATCATCGCCCACCTCCTTTGCATGAGCATGGTAATCGTACTGCTCGCCTACCCCATCCACGCCCATGAACACTAGCTTGTCGGTAGACTGGTAACCGATGATCTGGTCCTGACCAAAGTGCCCACTGAACAGGAAGGAGTTTTCCCCTCCGCCCGACTCCATCAGATCATTGCCGGCACCGCCCACGAACACATCGTTGCCCTTGCCGCCGATTAGGTGATCATTGCCGTCCAGGCCAAACAGCCAGTCACCGCCGGCATGGGCCTTGAGCACATTGTCGCCTGTATCGCCCTTGACCGATGACGCATAGGCCGTGAGGTCCTTGCCCGTCAGCAGGCCTTTGTCGGTGACGCTATGGGTAACGTCCTTGTTGAAGAAAAACAGGTAGCTTTCCTCGCTCACCAGCGCGCCAATGTCGCGAGTTATAGTGATGCCGCCGTAACCGTCGCGGATATAAAGGGTGCCGGCGCCATCGTTGGCGACGTCGACGTTTTTCAGCGACTGCTGTAAGTCCAGGGTGTTGTAGCCCGAGCCGCCGAGGATGATGTTATAGCCGCCGCTGTCGCGGAAGGTGTCGTTGCCGTCTCGTCCTTCTAAATAATCATTGCCACGGCCTCCCTGGATCAGGTCGTTTCCATCGCTGCCGATGATGAAGGTGCTTCCCTTGTGCGGCTCGGCGTTGAGGTTGAGGTCCTGCACCCAGGTATTGTCCCGGCTCGGATCCGACAGGTTGGCGACGATAATCGTAGAGTCCCGGGTGGTCAGATCGTAGAACTTGGACTCAAGAATACGTGTCATGCCATCGCCGTAGGCGCTGGGTAGGTGTGCCACTGAGGCCGGCAAACTGAATACGGAAAACGGCAGCATCTTGCCTAAGATCGATGCATAGTGGTCATTGAAATTGACGATGTTGTCGGTAGTGGCCTCATGGGGTTTGTCGTGTAGCCCTAAGGTTGGCAAGATAGATACGCCATCAATGGCGCGGAACACAGGGTCATTTTCATAACCGATGTTCAGCACCTTGTCGCCAAGGCTTTGGGTCGGTGAAGCGAAGGTCACGTAATTCGCATCCTTATAGAACCCCGACCAACTATCGTTGCTCAAATCTGCCATGCTGTTAGCTGCCAGGCCACCGAGGCTGTGACCACTGACCACCATGTTATGGCCCGTCAGACCTTGGGCTTTGGCGAAATCAGCGATCTTGCCGAGTAACGTGCCAAAGGCTTCTCCCGAATAGTTTTTTGCATAGTTCAAGGCCGCCAGCGCATCATTGATAAAGTCGCCAATGGTGTCGCTGATCAGGATTTCCCGCGGGCCTGAAGTACCCCGGAAGGCAATTCCGATTTCCAGGAGTTTACCGGCCGCGTCGTACTTACCTAGCACCTCCATCTGGGCAGTGGTGTACCCCGGCTTTTCGCCAAAGAAAGTGCCCCGCGCATCGACCTTGCCGCCATAGTCCAGAGCACTGGCACTGATAGGTGTCCAGCCGGCCTTTTGCACCGCGATCAAGGCGGCCTTTTCCGAGTCGGGATTCCAGGGAATTCCTGGAATCAAACCCTGAGAGCTGGTACTGCCGAATAGTGTCTGGATCACGGTCGCCGGCAAGCCAAGGCCTAGACCATAGTGCTGATAACCCGCAGCAAAGCCGTTATCGAGATTGTGGTAGGAATACATAGCAATTGCCATGGCATCGGCAAACAATGCTTTGGAGCTTTCAGTTCCGAGGTTTTTGTAGTCGTAGACACCCATGGTGTTGCCCCGCTTTTGTGGTGGTTATCTGGTAAATACGCTCTCATTGCCCACAGCCATCGGCCAGTGTTTGACATTATGTTACTGCCTGCTGAGAGCCCCGCTATGGGCATGAAAACTCTGGCGTGCGCTCTTCTCAGTAGAGATTGACAACAAACTGTAGCCTCCCAGCATCCACTAATGATGCCGTTGCAGGGGCATGCCAGTTGCTTGTGCAGCGAATACCTAGCCTAGCCACAACGGGTGTCAGGCGCAGGCAAAACAGCACTAGAAAAACTGCCAGCTCAAACCTTAACACCATTGCTAGTGGCCTTGCCTAACGCTTGGTTCAGGCGTGCCACTCGGGGAGCCACCCGAGATAACGTGTTAGCTAAACCTCCCTCCTGAATCACTAGATCCGCCTCGGCTATTATCTTTAGATTTCGTCAGAGATGGCTTTTTTATATTGTTTGTGACCCATTTTTGCATGTTATCTACGCTTGTGAATTCTAGACCAGCTGCTCGTCTGTCGAGCGGATTTGAGATTAGTAGCTCCAAATAACCATTGGCATTGCTTTTGCCTCCAAGATTTAATAGCCATTTTATGTGCTGATTAAAATCTGCAAAGCCCCTGACTTCTTTTCCAACAATAAGCGAGTCAATAAAGTCGTTTTGTTATTTTCTTGTTTACTTGTCTGGGAATTCAATATATTTAAAGTTATCACCCCAAAAACTCTTTGTTGGAAATCTCATTAAAGTAAATATTAGTCTCAGTTGTTATTTTGTTTGATTTGTCGCTCCAGGCTGCGAAGTGACATTTGTCATGCAGGGGGGGCGTATATTTTTTGTTGATATAGAGCATCGCCAAGCTGAAGTTTTTTCTTCTTTTTTACTTCGAGCGGAAGATCCCCTCGCTATACTTAAACTCTATAATTGCATATTGAGTATGATCGGTGAATAAGTAGTCAGCTCCTACCACTCTATCTTGACTGTCTAGCGATGCCGATGCGTAAATGTATTTTTTGTCGCGAGCGGCTTGCTCAAAATTATCTTTGAATAGGTTTTCTACGGATTTTTCATATTTGTATTTGATAGTCAATACTTTATTGCCTTTTAGGTACTGGACGAACCGACAGGATGTAGTGGTCAACTAATCCCGGACACTGCGTTAAGTTTTTCCTCAGCCACGGCGGGCGCCAACCCGCTGTTGAACTGATGCGGTCGTTGCCAGTTGTAGCGCCGCATCAAAAACCGGCCGATATCCTGCTGTGCCAGCGAAGCGCTCATGTAACCCACTGTCGGTAGCGGACCGTGCCGAGGCGGGCTGCGGTGAAGATCGCCATCCATGCAGCAATCCGCGTAGGCAAGCGGCTAGTGGTCGTACTCAGCGCTTGAAGAAATTCTGGCAGCTCGTTCTCGCGTAGATGCGGATAGTGCTGCGGTGGGGGAGGGGCCAGCGCGATAGCGTGAAGCTCGGACGCGGGATTGTTCTCATACAATCCTCGTGCAATCGCCTGACTGAAAATCTGCTTGAGCCAGGTGCGCGTCTTAGCGGCCACATTGAACGCACCACGCTTCTCGATGCTGGCCTGCAATTTTGCACAGTCAGCCCGCGTGATCTCTTCCAGCGGCTTCGATCCAAGCGCTGGTAAAGATCTTTGTCGAGGTAATCACGGATTTTCTTCAGCGTCGCCCGGCTACGGCCGGAGTCAGCCTTGAACTGATACCAGTACTCGGCGGCCCGCTTGAAGGTGTTGAGTCCGGCTTCGCGTTTCTGGTGTTTGTCTTCCAGTGCCTTCGCGCCAGGGTTGATGTCGTTCTTCACCAGTCAGCGGCACTCGGCGGCTTTCTCACGAGCTTCCTGTAACGACACCTGCGGCCAGACACCAAGGGACATTTTCATCGACCGGCCACGATATGCGTACCGGAAATGCCAGTACTTGCTCCCGTTGGGGTGAACCAGAAGGCCAAGACCCGAACTATCACCCTGCGTGTATTGCTTGTCAGTCGGCTTGGAGGCTTTGATTTGCAAGGCTGTAAGGGGCATATCTGTACACCTCCAATCCTCGAACTGGAATCTGTGCGGAAAATGTACCAAAAGGAGCGTGGCTGGCAAGGGACGGGGATAGACCCCCAGAGACCAAAAAGCCCGCAGTTAGCGGGCTCTAGGGGTATTGCGTAGCCGTCGTTGGACGGCTATGTACATCAATTGGTGCCCCGAGGGAGACTCGAACTCCCACTCCTTTCGAAAACGGATTTTGAATCCGCCGCGTCTACCAATTCCGCCATCAGGGCTTGTGGCGGCGAAGTATAGAGAGGTGCCTACCGTTGGTCAATCAGGTTTCATGGTCAATTTTCGTCTTTTCGGCTAAACTTTGCGGCCCTGTCGAACCGAA
The DNA here is from genome assembly GCF_050739775.1 of Pseudomonas sp. Lineage (GTDB taxonomy): Bacteria > Pseudomonadota > Gammaproteobacteria > Pseudomonadales > Pseudomonadaceae > Aquipseudomonas. The sequence goes on from NZ_JBOICA010000034.1 coordinate 21,598, forward strand.
CACCATCATGCGCGTCGCTGATTTTTCCTTTGAGCTCCCTGATTCCCTGATCGCTCGCCATCCACTGGCGCAGCGCCACAGCAGCCGGCTATTGACCCTGGACGGGCCGAGCGGGGCGCTGGCTCATCGCCAGTTCACCGATCTGCTCGAGCATCTGCGCCCGGGCGATCTGATGGTGTTCAACAATACCCGGGTGATTCCGGCACGTCTGTTTGGCCAGAAAGCCAGCGGCGGCAAGCTGGAGATCCTGGTTGAGCGGGTGCTGGATAGCCATCGGGTTCTGGCCCATGTGCGCTCAAGCAAGTCGCCCAAGCCCGGCGCGCAGATTCTCATCGACGGTGGTGGCGAGGCCGAGATGGTCGCCCGTCACGACGCACTGTTCGAGTTGCGTTTTGCCGAAGAGGTGCTGCCACTGCTCGACCGCGTCGGGCATATGCCCCTGCCGCCTTATATCGACCGTCCGGATGAAGGCGCCGATCGCGAGCGCTACCAGACGGTGTATGCCGAACGTGCGGGTGCCGTTGCGGCACCGACTGCCGGGCTGCATTTCGATGAAGAGCTGATGGCCAAGATCGCTGCCAAGGGCGTGGAAACCGCCTTTGTCACCCTGCACGTCGGCGCTGGTACCTTCCAGCCCGTGCGGGTCGAGCGCATCGAAGACCACCACATGCATAAAGAGTGGCTGGAGGTCGGCCAGGACGTGGTCGACGCCGTGGCTGCCTGCCGTGCCCGTGGTGGGCGGGTGATCGCCGTGGGTACCACCAGCGTGCGTTCGCTGGAAAGTGCTGCCCGGGACGGTGTGCTCAAGGCATTTAGCGGCGACACCGACATCTTTATCTTCCCGGGCCGGCCGTTTCATGTGGTCGATGCCCTGGTCACCAACTTCCATTTGCCTGAATCCACGCTGCTGATGCTGGTTTCGGCCTTCGCCGGTTACCCCGAGACCATGGCTGCCTACGCGGCGGCGGTCAAGAACGGGTACCGCTTCTTCAGTTACGGTGATGCCATGTTCATCACCCGCAATCCGGCGCCGCGCGGCCCCGAGGATCAAGCATGAGTCGCACCTGTCGTATGTCCTTCGAATTGCTGGCCACCGACGGCAAGGCCCGCCGTGGCCGCCTGACGTTCCCCCGTGGTGTGGTCGAGACCCCGGCGTTCATGCCGGTGGGCACCTATGGCACGGTCAAGGGCATGTTGCCGCGGGACATCGAGGCCATCGGTGCGCAGATGATCCTGGGTAACACCTTCCACCTGTGGCTGCGCCCGGGTACCGAGGTGATCAAGGCCCACGGCGACCTGCACGACTTCATGAAGTGGCAGGGCCCGATCCTCACCGATTCCGGTGGCTTCCAGGTGTTCAGCCTGGGTGCCATGCGCAAGATCAAGGAAGAAGGCGTGACCTTCGCCTCGCCGGTCGATGGCTCCAAGGTGTTCATGGGCCCGGAAGAGTCGATGCAGGTGCAGCGTGACCTGGGCTCCGACGTGGTGATGATCTTCGACGAATGCACCCCGTACCCAGCCGATGAAGACGTCGCACGTATTTCCATGGAGCTGTCGCTGCGCTGGGCCCAGCGTTCGAAGAACGCCCACGGTGACAACACCGCGGCGCTGTTCGGTATCGTCCAGGGTGGCATGCACCAGGACCTGCGCATGCGCTCGCTCGAAGGCCTGGACAAGATCGGCTTCGATGGCCTGGCCATTGGCGGCCTGTCGGTGGGCGAACCCAAGCACGAAATGATCAAGGTGCTGGATTACCTGCCAGGCCAGATGCCGGCTGACAAACCTCGTTACCTTATGGGGGTAGGCAAGCCGGAAGATCTCGTTGAGGGTGTGCGCCGCGGCGTCGACATGTTCGATTGCGTGATGCCCACGCGCAACGCGCGCAACGGTCATCTGTTTGTCGATACCGGCGTGCTTAAAATCCGTAACGCGTTCCATCGCCATGATGATTCGCCACTGGATCCGACCTGTGACTGCTACACCTGCCAGAACTTCTCCCGTGCTTATCTGCATCACCTGGATAAGTGCGGCGAAATGTTGGGCAGTATGTTGAATACGATCCATAACTTGCGCCATTACCAGCGTTTGATGGCTGGTTTACGCGAGGCTATTCAACAAGGTACATTGGCCGCCTTTGTCGATGCCTTTTACGCCAAGCGCGGGCTGCCTGTGCCGCCCTTGGACTGATGTTCTGCCGATTCCTAACAAGTACTGATTGCAACTGGAGTGCTAAATGAGCTTTTTGATCCCTGCCGCTTACGCGGACGCTGCTGCCCCTGCCGCCGGTCCTGCCGGAACCGGTTTTGAGTGGATTTTCCTGGTTGGCTTCCTGGTCATCTTCTACCTGATGATCTGGCGTCCACAGGCCAAACGCGCCAAAGAGCAGAAGAACCTGCTGAGCAACCTGCAAAAAGGTGATGAAGTTGTCACCAACGGCGGTATCGCCGGCAAGATCGTCAAGGTTGCCGATGACTTCGTGGTGCTGGAAGTGTCCGACAACGTTGAGCTGAAGTTCCAGAAGGGCGCCGTTGCCGCGACCCTGCCAAAGGGCACGCTCAAAGCGATCTAAGTTTCAGTTTTTTTCCAATCGACGGGGCGCGCAAGGCGCCCCGCGTCTTGAACGGGCGGCGTGATGCTGAACAAATACCCTCTGTGGAAATACGTACTGATCCTGGCGGTACTGGCGATCGGTTTTATTTATTCCGCTCCCAATCTCTACCCTGATGATCCGGCCGTCCAGGTCAGCGGTGCCAGCACGGCGCTGCAGGTCACTCAGGCGGATCTGGATCGCGCGAGCAAGGCGCTCGTCGAGGCCGGTATCCAGGTCAAGGCCGCGAGCCTTGGCGAGAAGGGCAAGGGCGCGCTGGTGCGCCTGAGCAAGCAGGAAGATCAACTGCCAGCCAAGGATGTAGTGCGCAAGGCACTGGGCGATGACTATGTAGTAGCTCTGAACCTGGCCCCGACTACCCCGCAATGGCTGCGCAACCTGGGCGCAAGCCCGATGAAGCTGGGTCTGGACCTGTCCGGTGGTGTGCACTTCCTGCTCGAAGTGGACATGGACAAGGCCATGGCAGCCCGCCTGAAAGTCTACGAAGGTGAAGTCAAAAGCCTGCTGCGCAAAGAGCGCGTGCGCTATCGCAGCCTGCCGCAACAAGAGGGTGGCATTCAGCTGGGCTTCTCCGATGATGCCTCCCGCGAACAGGCCCGCAGCCTGATCCGCAAGAATTTCAATGATTTCGAGCTGACCACCACCGAGCGTAATGGCCTGTCGGTGCTGCGTCTGGCGATTACCCCGGCCAAGGTCGCGGAAATCCGTGAATACTCGATCAAGCAGAACCTGACCACGGTCCGTAACCGGGTCAACGAGCTGGGCGTGGCCGAGCCGCTGGTCCAGCGCCAGGGTGCCAACCGCATCGTGGTCGAGCTGCCGGGTGTGCAGGACACCGCCGAAGCCAAGCGTATCCTCGGCAAGACCGCCAACCTGGAGTTCCGTCTGGGTGCTGAGCCGGGTGCTTCCAAAGCCACCACCGAAACCTTCGAGTTCCGCGAAGGCGGCCGTTCGGCAGCCGTCGAGCGTGGCCTGATCATCACTGGTGACCAGGTCACCGACGCCCAGGCCAGCTTCGACGAGCAAGGTCGCCCACAGGTGAACATCCGTCTGGATGGTCATGGTGGCGAACTGATGAGCCGTGCGACCCGCAGTAACGTCGGTCGTAGCATGGCGGTGATTTTCATCGAACAGCGTCCAACCACGCGCTATGAAAAGCAGATGGTCGGCGGTGTCGAGAAAGACGTCGCCATCCAGACCTTCACCGAAGAGAAGAAGATCATCAGCCTGGCGACCATCCAGTCGCCACTGGGTAGCCAGTTCCGCATCACCGGCCTGACCGGTCAGGGCGAATCCTCGGAACTGGCCTTGCTGCTGCGTGCCGGTGGCCTGGCCGCGCCGATGTACTTCGCTGAAGAGCGCACCATCGGCCCGAGCCTGGGCGCCGACAACATCACCAAGGGTATTGATGCATCGCTGTGGGGCATGCTGTTCGTTTCGCTGTTCATCATGGCCATCTATCGTTTCTTTGGCCTGATCGCCACCATCGCCCTGGCCGGTAACATGGTCATGCTGCTGGCGTTGATGTCGCTGCTGGGTGCAACCCTGACCCTGCCGGGTATTGCCGGTATCGTTCTGACCATGGGTATGGCGGTCGACGCCAACGTGCTGATCTTCTCGCGGATCCGCGAGGAACTGGCCAATGGCATGTCGGTACAGCGCGCTATCCACGAAGGCTTCAACCGTGCCTATACAGCAATTGTCGATGCCAACCTGACTACCTTGCTGGTCGGCGGCATTCTCTTCGCCATGGGTACCGGTCCGGTCAAAGGTTTCGCGGTTACCATGTCCCTCGGGATTTTCACCTCGATGTTCACGGCCGTCATGGTTACCCGCGCAATGGTCAACCTGACCTGCGGTGGGCGTGATCTCAAGAAGTTGTGGGTTTAAGGGGCTGCCATGTTACGTACCATTAACTTCATGGGTGTGCGCAACGTTGCGTTCGGCGTCACCCTGCTTCTTACCGTGCTGGCGCTGTTCAGTTGGTTCTATAAAGGACTCAACTTTGGCCTGGACTTCACCGGCGGTACGCTTATCGAGCTGACCTACGAGCGTCCGGCCAACCTTGGCCAGGTCCGTGAAGAGCTGGTCAAGGCTGGCTTCCAGGATGCCGTGGTGCAGAGCTTTGGTGCTACCACCGACCTGCTGGTGCGTATGCCGGGCGATGATCCGATGCTGGGTAACCGCGTTTCCGAGGCGCTGCAGAAGGTCAGCACTGACAACCCGGCCGTGGTCAAACGCGTCGAATTCGTGGGTCCGCAGGTTGGTGAAGAGCTGCGCGACCAGGGTGGCCTGGGTATGTTGCTGGCCCTGGGCGGCATCATGATTTACCTGGCATTCCGCTTTCAGTGGAAGTTCGCCTTGGGTGCGATCCTTTCGCTGGTGCACGACGTGGTCGTGACCATGGGTATCCTGTCGTTCTTCCAGATCACCTTCGACCTGACGGTGCTGGCGGCGGTACTGGCGATCATCGGTTACTCGCTCAACGACACCATCGTCGTGTTCGACCGGGTGCGTGAGAACTTCCGGGTGCTGCGCAAGGCTTCGCTGATCGAGAACATCAACATCTCGACCACACAGACCCTGCTGCGCACCATCGCCACGTCGGTATCGACCCTGTTGGCCATTGCTGCGCTGTTGTTCTTCGGTGGCGACAACCTGTGGGGCTTTTCGCTGGCACTGTTCATCGGGGTCATGGCGGGTACTTACTCGTCGATCTACATCGCCAACGTGGTGCTGATCTGGTTGAACCTGAGCAGCGAAGACCTGATTCCTCCTGCTAAGGCCGAGGGCGTGGACGAACTTCCATAAGGGTTTCTCCCACGCTGTTTGTCGTAGAAGAAGGCGCGAGTATTGAACTCGCGCCTTTTTTTATGCTCCAAGGCAGGGAGAAGGCAGGCTTTGTCCTGCAGGTACGATCAGGAGGTTCACATGAACAAGTCGATGCTGGTGGGTGCGGTTCTGGGTGCTGTCGGTGTGACCGCCGGAGGTGCTGTAGCCACCTACAACCTGGTCAAGAGTGGGCCGCAATACGCTGAAGTGCTGGCGGTGCAACCGGTCAAGCAGACCGTCAAGACGCCGCGAGAAGTGTGCAAGGACGTGACTGTTACGCGCCAGGCGCCGGTGAAGGACCAGCATCAGATTGCCGGTACCGTGCTGGGTGCTGTGGCGGGTGGCCTGCTGGGTAACCAGATCGGTGGCGGTACTGGCAAGAAGATTGCCACGGTGGCCGGTGCGGTCGGTGGTGGTTATGCCGGTAACAAGGTGCAGGAAGGCATGCAGGAGCGTGATAGCTACACCACCACGCAGACTCGCTGCAACACGGTCAATGACCTGAGTGAGAAGGTGGTTGGCTATGACGTGAAGTATTCGATTGGCGATAAGGTTGGGCAGGTCCGTATGGATCGTGACCCGGGCGCGCAGATCCCGCTGGATAAAGAGGGCAAGCTGGTGCTGAGCCAGGCACAGCCAGGGCAGTAACCCGCAGGCAATAAAAAAGCACCCCGAGGGGTGCTTTTTTGTGCTCGATGAGACTTAGCGTTTCATCGAGGCAGGCAGGTGCGGCTGGATAGCGGTCAAGACGGCCTTGAAGCACTTGGTGTTGCCAGCAACGATATGGCCCTTCTCGAGGAAGTCGTGGCCACCGGTGAAGTCGCTCACCAGGCCGCCCGCTTCCTGGATCAGCAGTGCGCCCGCAGCCATGTCATATTCCGACAGGCCCGACTCCCAGAAGGCGTCGAAGCGGCCGGCAGCCACGTAGGCCAGGTCCAGGCTGGCAGCGCCGGCGCGACGGATGCCGGCAGTCTGGCCGACCAGGGCGCGGAACATGCCCAGGTAGTTGTCCAGGTCGGCCATCTGGTTATCACGGAACGGGAAGCCGGTGCCCAGCAGTGCACCTTCCAGGCTGGTACGAGGGCTGACGCGCAGGCGACGACCGTTCAGTTGGGCGCCGCGGCCGCGGCTGGCGGTGAATTCTTCCTGGCGGACAGGGTCCAGTACCACGGCGTGCTCAAGGCGGCCGCGGTATTTGCAGGCAATGCTGACAGCAAAGTGCGGAACGCCACGCAGGAAGTTGGTGGTGCCGTCCAGTGGGTCGATGATCCACAGGTAGTCCTTGCCTTCTTCGCCGCTGCCGGCATGCAGACCGGTTTCCTCGCCGTAGATGGAGTGGTTCGGGTAGGCCTTGCGCAGGGCGTCGATGATTTTCTGCTCTGCGGCGCGATCGACTTCCGAGACGTAATCCTTGGCGTCTTTTTCATCAACCTTGATGGTATCCAGGCGCTCGATGGAGCGGAAAATCAATTCACTGGCGCTGCGGGCGGCGCGCAGCGCGATATTCAGCATGGGCTGCATGGACGTTTCACCTGGGTCGTTAAAGAAAGCCGAACATTCTAGCAGAAAACTTTGCGCGAAGAAGGGTGACATTTGCTTTCGTAGCGTAAAGTCGGTGTGTTCTGTAAGATTTGCTCCCTCTTTTCCATGTCTGTGAGCGCTCGCCTTGCTGCAAAATATTCGTGTTGTTCTGGTCAATACCAGCCACCCCGGCAATATCGGCGGCGCTGCGCGTGCCATGAAAAACATGGGCTTGTCGCGCCTGGTGCTGGTTGACCCGCAGGATTTCCCTTCTCACGAGGCTGATGCCCGTGCGTCGGGGGCCAATGATGTGCTGGTGGGGGCGCAAGTGGTCGCCACTCTTGAAGAGGCGTTGGTCGGCTGCAATCTGGTGTTCGGCACCAGTGCTCGAGAGCGACGCATCCCCTGGCCGCTGGTCGACCCGCGTGAATGCGCCAGCAAGGTCATCGAGCGCGCCGCCCAAGGTGAAGAGATCGCCCTGGTGTTTGGTCGTGAGTATGCCGGTCTGACCAACGAAGAGCTGCAGCGCTGCCACTTTCACGTGCATATCCCGTCGAACCCGGATTTCAGCTCGCTGAATCTCGGTGCTGCGGTGCAGGTGCTGGCTTACGAAGTGCGCATGGCCTGGCTGGCCGCCGAAGGGCAACCATCGAAGGTGGAGAAGTTCGAGGTGACGTCAGTGCGCAGTAGCGAGCTGGCGACCATGGATGAAATGGAACTGTTCTACGAGCACCTGGAAAAGACCCTGGTCGACATCGGTTTCCTCGACCCGGAGAAGCCCAAGCACCTGATGCCACGTTTGCGTCGGCTGTATGGGCGCAGCTCGGTTAATCGTTCGGAAATGAGTATTTTGCGCGGCATCCTCACGGAAACCCAGAAAGTGGCCCGTGGCGAGCCGCATAAGCGCAAGGATCAGTAAATGTTCGAGCGTCTGCGTGAAGATATCCACAGCGTTTTCCATCGTGACCCGGCGGCGCGCAATGCCTTTGATGTGCTGACCTGCTACCCGGGCATGCATGCGATCTGGCTGCATCGGGCGGCACATGCGCTGTGGAGGCGTGACTGGAAGTGGCTGGCCCGGCTGGTATCGAACTTCGCGCGCTGGATGACCGGTATAGAGATCCACCCTGGCGCCAAGGTTGGTCGGCGCTTCTTTATTGACCACGGCATGGGCATCGTCATCGGTGAAACGGCCGAGATCGGTGATGATGTCACCTTGTACCAGGGCGTGACCCTGGGCGGCACCAGCTGGAACAAGGGCAAGCGCCATCCGACCCTGGAAGATGGTGTCGTGGTGGGTGCCGGAGCCAAGGTGCTGGGGCCTTTTACTGTTGGTGCCGGGGCCAAGATCGGCTCTAACGCTGTGGTCACCAAGGCGGTGCCGGCTGGCGCCACCGCGGTGGGTATTCCTGGGCGGATCATTGTCAAGACCGACGCCGAGGTCGAAGCCAAGCGCAAGGCCATGGCCGAGAAGATCGGTTTCGATGCTTATGGCGTCAGCGAGGACATGCCCGACCCGGTGGCCCGCGCCATTGGTCGGCTGCTCGACCATCTGCAGGCGGTCGATGGCCGCCTGGAAGGCATGTGCGGCGCGCTGAAGGATCTCGGCAGTGACTACTGCGCCAAGGACCTGCCGACACTACGTGAAGAGGACTTCGCCGAGATCAAGAGCGAAGCCCGCAGCGACGCGCCGAAACATTGACAGAAGGGCGTGCGCAGGCGCCCCTTAGTTTGCTATCATTCGGCCGCCGTCTTGCGGTAAACCCGACTAAAGCACTAGGTCTTATAGTTGACTTAAATGCTCGGGAATAGCATACTCGCTCCCATCCCGTAACCCCGTGGTACCTACTAGCCATGCGACTGACTACAAAAGGCCGATACGCCGTGACTGCCATGCTCGACCTGGCGTTACACGCGCAGCATGGGCCGGTGTCTCTGGCCGACATTTCCGAGCGCCAAGGCATCTCCCTCTCTTATCTGGAGCAGCTGTTTGCAAAGCTGCGCCGCAGCAGCCTGGTTTCCAGCGTGCGCGGCCCTGGCGGCGGCTATCAGCTGTCGCGAAGCATGGAGAGCATTCAGGTCGCCCAGGTCATCGACGCGGTCAATGAATCGGTCGACGCCACACGCTGCCAGGGCCTGGGTGATTGCCACGCCGGCGATACCTGCCTGACCCACCACTTGTGGTGTGACCTGAGTCAGCAGATTCACGAGTTTCTCAGCGGCATCAGCCTGGCTGACCTTGTTACCCGCCGTGAGGTGCAAGAAGTCGCCCAGCGCCAGGACCTGCGTCGTATTGCAGGCCGGGCACCGCAGCTGGACAAGATTGAGACGTCAGCCGTCGAATGACCGTTTCGACGCGCGGCGCGACCGCCTGATAGGAGATATTCAATGAAGTTGCCGATCTACCTCGATTACTCCGCGACCACACCGGTCGACCCGCGCGTTGCCCAGAAGATGAGCGACTGCCTGCTGGTCGACGGAAACTTCGGTAACCCGGCGTCGCGTTCCCACGTGTTTGGCTGGAAAGCCGAAGAAGCGGTCGAGAACGCTCGTCGCCAGGTCGCCGACCTGGTTAATGCCGACCCGCGGGAAATTGTCTGGACCAGCGGTGCCACCGAGTCCGACAACCTGGCAATCAAGGGTATCGCGCACTTCTACAGCACCAAGGGCAAGCACCTGATCACCTCCAAGATCGAGCACAAGGCTGTTCTGGACAGCACTCGTCAGCTGGAGCGTGAAGGCTTCGAAGTCACCTACATCGAGCCAGGCGCCGATGGCCTGATCACCCCGGCCATGGTTGAAGCAGCCCTGCGTGACGACACTATCCTGGTGTCGATCATGCACGTGAACAACGAAATCGGCACCATCAACGACATCGCTGCCATCGGCGAGTTGACCCGCGCACGCGGCGTCATGTTCCACGTCGACGCCGCTCAGTCGACTGGCAAGGTCGAAATCGACCTGCAGAAGCTGAAAGTCGACCTGATGTCGTTCTCCGCTCACAAGACCTATGGCCCTAAAGGTATCGGCGCGCTGTACGTCAGCCGCAAGCCTCGCGTGCGCCTGGAAGCGACCATGCATGGCGGCGGTCACGAGCGCGGCATGCGTTCGGGCACCCTGGCTACCCACCAGATCGTCGGCATGGGCGAAGCTTTTGCGATCGCCAAAGAGCAGATGGCCAGCGAGAACCTGCGCATCAAGGTCCTGAGCGAGCGCTTCTACAAGCAGGTCGAAGGCCTGGAAGAGCTGTACATCAACGGCAGCATGACCGCGCGTATCCCGCACAACCTGAACCTGAGCTTCAACTACGTTGAAGGCGAGTCGCTGATCATGGCCCTCAAGGACCTGGCAGTGTCTTCCGGTTCGGCCTGTACCTCGGCATCGCTTGAGCCGTCCTACGTACTGCGCGCCCTGGGCCGCAACGACGAACTGGCACACAGCTCTATCCGCTTCACCTTCGGTCGTTTCACCACCGAAGAAGAAATCGACTACGCCGCGCAGAAGGTATGCGAGGCCGTGACCAAGCTGCGCGAACTGTCGCCGCTGTGGGATATGTTCAAAGACGGCGTCGACATCTCCAAGATTGAGTGGGCTGCGCACTAAGTAGTCGCCGGCAAGAGCGGCTCTCTGATGAGGAAGGAATTGCACCATGGCATACAGTGAAAAGGTCATCGACCACTACGAAAACCCGCGTAACGTCGGCAAGATGAATGCCGAGGACCCGGACGTCGGCACCGGCATGGTCGGCGCCCCGGCGTGCGGCGACGTAATGCGCCTGCAGATCAAGGTCAACGAGCAGGGCGTCATCGAAGATGCCAAGTTCAAGACCTACGGCTGTGGTTCGGCCATCGCCTCCAGCTCCCTGGCCACTGAGTGGATGAAGGGCAAGACGCTGGACGAAGCCGAAACCATCAAGAACACCCAGCTGGCCGAAGAACTGGCGTTGCCGCCAGTGAAAATCCACTGCTCGGTACTCGCCGAGGACGCCATCAAGGCGGCCGTGCGCGATTACAAGCAGAAGAAAGGTTTGCTCTAAGTTCGCCTGTTGCAGGTAAGGAGTCTCGATGGCTATCAGCATGACAGAAGCCGCCGCCAACCACGTGCGGCGCTCTCTTGAAGGACGCGGCAAGGGTGTTGGTATTCGCCTTGGCGTGCGTACCACCGGTTGCTCGGGCCTGGCCTATGTGCTGGAGTTCGTCGACCAGCCGGACGACGAAGACCAGGTCTTCGAAAGCCATGGCGAGAAGGTCATCATCGATCCGAAAAGCTTGGCCTACCTCGACGGTACCGAGCTGGATTTCGTCAAGGAAGGGTTGAACGAAGGCTTCAAGTTCAACAACCCCAACGTTCGCGGTGAGTGTGGCTGCGGCGAAAGCTTCAACGTCTGAGGCTGCGCGTGGGTATTCCTTGTCATTTCGCCTTGTTTGACCTGCAACCTGGCTTCCGCCTGGACCTCGACAAGTTGGCCGTTCGCTATCGCGAGCTGGCCCGCGAGGTCCATCCGGATCGCTTCGCCGATGCTTCCGAACGTGAACAGCGCATTGCGCTGGAGCGCTCGGCTGCGCTGAACGAAGCCTACCAGACACTCAAGAGCGCGCCCCGGCGTGCCCGCTACCTGTTGGCTATCAGCGGCGCCGAAGTGCCGCAGGAAGTCACCGTCCACGATCCCGAGTTCCTGCTGCAGCAGATGCAATTGCGCGAAGAGCTCGAAGACCTGCAGGACAGTGCCGACCTCGATGGCGTTGCCACCTTCAAGCGCCGCTTGAAAGGCGCCCAGGAAGCGCTCAACGAGGACTTCGCCGCCTGCTGGAATGATCCTGCGCAGCGCGAACAGGCCGAACGCCTGATGCGCCGCATGCAGTTTCTCGACAAGCTCGCCTATGAAGTGCGCCAGTTGGAAGAGCGCCTCGACGATTAACCCGACGCTGCCTTTGGCGGCGCCCCTGGTATTCAGATAAGCATGGCCCTACTGCAGATCGCCGAACCCGGTCAGAGCCCTCAGCCGCACCAGCGTCGCCTGGCGGTGGGTATTGACCTTGGTACCACCAACTCCCTGGTTGCAGCCCTGCGCAGCGGCCGTAGCGAGCCCCTGCCTGACGCCCAGGGCCGGGTCATCCTGCCTTCGGCGGTGCGTTACCACGCCGACCGCATTGATGTCGGTCAGGTGGCGCGTGATGCCGCTTCCAGTGACCCGCTCAATACCGTGCTGTCGGTCAAGCGCTTGATGGGCCGTGGCCTGGCGGACGTCAAGCAGCTGGGCGAGCAACTGCCGTACCGCTTTGTCGGCGGTGAATCGCACATGCCGTTCATTGACACTGTCCAGGGCCCGAAAAGCCCGGTAGAGGTCTCGGCCGATATCCTCAAGGTCCTGCGCCAACGCGCGGAAGAGACCCTGGGTGGCGAGCTGGTCGGTGCGGTCATCACGGTTCCTGCCTATTTCGACGACGCTCAGCGTCAGGCCACCAAAGATGCCGCGCGTCTGGCCGGGCTGAACGTGTTGCGTCTGCTCAATGAGCCTACCGCAGCGGCCGTTGCCTACGGTCTGGACCAGAATGCCGAAGGCCTGGTGGCCATCTATGACCTGGGTGGCGGTACCTTTGATATCTCGATCCTGCGCCTGACCGGCGGCGTCTTTGAAGTGTTGGCCACCGGTGGCGACAGCGCCTTGGGCGGCGACGACTTCGACCATGCGATTGCCAGTTGGATCGTCGAGCAGGCCGACTTGTCCTCGGATCTTGATCCGGGTGCCCAGCGGCAGCTGCTGCAAACCGCCTGCGCGGCCAAGGAGGCCCTGACTGATGCTGATTCGGTGTCGGTCGCCTATGGCAACTGGCAGGCCGAGCTGACCCGCAGTGCCTTTGATGCGCTGATCGAGCCAATGGTTGCCCGAAGTCTCAAGGCCTGCCGTCGCGCTGTGCGTGACAGCGGCATCGAGCTCGAAGAGGTCGGTGCAGTGGTCATGGTCGGTGGTTCTACCCGTGTGCCGCGTGTGCGCGAGGCCGTCGGTGCATTGTTTGGCCGTACCCCGCTGACCGAAATCGACCCGGATCAGGTGGTCGCCATCGGGGCCGCAATCCAGGCCGATACCCTGGCCGGCAATCGCCGCGATGGTGGCGAACTGCTGCTGCTCGACGTGATTCCGCTGTCCCTGGGGCTTGAAACCATGGGCGGGTTGATGGAAAAGGTGATTCCGCGCAATACCACCATCCCGGTCGCCCGTGCCCAGGAGTTCACCACCTATAAAGATGGCCAGGCGGCCATGATGATCCACGTGCTGCAAGGCGAGCGTGAGCTGATCAGTGACTGTCGCTCGCTGGCGCGCTTCGAGCTGCGTGGCATTCCGGCGATGGTTGCCGGTGCGGCGAAGATTCGTGTGACCTTCCAGGTCGATGCCGACGGCCTGCTCAGCGTTTCGGCGCGCGAGCTGGGTTCGGGGGTCGAATCAAGCATCCAGGTCAAGCCGTCCTACGGCCTGACCGACGGCGAGATCGCCCGTATGCTCAAGGACTCCTTCGAGCATGCAGGCCTGGACAAGGTGGCGCGCCAGTTGCGTGAGCACCAGGTCGACGCCGAGCGTCTGCTCGAAGCCGTGCAGGGCGCCCTGGATGCCGATGGCGAACGCCTGCTGGACGCCGAAGAGCGCCTGGCCATCGGACAACAGATGCAAGACTTGCGTGATTTGATCAACGGCACCGATGGCGCAGCCATCGAGCAGCAGACCAGGCGTCTGTCGCAGGTGACCGATGCCTTTGCCGCCCGTCGCCTTGATTCGACGGTAAAAGCCGCGTTGGCCGGGCGCAACCTGAATGAGATTGAGGAATAACTGATGCCGCAGGTGATTTTTCTGCCCCACGAAAAGTTCTGCCCGGAAGGGCTGGTGGTGGAGGTGGCGCCGGGCACCAACATCCTGGAGTTGGCCCACGAACACCACATCGAGATGGAAAGCGCCTGTGGCGGCGTGTGTGCTTGCACCACCTGCCATTGCATCGTGCGTGAAGGCTTCGATTCGCTCAAGGAAGCCGACGAGCTCGAAGAAGACATGCTCGACAAGGCCTGGGGGCTGGAGCGCCAGTCGCGCCTGGCTTGCCAGGTGCTCGTTGGTGAGGACGACCTGACCATCGAGATTCCGAAGTACACGATCAACTTGGCCGCCGAAGCGCCGCACTGATTCAGGGAGCCATCATGAGTCTGAAATGGGTTGATGTACTTGAAATTGCAATCCAGCTTGCCGAAAGCAAGCCGGAAGTCGATCCTCGTTATGTGAATTTCGTCGATCTGCACCAGTGGGTGCTGGCATTGCCGGAATTCAGCGACGATCCGCAACGTGGCGGCGAGAAGGTTCTCGAAGCCATCCAGGCGGCCTGGATCGAAGAAGCCGACTGAGCGCGCTCGGCAGGTTAGGCAATCCCCCGGAACCCGCGTATAATTCGCGGGTTTAATTTTTCGCTTCACTTACTGTTTCTGGAGTTTTCCATGGCTGTTCAACGTACTTTCTCGATCATCAAGCCTGACGCCGTTGCCAAGAACGTGATCGGTGAGATCACCACCCGTTTCGAAAAAGCCGGCCTGCGCGTCGTTGCTTCGAAACTCAAGCAACTGTCCAAAGCCGAAGCCGAAGGCTTCTACGCCGAGCACAAAGAGCGCGGTTTCTTCGGTGACCTGGTTGCCTTCATGATCTCCGGTCCTGTTGTTGTTCAGGTTCTGGAAGGCGAAAACGCTATCGCTCTGAACCGTGAGCTGATGGGCGCTACCAACCCTAAAGAAGCTGCTGCCGGCACCATCCGTGCTGACTTCGCCGAGTCCATCGACGCCAACGCCGTTCACGGTTCGGACTCCGAAGCCGCTGCTGCTCGCGAAATCTCGTACTTCTTCGCAGCTACCGAGGTAACCACTCGCTAAGCGAAAGCTTACGGGTGAGGGTGAATCCATGACGACATCGACTGGCAAAACTAACCTGTTGGGGCTGACCCAGCCGGAAATGGAAAAATTCTTCGACTCTATCGGGGAGAAGCGTTTCCGTGCCGGTCAGGTAATGAAATGGATTCACCACTTTGGCGTCGATGATTTCGACGCCATGACGAATGTCGGCAAGGCCTTGCGCGAAAAGCTCAAGGCTGTTGCCGAAATTCGCGGTCCGGAAGTGGTCAGCGAGGACATCTCCAGCGACGGCACCCGTAAATGGGTGGTGCGCGTGGCGTCCGGCAGCTGCGTCGAGACCGTGTACATCCCCCAGGGCAAGCGTGGCACCTTGTGTGTCTCGTCCCAGGCCGGTTGCGCCCTGGACTGCAGTTTCTGCTCCACCGGCAAGCAAGGATTCAATAGCAACCTCACCGCCGCTGAAGTCATCGGCCAGGTGTGGATTGCCAACAAGTCGTTCGGCAGTATTCCCGCCACCATCGACCGCGCCATCACCAACGTGGTGATGATGGGCATGGGTGAGCCGTTGCTGAACTTCGACAACGTGGTCGCCGCCATGCACCTGATGATGGACGACCTCGGCTATGGTATTTCCAAGCGCCGGGTGACCCTGTCCACCTCCGGCGTGGTGCCGATGATCGATGAGCTGGCCAAGCACATCGACGTCTCCCTGGCCCTGTCGCTGCATGCGCCTAACGATGCGCTGCGTAACGAACTGGTGCCGATCAACAAGAAATACCCGCTCAAGGTCCTGCTCGAATCGTGCATGCGCTACATGTCCGAGCTGGGCGAGAAGCGCGTACTGACCATCGAGTACACCCTGCTCAAGGATGTCAACGACAAGCTCGAACACGCCGTGGAAATGGCCGAGCTGCTCAAGAGCGTGCCGTGCAAGATCAACCTGATCCCGTTCAACCCGTTCCCGCATTCCGGTTATGAGCGGCCGAGCAATAACGCCATCCGTCGTTTCCAGGACCACCTGCATCATGCCGGCTACAACGTGACGGTGCGCACCACCCGTGGTGAAGACATCGATGCGGCCTGTGGCCAACTGGTAGGTCAGGTGATGGACCGTACCCGCCGCAGCGAGCGCTATATTGCCGTGCGTCAGCTGAACGCCGACGGTGAAATGCAAGACAGCGCCGTTCGCAACTGAAGAGAGGAACTCCATGACCTTGCGCGTCGCGCTGTCGATCCTGTCGCTCGCCCTGCTTGCAGGCTGCGTGTCCGGCGGGAGTTCGGACGCGCTGGCGAGCCGCGAGGGGCGTGCGCAGGCCGGGCAGGCCTATGTGCAGTTGGGGTTGGGTTATTTGCAACAAGGTTTGACCGAACAGGCCAAAGGGCCACTGAAAAAGGCGCTTGATCTCAATAGCCAGGATGGCGCTGCAAACGCTGCCCTGGCTTTGGTGTATCAGGCCGAAGACGAGCCGGAACTGGCCCAGAGGCACTACCGCAAGGCCCTGGCCAGTCGCCCGGACGATACGCGCACGCGTAACAATTACGGCAGTTTCCTTTATGCTCAGGGGCAATACACACAGGCGCAGCAGATGTTTGCCCAAGCTGCGGCCGATACCCTGTATCCTGAGCGTTCACGGGTGTTCGAGAGCCTAGGCCTGACCGCCTTGCGGCTTGGCCAGCGCGACCAGGCCCAGGATTACCTGATAAAAGCTTTGCGACTCAACCAGCAGCAACCACGCGCGTTGTTGGAAATGGCTGAGTTGTCTTACGAAGACAGGCATTATGTGCCGGCCCGCGACTACTACGATCGTTTCAGCCAGCTGAGCGACCACAGTGCCCGCAGCTTATTGCTGGGTAGTCGCCTGGCCAATGTCTTCGAAGAACGGAACAAGGCCGCCGATCTGGGCCTGCAATTACAACGACTTTATCCCGGTACGCCGGAATATCAGCAATACCTGTCGGAGCAATGATGAAAGCGGCGCATCCCGAAGTAGCAGCAGCGACTCGCGTGAATCCAGGTGAAACTCTGCGTCAGGCCCGTGAGAGCAGGGACTGGTCGCAGGCCGAAGTGGCTCGCAAGCTCAACCTGACCGTGAGTTCCCTGAACAACCTTGAAGCCGGCGCCTTCGACAAGCTGCCTGGGCACACCTTTGCCCGCGGCTACATCCGTGCCTATGCCAAGCTGCTGGACATGGATCAGGCTGCCCTGGTGCAAGCCTTCGACCAGTGTACCGGCACCGACGCCCAGGGCAGCGACGTGCACGCGCTGGGTCGCATCGAGGAACCGGTGCGTCTGTCGCACAATATCTTGCGCGTCGTCAGCCTGTTGTTGTTGGTGGTGGTGATTGGTGGCGGCTTCTTCTGGTGGCAGGACCAGGGCAGCCAGAGCAGCAAAGACCTGGTCAACATGGCCCTGGAGCATGTCGAGGTCGAAAGCGCCGACGGCACCACCCAGATTCATCCGCTGGACGAGCCGGAAGACCAAGCGGTCAGCGCTGCCGAGCAACCGCAAAGCACCCCGCTGAATCTGGAGCAGGCCCCGGCAACCAGCGAGCAGACCGAGGCCGCGACTGCGACTGCGCCAGCCAGCAGCCCGGCTGTCCCTGCCGCACCCGCCGTTGCGCCAGTCGCCCCGGTAGCTGCCGCGCCAGCGCCCGTTCCTGTAGCCCCTGCCACCCCTGTGGTGGTCGCGACCGCACCTGCCGCCACACCGGCGCCAGTGGCCCCGACCCCGGCGCCTGTCGGCAGTGGCCAGTTGCACATGCAATTCACCGCCGATTGCTGGACCTCGGTCACCGACGGCAATGGCAAGGTGCTGTTCAGCGCCATCAAGCGCAAGGGCGACAGCCTGGACCTGACCGGCAAACCGCCGTTTGCGGTACGCCTGGGCTTTGCCCGGGGCGTGCAGGTCAGCTACAACGGCCAGCCTGTTGACGTTGCGCCGTTCACCAGTGGCGAGACTGCTCGCCTGAAGTTGGGACAATAAGTCATGCACGGCGAATCACCGATCAAACGTCGCGAGTCGCGAAAAATCTGGGTGGGTAATGTACCTGTCGGCGGCGATGCCCCTATCGCCGTCCAGAGCATGACCAACACCGACACCAATGATGTTGCCGCCACCGTAGCGCAGATCAATCGCCTGGTTGATGCCGGTGTTGATATCGTCCGTGTTTCGGTACCGGACATGGATGCGGCCGAAGCCTTCGGGCGGATCAAGCAACGGGTCAGCGTGCCGCTGGTCGCTGATATCCACTTCGACTACCGCATCGCGTTGCGTGTGGCCGAGCTGGGTGTCGACTGCCTGCGGATCAACCCGGGCAATATCGGTCGGGAAGACCGTGTGCGTGCGGTCGTCGATGCTGCCCGTGACCGCGGAATCCCGATCCGCATCGGCGTTAACGCCGGTTCTCTGGAAAAGGACCTGCAGAAAAAGTACGGCGAGCCGACTCCGGCGGCGTTGGTCGAATCGGCCATGCGTCACGTCGAGCACCTCGATCGCCTGGATTTCCAGGACTTCAAGGTCAGCGTCAAGGCCTCCGACGTGTTCATGGCCGTTGAAGCCTATCGCCTGCTGGCCAAGCAGATCATCCAGCCCCTGCACCTGGGCATCACCGAAGCCGGTGGCCTGCGCTCGGGCACAGTGAAATCCGCGGTCGGCCTCGGTATGCTGCTTGCCGAAGGGATTGGCGATACTATTCGCATCTCCCTGGCGGCAGATCCGGTCGAGGAAGTGAAGGTCGGTTACGACATCCTCAAGTCCCTGCACCTGCGTTCGCGTGGTATCAACTTCATTGCCTGCCCGAGCTGCTCGCGGCAGAACTTCGATGTGGTCAAAACCATGAACGAACTGGAAGGGCGCCTGGAAGACTTGCTGGTGCCAATGGACGTGGCCGTAATCGGCTGTGTGGTCAATGGTCCGGGCGAAGCCAAGGAAGCCCATGTAGGGCTGACCGGCGGTACGCCGAACCTGATCTACATCGATGGCAAGCCTGCGCAGAAGCTGACCAATGACAACCTGGTCGATGAGCTGGAAAGACTCATCCGCCAGAAAGCGGCCGAAAAGGCCGAAGCCGACGCGGCTTTGATTGCCCGTGGCTGACACCCAGATTCGTAAGGATTTTTCGTGAGTAAATCGCTGCAAGCCATCCGTGGCATGAACGACATCCTGCCCGAGCAGACACCGCTGTGGCGCTATTTCGAGAGCACCGTGGCCGGCCTGCTGGACACCTACGGCTATCGTCAGATCCGCACGCCGATCGTCGAGTTCACCGAGCTGTTCAAGCGCTCGATCGGTGAAGTGACCGATATCGTCGAAAAAGAGATGTACACCTTCGCCGACCGCAACGGCGACTCCCTGACCCTGCGTCCGGAAGGCACCGCCGCCTGCGTGCGTGCCGTGCTTGAACACGGCATCAGCGGCGGTGGCCAAGTGCAGAAACTCTGGTACATCGGCCAGATGTTCCGCCACGAGCGCCCGCAGAAAGGTCGTTATCGTCAGTTCAACCAGATCGGTGTTGAAGTCTTCAACCTCGACGGTCCGGACATCGACGCCGAGCTGATCGTGCTCACCTGGCGCCTGTGGGGCCTGCTGGGCATCCGTGACGCGGTCAAGCTTGAACTCAACAGCCTGGGCACCAGCGAAGCCCGTGCCCGCTACCGTGATGCGCTGGTCGAGTTTCTCTCGGCACGTCTGGAACAGCTGGACGAAGACAGCCAGCGTCGCTTGCAGACCAACCCGCTGCGCATCCTCGACAGCAAGGACGCCAACACCCAGGCGGTGCTGGTCGGCGCGCCGAAGCTTGAGGATTACCTGGACGAAGAGTCGCGGGTACATTTCGATGGCCTCAAGGCTCGCCTGGATGCCGCCGGCATCCCGTTCGTGATCAATACCAAGCTGGTGCGTGGCCTGGATTACTACAGCAAGACCGTGTTCGAGTGGGTGACCGACAAGCTCGGTTCCCAGGGTACTGTCTGCGCCGGTGGTCGTTACGACGGCCTGGTCGAGCAGATGGGCGGCAAGCCAACCCCGGGCGTCGGTTTTGCCATGGGTATCGAACGTTTGATCCTGCTGCTGGAAACCCTGGAGCAGGTGCCGGAGTCGATCAACCGTCAGGTCGATGTCTATCTGTGCGCCTTCGGTGAGCAGGCAGAGCTGGCAGGCCTGGCGCTGACCGAGCGTCTGCGTGATCGCCTGCCGAACCTGCGTCTGCAGGTCAATGCCGGTGCTGGCAGCTTCAAGAGTCAGTTCAAGAAGGCCGACAAGAGCGCTGCGCTGTATGCCTTGATCCTGGGGGACGACGAACTGGCGCAACAAGTGGTAGGTTTCAAACCCCTGCGTGGCCAGGGCGAACAACAAAACATTGCCTGGGATGCTCTGGCAGAGCACCTGGAAGCTTCCCTCGCGCAGGCGTGAAGCGGGTCAACAGCCGATTTGGTGAAAAGGAGTATTGGGGTGTCGAGTACCGATGATGAACAGCTGGCGGCATTCAAGGACTGGTGGCAGCGTAATGGCAAGCCACTGGTAACCGGCGGTCTGCTGGCACTGGTGATAGTGTTTGGCTGGCAAGCCTTCCAGAAGTACCAGGGCAACCAGTCGCAAGGCGCCTCGAACCTTTATCAGGCCCTGCTGGAAACCACCCTGACGCCAAGCGGCGAGCCGGATGCGGCCAAGGTCGCCGAGCTGTCCGGCAAACTCAAGAACGAGTTTGGCGGTTCCGCCTACGCCCAGTACGGCAGCCTGTTCGTGGCCAAGGTCGCGGTCGAGGCCGGCAAGCTGGATGACGCCGCCGCCGAGCTCAAGTCGGTTGTGGACAAACCGGCTGACGCGACCTTGGGCGAGATCGCCCGCCAGCGTCTGGCCCGTGTCCTGGCCGCCCAGAGCAAGGTGGAAGAGGCGCTGAAACTGCTGGACGGCGATGCCGACAAAGCGTTCCTGGCCAGCCGAGAAGAGCTCAAGGGCGACCTGCTGGTACAGCTGGGTCGTGCGGCTGATGCTCATAGCGCTTACGAAAAGGCCAAGGCCGCGCTGTCTGATGACGCCGCGATCGGTGGCTTGCAACTCAAGCTCGACGACCTGGCCAAAGGGGATGCGTGACGTGATCGGTTGGAAACATGCAGCAGTGCTGACCCTGGCCATTCTGGCCGCGGGTTGCAGCAGCAACAGCAAAAAGGAATTGCCGCCGGCCGAGCTGACCAAGTTCACCGAAGAGGTGGTCCTGAAGAAGCAATGGAGCCGTTCGATCGGTGACGGTCAGGGCGAATCCTTCAACATGCTGGTCCCGGCGATCGAGAATGATCGCATCTACGCCGCCGATGTCACCGGCGTGGTGATGGCCATGGATCGCAACAACGGCGACGTGGCCTGGAAAAAGGATCTTGAATTGCCTGTTTCCGGCGCTGTCGGCGTGGGGTATGGCATGGTCATGCTCGGTACGCTCAAAGGCGAAGTGATCGCCCTGGATGCCAGCAGCGGTGAAGAACGCTGGCGTTCGCGCGTCACCAGTGAAGTACTGGCGCCGCCTTCCAGCAACGGTGACGTGGTGGTGGTACAGACCCAGGACGACCGTGTGATCGGCCTGGATGCCAGCACCGGTGATCGCCGCTGGATCTACGAAAGCACCCCGGCGGTACTGACCCTGCGTGGTACCGGTGCGCCGATCGTGACCAACCATCTGGCCATTGCGGGTCTGTCGACTGGTAAGGTCGTCGCTCTGGATACCCGTAACGGTGTGCCGGTGTGGGAGCAGCGTGTGGCTATCCCGCAAGGTCGCTCGGAGCTTGACCGTGTTGTCGATATCGACGGTGGTCTGCTGTTGTCTGGCGGTACCCTTTACGTGACCAGCTACCAGGGTCGGGTTGCCGGCCTGGACCTGGAGAGCGGCCGGGTGATGTGGCAGCGCGATGCTTCCAGCTACACCGGTGTGGCCCAAGGCTTCGGTAACGTCTATGTGAGCCTGGCTTCGGGCACCGTGGAAGGTATCGACGAGCGCTCATCGAGTGCCCTGTGGAGCAACGATTCGCTGGCGCGCCGCCAACTGTCGGCGCCGGAAGTGTTTTCCAGCTATGTGGCGGTAGGTGACCTGGAAGGCTACCTGCACCTGCTCAGCCAGGTCGATGGCCGCTTCGTCGGTCGTGAGCGTATTGACAGCGATGGCCTGCGCGCCCGTCCGCTGGTGGTGGGTGACACCATCTATGTGTACGGCAACAGCGGCAAGCTCGAGGCGCTGACCATCCGCTGAGGCTATGCTTGAGGCCATGCAGGCCTCGGGCTGCGGCACTTCGGGTGCCGCTCGAACTCCGGCCGCTGCAGTGCAGCGGCCTTTGTATTTTCCGAATTTATGAAGTGGAGAGCCGCATGGTTCCCGTAATTGCCCTGGTGGGCCGACCGAACGTCGGTAAATCCACCATGTTCAACCGCCTGACCAGGACCCGCGACGCTATCGTCGGCGACCTGTCCGGGCTGACCCGAGACCGCCAGTACGGTGAAGCGAGCTGGCAAGGCCGTTCGTACATCCTGGTCGACACCGGTGGTATTTCCGGTGACGAGCACGGCATGGACGAAAAAATGGCCGAGCAGTCGCTGCTGGCCATCGAAGAAGCCGATGTGGTGCTGTTCCTGGTTGACGCCCGTGCGGGCCTGACCGCCGCCGACCAGATGATTTCCGAGCACCTGCGCAAGCGCAACAAGCGTTCCTTCCTGGTCGCGAACAAGATCGACAACATCGATCCGCAGATCGCCATCGCCGAGTTCTCGCCGTTGGGCATGGGTAACGCCATTGGTGTGGCCGGCGCCCAGGGCCGTGGCGTCAACAACCTGCTGGAGGCCGTGCTCAGCGACTTCCCGCGGGACAATGTAGAAGAGATCGATACCGACGTCGCCGAAGGCGAAGAAGCGGTTCGCATTCCGGGTCCTAGCGAAAAAGACGGGATCAAGATCGCCATCATCGGCCGGCCAAACGTTGGTAAGTCGACGCTGGTCAACCGTATGCTGGGTGAAGACCGGGTCATCGTCTATGACCAGCCAGGTACCACCCGCGACAGTATCTACATTCCCTTCGAGCGTAACGAAGAGAAGTACACCCTGATCGACACGGCGGGCGTGCGCAAGCGCGGCAAGATCCACGAGGAAGTTGAAAAGTTCTCGGTGGTCAAGACCCTGCAGGCGATCAAGGACGCCAACGTGGTCATCTTCGTCATGGATGCCCGCGAAGGCGTGGTCGACCATGACCTGAACCTGCTGGGTTTTGCCCTGGAAGCCGGTCGCGCCATCGTCATCGCCCTGAACAAGTGGGATGGCATGCAGCCGGGTGAGCGTGACTATGTGAAGACCGAGCTGGAACGCCGGCTGTTCTTCGTCGACTTCGCTGACATCCACTTCATTTCGGCGTTGCACGGCACTGGCGTGGGCAACCTGTACCAGTCGGTGCAGAACTCCTTCAAGTCGGCGGTCACTCGCTGGCCGACCAGCCGCCTGACCCAGATCCTCGAAGACGCGATCAGCGATCACCAGCCGCCGATGGTCAACGGTCGCCGGATCAAGCTGCGCTACGCCCACCTGGGTGGCGCCAACCCACCGATCATCGTGATCCACGGTAACCAGGTCGAGAAGGTACCCAAGTCCTACTCGCGCTACCTGGAAAACACCTATCGCCGCGTGCTCAAGCTGGTCGGTACACCGATTCGCATCGAGTACAAGGGTGGCGAAAACCCGTACGAAGGCAACAAGAACGCCTTGACCGACCGCCAGGTCAACAAGAAGCGCCGCTTGATGTCGCACCACAAGAAAGCCGAGAAGAAGCGCAAGGACAAGCGCTAACTCTGCTGGCCTGTGAAACTGTAGGAGCCGGCCTTGCCGGCGATGGGCTATTGGCAAGGCTATGCCTTGCATCGCCGGCAACGCCGGCTCCTACATCACCTTTTTCCTGACCACTCAATCCGCTATGCTCGGTCTCTGACCGCCGGATTGTTCAGCAGGAAAGAGGGCTTCATGATCAGTAGCAAGTTGCCGAACGTCGGCACGACCATCTTTACCACCATGTCCCAGCTCGCCGTGCAAACCGGCGCCTTGAACCTGTCCCAGGGTTTTCCCGATTTCAATGGCCCACAGGCCCTGCTTGATGCGGTAGGCCGGCATGTCAGTGCCGGACACAACCAGTATTGCCCGATGACCGGTTTACCCGCGTTGCGCCAGCAAGTAGCGAGCAAAATCGCCCGTAGCTATGGCGTCAGTGTCGATGCTGATACTGAGATCACCATTACCCCAGGTGCCACCGAAGCGATCTTCTGTGCTATCCATGCGGTTATTCGTGGTGGTGATGAAGTCATTGTCTTCGACCCGTGCTACGACAGTTACGAGCCTTCGGTTGAACTGGCCGGTGGACGCTGCGTGCATGTCCAGCTCACCGACGGTCAATTTGCCATCGACTGGCAGAAGCTCACCGATGCTCTGAGCCCGCGTACGCGGATGATCATCCTCAACTCGCCGCACAACCCCAGTGGTGCGCTGTTCAGCCGTGATGATCTGGACAAGCTGGCACTGTTGATCGCCGATCGTGATATCTACCTGATCAGTGACGAGGTCTATGAACATCTGGTGTTCGACGGTGTGCAGCACGCCAGTGTGCTGGCGGTTGAAGCGCTGTACCAGCGTGCCTTTGTCATCAGCTCGTTCGGCAAGACCTATCACGTCACGGGCTGGAAGACCGGTTATGTGGTCGCGCCGCCGGCCCTGAGCAGCGAATTGCGCAAGGTCCATCAGTACGTCAACTTCTGTGGTGTGACCCCACTGCAATGGGCCCTGGCCGATTTCATGGCTGAGCACCCTGAACACGTCGAAGAGCTCCCGGCGTTCTACCAGGCCAAGCGCGACCTGTTCTGCGACCTGCTTGCACCTTCACGTTTCCAGTTCACCCGCAGCCCCGGTACCTATTTCCAGCTGGTCGACTATTCAGCCATTCGCCCGGACCTGAACGACGTCGAGATGTCCCTTTGGCTCACCCGTGAACACGGTGTAGCGACCATCCCGGTTTCGGTGTTCTACCAGCAACCCATTCCCGAGCAGCGCCTGGTGCGCCTGTGTTTTGCCAAACGCGAGGAGACGCTGCGTCAGGCAGCGGAGAAGTTATGCGCGATCTGAGTGCCCTGCCTAACCTGAAAGTCGCCCTGATACAGACAACGCTGGCCTGGCAGGACCGCCTGGCCAACTATGAGCATTTTGAAAGCTTGTTGGAGCAGGCCCGTGGCGCCGACCTGATAATCCTGCCGGAGATGTTCACCACCGGCTTCTCAATGGATTCGGAGAGCTTGGCCGAGCCGGAGAATGGCCCGACTTACAAGTGGCTCAAGAGCCAAGCGAAGAAGCTCGATGCTGTGGTCACTGGCAGTGTGATTATCCAGGCCGCCGATGGCAGTCACCGCAACCGCCTGCTGTGGGCGCGCCCGGACGGTGAGATCCTGTTCTATGACAAGCGCCACTTGTTCCGCATGGCCGGCGAGCACAAGCACTACACCCCCGGCGAGCGCCAGGTGCAGTTCGAGGTCAAGGGCTGGCGGGTGCGCACGCTGATTTGCTACGACCTGCGCTTCCCCGTGTGGAGTCGCGATGCCCAGGACACCGACCTGTTGCTATATACCGCCAACTGGCCTGCGGCGCGTCGTCAGCACTGGAACCGTTTGTTGCCTGCACGCGGTATCGAGAACCTGTGTTACGTGGCGGCGGTGAATCGGGTCGGCACTGACGGCAAGGGCTTTGCGTACTCCGGCGACAGCCAGGTGCTGGATTTTCAGGGTGAGAGCCTGCTCAGTGCGGGAGAGGCCGATGGTGTATTCACGGTGGTCTTGAGTGCGGCGGACCTGGCGGCCTACCGCACGCGCTTCCCGGCTAATCTGGATGCTGACACTTTCGATCTGCATTGACCGCAATCGCGGGCTTGCCCCGCGATAAT
This sequence comes from Pseudomonas sp., assembly GCF_050739775.1. Taxonomy (GTDB): domain Bacteria; phylum Pseudomonadota; class Gammaproteobacteria; order Pseudomonadales; family Pseudomonadaceae; genus Aquipseudomonas. The sequence goes on from NZ_JBOICA010000034.1 coordinate 47,377, forward strand.
CAGTACACATCCCTCCGATAGCGCCCAAGCTCGATCAGTCGTTCAACCTCGGTGGCCCCGAGCACCTCGTTCAATACCTCATCCACACCGCTGGCCATGCCTTGCAGGCTGCCACAGATGTAGATCGAGGCCCCCTCATCCAGCCAGCGACGTAGCTCAGCCGCTTGTTCACGCAAGCGATCCTGCACGTAGACCTTGTGCGCCTGATCGCGTGAGAACGCCAGGTCAACGCGTGCCAGTTCGCCGTTGCGCAGCCAGCCTTGCAGCTCTTGTGCACAGAGGAAGTCGTGAGCCTGGTTGCGCTCGCCGAACAGCAACCAGTTGCGCTGTTCGCCTGCTGTGATCCTGGCCTTGAGCAGACTGCGCAGCCCGGCAAGCCCGGTGCCGTTGCCGATCAGGATCATCGGGGTTGCTGGCGCTGGCAAATGGAAGCTGCTGTTGTTGCGCAAGCGCAGGCTGACATTGTTATCCACAGGCAGATATTCGGTCAGCCAGCCGGAGCCAAGCCCAAGGCTACCATCGGGGTGTCGCTCCTGGCGTACGATCAGCTCCAGCAGGCCATCGCTGGCAATCGAGGCTATCGAGTATTCTCGTGCAGCCAGGGGAATCAGCGCATCGACCAAGGCCTGGGCGTGCAGGCCAACCAGGTGTTCGCGGCTGTTGGGCAACTGACGGCTGGCCAGGGCCTGGAGCAGGCTCTCTTGCAGACCGTCGACCTGCACCTGTGATTCGCCATCAAGGCCCAGCCCGCGCAGGAACTGTTCAAGGTTCCGGGGATTGTTGCGCGGCAGGATCTCCACCAGATCACCCGCTTGCCACTGCGTCGGCTGCTGCGGCTTGAGCCCGAGCAGATAGACGGCTGAGCCCTGGCTGCCAGGGTTCAGCAATTGACGCTGAGCCAAGGTCCAGTTGGTGAATGCAGGCGCTTGCCAGGCGACCGGTGGCTTGCTGCCGGTCAACTGTGCCAGTTGCTGCTGCCAGTGTTGCAACGCTGCCGGGTCAGCGCTGTCGACTTCCACTGGGGTGAACGCGCTGGTGGCGCCGCGCTCGCCAAGCCAGGCCTGCAGGCGTCTGGCAAAGCCACAGAAATGTGGATATTGCCGGTCACCCAGAGCGAGCAGGGCGTAGTTCAGGTTGCCCAGGGCCCAGGGTTGGCCGAGCACTTTGCGTTCGAAGCCACGGGCACTGTCCGGAGCCTCGCCATCGCCAAAGGTACTGACCACGAACAGTGCGCGCTCAGCCTGGTTCAGATCGTTTTCGGTCAATTCGGCCAGTGGCCGTACCTGTACCGGCAAGCCGGCTGCCTGCAGTTGTCCGGCACTCTGCCAGGCCAGCTGTTCGGCGAAACCGCTCTGGCTGGCAAAGCCCACGAGCCAGCTGTTGCCCTGCGCGTTCGAGGGTGCCAGGGTGCTACGTGCTGCCCGCACCTGGCGCTTCTTGCGCCGGCGATCGAGGTAGAGCAGCCAACCGGTGATGAAGAACAGCGGCATGCTCAGACTGGCGATGGTTACCAGGATGCGCCCGGTCAGGCCAAAGTAGCTGCCCACGTGCAGGGCATAGACGCTGGCCAGCAGCTGCGCCTTGAACGACTTGTCGGCGTAGCGATCATGCTTCTTCACCTGGCCGTTGGCCGGATCGATGGTGAGGGTGTTGAGGGCACGTTCGTGCTCGGCGCCTTCGAGCAGGTAGAAGAGGGTCGCCGGTTGCCCACCGGCAGGCGGCAGCCGCAGGTTGTAGCTGGTCATGCGCGGGCCGGCGGCGGCTTGCAGGTTGGTCCAGATGGCGTCGTAGTCGACCACCAGCGGCTTGGCCTCCTTGTCCACAGCACCACCTGGGCGCCCGCGGCCTTCGTTACGTTTGTGTTGCTCGCCAGCGGCCGGGCCATCAGCCAGCAGTGTGTTCAGGCCTTCGCGGTACCACTCATAGGACCAGAACAGGCCGGTCAGGGCGAACAACAGATAGAACAGCAGGCACCAGGTGCCGGCTACCGCATGCAGGTCCCAGTTGAAAGCACGACCCTTCTTGGCCCAGTCCAGGGTTAGCCAGACACGCCAGTTCAGTGCCTGGCGCGGCCAGCGTAAGTACAGGCCGGAGAGGCAGAAGAAAATCAGCATCAGTGTGCAGGCGCCAGTGATCTGTCGACCGCTGTCGCCCATGGCCAGAAAGCGGTGCAATTGCAGCATCAGGTCAAAAAAGCCCTGACCGGCGACGTCGCCCTGCAGCTTGCCGGTGTAGGGATCGGCATAGCGCATCAGGCCCCGGCGTTCGCCGGGAGGAGGGGTGAAGAAGACTCGCGCCGCCTTGTCGCTTTGGGCCTGGACCCAGAGCATGGCAACCTTGTCACCCTGCTCGGCCTCGATCCGTTTTACCAGTTCGGGCATTGGCAACACACCCTCCTGGCGCACTTCGACTTCAAGCACGTCGGGGTTGAACAGCTGCAACAGTTCATCCTGGAACGACCAGATCGCCCCGGTAATGCCCATCAAGGCCAGCACCAGGCCGGCCGTGATGCCAAAGAACCAGTGCAACTGAAACAGCGATTTCTTCACCACATCGATCACCTTGTCTTACCGCAAATGCGAATGCGTCGTGCATTATGCCTTGATACACAAAAGCCCCGTTCACCGAAATGAGCGGGGCCTGCCAGTCAGCGCACTCAGAGGTGGAAGCTGGTGGTTGGTTTCCAGATAGCGAAATGTAATGTAAACAAATACGAGTAGCAATTGAGATGAATTGCTATTTACACGAATATTACAATCTTCACAGGCTATAACTAGCGATTTTCGTGCTGGGACATCGCTCCACCCGAAAGGGCTTGTAGTGAGTCAATGGGAATCAATATCATTGGCACTCTTTCTGTTCTCAGGTACCTGCGCCATGCTGCTACACATCTCCGGATTGTTCTCCTCAGAGGAAGTCATGCGTATCCGTGAGGCACTGGAGCAGACTGATTGGGCCGATGGCAAGATCACCGCCGGCTACCAGTCGGCCAAGGCCAAGCACAACCTGCAACTGCCCGAAGGCCATCCGTTGACCAAGGAGATCGGCACAGCGCTGATCGAGCGGCTGTGGCAGCACCCGCAGTTCATGTCGGCGGCGCTGCCGCACAAGGTCTTTCCACCTCTGATCAACTGCTATCGCGAAGGTGGCAATTTCGGCTTTCACATTGATAACGCCCTGCGCCAGCCTCGTGGCAGCCATGAGCGGGTGCGTACCGATCTGTCCTCGACCCTGTTCCTGAGCAACCCCGAGGACTACGACGGCGGTGAGCTGGTGATTCAGGACACCTACGGCGTGCAACAGGTGAAGCTGGCGGCAGGGGACCTGGTGCTCTACCCGGGCACTAGCCTGCACAAGGTCAACCCGGTTACCCGCGGCGCACGTTATGCAGCGTTCTTCTGGACCCAGAGCCTGGTGCGCGAAGATAGCCAGCGCGCTTTGCTGTTCGAGATGGACAACGCCATCCAGCAACTGACCGCAGACATGCCCGAGCACCCGGCGCTGATCCAGCTGACCGGTACCTATCACAATCTGCTGCGCCGTTGGGTCGAGGTCTGAGCCATGGCCTTCGCGTTGCGCAATCGGCAGGAAGTAGACAGCGAACAGTTTGCCCAGATGCTTGAACACAGTCCGGCCAAGGCTGCTCAGGCTCGAAGTGGGACGCTGAATGCAGTGCGGGGCCATTGTGCTCCTTGAGCAACAGACTGGCCCCGCAATGGGCTGCTCAGCAGCCCGATACAGCACTTACAGGTAGTAGGCTTTCAGCGGCGGGAAGCCGTTGAATTCCACCGCGCTGTAGCTGGTGGTGTAAGCGCCGGTCGACAGCCAGTACAGGCGGTCACCGATGGCCAGGTTCAGCGGCAGGCCGTACTTGTAGTGCTCGTACATGATGTCGGCGCTGTCGCAGGTCGGGCCTGCAATCACCACTTCTTCCATCTCGCCTTTCTTCTCGGTCCAGATCGGGAATTTGATCGACTCGTCCATGGTTTCGATCAGACCGGAGAACTTGCCGACGTCGGTGTAGACCCACCGCTCGACAGCAGTACGCGACTTGCGCGCCACCAGCACCACTTCACTGACCAGGATGCCGGCGTTGGCGATCAGCGAGCGGCCGGGTTCGAGGATGATTTCCGGCAGGTCGTCACCGAAGTCTTCCTTGAGGAAACGGATGATTTCTTCGGCGTAGGTTTCCAGGCTGTTGGTGCGGGTGATGTAGTTGGCCGGGAAGCCGCCACCCATGTTGATCAGCTTGAGCTCGATGCCGTCTTCTTCTTTCAGGCGCTCGAAGATCACTTTGACCTTGGCGATCGCTGCGTCCCAGACACTGATGTCACGCTGTTGCGAACCGACGTGGAAGGATACGCCGTAGGGCACCAGGCCCAGGTCGCGGGCGAGGATCAGCAGGTCCATGGCCATGTCGGTCTGGCAGCCGAACTTGCGCGACAGCGGCCAGTCAGCGGTGGTCGAGCCTTCGGTGAGGATTCGTACGTAAACCTTCGAGCCCGGAGCGGCCTTGGCAATGTTGCGCAGGTCGGCTTCGGAGTCGGTGGCATACAGACGCACGCCCTTCTCATAGAAGTAGCGGATGTCCTTGGATTTCTTGATGGTGTTGCCATAGCTGATGCGATCGGCGCTGACGCCACGGCTCATCACCTTGTCCAGCTCATAGATCGAGGCGATATCGAAGCTCGAGCCTTTTTCCTTGAGCAGGTCGATGATTTCCACGGCCGGGTTGGCCTTGACCGCGTAGTAGACCTTGGCGAATTCGAAACCGGCGCGCAGGTCATCGTAGGCCTGGCTGATCATCTGGGTATCGATGAGTACGAACGGGGTTTCTTGCTTGTCGGCGAAGGCCTTCATTTTCTGAAAGGTATCGCGCGCGAAGTAGTCTTCGACCTGAATCGACATGCTTAGGGACTCCATGGGCAAACTGAATGAAAAAGTGGCTGCAACTGAACGCCCTCCGTATCCCCACTTTGGTTCGCCTACTTCCCAAGGCATGTCGCCGAAAGCAAAAAGGTCAACCGTGCGTGATCAAAGCGAGCTACGGGTGACCTTGCTGTCTCGTCGTCAGTACTTGAGCCGGATGGATCGTTTCCAGCATGGACGTTCGGCGCGAACTTTAGGACTTGGGGGGCTCAAGATCAACAAAAAATGTCGCGATTTCGCACACGTCTGTCGCCCCGTCTTGCACAGCCACTTTTTAACCGACCCAGGTAAACAGTAGATGTTCAATTTGATGACAAAAGCGTTAAAAATACCGAAATGCCCAGGGATCTTTCAGCTATTCGACTAGTTTGGCCGCGCGCTGTTTGATCGGCGAAGTTAGCGACGAAAGCGCCTGATAATACGCAATTGTCCTCCTGTAGAAGGCGCTGGAGTTTCAGGGGAAAGCGTCACTGCCGTTCAATTTTTTTTTCGCATTCAGGGGCCTTGGTGGGCGCTGTCAGCCATGCACTTTTTTTACCCGGATCACGCTTCGTCGCCTGTCGTGATCTTCGATTGCCGCACTTAATAAGAAACATTACTATTCGCGTCATTCCTCACCGCTTGGCGAAGATCCCCGCATCGTGTCGCGACACAAAGGCTTTCTCGACCACTACCAAGAGCTGATCGGCACCTGGACGCGCAAGTTGCGCAATCGCCAGCAGGCCGAGGATCTGGCGCATGATGCTTTTGTTCGGGTTCTGGAAAATGACCAGGCCGGGGTCGAGCAGCCGCGCGCTTACCTGCACCAGACAGCGCGCAATATTGCGGTGGATGGTTACCGCCGCGAAGACCGCCGCCAGGCAGTCGAGCAGGACGTCTTTGATCCGGTAAGCGACACCAGTGACGACCCGGAGGCTTACATGCATGCCATCGAGCTGGCTGACAGTGTCGAGCGCGCCTTGGCGCAGTTGCCGCTCAACTGTCGGCGGGTGTTCATCTGGCAGAAGCTCGAGGGACTGACCCAGGCGGAAATCGCCGAACGGATGGGCTTGACCAAGAACATGGTCGAAAAGTATATGATCCGCACGCTCCGGCATCTGCGTGAGCACCTGGATGTGTCGACGAGATGAGTCAGGCGAATGTTTTCATGAATCAGCACGCGTGCCTTTGTGGCAACGAGACCGTGCGCGAGCAGGCGGCCCAGTGGTTTGCCTGCACCCGTGACGGGGCGTTGGCCGCAAACCTGCAGGCGCAGTTCGAAGCCTGGCTGGCGCAGCACGCACAGCATCAGTACGAGTACGAGCTGCTCGACCAGCTCTGGGGCGCAGCCGATGCGTTGCCGCGTGGGCGTCTTGAGGCCTTGTGCCAGGCAGATCCAGTACGCCAGTTGCCGCGTCGGCGCTTCATCCGGCAGGCGCTGGCCGCTGGTGTTGCGGCCGCGGCAGTGGGGCTCGGCTGGTTCGGCTGGCAACAGCATCAGCTCAACTATCAGGACCAGTTGCAGACGGACCTGGGGGAACGACGTCAACTCGAGCTACCGGACGGTTCGCAGTTGGAGCTCAATGGCCGTACACAGGTAAAAGTCGATTTCAGCGCCGGGCAACGGCGAATCGAATTGTCGGCGGGGGAGGTCATGTTCAGTGTCGCCCATGACACGGCACGACCTTTTGTCGTGAGTACCGACAACGGTACGGTCACGGTCACCGGCACCCGTTTTGACGTGCGCCTGGATCCGGCCCGGACCCGGGTGGTGGTGGAGCAAGGCTCGGTCAGGGTTCAAGGCAGTGGCGACAGCCAAGCGTTACTCAGTGCTGGGCTTGGCTCGCAGATCGATGCCCAGGGCAAAGTCGCCACGCCTTATGTGGTGGACGCCGCGGCGCTGACTGCCTGGCGCAAGGGCAAGCTGGTGTTCAATGATGCGCCGTTGAGCGAAGTGGTCGAGGAAGTCTCGCGTTATCGTGCCCAACCTTTGCGTGTGGCGGCGGGCAACGTCGCGGCGTTACGCCTGAGCAGCACCTTTAGCAGCGATGATACCGATGCCTTGTTGCGGGCCCTGCCGAGCATTCTGCCGGTGGCCATCAAGACTCATGCCGATGGCTCCAGCGAAATAATTTCAAAATAAATTCAGGTTTTTTTTCAGTTGTTCGTCTTCCTGGCCAACTGCAACTGCCAAGCATTTCCATTTGCATGCAGATGGCACTTTTATCCGGCCCTCAGGATTCCTCGACGACGTGAACAACAACAAGTTTTCCCAGCGTTCTGCCACCCGCTCCCGTTTACTGCCACTGGCGCTGGCCATTGCTGTCAGTGGTGGTATCGCCAGCAGCTATGCCGATCAGGCTGCGACCACTGTTCAGATCCAGGCCCAACCGCTGGCTTCGGCTTTGAGCCAACTGGGACAGCAGACTTCGCTGCAACTGTTCTTCAGTCCGGAACTGGTGGCTGGCAAGCAGGCTCCGGCAGTGTCCGGCAGCCTGGCGCCGGAACAGGCCCTGCAGACACTGCTGCAAGGTAGCGGGCTGACCTACGAGATTTCCCAGGGCACCGTGGTGATCAAGCCCGCGCAGAGTGCTGGCAGCCTGACCACTGGCAGCCTTGAACTAGCACCGACCGACGTCAAGGTCGTCGGTGACTGGCTCGGCAACGCTGAAGAAACCGTGGTCCAGAACCATCCTGGCGCCCGCACCGTGGTACGTCGCGAGGCGATGATCGAGCAGGGCGCGATGAACGTGCGAGATGTGCTGCGTGGCATTCCGGGTGTGCAGGTGCAGGATTCCAACGGTACCGGCGGCAGTGATATCGCCCTGAACGTTGGTGTACGCGGTTTGACTTCGCGCTTGTCGCCGCGCTCCACTGTGCTGATTGATGGCATCCCGGCGGCCTTCGCGCCTTATGGTCAGCCGCAGTTGTCGATGGCGCCGATCTCCTCAGGCAACCTTGACAGTATCGATGTGGTCCGCGGTGCTGGCTCGGTGCGTTATGGCCCGCAGAACGTCGGTGGGGTGATCAACTTCGTGACCCGGGCGATTCCCGAAAAGACCACCGGCGAGCTGTCCACCACCCTGGAAACCTCCCGCCATGGTGGCTGGAAGCATATCGAGTCGGCCTTTCTCGGCGGTACTGCCGACAACGGTCTGGGCGCGGCGCTGCTGTATTCCGGGGTCAATGGTAACGGCTATCGCAGCAGCAACAACGGCAACGACATCGATGACGTGTTGCTCAAGACTCACTGGGCGGTCACTGACCGCGACGAGTTCTGGTTGAACTTCCATTACTACGATGGCAAGGCCGATATGCCCGGAGGCCTGACCCAGGCGCAGTTTGACGATGACCCGTACCAGTCCGACCGTGACTATGACAACTTCAGTGGTCGGCGCAAGGATGTGTCATTCAAGTACCTGCGTCAGATCGACGACGTCACTCAGTTCGAAGTGCAGACCTATTACACCGACAGTTTCCGTGGCAGCACTATTGCCGCCCGCGACCAGAAGACCTTGTCTTCGTTCCCGCGTAGTTACCATGTCTTTGCTATTGAGCCACGCCTGTCGAGGATCTTCTTCGCAGGTCCGACCACTCAGGAAGTCAGCATCGGTTATCGCTATCTCAAGGAAGCGATGCATGAGCAGTCGACTCGCCTGGCACTGATCAACAACGTACCGACCCAGACGCCGACCTCTGACGGCCACGTGTTCCAGGACCGTACCGGTGGCACCGAAGCCAGTGCCTACTACATTGACGATAAAATCGACGTCGGCAACTGGACCGTCACCCCGGGCATCCGCTTCGAGCACATCAACACCGACTGGCGTGATCGTCCGGTGATCGGTACCAACGGCAGGCCGGTGCAGGAGAAAAACCGCAGCGTGACCAGCAACGAGCCGTTGCCAGCGCTGAGCGTGATGTATCACCTGTCCGATGAGTGGAAGCTGTTCGCCAACTACGAAACCTCGTTCGGCAGCCTGCAGTACTTCCAGCTGGGCCAGGGCGGCAGCGGTGACCAGACCGCCAATGGCCTGGAAGCGGAAAAAGCCAAGACGTACGAGATCGGTACCCGCTACAACAATGGCACCTGGGGTGGTGAGCTGACGGCGTTCTACATCGACTTTGATGACGAGCTGCAGTACATCAGTAACGACATCGGCTGGACCAACCTCGGTGCTACCAAGCACCAGGGTATCGAGGCGTCGATGCACTACGACCTGTCGGGCCTCGATCCACGCCTGCAGGGCCTGAGCGCCAATGCCGGGTTCACCTACACCCGCGCGACCTATGAAGGCGAGATTCCTGGCTTCAAGGGCCGCGACCTGCCGTTTTATTCGCGGCAGATCGTCAACGCCGGGCTGCGTTACCAGATCAATCGCTGGACCTGGAACCTGGATGCCTACGCCCAATCGAAACAGCGTGCACCGGGTACCGGGATGAATGCCGACGGCAGTTTCAACGGCGACTACATCACCGAGCCGAGTGCCGATGGTCAGTTCGGCGACATTCCTGGCTACGTTACCTGGGCGGCGCGTGGTGGCTACGACTTCGGCCAGGAGCTATCGAACCTGAAGCTGGCGGCGGGGGTGAAGAACATCTTCGACAAGCAGTACTACACCCGCTCCAGCGACAACAACGCGGGGATCTACCTGGGTGAGCCGCGTACGTTTTATGTGCAGGCCAGTGTAGGGTTCTGATCCCTCGGTGGGAGCGGGCTTGCACCCGCGATTGCGGCCTGTCAGTCACATCGCATCGCGGGGTAAGCCCGCTCCCACCGGTCAGGCCAAGTGTAAGGAGGCGCCGGATTTGGCAGCGCCTAGTGTCATGAGCGGTTAATTCGACTACTCACAAGAATGCCAATATAATGATGGCCCAACTCCATGGATTGATTATGTAAATGCCCCGTCCCGCTGCCCCCTTTGCTTTAACGCCCGCCGATCTTGTTACCCTGCAAAGCTGGCTACGGATGGGAACGTTGACGCAAAACCTCGCGCAACGCGCCAGAATTCTGCTCCTCCTGAGCGAGGGGCTCACACCAAAAGCGATCGCTGAGCGGATGCAGTTATCGGCATCCGTGATCTTTAAATGGCGCAAGCGCTATCAGGAGGCAGGGCTTGAGGGGTTACATGATTTGCCGCGTAGCGGCCAGCCGCGCAAGCTCAGTGCTGCAAAATTCAACGACATCCTGACGTTAACGACTCAGCGTGTCCCGCATGAGGCAACACACTGGAGTGTTCGCCTGATGGCCAAGTACGCGCAGGTCACCGCCTGGCAGGTTCGACAGGTCTGGGCCGCCTCCGACCTCAAGCCGCACCGGCTGAAAACGTTCAAGATCAGTAACGATCCTCTCTTTGCCGACAAGGTGGTCGATGTGGTCGGGCTCTACCTGAACCCGCCGGATAACGCGCTGGTGCTGTCGGTTGACGAGAAAACCCAGATCCAGGCACTGGATCGCACACAGCCAATGTTGCCGCTACGTCCGGGCCAGATCGAGCGTCGAACCCATGATTACAAACGCCACGGGACGGCGAGTCTGTACGCGGCTTTTGACATTTTGACGGGCAAGGTGATCGGGCGGATTACCCAGCGTCATCGGGCCAAGGAGTTTTTGGCTTTCCTGCAACAGATCGACCGCAGCACACCGACCGAACTGGATCTGCATGTGATCCTGGACAACAGCTCGACTCACAAGACTCCCGCGATCAAGCAGTGGTTGGAGAAGCATCCGCGCTTCAAGCTGCACTTCACGCCGACCAGCGCCTCCTGGCTGAACGCAGTGGAAGGCTGGTTCGCGCAACTGGAACGGCGAGCCCTGTACCGGGGTGTTTTTACCAGCGTCGCGGATCTGAAGACCGGTATCCGTCAATTCATCGAGGCCCACAATGAGCACTCTGCGAAACCGTTCAAGTGGAACAAAACCGCTGAGACGATCATCAGCTCGGTGCATAAAGTAAAGCTGGGTGCGATTAAAAATAGATTGTTGAATTAGCCGCACGGGACACTAGAGGTGTCTTAAAGAGGCTTGAGCCGTGTGCTGGGAAACTCGCATGCACGGTTCTTAGGGGGTTGGACGCGGGTAACCGCGTCTGACTACCCGACAACCAGATACGACCGTCGGCACTGGGACGCTCGAACTGGTTGTTTGCCGGATCGCTGCGCAGCGGCAAACGAGCAGCAGCCATCATGAGCCTGATCCAGTTTGCGCGCATGAACGGGCATGACTCGTACGCTTAGACATGACTTAGTTGCTTATCGAGCGTCCTTGTCCGTTTTTTCGCGATTCTCCGACAACGGTCCAAAACACCGAGAACATTGGATTCTAACACGCTCTCCTGCTACCCGGCGAAATATCCAACCCAGACCAAGCGGGTATGCGAGCGAGACGCTGATCGGGCAAACCCACTCGCCACACAATGGACAGTACACACTAGGGAAACTCTGAAGAAGACTTCCAGATTTGGCAGAATGCTTAACCTCAAACGCCGAGACACCTGATGAAGCAGATGACCTTCGCCGACGCCGAGTACGCCGGCAAGCGCAAGCAGACCCGCAAG